>NZ_JBEBRB010000130.1:0-3025 GCF_040395035.1 Parapedobacter lycopersici | reverse complement strand
AGAATAACCTGAGTTTTATTCTTAAAGAACAGAATGAAAGGGACATTACGCTATGTGTGCACCCCTATATTTACGCCTACATCAGGTCCGGATTAATGTCCCGCCGGGTAAAATGGTTTTTCAAGTTCGGCCGATGGATCCGGGTAAAGCCGGTTTCCGCATATTACCTAACGGAATTCCATTTCTTCAACAGTAAGGACGTTGAGATTAAATTGTAGCAACGAACATTAGATACGAAGCCCCGTAGCCTGTAGCTGCGGGGCTTCGTGCTGTCTGCCGGTACCATTGTACGGCATCCTTACGCATTGTGTACAGGATGCCAGCAGGCTGACTCCACGATTTAACCTGAAAAAGGTGGACTCACCGTGGACTTAATGTGGACTCACCGTGGACTCACATCGAACCATTCCGGGTTTTGGCTGCCGGATGTTCGGTGAGAGCGGGAGGCCGGTTCAGTGGCCGGAGTGTGCCAATATTGCGGCCGCCATTTCCGCTATCGACCGTTGCGGCAGCCAATGGACGGTTAACCCGTCTTTCTCCATCTTACGGAAATAAGTCATTTGCCGCTTCGCATAACGATGTATTTCGGTATTAAGACGTGCGAAGAACGTATCATTGTCAAGCTCGCCGAGGAGGTATTGCGTTGTATACTTGTATTCCAACCCGTACCGTATGAGCTGTTCGGGGGGAATGCCCCGGTCCAGTAGCTGCCGCACCTCGTCGATTAGCCCGGCATCCAGCCGCTCCACCAACCGGTTGGTTATGCGTTGCCGGCGGACCTCCACCGGCGGGTTGATGCCAAACACCTGCGCCGGAATTGTGGGTTGTACCGGCCGGGATACCGGGTGCTCCCGATGCCATTCGGCAATCTCGATGGCCCGGATTATCCGTTTTTTAGTGCTGGTATCTGCCGTAAAACCCGGCGGTACGGGCAGCTCCTGTAGCTGCCGGACGAGGGTTTCGCGATCCAGCTTTTCCAGTGCCTCCCGGCGGTCGGCCACAACGGGTACTCCGCTGTAGGCAAACCCTGAAAGCGCCGCCTGAAGGTACAGGCCCGTACCCCCGCATAAAATGGGTTGCTTGCCGCGGCGGATTACGGCGCTCATTGCTTCACGGAAGTCTTGCTGATACTGTGCAACGTGATACGTATCTCCTGCATCACGGATATCGATGAGGTGATAAGGGATGTCCCGATAAAGTTCCAGGTCTTTTCCGGTGCCGATATCCATGCCCCGGTATACCTGCCTGGAGTCTGCGCTGATAATTTCCCCGTTAACCTGTTTGGCAACCGCAATTGCAAGGGAAGTCTTGCCCGATGCGGTGGGTCCGAAAATTACGAGTAGCGGTGGGGTATTCTTCACGTCCAAAACGATTTCGAATATAGGAAAAAGATGCGTGACCGGCTAACCGGATATTTTCACTAATTTAATGCTTCCCCCGTTGTAGACCGGGATAAATCCGGCACGCAGTCGGTCTGCCGGTGGCATTCCATGAAGTGTCGGAGGCAGTCTCCCTTCATGGTATCGCGTAAAAGTCCGGGCATCCACCCAGAACAACTGGGGCTGTGTTTCCGCTATCGGGACAAACCCCACTTTCCGGTAGCTGCTGCCGTTGGACCAATCGCTGTCGGCATAGGTCATGATATCCCCGGGATTGAAGGCGCGCTGAAAGGCTTCCAGTAACTTGCTGAATCCACCCACGACATGAACGCCCTGTTTATGGCAGAAACGAAGGAGCTCGAATGACCGGTGTCCGACGGGCCTGTCGTGCATGCTGCGCCCACCACTGAACAGGGCTATTGCCGTCAATTCGCCGTGATGGAATAAACCAAACCGGTATTTTCCGGGCAGCGGCACCTGCAAATGATGTTCTTCCTGGAAGGATAAAGCCGTCGGTTTATCGATGCGGGCGGCTACGGTATCCCGGGCATACAGGCGACGCGACTGTCCGGATAAGGCGGCAATGCGGTTCAGCAGCAATTCCGGCCGCGTGATCCAGCGGTCCTCATCGATGTGGATGCTGCGGATACCCGGGGTCGCCGGCACCCTGCTGCGGTAAGGCTGCAGGGCGTAATAGATGAGCTGAAAAGGTAGCGGAGCCGCCTGTAATAGCCAAACACCTTCGATGAGGGGTGAGGTGCTGATTTCGATGTGCAGCTTATGCTGCAATGCGATCGAGAACGCAAAAACCGATGAGGAGCTGTCTGACACGTGTGAACTGAGTAAATACAAAAATCATAAAAATTTAAGAAGACCACCATTTTTAGTAAATATTATCGATATTCGTTATACGATGAAAAAAGCCATTACACTGATTGGTATGATGGGCGTGGCGATCGCGTGTATTTCCTCCGTTTTTGGTGCCGGGGTAACCGGGAAGGTGCCGGTCAATCATACCGTATTATTAAACAATCAAGGGCAAAGCATCCCCTTGAAGGGATTGCAGGACCGCCGGATCGCCCACATCGGTCACCTCGATCGGGAGGTGTTCAATGCATTTGGTAACATGCTGGAGCGTTATGCACCCGTCACGCATTTTGCCCTGGCGGCTGAACCAGACGGGAGCACCCACCTGGATGAAGACCTGAAGTTTTATAACACCCTGATTTTCGCCGTTTCCGATGCAGACATGAATGATCAACGGTTGTTGCAGTTCATCCATACCCAGGCGGTGGGCAAGGAAGTTGTTTTAGCGGTTTTCGGTGATGGCTCCGGACTGCGTGCGGTTGATTTCGTCCGTTTCCCGGTCCTTTGGACTTCCACGCTTACCAATGAGACTGCCAGTCAGGTGGCGATGTCGATCTTCGGCGGCATTTCCTGTACAGCGCAGTTGCCCCAAACATTTTCAACGCGTTACGCAAAAGGTGCTGGCTTCAGAACAGCACAGACTCGGCTCGAATACGCGGATGCTTCGGCTTTTGGAATAGATACACAACAGCTGACGGCTAACATTGATGCCATCGCCATGGAGGCGGTCCGTGAACACGCTACCCCCGGGGCCGTGGTTATGGCGATTAAAGGAGGCA
>NZ_JBEBRB010000129.1:0-3163 GCF_040395035.1 Parapedobacter lycopersici | reverse complement strand
TGGCAGGAGAACGGAAATAACGAGTAAAGAAAATGAATATAGACAACATCAGACAAGTATACCTCATTGGTATTGGCGGCATAGGCATGAGTGCGCTGGCCCGTTATTTCCGCCATTTTGGATGTCTGGTGGCGGGGTATGACCGGACGGAAACGGAACTGACCAAGCGGCTGGTTGCAGAGGGGATTCCTGTGAGTTATACCGATGATTTTGGCCTGGTGAATGACGCATTCTGGGAAGCCAGTGGCCATACCCTGATTATCTATACACCCGCAGTGCCCAGCGAGCTCGGGCTGATCGAGCAGTTCCAGCAACGGGGTCATCTCCTGTTTAAGCGGTCGCAGGTCCTTGGTCTGATCAGCCAGAACCGGTTTGCAATCGCCGTGGCAGGTACGCATGGTAAAACAACGACCTCGTCGCTTATCGCGCACGTACTTACCGACAGTGGTTATGGATGTTCTGCATTTTTGGGGGGCATCAGCACCAATTACAACACGAATGTGCTGTTCTCCGATAATAACGTCATTGTGCTGGAAGCAGACGAGTACGACCGATCTTTCCTGACACTGTTTCCCGATATTGCGGTAGTTACATCGGCAGATGCCGATCACCTGGACATTTATGGCGATAAAGACCAATTGCAGGAATCATTCCAGCTGTTTCTGGACCAGCTCCATGCGGATGGAAAACGCATCGTCAAAGCCGGTCTGCCATTCGCTGCCGATATTTTTTACAGCGCCGGGGGTGTTGCCGATGCCTATGCTGACCGTATTCATATCGTAAATGGCGAATTTTATTTCGACTACGTTTGGGACGGTGGAAGGATGGATGAGGTCCATCTCGGGGTACCGGGTAATCACAATGTGGAAAATGCAACTGCAGCCATTACGGTAGCCCGGTTACTGGGTATCACCGAAGATAAAATCCGTCGGGCGCTGGCTTCATTCAGCGGCGTGAAACGCCGGTTCGAATACGTAGTTAAATCGGAGGAAGCCATCTACATTGACGACTACGCACACCATCCGGCGGAATTGAAAGCATGCTTTGCGGCCGTGCGGGCGCTCTATCCGGATAAACACCTGACGGTGGTGTTCCAGCCCCATTTGTATAGCAGGACCCGCGACTTTGCCGACGAGTTTGCAGCGGTGCTGAGTACAGTGGATACGCTGCTTTTGATGGAAATTTATCCGGCGAGAGAGCTGCCCATCAAAGGAGTGGATTCCAGTATGCTGCTTAGTAAAATTAATGTCGCGGATAAACACCTTTGCAGTGCCGATGCGGTAAAGGCGTTTGTAAAAGCCCATCGGCCGGAACTGGTAGTTACGGTAGGTGCGGGTAATGTTGATTTATTGGTTGAACCCCTTAAAACGATATTAAGTAATGCTTAAACGGATATCAACGGCTGTAAACTGGCGCCACATCCTGTATGGCATGGCCGGCTTGGTGGTGCTTGCCGGGCTCGTGACGCTGATGGGATTTATCCAGGTGAAGAGCAGTGAACAGGCGTGCACGCAGATGCGCATCATCGTGCTGGGCAATGAGTCGTTTGTCGAGCATCGGGATATTGCGGAACTGATTACCGCAAAGTACGGAGAGCTGGAGGGGCGGACTCTCGCAAGCGTTCCAATCCACCAGCTGGAAAGCGATCTCTTGCAGATTCCGTTCGTATTTGCTGCAACAGTTACGATAGATATGGACGGTATGCTTACCGTACGCATCCGGCAACGGGAAGCCGTCGTGCGCGTGATCAATAAAGCGGGACTGGACTTTTATATTGACAGGCAGGGGTACAAGATGCCGGTTTCGCCGAAATACATGCCCCGTGTACCTGTTGTCAATGGAAATATCGCTGAGCCGTATAATGGCGAACTGGATAGCATGAGCAGCCAGCTGATCAAGGACGTTTTCAAAACCGCCCAATTCATCAGCGCAGACAGTGTATGGAGCAACCAGGTGGTACAACTGTATGTCAACACCGCCAGGGATATCGAACTGGTGCCACGGGTAGGTAACCAGCAGATCATCCTCGGAAATGCGGATTCGCTCGAAAGGAAGTTTGAAAAGCTGATGCTTTTCTATAAACGAATTGTTCCCCGTACGGGAATCGACGCTTATAAATCAGTCAATTTGAAATTTGCGGGCCAGTTGGTTTGTGAACGAAACGAGCACTTTAAGCCTGCGGATAATGGTAACCAGGCATTATAATTCATTGTAAAAATAATAGCATCTATATACAATACAGTCACGTTATGAAAACAAGAATATCATCAGAAAAGGACTCGCCGATCGTGGTGGGGCTTGACATTGGTACAACCAAGATCTGTGTAACCGTGGGGCGCCGCAGCGGAGCGAAGAAAATTGAAATCCTGGGTGTGGGCAAAGCCGAGTCATCGGGTGTAAGCCGTGGTGTAGTGGCCAATATCCAAAAGACGGTAAACAGTATCCTGCAGGCCGTGGAAGAAGCCAGCTCGCAGTCCAATGTAGACATTAAAGTGGTTAATGTGGGCATCGCGGGACAGCACATTAAAAGTATACAGCACCGGGGTATCCTGACCCGAAGGGACGAAAATGAGATCAATCGCCTCGATATTGAACGGCTGATTGAAGACATGTACAAATTGGTACTCCCTCCGGGTGAAGAAATCATCCACGTGCTTCCACAGGAGTTTACCATCGATAATGAACCGGGAATCAAGGATCCCATAGGCATGGCCGGCCGCCGCATGGAGGCTAATTTCCACATCATATCCGGTCACGTCAGCGCGATAAAGAACATCAAGAAATGCATCGATAATGCATCCCTGGAAGTTCAGGACCTTATTCTGGAACCCCTGGCCTCTTCTGAGGCGGTGCTCGACGAAGCCGACAAAGATGCCGGCGTTGTATTGGTGGATATCGGTGGAGGCACTACCGACGTGGCCATCTTCCATGAAGGCATCATCCGCCATACGGCCGTGATCCCGTTGGGAGGGAACATTGTAACCGAAGATATCAAACAGGGGTGTTCCGTACTCCGTAACCAGGCTGAGTTGTTAAAAATCCGGTTCGGTTCTGCCCTGGCCGACGAGAATAAGGAAAATGAGGTCATCTGCGTTCCGGGACTGCGGGGCAGGGAGCCCAAGGAAATTTCGGTTAAAAACCTGGCATATATTATTCAGGCCCG
>NZ_JBEBRB010000128.1:0-3366 GCF_040395035.1 Parapedobacter lycopersici | reverse complement strand
GATGGTTGCTGTAAACCAGCCCCTGAAACATATCAAACCGCAGCCATTGGCTGGCGGACACCGTGCCGGTAATCTGATACACCTCCAATGCCTGAACACCAAATTGCAACGCCAGCGCACCCAGCCCGGTGATCAGGTAATAGTTAAGGAAACGCTTGGAGCCCAGCACCTGCTCAAGTACCGGCCCGAACATGAACAGCGCAAACATGTTAAAGAAAATATGCGAGAAGCCCCCATGCATAAACATGTAGGTAATGATTTGCCAGACCTTGAAAAAAGGTGAATCCAGGTAATAAACCCCGAAAAGACGGTTAGCCTGGTCGAATATCATGGTACCCAGGAAGCAGATCACATTAATGATGATCAGGTTTTTTACCACCGGGGTAAGGCCTGCGAATGGAGATGCTGAATTATTGTACATGTGCTTAGTAGATTTACCGCTCAAACCGTTCGGCCAGTTCTTGCAGTGTAAAAGTAAGAATTATCGGCCTTCCACTCAACGATACGCCGGGTGTTTCGCATGCAAACAGCTGATCAATCAATTCGGCCATCTCATTGATCGACAATA
Organism: Parapedobacter lycopersici; assembly: GCF_040395035.1. Classification (GTDB taxonomy): domain Bacteria; phylum Bacteroidota; class Bacteroidia; order Sphingobacteriales; family Sphingobacteriaceae; genus Parapedobacter; species Parapedobacter lycopersici_A. The sequence goes on along the minus strand of NZ_JBEBRB010000128.1, from coordinate 2,798 downwards.
CGGTTCCGGGGCGGATGGCTGCATGCCGGGCCAGGCTCCTGGCGAGCTTCTCCCGCTTGGGCAGTTTCAGCTCGGCCTGGTTGTTTTTATAGTCCTCCAGCAGCTGTTCCAGTAGCTGCCGCTCGCTGATACCGGTTATATCGGCCGGAACTCCCTCAACGACAACGGTATTTTTGCCAAACTCCCTGATCTGAAAGCCCAATGCCTGAATGTCCGGCAGCAGCTCACTGATAAGCTGGAAGTCGGCGCCGTTTAAGGTAACCGTTTGCGGAAACAGGCTCTGCTGGCTGGCGCCCTGCCGGTTTTCGAGGTGCTGGCTGAATTGTTCAAACAAAATCCGCTCGTGGGCCGCCTGCTGATCGATCAGGATGAAACCCGAGTGAATCTGCGACAGGATGTAGCGGCCATGCAGCTGGAACGGCGGTTTGGAAACGCGTTCGGTAAGGTCTGCTCCCGGTCCGGATACATCGCCCTCCAGGTTCAGCTGCCCTTTTTCGGGCTGCTGCGCGATCCGATACAGTGTTTCCCAGTTTTGCGGAATGTTGCCGTGTCCGCCGGAAGCGGCCGACCGGGTCGTACCGGATGCACCCGGCTTGTGGTCGGAAGCTGGCTCAAACGGGTTAAAGTCGGGATTGAATGCGATGCTCGGCGGGACGATCTCGTCCAGCGGTTTCTGGCTGATCAGCCGGCTGAAGCCGGTCTCCTGGTTGAAATCCAGCGTCGGGGTAATGTTATACCGACCCAACGACCGCTTTACGGCCGACTGGATGATGGCGTAAATAGCCCGTTCATCCTCGTACTTGATTTCTGTCTTTGTCGGGTGGACGTTGATGTCTATTTTGGCCGGATCTATATCAATAAAGAGGACATAGAAAGGGAAACTCTCCGGCGGCAGGAGTCCTTCATAGGCCTTAACGACGGCATGATTAAGATAGGCGTCCCTGACAAACCGGTTGTTCACAAAGAAGAACTGCTCGCCGCGAGTCTTCTTCGCGTATTCGGGCTTGCCGATAAATCCGTCCAGCCGGATGATGGTCGTATCTTCCGCTACGGGCACCAGGCGCTGGTTATAGCCGTTGCCGAACACATGCACAATGCGCTGCTTGAGGGTTCCCTCCGGCAGGTGGAACAATTCGTTGCCATCGCTGTGCAGGCTAAAAAAGAGCTGAGGGTAGGCTAGGGCCACACGCTGGAATTCGTCGACAATGTGCCGCATTTCCACAGCATTGCTTTTCAGGAAATTCCGCCTGGCCGGAATATTATAAAATAGGTTTTTTACACAGATACTCGTGCCTGTTGGCAATGCGGCGGGCTCTTGCTTTACGACAGCTGATCCCGCAATTTCCAGAAGCGTCCCCAACTCATCTTCCGTGCGCCTCGTTTTAAGCTCCACATGGGCAATTGCCGCAATGGAAGCCAAAGCCTCTCCCCGGAACCCCATGGACCGGATGGCAAACAGGTCTTCCGCCCGACGGATTTTCGACGTGGCGTGGCGTTCAAAGCAGCGCCGGGCATCGGTAACGCTCATGCCGCAACCGTTGTCTATCACCTGGATCAGTGATTTTCCGCCGTCTCTGACAATCAGTTTGATCTTATCCGCCCCAGCATCTATCGCATTTTCCATCAACTCCTTAACCGCTGACGCTGGCCGTTGCACCACCTCACCCGCGGCGATTTGGTTGGCCACCGCATCCGGCAACAATTGGATAATATCTGACATACGCTTGCGAAGATAAAAAAACGCAGGATAATGATAAAATTGCCCGTCATAAAAACCGGGCGGGACTGCGCCTATACCGCGGCAGAAGCGGCTGGCATTTCCACGCGCAGAAACCGTGCCGTTTGGCTCTTTTTATGCTGCAGCAACGCTTCCGGGGTTCCGCTGAACAAAATCTCGCCGCCGCCGGCACCGCCCTCCGGGCCGAGGTCGATCACCCAGTCGGCCACTTTGATCACGTCCAGGTTGTGCTCAATAACCAGCACCGTGTTTCCGCGGTCGACCAATCGGTTCAGCACACCCAGCAATACGTTTACGTCTTCGAAATGCAGCCCGGTAGTGGGCTCATCAAGGATGTAAAATGTTTTACCGGTGTCCTTTTTCGAGAGCTCGGTGGCCAGCTTTACCCGCTGGGCCTCGCCACCCGACAGGGTAACGGACGACTGGCCAAGGGTAAGGTAACCCAGCCCCACATCCTGCAGGGTTTTTATTTTCCGGTAGATTGACGGGATGTTCTCGAAAAACGTAACGGCCTCATCAATGCGCATGTCCAGCACATCGCTGATGGATTTGCCGCGATAGCGGACCTCCAGCGTTTCACGGTTATATCGCTTACCCTGGCAGGTTTCGCACGGGACCTGCACATCGGGCAGGAAATTCATTTCGATGACTTTCATTCCGGCCCCCTGGCAGGTTTCGCACCGCCCCCCCTTCACATTGAAAGAAAAGCGGCCGGGTTTATACCCCCTGATCTTGGATTCCGGCAACTGCACAAACAGCGTGCGAATATCGGAGAATACACCCGTGTAGGTAGAGGGGTTCGACCGCGGCGTGCGGCCAATCGGACTTTGGTCGATCTCGATCACCTTATCAATATGGGTTAAGCCCTCGATTTTTTTGTAAGGCAGCGGCTGTTTCTTTGCCCGGAAGAAGTGCTGATTCAGTATCGGGTAAAGCGTTTCGGTAATCAGGCTCGATTTTCCGCTTCCCGATACCCCGGTAACCAGGATAAGCTTTCCAAGCGGAAATGCCGCCGTGACATTCCGGAGGTTATTCCCCGTTGCGCCGACAAGGCGCAGCG
>NZ_JBEBRB010000127.1:0-3611 GCF_040395035.1 Parapedobacter lycopersici | reverse complement strand
AGTTCGAATCATATTGTCCCTTTTTGTGCTTTTTAGCTTTATTGATCCAGATAATATATCCGGTTAGGGGCAAGCTCGCGCAAAACAGGGAGATGATAAACGCGATGACTTTGGTTGGCCAGCCGCCAATGTTGCCGGTATGGATGTCGTAATTGAGGGAGGCTAGCCGATCACCGGCCGCTTGATGACGATGGCTGTCGATTTTATCAATCTGTAGGGATGATCTGTCAAAGTAGTACCAGTTGAACTTCCCCGTTCGCTGTTCGTCCAGACGTACCTGTACATCAAAGCTGGGGGCATCTTCATTACGAAAACGGATGGACATCATTCCTGCTCCCTTATTTTCTTCGAGGAGGTAGTATAACGCGTTGTCCAGTGGATACGCACCTGGCTTGGGAATAGCGGGTTGGGCGACCGCTGTGGATGGCTGCGTTTTGGCGTTCAGCTGGTTCAGGCGCGCCGCAACGGCCGATTTAAACTCCGGAAAACTAAAGAAAAGTCCGGTTACGCCGATGGCAATTCCCAAAAGAAACGAATAGAATCCGATGATGTTATGCAAGTCGTAGTTTAGACGCTTCCATTTTACCGACCACTTTGGCCAGAAGCTTCTGCGTAGGCGCTTACCCCTCCACTTCTTTGGCCACCATAATACAAGGCCGGAAATCATTACGATAATAAAGATCAGGGTGGAATAGGCAACCACGGGATGGCCGTATTTCTTTCCCAGAAGCAGGTTCATGTGCAATTGCAGCATCACTTGGAAGAATTCCGTTTTGGAGTTTTCGATGGCGACCACTTCCCCGGTATAGGGGTTGATAAACACACGCTTGTAATAGTTGAAATAATTCCAATGGCCAAACGCTTCCTCATTAACAGATTGCGCACGGAATATCCACGATCTGTCCCGCGCAGGATAGAGATCCACGCGCGTGATCTGCTCCCCTTCGGTTAGTGAACGGGTCGCCATTTCGGTCAGTTGGCTCAAGGGTAGTGTGTTGCTGGTGCCGGCACCTGAGATAAAGTATTTCTCCGGGTAGCACATCAGTTTCAGGTCGTCGTGGAACGTGTAAATACAGCCGGTAATACCCAGAATGAACACCACGATGCCAGAGCCAATGGCGAGCCACTTATGAAGCCATAGTATGACGGCCCTTACCATTAGAATTGGTAGTTCACCGTTACGGATGCGTTCATACCCGTTCCTTTGACATACTCCGGATCTAGCGCCCGGTACTGGCTGACAACGGGATAGTAGTCCTTGTTCAACAGGTTTTCGACGCCCAATCCCAGCGACCACTGTGCGTTAAATCGGTACGAGCCGGAAAGGTTGAGCAGGGAAATGGGTTCGACCGACCCTTCGGAGTTTTTGAAGATGCCCTGGTCGTTCGCATCAAACCGGTCGCGAGCTCCGGTATACAGCCAATGCAACTGGAGATTCAATTTGTTGTTAGGCGTAAAGTAAAGATAGGCAGTTGCCTTTGGCGGAGCGATTCGGGACCCATTCAAGTACGTTTTTGATCCATCTTCCTGTTCGGATTTGCCCTCCACAAACGCATAGGTTCCGCCAAGGGTCCACATTGGATGAAGCTTGGCGTCAATGGCTAATTCAAAACCCTGGACGACTTCGGGTAGGCGTTGGGCCATCAGGTACCCGCCTACATCGACCAGTTCTACGCCCATCTTTGAGCTGCTGTAATAGTAAGAAGCCGTTAGGTTAAAGAATCGGTAGTGGCTGGAGAACCCGATTTCGTAGTTGTTGGTGATAACTGGATCGGTCTTTATGCTATCCAGGTCATTGTCGGTAGCGCGACGGACGATGCGGCCCAATTCGTTGATGGCAAATCCCTGGGAAAAACTGATAAAAGGATTGAAGAATGCGTACTTGTTATACCGCAGTCCGGCGTTGAATGTCGTGCCTTTGTATGGAATTTTTCCTCCGGTTACGGCGGTACTTCCTTCGTTGCCCGGCCCGGTGGCGATGGTATTGAAGTCGTTTATCGTGACCGTTGCGTTTTCGTAACGGGCCCCTGCTTTTAGGATCAGGTTTTCAATGAAATCGATGCGCAGCTGGGCATAGGGCGCCACGTTCAGCATGTCCATATACGGAATATAAACCCTGCCATCGGTCAGGTTTTGATCGGTAACATCGTTCAGCACATCCAGGCCGTAGGTCACTTCGGCGGGCGACCGGAAGAGCTGGAACGGCGAATTGAGGTTCAGGCGAAGGCCCTTTTTCTCGGAGTTGATCTGGGTCTGCCCCGGGCCGTACCATGCCGTTCCGCTTGCTACATACCGATTCATAGACCGAAACGTGTTGTAATACAGTGTTGCTTGCAGCGAGTGATTGCCCCAGATGCCCGTTTTGCTGTAATTGATCATCGCGTTGTGGTTGTACGGGGTTCCTGTAGGTTTCCCAGGGTCTTCACCTTTGATGCCTATCGTTGGGCTTTGGTCGTATTTCCCAGTTTGACTGATGTATTTCGCGTGTTGGGTACTGTTATAATAGTTGTACCAAGCCGTAATGGAGGAAGTGGAGTCGAAATCATACCCCAGTTTGACAAAGCCGTTGTTCTGGTAGGAATTGGATAATCCATCGGTCTGTCCGAGGGGCATGCCGTCGGCATCCCGTTGGAGACCGGTATAGTCAATGGAAGCGCTTAGCGTATAACTGAATCTTTTTTTCCGGCCATAGAGCAGTTGTGAAAATTTATAGCCAGCAGTTTCACCTGCGTGAAAGGGATTGATACCACTTCTTATGCTGCTCGTGCCGTTGATTACTTTGCCGTTTTCAGGGCTTTTTCGTGTAATATAATTGATAATACCGCCAGCGGATCCGTTTCCGTAAATAGAGGTTGCACCTTTGATGACCTCCACACGTTCAATGACGTTGGGGTCAATGGTCCGGATATCGCGCGATCCATTCATGAGTGGAGTCGATTGGGGAATTCCATCGATTAATACCAGCACGGCGCGGCCGCGTAACGTTTGCCCGGAATTCGTTGCCTTATTGGTGGCCGGTCCCAATCCCGGTATGGTGGCTCCCAGGATATTGGATAGGTTGTTGTTGATCTGACTTTGCGCCTGTATTTCCTGTTCGTTTAGAATGGAAATGGAAGAAGGTACGGTTGAAATGTGTTCAGGCTTTCTTCCCGCCGTAACGATCACTTCATCTAAATTATTCCGGCCGTTAAGCACCAGCACCAGGCTGTCCTGAAGGTTTGCTTTGTCGATCACACGCGTTGCGGTGACGTAACCAATGTAGGAGGCTTGAATACGGTATGGTGCTTGGAATTGGCTTAAGTCTTTGATCAAAATGCCGTTTTCATCTGCATAGCCCACATTTTTCTGATTGATACTGATATTGGCCTGACCGATGCGTTGGTCGTTTTGGTTTTTTACAATAATTTTTAATTCCTGTGCATGAAGAATTTGAAAGCATAACGTCAGCAGGGCGACAATGCGGAATGAATACATGAGATACATTTGCTATTTAGACCAATTTTAAATTATGCAAAAGTAAAAGTATTCATGTGTTTAAAAAATAAATATGAAATTTTTTTGGCTGCGTTTAGGCTTCAGCGGCAATGAGCGATCGATAAAATTGAACCTTC
>NZ_JBEBRB010000126.1:0-3767 GCF_040395035.1 Parapedobacter lycopersici | reverse complement strand
AAATGCTGCCCGGGGCTGACAACGAAGATACTAAATTTCATAGATATGACAGCTGCGCCCGTAAAGAAATGACAAAATAGCATCATTAAGACGGCCTTGATAGCTGGCCGGGAAGCATTAACCGTGCGTGCGGGGTGAGTCCAGGGTGCATCCAGTATGTGTCCGGTAAAAAGCAATAAAAGGTGGACTTACCCTGGACTCACTCTGGACTCACCCTGGACACATGCCGAAGCAGTCCCGAAGCATGGCTGGCCAGTGTGCGACCGTTGTCGGAGGAGGTGATGCACGAGTAGACACCCGCGGCGGTCAACTTCAATTGCCGGTCAATGTGCAGTGTACGAGGTTGTTAATCGGCGGCAATTGCATAAAGGCGGCCATCCGTGCTTCCCACATACAATGTGCCGTTTTGCAGCAGCGGTGTGTTCACAAAACCCCCCAAAGCAAGAATTTGTTGCTCTGAGGCGTCGGTGTCGTCTCCATAAAGCGAAAAGCCGGCTTTAAAATGGTCGTCTGCGGCAAAAACACGGGCATAGTTCAATTTGCTGCCTATCGATTGAAAAATCTTTTTAATGGCGCCTGTTTCGGGATCGACGCCATACAATTTGCCGTTAAAGCTGCCAAAATAGATCAGGCTGCCATCGGCAACAGCCGAACCATATACCCGCATATTCAATGGGATTTTCCATTGTACCCGACCATCGGCAGCATCCAGGGCATAAAAAACGTGTGTATCGGAAGTTCCGAAATATAGCTTGTTGCGGTATGCGGATGGCGTGGCGATAATCCAGCTGCCGTATTCCTTCATGTTCCATTTCCCACGCCCCGTTTTTGGGTCCAGTGCATAAATATTGAAATCCCTGCTGCCTGCATACAGGGTATTGTCGTGAAACAGCACGCCTTTCTGAAACTCCCCCTTTGGGAAATAAACATCCCCCACCGAGCGGAACTTCCATAGTAAGTGGCCTGTAGTGGCATTATGTGCATATAAAAACCCATCAAATCCACCCACATAAAGCGTGTCATGCTGGATAACCGGTGTAGCGTGTACCATGTCACCGGTCTTAAATTTCCAGATCAGCCGGCCGTCTGCGGCATCAAGTGCGTAGATATGCTGGTCGCTGCTGCCAAAATATACTTTTCCGTTGTTAACCACGGCATCCGACAGGTTATAATCCCACAAGTCCTGTTTGCGCTCCCCGCCGGTCTTGAACTTCCAGCGCAGTTTTCCGGTTTCGGCATCGACTGCATAAAAAAAGCCATCCATGCTGAGCATGAATAGTGCACCATCGGAAACCACGGGCGAGGAATAGAGTCCGCCGGTTGTTTCAAACGTCCAGCGCGCCACACCTGTTTGGCTGTCAACCGCGTAAATGTTTTTGTCTTCGCTGCCAAAGAATACGGTGCCGTCGTAAAAATAGGCACTTCCAAATAACCGCCCACCCGTTTGATACGCCCATTTCAGGGTGAGGCTGTCTGGAGCCGCAAATACGGACATCGTAAGCAATAAAAGCGATAGGGTAAGGAGGGTGTGGGTAACGCGCGGTTTAGTCATGTTTACAGGAATTAGGACTTCAATGATAAGCAATTTATCGCATAAAAGCACGATTTCTGCTGTGAGCGGCATCAGGCAGCTTATAGGCCCGACGCATGCTTGGCTGCAGATGACGATATTCCTGCTATGGAAGTGGAGTCAAATTGCGTAAGTTTGGGCGTCATGAACACCGGTTTGGCTTTTCAACGTACCCGCATTGCGCCAACCCCCAGCGGCTACCTGCACCTGGGTAATGTGCTTTCCATGGCGAAAACCGTGGCGTTGGCGCGGTATACGGGTGCGCGCGTGCTGCTGCGGATCGATGACCTGGACCGCGAACGGGTGAGACGGGAATATGTCGAGGATATTTTTGCAACGCTGGATTACCTGGATATTCGCTACGACGAGGGGCCGCGGAATTACCGGGAATATGTTGATGAATATGCCCAGCAACATCGCCTGGAGCTGTATAATAACGCGTTGAACGATTTGCGCGAGCGAGGGTTGGTATTTGCCTGTGGCTGCTCCCGTTCGGATGTATTGCAGGCAAGTGCCGACGGGCATTATACCGGGACCTGCCGGCAAAAAGCCCTGCCACTGGACGGTGCCGGGCTCAGCTGGCGGCTGTATACGGATAACCCGGCAGAGCTGGCTGTTGCCGACCTCGGCGGACAAGTGATACGGGCCGGGCTTCCGCCATCGATGGCTGATTTTATTGTCCGGAAAAAGGACGGGTTCCCGGCATACCAGCTGGCTTCGGTAGTGGATGATTTTCATTTCGGGGTCGACCTGATCGTCAGGGGTGCCGACCTGTGGGAGTCCTCGCTGGCACAGTGCTACCTGGCCCGCTGTCTGGGGGCTGAGCGCTTCAGCGCAATAAAGTTCCTGCACCACCCCCTGCTCCTGGACGCGGATGGTCGTAAACTATCGAAGTCGGCCGGTGCCACTTCCGTGCATTACCTCCGAAAACAGGGGAAAAGCCGGGCGGAAATTTACCGGATGATTGGTAAGTGGATGGGCTTGGAAAAGCCGCTGAATCATTGGGAGGAGCTGGTTTAATACCCGTATTTATCTTTCCACTGCTGGCGCAGCTTCTCCCGCAGCTTTTCTTCCGCGGGGTTACTGCCCGGATCATAGAGCTTGGTTCCGCTTATGGCGTCGGGCATAAACTCCTGTTCCACAAAATTGCCTGCGTGGGCATGGGCATATTGGTAATTCTTGCCGTAATCCAGGTTTTTCATCAGTTTGGTGGGCGCATTCCGCAGGTGGAGCGGCACGGATAGGTCGCCCGTTTTCCGCACCAGTTCCTGTGCCCGGTTGATGGCCTCGTAGGCCGCGTTGCTCTTCGGGGAGGATGCGAGATAGGTGACCGTCTGCGAAAGGATAATCCGCGACTCCGGCCACCCAATGACATTGACGGCCTGGAAACAGTTGTTGGCCAGCAGCAGGGCATTCGGATTGGCATTGCCGATGTCTTCGGCAGCCAGGATAAGCAGCCGTCGGGCGATGAACAGCGGATCCTCACCCCCTTCCACCATGCGGGCCAGCCAGTAGACCGCCGCGTTCGGGTCGCTTCCCCGGATGGATTTGATAAATGCCGATATGATGTCGTAATGCTGCTCGCCGGCCTTATCGTAGATGGCCATGTTCTGCTGTACCTGCCGGAGTACAAAGTCGTTGGTGATGGTCAGCGGTTTACCGGCCGCGGCGTTGACCACCAGTTCCAGCACATTCAGCAACCGGCGGGCATCGCCGCCCGAGAGGCGGAGCAGGGCCTCGTGTTCTTTCAGTGTTACCTGCTGCTGGCTGAGCCACGCATCTTCGCGCAGAGCCTTCTCGATGATACCCACGAGCTCTGCTTCCGTGAGGTGCTGCAGTACATAAACCTGGCAGCGGGAGAGCAGCGCCGAAATTACTTCAAATGACGGATTTTCGGTAGTAGCCCCGATCAATGTAACCAACCCGCGCTCCACGGCGCCGAGCAGCGAGTCCTGCTGCGACTTGGAAAAACGGTGGATTTCATCGATAAAGAGGATGGGCTGCTGTTGCTGGAAATTTTTAAGCTGGCCGGCCTTGTCGATTACCTCCCGCACATCCTTTACGCCGGAATTGATCGCGCTTAAACTGAAGAAAGGGCGATCGAGCGTTTGGGATATGATGTGGGCCAGCGTGGTTTTGCCCACGCCCGGAGGACCCCACAAAATCATGGAAGGGATGTTGTTCTGCGCGATGGCAT
>NZ_JBEBRB010000125.1:0-3862 GCF_040395035.1 Parapedobacter lycopersici | reverse complement strand
ATCAAACCGTCCACCGTGGCATGGGCAATCCCAGCTCTGTTCAGCTGCGTTGAAATTTACGATACAGCCAGCATGCGTGCAGACCGGATTCAACGCCGTCACTCCGCCTTGTTGATCTTTATAAACGGCGAGTTTCTCGCCCTTAAACTCCACTACCTTTCCCTCACCGTTCTTCAGCGCCGACAATCTGTCCATGCCCTCCGTTCCAAAGCGGTCAGCCACGAAGTGCCAGGCCACATCCGCATTTTCCTTAACAAACTCAGTGAAGCCGGCAACAGGCTTGAGCCGGGATGGCGCGTAAAGATCACTATATCGGTTTTCGATACCCAATAGCTGGTCGCTGATCACCTTCCCCGATATCGTCCCGAACGTCATCCCATTCCCGTTGAATCCCGTAGCGATATAAATATCCCCTTCCGAAGCAGCCAGGCGTCCAATATAAGGCAAGCCATCCACCGGCACGTAATATTGAGAAGACCACCGGTATACAACCGATTCCACCCGGTAATATTGACGGACATATTTCTCCAGGTTCGCAAAGGCCTGCTCCGGATCATCATGCCCGGTTTTATGATCTTCTCCACCAACGATCAGCAAGCGCTCGCCATTAACCACATGCGTCCTAAAATAATGGTAGGGTTCCTGCATGTCATAGGCCAGGCCCGTTGGGTAATCGGTTTCATCCTTAAGTCTCAGCCCCAATACATAACTCCGGTAAGGCGCACAGCGAAAACTAAAAGCAGTGATCCCGGGAGGCACGTGTGTCGCATAAACCAGCTGCTCTGCCCAAAACGTGCGGTTGTCGGCAACCAGTTCCAAACCGCTATCTACCTTCCTGTGCTCTTTTACAAAACAGTCTTCCAGTATCGCCCCGCCCAGTCGTTGGAATGCCGCTGCTAACCCATTGATATACTTCAGTGGGTGAAACTGACCCTGGTGCCCAAAACGTATAGCCATCTCAAAGGGCACCGGCACGTCGTTACTGTCAGCCGCTTCCACCACGATTCCCGCCTTTCTGGAAGCCTCCAGGATTTTCCGGAGCTGACCGGTCTCCTTTTCATTTTCAGAAAACAGGTAGCCATCCTTGTATTCCAGGTCACACGCTATGCTGTATTCGTTTACCAAGGCGGCAATGAGCGCCATGGCATCTTTGCCCGAATCCGCTACCAACTTGGCCGCGTGCACACCAAAGCTGCTTTCAATTTCGGGGTAAGTCGCATCGAAAAAAGTGTTCAGATGTGCGGTGGTACCTCCGGTCGTCCCAAACCCAACCTTTCCGGCTTCCAGCACCAGGCACCGCTTACCCGCTTTCTGCAACAGCAGTGCCGTCGTAAGCCCGGTAATACCCGCGCCTACAATGATCACGTCAAATACGTCTCCGGCAGTTACACGCGCTGCGCCCGAAACCGAAGATACCACATGCTGCCATGGGCTTACCGTATGGCCGTCACGGGGATTAATTTCTTTATCGTTTTGATCCATTCCATTTACATTTCAGTACACCCTGGGATGAAATAAAAAATCCCGTAACTACGGGACTTTCATTTTTACTGATTAGCTTCAACCTAAGCCGCTGCACCAGTATTGGCTTCATTCATTGCGATTTCCGTTAGCAGGCTATCCGTATCTTTTTCTTCCGCCAACGTAGCCGCAAGCAATTCCTCAGCCTCATTGTGCTCCATCAGCTTCGCATAGGTAACCAAGCAGCCATAACTGGCAATCTCATAATGTTCCACTTTCTGGGCTGCTGAAATAAGCGCGGCATCCAGTACTTCAGGCTGGTCCTGAAAACTTTCCACAATTTCATCTGCTTCCTCCAGCAAGCCCTCCATTGCCTTGCATTTCTTACCCCTGGCCGAAAGTCCGATGGTGCTGAATACTTGTTTCAACCGTTCAATCTGTCCTTCCGTTTGGCCGTAGTGCGTATCAAAAGCCTTCTTTAACGTTTCACTTCCAGCTGCAGCCGATAATTTTTTCAAGCCTTTCAGCAATTGTTTTTCCGCACCTAATATATCCCTTAATTCGTCTACGAATAGTTCGTGCAGGTGCTCATTGGGCATTTCCTGATTTTTGTTCTGTGTCGCCATAATACTATTTTTTTAAAGTAACAGGACAACAAGCCGAACCCAAGAAATGTTTTCGAACAGTGATATTAGGCCGTCAATTTCTTTTTTAGAGAATTACATATTAGCGTCATACTTGCGGCGACGCGACGAATTTCAATCCCTATCACCCTGCGTTCTAAAGTCATCATACATATACCGTCCCATCTCATCAATTTCGCCTGTCAGTTTTATTTTACCCGATTCCAGCCAGCCAAGCACAAGATCCACTTCATCGTCAAGGCCCTGCTCCAGGCTTTTTAAAAGAGCCTTTTTTTCCATTGCATTCAATTCGTCCCAAGTTTCCGCGGTAGTATTTTCCACCTGTGGAACCTGGATCGCTAAGCCGTAACCGATGGCGAGCTGCTGAAGAAAATAATACCCGTCGCAGTATAGTTCGTAAAATGCAACAAGCACCTGTGGCAACCGTTCCGTTTTCAATCGGGCTTCCTGTAGTAAATTGCGCAATTTATAGGTCTCAAAATCAGCTAGGTCGATGTGTTTTTTTAGCAGCTTCCAAAGCTCGTACTTTGCGCCACTTTTTTTGAAGCCCAGGGAGATCAAATCCAGGTAGTCGTCCGGATTCAAATACTGTTCCAGCGTCCGATCGGCATAAAGCCACTTTTCAAAGGCTTCGATCGGGATATCCCCATTAAGCGTCAGGTAAAAACGTTCAACGATTTCCGCCGGAAGATTCGTCATTCGAGGTTGCTTTTTCGGATATATTAGCGACGGATACGCTCAATTACTGCTTTTCATTCCGATGGCGGAATCCGAAGGCGGCCAGTAGTTTATCAAAGATGGTGTTATTGTGATAAATCCCTGTAAACGCCTCCGCGCCGGGGCCATAGGCAAACACCGGCACCATCACGGCCGTGTGGTCATCCGTGGAGAACTCCGCTTTAACCCTGCCCGTGGCCAGATCGCCGCCTGTCAAGGTAAGCCCGCCGGTTTCATGGTCGCCGGTAATCACAATCAGCGTGTGTTTATCTTTCCGGGCAAATTCCAGCACTTTTCCGATGGTCTGGTCGAAATCAATCATTTCCTCGATCACCACATCCCCATCATTAGCATGGCCGCCGTCGTCTATTTTTGACCCTTCAATGAGCAGGAAAAACCCATCTTTGTTCTGGTTAAGGATATTGATCGCAGTCATCGCCGTTCGCGCAAGCTGATCACCACGCTCCTTCACCGAACGCTCAGGCAAAAACCCCGCTAATTTCCCAGCATTAACACGCGTAATTTCTTCCATGTCAGTAGCAACCAGGTACCCATTTTGCCGTAGTTCATCAACCAGGTTTCTCCCGTCAGTCCGGTCGGTAAAATCAGTCATGCCCGCACCGATGAATACATCCACTCCCGATTTCAGGAAATCTGCGGCAATCTCCTGCTGCATGCTCCGCTTCGGTTGGTGAGCCACAAACGAAGCCGGCGTTGCATCGGTAATGGATGTTGTTGCTACCAGGCCCGTTGTCAGCCCATGCGCTTCCGCAATCTCGAGGATCGTCGGCACCGGGTTATCCAGCGAATCGACACCTATTGCACCATTGTTGGTTTTGTGGCCGGTTGAAATTGCCGTGGCACCGGCGCCCGAATCAGTAACGTAACTGGTGGAGTTCGTTTTTGAAAACCCAATGTGGCGGAATTGCTCCAGGTTCAACGGCACCTTGCTGGCGGTCAAACCCGCATATATCTGCACCGCGCTCATGCCATCGCCAATCATAACGATGACATTTTTGGCCTTTTTCACTTTTTGTTTC
>NZ_JBEBRB010000124.1:0-3878 GCF_040395035.1 Parapedobacter lycopersici | reverse complement strand
AACTGGCAGCGTCCGGGCCACACGTAACCTTCCATAAAATAATCATCGCCACGGCGACAGAAATAGCGGTTTTTCTTTCCCTCCCGGAACACCCAGTAATTTTCATCCACCTTAATCCCGGGATCAATCATCACCACTGTCCGGAAGCCGTCGTCGGCCAGCGCTTTAATCATTTTTTTAGGGTCGGGGAAATAATGCTTATTCCAGGTAAAACAGCGGTAGCCATCCATGTAATCGATATCCAGGTAAATGGCATCACAGGGAATTTTCCGCTCCCGGAAGTTTTTTGCCAGGTCGCGGACCCGGCTCTCCGGATAATAGCTCCAGCGGCACTGGTGATAGCCCAATGCCCAGAGGGGTGGCAGGTAATGGGTGCCGGTAATGCTGTGATAGCGTTTTACCACATCCATCATCTGCGGACCGTGGATGTAATAGTACTGCAATTCACCGCCCTCCGACCAAAAGCTGGTCCGATCCTGCGCTTCCGCAGCGAAATCAAAATAGGTTTTAAACGTATTGTCAAAGAAAATACCATAGGCATTGCCCTGGTTGAGGCCGATATAAAAAGGAATGCTCCGGTAAAGCGGGTCCTGTTTGAACTGGAAGGAATAAGTGTCGGAATTCCAGTTTACAAACCTTCCGCCGCGCAGGTTCAGGTGGGTAGGTTTATCCCCCAGGCCGTAAAACGCTTCCTCCGCCGTAGCGGTTTTGGTACAATATACATAATATCCTCCGAAATCGGGATTTTCCTCCCAGTGCATCGGTGCGTGGTCCTGATTAAACACCTCACCCTGCCGGTCTTCAAATGCAATCAGAAAATCGGACTTCCGGACCACACAGGTGACCGTGTTGGTCTTTACCCGGTATGCCTCCTGGTCTTCCTCAACATGATAAACCGACACGTGCTGGTCGGCCGCAGGAACGGCGTATGAAAAATCCTCCAGGAACTGCCCCCGTGGTGCCAGCCGCACCCGGATAATCTCATCGCTCACCACCTTTACTTCCACATAGGCAGCGCCATCCGTAAAATAGTAGTTGTTGTTTTCCTGATAATGACCAGTTACCGGCCCCAGGTAATCCTTTGTAATCTCAGGCAGGTCCAGCACCGGGTTATTGACGTGGTGCACCCCTTCATCCAGCACTGCCGCAGGTTGCCCTGCATCATTTTGATCTGTTGGGTCTTCGCCTTGCTGTTTCGTAAAATCCTTTGCCATAAATACTCCTCTTAGTTAAGGCCAAAATACAGTTTTTTGCCGAATTACAACCCGCGTAATTTGGATTGTCTCCATTTACCTTATATATTTGTCCCCAACTTCATTACTATTCATTTATTAATAGAGAACATGCAGGTTGCTTTGGTTCACCACATCCATTTTCATCACCGCCCTTGTGGCGATATGTGATATGTATGTTTCTACGTGAAGCACTTAACCCTGATGTTGATTAATAAATTGAATTCATTGAACCGCTGCCGAAAGGCAACCGGTTCATCGTCCCTAACACATTTACGCTTACATGAAATCTGCATGAATTGTTCCATTCACCAAAGGCCATGAACGACGCAGCGATTGATCCATTCCGTCACCCTTTCAAGCTGCGGCAGGAACTTGCCTGAATACCGTTGGAAATGACTAACAAGTGAAAAACAATCCATACCGGGCTCATTGCCATAAAAGACAAAATTATACGAATGAAAAACCTGAAAATTGCCATCCAGAAATCGGGAAGGCTTAATGAAAAATCAGTACAACTGCTAAAAAACTGCGGCCTTAGCTTTGAAAATTATAAAAGTTCGTTGATGACCACGGTCGCCAACTTTGCGCTTGAAATTCTGTTTCTCCGCGACGACGACATACCCGAATATGTACAGGATGGTATCGCGGACCTGGGCATTGTCGGCGAAAACGTGATTAATGAAACGGAAGCGGATGTCACTTACCTGCAACGGCTGGGCTTTGGCCGCTGCACGCTCAAGATCGCAATCCCTAACCAAAGCAATGCACAGGAGCTGCGCGACCTGGAAGGCAAGGCAATTGCTACTTCCTACCCGGTTATCCTGAAAAAATTCCTCGACAGCAATGGAATCCATGCCGATATCCGGACCATTTCCGGATCCGTGGAAATATCACCGGGCCTGGGCCTTAGCGATGCCATCTGCGACATCGTGTCCACCGGAGGTACGCTGCGCAGCAACGGGCTCAAGCCGTTTGCCGACGTGCTGTCGTCAGAGGCCATTCTCATCGGGCGGGCAGGCATTGCAAATGACCCGATCGTACTGGAGCTTATGCAGCGTATCCAATCGGTATTACGGGCGCAGGAAACCAAATATGTGGTGCTTAATGTGGAACGCGATAACCTGGATGCGATTATCCGGCTGTTACCCGGCGTAAAAAGCCCAACGGTGGTGCCGCTTGCCGAAGAAAACTGGGTTGCTGTACATACGGCTATTGCAGAACAGGATTTCTGGGATAAGATCAATAAGCTTAAAGCGGCCGGTGCACAAGGCATCATCGTCATGCCGGTGGAAAAGATTATTATTTAACGAAGTACCATGCTGACTACCTATCGTTACCGCCAACTGCACGGGGAGTTACTCGAACAGCTGGTTACCCGCAATGCGGACCCCAATCGGGACATTGAAGAATCGGTCCGCCAGATCATTGCTGAAGTGCGCGGTCGCGGTGATGATGCCCTGCGGGCATACGCTGCACGTTTCGACGGTGTTACGCTGACGTCCCTGGTGCTCGACGCGGAAGCGATTGCTACCAGCGCTGCCTCCATCGGACGTACACAGCAACGGGCACTGGAAATCGCCTTCGCCAATATCCACCGGTTCCACTCGGTCCAGCTCAAAAAGGAACGGACAGTCGAAACGATGCCCGGTGTAACCTGCTGGCGGGAACCACGGCCAATCGAGAAAGTGGGGTTGTATATCCCCGGAGGCTCGGCGGTATTACCCAGCACCTTACTTATGCTGGGTATTCCGGCCCGGATTGCCGGTTGTAAAGAAATTGTCGTCTGTTCGCCCCCGCAGGCGGACGGAAAAATCAACGGCTATCTGGCCTATTGCCTGCAACTGCTCAAAATAGATCGGGTGTACCTTGCCGGAGGCGCCCAGGCTGTCGCGGCCATGGCGTACGGCACTGCCAGCATACCGAAGGTAGATAAGATTTTCGGGCCGGGCAACCAATACGTTACCATGGCTAAAAACCTGGCACAGGGCATGAGCCATGTAAGCATCGATATGCCCGCAGGCCCCTCAGAAGTATTGGTTGTGGCCGACAGCAGCAGCAACCCCGGTTACGTGGCGGCCGACCTGCTGGCCCAGGCCGAACACGGCCCGGACAGCCAGGCCATACTAGTCAGCACCGACCAAACACTGGTGGAACAGGTGCAGGATGCATTGCAGGATCAGCTGCAGCAGTTACCGCGGGCTGATATTGCTAAAAAGGCGCTGGCCAATTCCTACGCGCTGATCTGCGATAACATGGAAGAAGCGATGACATTCAGCAACCAGTACGCGCCTGAACACCTGATTATTGAAGTGGACGATTGGCAGCCGCTGATCCGGAAAATCACCAATGCGGGCTCTGTTTTCCTCGGACACCTGACACCCGAAAGCGCCGGGGATTATGCCTCGGGTACCAATCATACGCTGCCTACAAGCGGGTATGCCCGTTCCTATTCTGGCGTATCGGTTGATTCTTTTGTCAAAAAAATCACTTTTCAGCGCATCGATGCGGCAGGCCTGGAAAACATTGGCCCTACCGTTGAAGTACTTGCCGAACTGGAGGGATTGCAGGCGCATAAAAATGCGGTATCGGTGCGGCTGCGCAACCCCTGATCCATGCAGATAAGGCGTCCGGTTTTGGTATAAG
>NZ_JBEBRB010000123.1:0-3929 GCF_040395035.1 Parapedobacter lycopersici | reverse complement strand
ATGATAACCTCGTTGTTGTGAGAAATAAAATGGGCCAGCAGGACATCACCGTACGAGGTGTGGTTCGGGATACGGATGGACAACCACTGACGGGAGTCAGCGTGATGGTAAAAGGAACAACGCGGGGGGCAAGTACCGACGCAGCAGGTAATTTTACCATTCCGACACCTGCCGATGGCACGCTTATCTTCTCCTATATCGGCTATAAAACCAATGAGATAGCTGTCAATGCACAGTCATCGATCGCCGTTACCCTTGAGAGCGACGCTCAGGCGCTGGGCGAGGTAGTCGTTACGGCGCTGGGCATTACCCGGGAGCGGAAATCGCTGAGTTATTCAGTAACCGAGGTGGCCGGGGAGGACCTGTCCAAAGCCCGGGAAATCAATCTTGGAAATGCATTGACGGGCCGGGTGGCGGGGCTTAATGCAACAAGTACCTCAACCGGACCGGGCGGGTCCACACGGATCGTTATTCGCGGAAATGGCTCACTGAATGGTGACAACCAGCCGCTGATCGTCGTTAACGGCATCCCAATCGACAATTCAAACCAGGGATCGCCGGGCACGTATGGCGGCACCGACAGGGGTGACGGATTGTCCAGCATCAACCCGGATGACATTGAAAGTATTTCCGTATTGAAGGGCGGTACGGCCGCGGCACTTTATGGTTCGCGTGCGGCCAACGGGGTAATCCTGATCACAACCAAGTCGGGGCAGGCCCGTCAGGGGATAGGCGTGGAATATAACACGACATATACCCTCGAAACCCCGCGCGATCTGCTGGACTGGCAATACGAATACGGTGCCGGAACAAGGGGTGAGAAGCCGGGCTCCCAGGCCGAGGCTATCGCCAACGGACGCATGTCTTGGGGTGCACCGCTCGATGGTTCCATGGTAATGCAGCCCGACGGGCAGGAACGACCGTATGTGGCGCAGCCCAATAACATCACCAATTTCTACAATACCGGCAGCACATTCAGCAATACACTGGCGCTGGTTGGCGGTAATGAGTCCGTCAATTTCCGGTTTTCGGCCGCGAATGTCGACAATGAGGGCATTGTTCCTAACAATTCCCTGAACATGAAAACCTTTAATTTAAGCGTGAATGCCAATCTGGCCGACAAGATCTCGTTTGAAGGACGGGCGCAATACGGCATACAGGAAAATAAGAACCGCCCGCGCCCCGGCGATTTCGACCGGAATGTGAACACCGGTGTACAGGTGGTGGCAAACAGCATTGATGTACGCACCCTGGCCCCTGGGTTTGATCCGGCGACGGGAAACGAATTTGTCTGGAGTGATTATATCTACGTAACAAACCCTTATTTCGTTATCAATAAGGTGCGGAACGGCGATACTCGTAAACGGTTCATGGGCTCTTTTGTCGCCCGTTACCATTTTACCGATTACCTGTATGCATCGGGCCGGGTAGGGATAGACCGTTTCAATTTTGATGCATTTGACATTATTCCGTCCGGTATCGCCTTTAATAACCGCGGACAGATGTCGACTAATCAGAACGATCGCCAGGAAGTGAATGGCGAGGTGATCCTTGGACTGGATAAAACGTTCGGCCGTTTCTCCATCAACGCGCTCGTCGGCGGTAATCAGATGCGCAGCACCATTCAGGGAATCGGTCTGAACAGCGGTCAGTTTAACGTACCGTTCCAGTATTTCATTGGGAACGGGAGTGCCCAGAATTTCAATCAGAATTACAGTCAGCGGGCAATCAACTCGCTCTTCGGTTCCGCAGATATCGGTTATAATGGCTACCTGTACCTGACATTGACCGCAAGGCAGGACTGGTTTTCTACGCTGGCAGCCGACAATAACAGTTTGCTCTATCCATCGGTGGGAATGACGTTCGTTGCATCGGATGCCTGGGGCAGCCGTCCCGAATGGCTGAACTTCCTGAAATTGCGGGGTTCATGGGCGCAGGTGGGTGGCGGCGCGCCGGCGCCTTATGGACTGGATCTTACTTATAGCAATTCCGCGCAGCTATACATTAACGGCGCGACGCTGATGACCATCAACGGAAGTACCATTCCAAACGCGTTGAAGCCGTATACGTCGACGACCACGGAATTCGGCGTTGAAGGGCGGATCTTCAATAACCGGGTGGGCATGGACCTGACGGTATACGACCGGACGACGACCAATGACATCGTAAATGCGTCCGTACCGATTTCGTCCGGATATGGCAGTGTTGCCATGAACGTCGGGCAGATTCAAAACCGCGGAGTTGAATTGCTGTTAACAGGTACGCCGGTACAAAAGACCAATTTTAACTGGGACGTTGCCTTAAATATGGCCTATAATAAGAACACCGTGCTGAAAATTGCCGATGGATTGACCTCGCTGTATCTCCCGGGTGCAACCACACGGACGCTGAATGGATGGGTTTACCATTTTGAAGGAGAACCTTTCGGATTAATCGCCGGAAACCGGGCAGCCCGCAACCAAAATGGGGAAATCATTTACAATGGTGCAACGGGTATACCGATTCAGGGGCCGCTGGAAATTTTAGGACAGGGCGTGCCGCCGCTGACACTCGGGCTAACCAATAGCTTCCGTTACAAATCGTTCAACATGAGTGTGCTGGTCGACGGAAAATTCGGCGGTTCGATTTACTCGGCCACCAACGCGTACGGCACGCAGTTCGGGCTGGACAAGCGCACGGTGGAAAACGGGGTCAGGGAAAATGGCGTGCAGGTGTCCGGGGTAGACCAGGAGGGTAACCCTTATTCCGGCAGCGTCACCGCGCAGACTTATTATTCGACAATCTGGTCGACACTGACCGATCAGTTTGTCACCGATGCGGATTTCATCAAGCTGCGTTCCATTACACTGGGTTATTCGCTGCCGGGCCGTTTACTGGAGAAGACGCCCGTTCAGGCAGCGAATATTTCATTTGTGGCCCGCAACCTGTTTCTCCTGCTGAACAAGGCACGGAATATCGATCCGGAATCGAGCTATAGCAATGGAAATGCCCAGGGGCTGGAAAACTTCGGCTTGCCGACCGTGCGCAGCTATGGGTTGAATTTATCAGTCAGGTTCTAATGGGAAAAGGAATGACGCTCAACAAAACGACCATGAAATACACTATAAGAAAAATAAGCTCAGCGCTGATGCTGGGAAGTTTAGCTGCGTTGCTGCTTACATCGTGCGATAAAGGATTTGAAGAAATGAACCGTAATCCGAATGCCTATACGGAACCGGTTATCGGAAACCTGTTTACGACCAGCATCGTCCGTACGGCGGGTACGGGAACCAATGACCGGAACCGGACCAACATCAAGTACTTTGCGGGTACCATGCAGTACATGGCCTCGCTGGGAACCAACTGGTCCGGGGACAAGAATTTTGAAAACGGCCAGTTCGGCGATCTCTTTTTTGAGATTTACAATTCCCACCTGCCCGAACTGCAGGAGGCCATTGCCTTTACGGAAGGAAACCCGGAACTGGTCAACCACCACGCCATGGCCAGTATCTGGCGGGTTTATGTACTGCACCGGGTCACCGATATGTATGGCGATGTGCCTTACACCGAAGCGGGCCAGGGATATATCAACCAGGTTCACAAACCCAAATACGACAAGCAATCGGATATTTACCCCGATATGCTGGCTAAACTGGAAACCGCAATTAACCAGCTGGACTCATCGAAACCGACGTTCGGAATCAACGATGTACTTTACGAGGGTAATACCGATAAATGGAAAACATTTGGTTATTCGTTGATGCTAAGACTGGGCATGCGGCTGACACAGGTGGATCCAGCGCTCTCCCGGCAGTGGGTAGAAAAGGCGATCGCCGGGGGAGTGATGGCCAGTAACGACGATATTGCCAAGGTAGACCATACTGCCGGCAACAGTAATACACAGAATTGGGATGCTTTTGAGCTGAAACGGGAAAGCCTGCCCGAGTCCA
>NZ_JBEBRB010000122.1:0-3979 GCF_040395035.1 Parapedobacter lycopersici | reverse complement strand
GTTGTTTTTCAGCTTCCTGTTAGTTTGGCACAGGCTATGGAAGGATAGGAGCAAAATAAATAAACAATGAAACGTTACCATGTATATAATTTTACCCTGATCAGTTGTTTATGCCTGGTTTTTTCCACAGCCAGCAGCCAGGTCGCCGATGTGGATACCTTAAGCCTCGAACAATGCATCGCGCTTGCACTCCAGCAGAACATCAACGCCCAGCAAAGCCGGTTGCTGGTTGAGCAGGCGGAAATTGACCGTCGGCAGGCCTGGCAGAACCAGCTGCCCAGCCTGAACGCCACACTGGGCCATTCGCTCAGCCAGGGCCGGCGGATCGATCCTACGACCAACCAATATATTGAGCGGCGGTTTACCGCAGGCAACCAGAATATCAGCAGTTCACTGACACTGTTTGACGGACTGGGTACACTCCGTAACATCCGCCAGCAGGCCATCGCCCTGCAGGCAACGGAAATGGAAAACGATAATGTACAGGACCAGGTGAAACTGGACGTCATGCTTGCCTACGTGCAGTTGCTTACTGCGCAGGACATGCTGAAACAAGCCGAGCTGAATGCGGAAGTAACCGAACAAAAGCTGAACCAGGCAACCATACAGCATGAAAAAGGAGCCATCAATCCGGGTGATTATTACGACCTCAAGGGACAATATATGGCCGACCAGACGGCTGTCAATGATTTGCTCATCAGCTGCAACAATAGCCGCGTAGCGCTGGCCAACCTGCTGAACCTGCCGCCGGGAAGTGTGGTTGAAATCCGCCCGTTGGACGAGCAGCTGCTGGCCGATCCGCAGCCCGCCGATCAGGTACAGCTTTACGATTATGCGGTAAATACGCTGCCCGCCATCAGGGCCGCTGCATTACGGTCAAAAGAGGCCAGTGTTGCACTGCAGGTAGCCCGCTCTGTTTATTTTCCTTCGCTGAAAGTCGGTGCCGGGTTCGAAAGCAATTATTCGGGTAATGAGAACCTGTCTTATGGCCGGCAGATGCAGAATAACCTGGGCCGGTATTTAGAGTTCACCCTGACCATCCCGCTGCTCAACGGGTTAACCACCCGGAATAATGTGGCGCGTGCCAAGCTGGCGGTATCCAATGCCGAATACCTGGAGGAAAACCAGCGAAATATGCTGCGGCAGCAGACAGACCAGGCAATCTTCGACTTGGCACTGGCCAAGGACAGCTACAATAACCTCGTCGAGGAATCCGCCAGTTTCAGCGCTTCATACCGGATTGCGGAAATCCGGTTTGAGGCAGGTGACATCGATTCCGTCCCTTTTCTGATTGCAAAGAATAAAATGGATACGACCAACGCCAGGCTCCTCATCTCAAAATACGAATGGATCATGCGGCAGCTGATGATCGATTATTACAGCGGAAACCTTGCGTTCTAGGCCATCGAACCAGTGCGCCCCGTCACGTGGTGGGCACCACTCCTTCGTGCTGCATTAATTGCCGCCGGTGTTGCATCAGCCCCGTTACCGCCGACGTAAACCCTGATGCCTGCTTATGCGGTAGCCGGGTGTGGGTGGCCTGTTGAAGCACTGACTTGGTAGCAGCCAGTAAATAAACACATGGTAGCTAAACCGCGGAACAGCTAACATTCGTGATACGAATAAAAAGTAGGAATAGTCCGTGTCAGCGTGGATATTTTATAGTAGTTTTGATAAAAATGGAATAAATTCCGGATTTAACCTAATACATATACCGTGAAAAACGCAACCATTTTAGTAGTAGATGACGACCGGGACTTACTCACGGCAGTAACGTTACTGCTGAAAAACCGGGTAAAGAAAGTCATCACCGAGCACAATCCCGAAAATATCCCTACGCTGCTAAGCCGGAATGACGTAGACCTGATGCTGCTGGATATGAATTTCAAAAGCGCCATCAATACAGGGAACGAGGGGCTGTACTGGCTCAACCGGGTCAACGCATTAAAACCGCAGCTTCCCGTGATCCTGATTACGGCCTACGGCGCTATTGACCTGGCCGTGCGGTCGCTTAAGCAGGGTGCGGTGGATTTCGTGGTAAAGCCCTGGCAGAACGAGCAGCTGATGGCCATCATCGAAGAAACGCTTGCGAACCAGAAGAAGGGAAAATCCACCAAACCGGTTTCGGTTGCCCCGCCGATGGAATTGATTGGTGAATCGGCTATTATGCAGGAACTGTTCTACAAAATAAAAAAAATTGCACCCACCGATGCCAATATCCTGATCCTTGGCGAAAACGGCACGGGTAAGGACCTGATTGCGGCCGCAATACATACCCAATCCATGCGGGCGGAGAAGCCCTATGTCAAGGTAGATGTAGGCTCGCTTACCGACACCCTGTTCGAAAGTGAATTGTTCGGCCATAAAAAAGGGGCTTTCACCGACGCCCGCGACGACCGGGAGGGGCGGTTTGAGGCGGCCAACGGCGGAACCTTGTTCCTCGATGAAATCGGCAACATTCCGCTGCGGCAGCAGGCTAAGCTGTTAACCGCCCTCCAGAACCGGCAGGTGGTGCCGCTGGGAAGCAATAGTCCGGTGCCGGTGGATATCCGGCTGCTCTGCGCCACGAATGTCCCGCTGGAGACGCTGGCCGATGAAAGCCGGTTCAGGCGCGACCTCATCTACCGGATTAATACGGTGGAGCTCCAGGTACCGCCACTTCGGGCACGTGGGGAAGATATTGTATTGATTGCGAATCATTTCCTGAAAAAATATGCAGCCAAGTACCTGAAACCCGAAGTGAAACTGGGTGAAGCAGCCTGCCAGAAACTGCTGGCCTACCACTATCCCGGTAACGTACGGGAGCTTCAGTACAGCATGGAGCGTGCGGTTATCATGGCCGAGCAGGAATTACTAACACCGGCCGATATTATCTTTTCCCCGATAGAAAACAAACCGGGCAGTGCACCGGTCGAAACCACCGAAGCAGAACATAATCTGGGTGAGCTGGAACGTGCGACCATAAGGAATGTGGTCGATAAGCATAACGGCAATATCACCAAGGCGGCCAGGGAACTGGGAATTACCCGTGCAGCACTGTACCGGCGGTTGAATAAATACGATATCTGACCATGAAGGCAATCAGGCGCTTGATGCTATGGCGCGGCCTGGCGCTATTCCTCGCGCTGGGCGTGCTGCTTTATTTGCTTGTGCAGGCCAATTACTGGCCGGCACTCCTGGTCGCGCCTATATGTATCTGGCTGTTTGTGATCAATTTCCGTGCGCAATGGCGTATTTACCGGGAACTGGATGAATTTGCCGAAGCCGCAAAATACCGCGACTTTACCCGTATATTCCGCACCAAGGGCATGTCGGCAGAATTGAGACCGATGTACGAGGCGTTCAACAATGTAAATGCCATACTGCGGAAAATAAGCAGCGACAGGGAAATCCAATACCAATACCTGCAACAGATCCTGGATATTGTGGATACGGCCATCCTGTCTTACGACAAAAATTCCGGCAAGGTCATCTGGATGAACAAAGCCTTCCGTGAACTTTTTGCCATTCCCCACCTCCACGACTTTTCAGCGTTGGAAAAACGTAATCCTGAGCTTTACCGGCAGACCATTGGCCTGGCCATCGGGAACGCTTTGCTGCAAACGCTGCCGGCGGCGGGTGGAAACCTAAAGGTGCTGCTCTATGCACGGGATTTTCAGACCGCCGAAGGCAGCTACCGGCTGATCACCTATCAGAACGTCAACGAAACCATCGATGAGACCGAGTCAAAAGCCTGGCAGAAGCTGTTGAGTGTGCTGACCCACGAGATCATGAATTCCATTGCACCGATATCGTCACTGGCCGATACCCTGAAAAACCGGCTGCAGCAGATGCCGCAGCGTGAGGAGCTGGAAGACATCCGTATCGGCGTACAGACCATCCGCGGAAGGAGCGAGGGGTTGCTCAAGTTCGCCGGTACTTACCGGTCGCTCAACCGGATCGACCGGCTGAATACCAGCCGGGTGCAGATTGCCGATGT
>NZ_JBEBRB010000121.1:0-4009 GCF_040395035.1 Parapedobacter lycopersici | reverse complement strand
CAGCCACATAAAACAACCGCCGTTCTTCCTCCAGCTCGCTGCGCGAATTGAGCGAAAGCTGCGAAGGAAAGAGGTTCTCTTCCAGTCCCACAATAAATACATTGGGAAATTCCAGCCCCTTGGAAGAGTGGATGGTCATCAGCGAAACGGTATCCGCATTGGGGTCTTTGTCATTATCATCATTGGTCAGCAACGCCACGTCCTGCATAAAAACATCAAGTCCCTTTTCAGCTATATCCTCGCGTTCGCTGAACTCCTTGATTCCGTTGAGCAGTTCCTGTATATTTTCATAGCGGCTGAGGCCCTCCACGGATTTATCCGCATATAGGTCTTTGAGTATACCCGAATGCTGCGCGATATGCATGGCGGCGTCAAATGCCGAATGGTTTTTTGCCACCACCTGAAAACCCTGGATCAGGACAGCAAATGCGCCGACCGCACCCGCACTCCGGCCGTCCAGGTAGGATGCGGCATTGCTGATCACATCCCACAGCGTAATCTGCTGCTGGTCGGCCGCCACCAGGATGCGGTCGACCGTAGTGTCGCCAATTCCCCGGCGCGGGTAGTTAATCACCCGTTTCAGGGCTTCCTCATCGTTGGGATTGAATACCAACCGGAAATACGCGATCAGGTCTTTAATCTCTTTCCGTTGATAAAAAGAGGTACCCCCGTAAATTTTATAGGGGATATTGATCTTCCTAAGTGCCTCTTCCATCGCCCTGGACTGGGCATTGGTTCGGTACAGAATGGCAAAATCGAGGTATTTACCGCCGTGCAGCGCCCGTTCCTGGGCAATGGTTTCCGCAACAATTTTTCCTTCCTCGTTATCGCTGAATGCCCGGTTTACCCGGATTTTTTCGCCCTGCTCATTCTCGGAGAAGACATTTTTCTTCAGCTGATCTTTATTATTCGCTATGATGCTGTTGGCCGCATTAACGATATTCTGTGTCGAACGGTAGTTCTGTTCCAGCTTAAATACCCGCAGATCGGGATAGTCCTTTTCAAAATTGAGGATGTTCTGGATATTCGCTCCGCGGAACGCGTAAATACTCTGGGCATCGTCGCCCACCACGCAGATGTTCTCGTTAATTGCCGCCAGCTTTCGCACAATCAGGTATTGCGAAAAGTTGGTGTCCTGATACTCATCCACCATGAGGTACTTAAATTTGTGCTGGTATTTGTGCAGCACCTCCGGATACTCCCGGAACAGGACGTTCGTCTTGAACAGCAGGTCATCAAAATCCATGGCCCCGGCTTTGTAGCACCGCTGCGTATAGGTCAGGTAAATCTGACCGAGCTGGCCTCTGCCGTTGGCGAAGTCATCCGCCTGGATCTGCTCGTTGCTGCTATACTCCGTGGCGGATATCAGGTTGTTCTTCGCCGACGAGATGCGATTGTATACAAAATTGGCATTATACAGCTTATCATCCAGCTGCATTTCCTTCAGAATGGCCCGGAGCAGGCTTTTGCTGTCGTCGGTGTCATATATGGTAAAGTTGCGCGGATAGCCGATGTGTTCGGCTTCCGCACGCAATATCTTCGCAAAAACCGAGTGGAACGTCCCCATCCAGATGTTCCTTGCCTCATCGCCCACCACCGCGGTGATGCGGTTGCGCATTTCCTTTGCCGCCTTATTGGTAAAGGTAAGCACCAGAATCTGAAAGGGGTCTACGCCCTGTTTGATCAGGTGGGCTACCCGGTATGTAATGACGCGTGTTTTTCCAGACCCCGCACCGGCCACAATCATGACCGGGCCGTTTGTCTGTTCCACGGCCGCCCGCTGCGAGGGGTTCAATCCAGCTAAATAATCCAAAATTAATTCCTGTCTTTTCTGTTTCGTGATCGTGCCGTAAAGGTACGAATTTAGGTGGGTTCTTCGGTACGCCTGGCCGCAAAAGTACCCAAAACCCGATCACGAAACCCCACCTAGCACTCCTCTTCGACAGTCTCCGTCTCAACCGCAGGCGTTGCCTGCTTCCGTTTCCCCGCACCGGTACCCAGCTTGAGCAGCACCGGCGCCGTGGCGAGGAATACAATTGCCATGATGACGTATTCCAGGTTACGCTGAACCCAGGCGTTCTCGCCGAGCAGGTAACCCAGGGTTGCCAGACTGCCTACCCAAAGGATGCCGCCCACCACATTGTAAAGTGCAAACTTCTTGAAATCCATCTTCACGATACCGGCCACAATGGGTGCAAATGTCCGCACAACGGGCAGGAAACGTGCCAGAATAATGGCCATCCCGCCGCGCTTGTCATAAAATTCCTGCGCACGGAAAATATATTCCTTCTTAAACAGCCAGTTGTCTTTCATCCGCAACAGCCGGTGTCCAAAATATTTTCCGCACCAGTATCCTACGAAATTACCCACTATACCGGCCGCCGAAATCAGGGCAATCCAATACAGCAGAGTAAGCACGGAGTCTACCGGTCCCAGTGTCAAATTGGCAATGATAATACCTGCGATAAACAGAATGGGATCACCCGGAAGGAAAAAACCGATGAGAATACCGGTTTCAGCAAAAACAATAAATAGTAATAAATACAGGCCACCGTGGGCAACAATCCAATCAGGATTGGTTAAGTTATTTAAAAAATCAAGCAACGCTTCCACAAACTAATCAAAATAACGTCAAAGGAACGGATGAATACTGGAAAGACGTGGTACAAAATCATGCCATAACCCCAACGGGTCATGTCATTTTTTGATAATATTTTGGAAAAACGGAGGCCGGTAGCCTAACGGAACAGTTACGAAAACGCCGAAAACAACATAAATATTTGATAATCAGCTAATAAATCGAAAAAGAAGGAGACTATCAGAAAACCGGATGAGGGACCGCTGCGCATTTAAAAAGGCGCATCATCATTCATGTCATTCATGCGCGACTGCCGTGTAATACTGCCAGGCTGGTCAAATGACGCGGACGGACCCAGACCGGCACTGAATGAACCGGAAGCCGGAAAATCACCGCCGCCAAAAGAAAAGTCATTCTCCAGGTCGGCAAATTTCACATACTTACCGATGAAACGAAGCTGTACGGTACCGGTTTCGCCGTTCCGGTGCTTGGCGATGATGACCTCCCCAACACCGGCCGTTGACTGGCCGGCCTCGTCTTCCGTGAGGCCATAATATTCCGGACGGTAAAGGAACAGTACCATGTCGGCATCCTGTTCGATAGACCCCGATTCACGTAAGTCCGAAAGCATGGGACGCTTGCTTCCGCCCGGGCGGCTTTCCACCGCACGGCTCAACTGCGAAAGTGCAATCACGGGAATATTTAACTCCTTGGCCACCGATTTAAGCGACCGCGATATGCTACCGATCTCCTGTTCGCGGTTTCCGCCTTTGCCGTCGTTCTTACCATGCATGAGCTGCAGGTAATCCACAATTACCATCTGGATATCGTACTGGGCTTTCAATCGCCGGCATTTCGCACGGAACTCAAAGATATTAAGCGCGGGAGTGTCATCGATCAGCAGGGGTGCCTGGGTAAGCCGGCCGATACGCGAATGGAGCTGCGTCCATTCATGGTCGGCCAGGTTGCCTTTGCGCAGCTTCTCCTGCTCGATTTCGGTTTCGCCCGCGATAAGCCGGTTAACCAGTTGCACGGACGACATTTCCAATGAAAATACCGCCACCGGCTTTCCATGATCAACCGCCGCATTGCGGGCACAGCTCAATACGAAAGCCGTTTTACCCATGGCGGGGCGTGCCGCCACAATCACCAGGTCGGAAGGCTGCCAGCCAGAGGTCATCCGGTCCAGCTCGGTAAAACCCGAAGGAACTCCCGTTAGGCCATCGGTGCGGTCGCGCAGCGTTTCCAGCGCTTCCACCGCCTCACGCATGATGTCGTCCATCTTGCGTGTATCACGCCTCAGGTTGTTCTGCGCAATGTCGAACAGGCTCTTTTCCGCGTGGTCCAGCAAATCGAAAATATCCGTGGTATCCTCGTATGCGTTGTTGATGATTTCGGTGGATACCTTAATCAGTTCACGCTGGATGTATT
>NZ_JBEBRB010000120.1:0-4096 GCF_040395035.1 Parapedobacter lycopersici | reverse complement strand
GCAAATACCAGGCGGACCCTGAACGCAATGATAACGGGGAGCTGGCGCTGTTTGCGCAGACAGGCTTTGCCGACGACCACGAAGGGATTGCCATCTATAAAAGCAGCGATAGTACGGGCTATCTGCTGGTGTCCAACCAGCAGGCCAATACGTTTATGGTATATCCGCGCGAGGGTGCAGCCGGTAAGCCACACGAGCATACGCAACTGGCCGAGATTCCGGTATCGACGGTGGAGTGCGATGGCGCGGACGTAACGGCCGTAAACCTGGGCCCCCAATTTCCGGAGGGCGTGTTTGTGGCCATGAGCAACGGTATGGTTTTCCATTATTACGACTGGACTGTATTCCAGCAATGGATCGATAAGGGCAACCGGTAAAGCACCAGCAGGTGCTGCCGACCGGCCGCTATGCGGCGGACGTCATTACTGTTTTTGCACCCGTTGTAAGCCGGTAACGGACGAACGCCGCTAAAAAGCAAACGCCAACGACCATGGCCATGCATCCGGCTATGGATGCGTTGAGCCAATAGGCCAGCCAGTAGCCGGTAAAAGCGATGAACACGCCCAGTCCGGCGGTAATCCATAGCATCTGCCGGAGATCCCGGGTAAGCAGGTAGGCCGTGGCGGGCGGCCCGATCAGAAAGGCGATAACAAGGATGGCGCCGACCGACTCAAAAGAGCTGACCGTGGTGAGTGATACGGCACCCATAAGCAGGTAATGCCAGAGACTGGTGGAAATACCGATTGCAGCAGCAAACTCCGGATCGAATGAGGTAAGTTTTAGTTGTTTGTATCCCAGTGTAATAAATAGTATTACCAGTAGTAATACACTAGAAAGAATGTATACCGGGCGTGGCCCCAGATGCGTGCCGCTTGCCGTGATCCACAGGTCAATCGGTACGTAGGCGATCTCTCCATAAAGTACACAGTCCTGGTCGATATCTACCTGGCCGGCGAATGCGCTGATGAGGATGATGCCGATGGCAAACAGAAAAGTAAACGTGACGCCGATAGCGGCATCGGTCTGCAATTTGGCCCGCCGGTGGAAATACGCAATGAGAAACGTAGCTACTAACCCCGTTGCGCCCGCTCCCAGCAACATGGGCAGCGGTTCGCGGCTGCCGCTCAACAGAAAGGCAATGACAATACCGGGTAGTACGGCGTGACTGATGGCATCACCCACCATGCTCATCTTGCGGAGCACAAGGAAACAGCCCAGCAGTCCGCATGTAATGGCCACCAGGGCCCCGGTTAATATAATCCAGAATGCAATCATATTTTTAATTAGCTATTAGCCATTCTTTTTTGTTTTTACTGGCTGCATGTTCACCGGTTACTTCCCGTTGACCATGGGTTCCCAGTTAGTCAATGACTGTATGTTTTTATTTATTATTATTTATGAAGTAATTGTGTAGTATAACTTCATTAACTGTGTTTATATGAAAACACGATAATTTGATAATCAACTTATTATTATTTAATAATGGTCCAAATACCGATCGTTTGATCTTATGTTATTGATTATATAACTTCTTTTACTCATTGTATATTAACCTTTTGGTATTTCAGTGTCATGCGGATCTTTATCCGGATAGCCCAGCTGGTGTTCGAGCTCCCGCTCCAGCTCCGGAGTGAGGATGTGCTCGATGGTTTCCGCATCGTCATGTACATGATCGGCGGCAATCGCCATGTATTGGGTGAGGTACAGTTCCCAAAGGCGGTGTAGCCGGACAACCTTAGCGGCCTTACCGACACCGTCGTCCGTAAGGCTCCACTGTCCATGC
Source organism: Parapedobacter lycopersici (assembly GCF_040395035.1). Taxonomy (GTDB): domain Bacteria; phylum Bacteroidota; class Bacteroidia; order Sphingobacteriales; family Sphingobacteriaceae; genus Parapedobacter; species Parapedobacter lycopersici_A. Next base: position 2,313 of record NZ_JBEBRB010000120.1, on the reverse strand, counting down.
TGCACAGTAACCCATCCCTTGGCCTGTAGCCGTTGCAGCGCCGCCCGGAGGTTAGTCGCACCCATATCACGCTGCCCCATCAAAGTCCGCAGATTATACTGGTCCATGAAGTTTCCATGCTGTTCACCCAGGTGATAGAAAACTTTCATTGCATTTTCCTCGGCAATAATCCGCTGGTTTTTACGCTGCCGGTAAAGCTTGGGTACGATTCCCCGCCTGGGGGCAAAGAAAAACGAGAAAAAGGCGATGAGCGAGGAAACTACCACCATCCACGGACCTGTGGGCATGGCGGGGGCCATATAGGAAATATAGGCACCGGCCAGCCCGGCAAAAGTGCCGAACAGGACAGCAATCAGTACCATACGCCGGATATTATCTGTCCAGTACCGGGCGGCGGCGGGTGGCGTAATGAGCATGGCCGCCATGAGAACAACACCTACTGCAGTAATGCCGGTAACCACGGCCAGTACGGTAAGGCTGGTAAGCAGCAGGTCCAACCGACGCACCGGATACCCCAGTGCCTGAGCAAAAGCGCGATCGAATGCGATGAGTGCGAAGGTCTTGAAAAACAGGCTGACGGTAATTAAAATGACCATGGCAAGGATGCTGAACACCAGTAGGTCGCTGCCAACCAGTGCAGCAGCCTTGCCGAAGATAAAGTGATCCAGGCCACTTTGTGCAGCGTTGCCCGATTGCTGAATGTAGGTCATCATCACGATGCCCGTGCCGAAAAAAACAGAAAGGACCAACCCGATAGCTGCATCTTTTTTGATTTTGGAATGTGCGGTAAGGTAATCAATAGCCACCAGTGCCAGCCATCCGGTAGCAAATGCCCCCAACAGCATCAGCGGGATGCTCTTGGTGCCCGAGAACAGAAAAGCCGCACAGATACCGGGTAATACGGAATGGGCCACGGCATCACCCACCAGCGCTTTCTTCTGCAGCAGGATAAACGACCCGACCATCGCAGCACTGGCTGAAAGCAGGATGGTGCCCAGCACCACATACCGTACATTGGGATCGGAAAACGAAAAAAAGGTGAGGAAGTTTTCCATAACATCAGTTTTCGCGCGTAGGAAATTCCCTTTTTTCCATCAGGTCACCTACCTGCGACAGCAAATTGAGCCGACCGCCGTATGCCTGTTGTACAAGCACTTCGGTAAAGACCTGTTCGGTAGGACCGGCGGCTACCAGCCGCATGTTGAGCAATACCATCCAATCGAAATACGTGCGTGCCGACTGGAGGTCGTGATGTACCACTACGATGGTTTTATGCGCAGCCGCCATATCCTTGAGCAGGTCGATAATGGCCTGTTCGGTAGCGGCATCCACACCCGCAAAGGGTTCATCCATAAAATAGAAATCAGCTTCCTGGGCCAACGCCCGGGCAAGGAAGACCCGTTGCTGCTGCCCGCCCGAAAGCTGGGAAATCTGCCGTTTAGCAAAGGCCGACATTCCGACCTTTTCCAGGCAATGAAGCGCCGCATCACGGTCGTGACGACCCGGATTTCCCAGCAATCCCATTTTTCCGTAGCGGCCCATCAGCACGACGTCCAGTACTGAAACCGGGAAATCCCAGTCGACGGATTCGCGCTGCGGTACATAGCTGATGCGGTTCCTGACGATATCCAGTGGTTCGCCGAAGAGTTTTACATACCCGCTTGAAAGTGGGATGAGTCCCATAATGGCCTTCAGCAGTGTGGATTTACCAGCCCCATTTGGACCAACGATGCCTGTGATGCTGCCCGCGGGTAACGTAAAATCGATACCCCAAAGCACAGGCTTTCTTGCATAGCTTACCGTCAGGTCGTGAACTTCCAGTACAGGATCCGGTGTTTGTATAATCATTTCTTTATTAATTGTGAGCTACTCGCATTAGCCCTTAGTCCTTAACTCTTATGTTTACGTTCAACGATCGCCACCGACCTCATTTTATTCCGTTTCTCCGTTCACAGACGATTGATCACGGTTCATTTACAGTCCCCAATGCTTCGACAATCGTCTGCACATTATGTTTCACCATGCCGATGTATGTTCCCTCCGGTGTTCCGGCTTCTCCCATGGCATCGGAATACAGATTACCCCCGATGCGTACATGGCCGCCGCGCTCGCGGACACCGGCCAGCACGGCCTTCAGCGACTTGTCGGACACCGAGCTCTCCACGAATACCGCAGGTATCCGGTGCGCCGTAATGTATGTCACCAGGTCGGATACGTCGCGTAGCCCAAATTCGGACATGGTAGATATGCCCTGCAGACCCCTGACCTCGACACCGTACGCCCGACCGAAATAGCTGAATGCATCGTGGGCCG
>NZ_JBEBRB010000119.1:0-4186 GCF_040395035.1 Parapedobacter lycopersici | reverse complement strand
ACGGGTTAAAAAATGCCGCTGCCTCAATGGAATACTCCATGGTGAAATAAGCACCGATCAGCAGTTTCAGGTGCTCGGGTAATTTCGACGGATCAATTTCCATCTGCTCCATGAGTGGAGTCAACCGCTTGAAATGATTCACAAATATCCGCTGGATACTGCGGTGCCTGGTGGAATATTTGCGCTGCACCTGGCTGAGTACCTCGCGCTGCCGCTCGTCGGTAAGTGCCATAACAGCTTTGATCAGGCGCTTCGCGCGTTCATCCCCCGCAAATAGGTAACGTGCAATTACCCGGCTGGAATCCGGTTGGAAAATCTGCTTCTTTCTGACTATCGTTACTGGCATGTATCTTGTCTTGTTACCGGTGGCAGTACCGTCATTTACAACAAAAAAAAGACTTTTATCAGAAAAAGCATCGCAAAAGTCGAGTTTTTTTTAGACATTCGGTTCATTTCACGATTTAACGCGACCGGCTATGATCCAATCCTTTGCTTCAAAAGACCAAAACGGGTTCGACTGGGTTGATCTGTCGTCACCGAGCGACGGGGAAATTAACCAGATAGCGACCCGGTTCCAGTTGCATGAGGCTTCCATCAAAGACTGGATGCAGCCCGATCACCTACCCAAGTATGAACTGTTTGACCATTATACATTCGTGATTTTCCGGGTACTGGACAGCCGGCCGGTCCACGAGGCAGACACAATACAGGAGCTCACCAATAAAATTGCCATCTTCTTCAATGAGTCGTACCTGATTACGGTACACAAAAAGGAACACGCGCTTATTGAAACGGTAAAAAGCAAACGCATTGATTCCGGCGCGTGCGATAATGTGCTGCACCTGCTGAACACCCTGATCCGGGAATCGATACTGACGTTTGACGTATCCAGCGTTAAGCTGTCGGAAACACTGGATTATTACGAAGAGCGGGTGTTTCTGCGGCAGCAGAAATCGCCCATATTACGCGGACTGTATTTCGTGAAACGTAAAATCGATGTCATCCGGAAGATCCTGCTGCTGTCTTATGAAATCATCGATAATATCGATACCCCCGAACAGAGCACCGCATATACGCGCGACCTCCGCGACCTGTATATCCGCACACAGACCTTTTTCGACAACCTTTCGGAAAATACCGCACAATTACTATCGCTCTATTTCTCGATTTCCTCGCAACGCACCAACGAGACCATGCGCGTGCTGACCGTGTTTTCTGTCTTTTTCATGCCACTTACCTTTATTGTAGGCGTATACGGAATGAACTTCAAGTTTATGCCTGAATTGACGTGGCCGTATGGTTATCCGGCAGTCATGGCGCTGATGCTGGGGCTCTCGATTGCTATTTACTTTTGGTTTAAGCGGAAAGGGTGGTTATAATTCATTTCTGCCGCGGTGCCGTGGCAACAAAATCCTTCAGGTAATCGGGCTCAAAATAAGCGACGTCAACGAAATCGCCGGCCTGCCAGGCTGCATAAGCCAGCGCACTCATGTGGCTCGCTGAATTCTTAAAACCGGAACTAACGGTGACGTGACGATGACCGGCAAACAGCACTTCGAATTTTTCCGCCCCGCTGCCAAACAGCAGGATTTCTCCGGCATCTTCGAACGGATCAAATGACGATGCATCAATGATGCGGGCACCGGTTGGCTGGGTGATGTCGAGCTGCGGACTATACATGGCCGAATATACTTCCATCCGGCGCGCATCAATCATGGGGCACAGCTTCGTTTCCGGCCGGACAAGACCGGGGTGCTGTTCGGCAAAACCGGATGCCATGGCGGTCAACGTACTGATGCCGATCAGCGGCAAATCCGTCGCATAGCAGAATCCCTTGGCCGCGGATACGCCGATACGCAGTCCGGTGTACGATCCCGGACCCTTGCTCACCGCTACCGCCTGCAGATCGGCGAAAGAAAGACCCGCTTCAGCCAGCAGCTCACTGACGAGCAGGGTCAGCCGGCTGGCATGCACATTAGGCTCATCGATGTCGCGGAAGGCAATGGTCTGGCCATTGACGGAAAGTGCGGCGGAGCATACCTGCGTGGCCGTTTCAAGCTGAAGAATATGATTTGCGGACATGGTGCGAAGGTAGGGATTTTTTGTGACCCATAACCGGGGATTGGTGGTCAGGGTACAGGATCATGGCCATGCCCACCCCAGGGATGACAGCGGGAGATCCGCTTCAGTGTAAGCCAGCCACCGCGGAAAGGACCGTATTTGCGGATGGCCTCCAGTCCGTATTGCGAACAGGTGGGCGTGAAGCGGCACGATGCAGCGAACATTGGCGACAACAGCAGCTGATAGGCGCGGATGAGCACCAGAAAAATACTGCCCAAAGCGGCCTTAATGAGTTTCTCCCATATGAATCTGAGCGCTTTCATGCTGTAATCTTCGCAATACATCCGTCATCCGTGCAAACAACAGCGGATAGTCCAGCAATTCATTTGCCGCATATTGAATGGCCAGCGTCAACGTAAACGGCAGCGATTCGAGGTGCGGGTACAATAACTCCGGTTTCTGTATCCGGTAGGCCTCGCGCATACGCCGTTTCAGCACATTACGCTGCACGGCATGCCGGAAACGCCGCTTCGGTACAGCAAACAGTACCTGAACCGGGTATTCTTGTTTATCCGCCGGACGGAACGTTACCCGGTAGGGGTATATAAAAAAAGAAGAACCATCGTGGAAAAGGCTATCAATCAACCTTTTGCTACACAATCGTTCTCCTTTGGTAAATGTATGCTTTCTCATTATCGATGACGTACCCCGAAACCGGTAAGGCTCCGGATGCAAGCGATCACCGGTAATGCAACATTAGGATTTGTGGCGTCCCTCGTCCGATACGGAAAGACGTTTCCGGCCTTTTGCCCTGCGGGCTGCCAATACGCGACGGCCGTTGGCTGTGCTCATGCGTTCGCGAAACCCGTGCTTATTTCTTCTTTTCCGTTGCGATGGCTGAAATGTTCTCTTCATGACGCTATTCTATTTTTATTGTATTCTTAAACAGGAGTGCAAATGTACGGTTTAATCGGACAACTATCAAATTTATCTAAAAATTAGCAGCACATTCGGTGCTTCCCTGTTTTTCATGGTCCGCGACTTGACATCAGTGCCAAAAATCGCAGCTGTCCAATCAGTTTTCCTGTTGCCCTATGACGTTGATAATCGCAGCCAGTTCTTTATTTTCCAGGCCATCCTGCCGGGCTTTCTCCAAAATGCCCGCCAACGCATTGGGGAACCCGCTCATTACCTTTAAATTTTGGAAAGTGGCAGCTATTCGTTGGGTTGCTGCAACACTTATCGCCAACGGGCTTTGCGAAATACGGAAGTCGCCTTTTGAAATCACACCGATCTCATGCTTGAAAAAATCCGTAAAACCCGGTGTAACTTCCCCAATCAGGTTGCTGTAATCTGTCAGGTCCAAACCGTATGCCTGCGATAGTTTCGCTCCGTAAATCAAACCCACGTAGGAGCCATACAGCCAGGTAAGGCTTGCCAGGTCCATTGCCGAGGAAGCCGCGGCCTTTGCGCCGAGGTATTTCAGGTTGCCGCCAAGAATCCGTAGTGCAGTTTTGCTCTGCCGATAGGCATTTTCATCCCCGGACAGCAATACAGTCGTTGTTTCAAGTCCCATTTGATCAGGTGCCACCTGTAAGGCGCCGTTGATGTACTTGCCTCCATAATCGGAAAGCAATTTTTCCAATTTATCTGCTTCCAACGGGCTTCCGGTAGTCAGGTTAATAAGCACCTTTCCGTTGAGCGCATTTTTGTCGGTTAATTTTTCAAGCAGCCCGTTTACCGCATCGTTGTCGGAAACACAAACAACACTGATCGTGCTGGCTTTAATGGCATCAAGGGCAGTTTTGGTAACCACAGCCTGTGTCAGTCCCGTTGTTTTGCTATCGCTACGGTTCCAGACACGGACTTCATAACCAGCCGCTAAATACAGTTGCGCTATTTTCATTCCCATTTGTCCCAGTCCCAAAACGGAGATCCTGTTCGGTTTTTTTTCCATTGCTGTAATTTTATGTGATAAGATAAGGCAAATTTCGTCTATCAGACCAGGCGGAACAATAACCGAAAAAAGATTCGGCATGGCAGCGTCCCGAAAATTGGCTTATTTTTGTATAAAGTCCAATTGCATGTACAAAAGAAAAATGGAAGAAGACCTGGACTGCGGTAT
>NZ_JBEBRB010000118.1:0-4216 GCF_040395035.1 Parapedobacter lycopersici | reverse complement strand
CTGCCGCAACCTGCGACGCCATCAGCACGCCACTTGCGCCGTTATCAAACTGCAGCAATACGTTGCCATCGTCGTCCAGCTTGCGTCCGGCGACGAATGTGTGCAGCGAAGCACAGAGCCGGGTTGCCCGCAGGCCGGAAATGTATTCGGCGAGGTGCAGGGCGTGCGTACCAATGTCTCCCATGCAGCCGCTTTGCCCCGACTGTTGCGGGTCGGTGCGCCACGCGGCCTGTTTGTTGCCGGTGACTTCGGATAATTTACTAAGCCAGCCCTGCGGATATTCCACATAGATCTTTCGGATATTCCCCAGTTTTCCTTCGCGGACCAGGTGACGGGCTTCCTTTACCATGGGATAGCCCACATAGGTATGCGTAAGCAGCAGTGAGCAGCCGGTTTCGGCCACTTTTTGCTGCAGCTGCCTGGCTTCTTCGAGATCAAAGGCCATGGGTTTTTCCAGCACGACGTGGAATCCGTGTTCCAGCGCCATCATTGCGGGTCCGAAGTGCGCATTATTAGGCGTCACAATGCTGATAAAATCCATGCGCTCGCCCTGCGGAAGCTTGCTTTCCGACTCGATCATTTCCTGGTAGCTGCCGTATACCCGATTATCGGGCAGCAGCAGCGAGCGGCCGCTCGCCTTTGATCGGTCGGCGGACGAACTGAACGCGCCGCACACCAGCTCGATCCATCCATCCATTGCGGCTGCAATACGATGTACTTCTCCGATAAAGGCACCCTGCCCCCCTCCTACCATGCCCATTCTGAGCTTGCGGCGATCTGTTAAATCTGTCATCATCATTTATATTGCTTTTCTACATGAGTTACGTCGTTCGTACGGCTGTGTGGGGTCTTCTGCCGGATGCTATCCAATCCCGAAAAGGCGACCGTTAAGATACCAAACATACGCACAAATAGGAAAAAAAACAAGCATAGTGTGGGCCAAAACGCAATGCCAACGTTGGTATAGTGCCGTAAAAAAAACTAGGTCAGGTTGAATTCCTGTTTAAGGATATGGACCAGTTTGCGTACCGCATTGACCAAATGTGCATCCACCGTTTTGGGTGATATTCCCAATATATCTGCGGTTTCCTTGTAAGAAAACCCTTCCTCCTTCACGAGTTTAAAAACCAGTTTAGCCTGATTCGGAAGCTTGGCGATGGCCCGTTCGAGGCCCGCCTTCATTTCCCCCTGTATCAGGATTGCTTCGGGTGAGGCGACTGTACCGAGCTGGATGTCCACATCGACATCATTCAGGGAGACCACCGTTTTGCCCGATTGCTTTTTAACGTAATTGAGTGCCATATTCCGGGCGGATATAAAGGCATAATGCTTTACGTTATTAACGGCTGTCAGCGTCTGCCGACGCTGCCATAACATCAATAAAACGTCACTGGCAATCTCCTCAGCGGCCATTTCCGATTTAACGATCCCATAACAGAATTTAAGCAGGGGGGCAAACAGCAAAGCAAATACTTTCCCATAAGCATCCTCCGAATTTGCCGAAGCCATCTCCTCAACCAAAAGGGGTAGCGCTGGTAGTGTGTTTGACATGATTTTATAATTGGTATTTCAAATATAGGATATCTGCTGACCATTTTGCAAATATTAATCATATTTTAATTCATAGCGAATCCGTTGTCCGACAACCGGGGCGGGCTACAGGGAAACAGGCTACGGGAAAGTGTTAAAAATGGTTAAAAGGGCTTATTATTATGCTCAAATACATTATTTTAGCCATGTTTAAGTAGGTCGACCTGCTGGTATGGGAAAAATAAACACGTGTTTTTTGATGGGGTTTGCCGCCGTTTTGGCCATTGCACTGGAATCGTGCCACCGGGGAAAGTCGCAACCCGTGGCCAGGTCGTATGACGCCTACCTTTATCCCGAAGGCCTGCAGGGCGTAGTTCCTCCGGGTGTGACAGGGAACGACAGCATCCAGCTGGCCCATGCCTATATTGAACAATGGATCCGCCAGCAAGCATTGCTTCATCATGCCCAGCGCAACGTCAATATTAATTCGGAGCGACTGGAACGGCAGGTAACGGAATACCGGAATGGCTTAATCGTCTACGAGTATGAACAGGCACTGGTAAGCCAGAAATTGGACACGGTGGTTACGGATGGGGAAATCCAGGCCTATTACAAGGCCCGCGAGGCATTGTTTACGCTGAAGCAGCCGATTTTTAAAATGACATACGTGAAACTTAAACCGGATGCACCGGAACTCGATCGTGTAAAGCGATGGTTCCTGTCGGCTGATTTTGAAGACCGGGACCTGCTGGAGAAGTATTGCGCGGTATACGCATTGGATTACCAGCTGCAGGATACCGGCTGGCATTACGCTTCGGAACTGGCCAATCGCGTTCCGTTTGCCCGCATCAATGAGGGCGATTATGGCAAAACCGGCCGAATTTTTGAAATAATTGAAAATAATGAATTATATCTGATAATTTTGCACGACTCAAGATTCGGGGATGACCGGTCGCCGCTCGCATTGGAGTATGAAAATATCCGGAATCTCATATTGAATAAACGCAAAATTGAGCTGATCGACCAGATGCATAAACTCATTATGGACGATGCACGTAAGAAAAATAATATAGAAACATATAACTGATGAGTAAATATACCGGTATTCTCTTGCTGTTTGCGCTGTTTGGCGCACCCCGGTTTGCAGCAGCCCAGTCCCAGGTCATTGATGAAGTTGCGGCTGTTGTTGGATCAAACATTATCCTGCAATCCGAAATAGAGATGCAATACGCCCAATACTTGGCGCAGGGTAATAAAGCAAATGAAGACTTCAAATGCTACATTCTTCAGCAGCAGCTCACCCAGAAGTTGCTGGCACAGCAGGCTGCGATCGACTCGATTGAAGTGGGAGAAAGTGAAGTGGATGATAATATTAACTCCCGGTTACGGTATATGTCCAGCCAGGCCGGCGGACAGGAACGCCTGGAGCGTTTCCTTAACCGCTCGCTGCTCCAATATAAAGAAGAGATGCGCCCAAGCGTATACGAGCAGTTGAAGGCAAACAAAATGCAGCAGAATATCGTCGCAGACATCGACGTAACACCTTTGGAAGTAAAGCGTTATTTTGAGTCGCTTGATAAGGACAGCCTACCTTACTTCAACACCGAGGTGGAAGTGGGTGAACTGGTGGTATACCCTAAACTCACCCGTGAAGAAAAACAGCAATACCGCGACCGGGCCGAGGACCTGCGCAAACAGGTTGCGGACGGGACGGACTTTGCGACCGTTGCCCGGTTATATTCGCAGGACCCGGGATCAGCTCCGTACGGTGGTGATCTTGGCTTCAATACGCGTGACGGTTTTGTAAAGGAATTCTCCGCGGTGGCGTTCCGCCTTAAACCCGGGGAGCTGTCGCCGGTATTCGAATCCGAGTTCGGATTCCATTTCCTCGAAGTGCTGGAAAGACGCGGGGAAGAAGTACGCACGCGGCATATCCTGGTCCAGATTAAGCCTACTGCTGCGAGCCTGGAACGGGCCAGGAAGGACATTGACAGCATCCACAACCTGGTCGTCACCAATAAGCTGGATTTCTACACGGCGGCGACCCTCCATTCGGACAATAAGGAGACGAAATATAACGGCGGAATGCTGCTGAACATGGAAAACCAGCAGAGCCGCACCACGCTGATCCCTGCCGATAAGCTGGATGCTGCAGTCTTTACCGCCATAGACACGCTGCAGCCGGGCGCGTATTCGAGACCGGCACAGTTTACCGACCAGACCGGCAAAACCGGTTACCGTTTTACCTACCTCAAGTCGCGCACTGCCCCCCATCAGGCTAACCTGGATCAGGATTTCGCCAAAATCAAGGAAGCCGCGCTTCAGGATAAGATCAACCGCAAGCTCAGCGAGTGGTTTGAAAACCGGAGACAGACGACCTACATCGACATCAACGAAGCGTATTACAACTGCGACGACTTAAAAATCTGGCTTAAAAATAAGGAAGGGGCGCTTGCCCAGCAGTAATTTTACCGCTCGAAAAGCATTTCGATAATCACTTTCCACTGAAAATCCGGTTGCAGCTGCCATATCCGCACGTAATTGCACTGCATGATGTTATCTGCAACGGCCACATCCGCTGTGCCATAAGAATAAGCCAGCTCACCGCTGTATGAACGGCTCGCCACCAATGACTCCGCGCGGATAGCCACGTCCTGCTTCTCCAGAAATTTCATCACGGCATCTT
>NZ_JBEBRB010000117.1:0-4241 GCF_040395035.1 Parapedobacter lycopersici | reverse complement strand
AAGTAGCGGAAATCCGTTACGGCCGCATCAAGGAATCGCAGGATAAAGTGGATGCGCTGAAGAATGAACTCAGTGAAAAACAAAGCGGCAGCCGCATGCTTAAAGAAGAAGTGACCGCCGATGACATTGCCGACGTGGTGGCGCGGTGGACCGGTATTCCGGTCAGCCGGATGGTACAGAGTGAACGGGAAAAGCTGTTGCACCTGGAAGCCGAATTGCATAAGCGGGTGGCCGGGCAGGACGAAGCGATTGAAGCCATTTCGGATGCGATCCGCCGTTCACGGGCCGGACTGAGCGATGTCAAACGCCCCATCGGCTCGTTTATTTTCCTGGGCACCACCGGCGTGGGCAAAACCGAGCTGGCACGGGCACTGGCCGAATTTCTCTTCAACGACGAACATTCCATGGTGCGGATTGACATGAGTGAATACCAGGAACGGCACTCGGTATCGCGCCTGATCGGAGCGCCTCCGGGATATGTGGGTTATGATGAAGGGGGACAGCTCACAGAAGCCGTGCGGCGCCACCCGTATTCGGTTGTACTGCTCGATGAGATCGAAAAGGCACACCCGGATGTATTCAACATCCTGCTGCAAGTGCTGGACGATGGCCACCTGACGGATAACAAGGGACGGACGGTGAATTTCAAGAACACCATCATCATCATGACCTCCAACATCGGCTCACACCTGATCCAGGAAAACTTCAGCCAGTTGACTGACACAAACCGGGAGGAAGTCGTTGCCAAAACACGTAGCGCGGTCTTTGAACTGCTGCAACAGACCATCCGGCCCGAGTTTCTCAACCGTATCGATGAGGTCATTATGTTTACGCCGCTGAGCCGGGATCAGATCGGGGAAATCGTGCACATGCAGTTTGCACATGTACAGCAACAGCTGGCCGAAATGGGCATCCGGCTTACGGCCAGCGAAGAAGCGCTCGACTGGCTGGCCCAGCTGGGATACGACCCGCAATACGGCGCACGGCCGCTTAAACGGGTGATACAGAAACACATCCTCAATGAACTGTCGAAGGAAATCCTGGCTGGCAAAATCGATAAGGAAAGCACGATTAAGCTGGATATGTTCGACAATAAGTTTGTGTTCCTAAACGAAAAGCAGGAAGCATAAAGGTTTGCCTGTCCCGTAACGGATATCCAACCGTAATCAGATCAACGGACTGTGGACAAAATCCACACTCCGATTTTATTTTGAAACGGTCAAATGCCGCGCAGCCCATGATTTATCGGCTTTTGGTGTACGCGGAATGGGGTACAGCAAGTAACAGCCGGCGATTTAGCACAATTTTTGGTATCTTTACGTATCAGTAACATTGGAGTATTCCATGCCAACACCGCACATACAGTCGACAGGAAGCGTGCAGCGCAAGGTGATCTTCGTGTTTATAAGCTGCGCCGTGGCGCTGGTGCTCGCCTGGGTAATCAGCCGGGTGGCCTTTACCGAAATGATGGACACCGTGGACAGCATTACCGCACCCGACCCCAAACTGGAGATGGTAAGCCAGATATCGCGGGACATCATGCGGCTCGACCAGCTGCAACGCGCCCAGGCTTTTCTCAATTCCGGCAAATACAGTAGCCTGACCAACGAATCGGCAGTCATCGTGTCCGCGCTTGATTCACTGAAATCGCTCTACCAGTACAGTTCCATCCAGCAGCAGCGCATTGATTCCATCAAAACCCTGCTTACCCAGCGGGACGGGCTATTTGACGCTTACGTGAAAGTACGCGAAAAGGTGGTCGACAGCGATGCGTTTTCCAAGCAGCTGGACTCCCTCAGCAAAGTAATCTACGAGCCGTCGGGCGACAGCACCATTGTAACCACCGAAAGGAAACGCCGTACGACTACCATTTCGGACGACACGGACAACATGGATACGGTAGTGCCGGTGAACCCGGATGACAAGGGATTCTTTGCCCGGCTGTTTGGCTCCCGCAGACGGACGGAAACGCCGCCGCAGGCCGTTGAGGAAAGACGGATGGTAGAGGAAGAGCTGGAAACCATCGTCGATACGATCCGCGCCGCCCAGCACGACAGCACACTGGCCAAAATTGACAGTGCCGTGCAGCTCTTTCAGCTGCGCCAGCAGCAGCAACGCGAACTGTTCGTCAGCCAGGAAATGGAATTGACCATTGCAGGAAATGCGTTAATAAGCAATATGCTGAACATTTTACAGTCGGTGGAAAACGAGGCGATGCTGCAGCTGGAAGCCGACAATCAACAGGCCAAGACCGTGGTCAGTGACAGCGTATGGCGGATCAGTGCCATTTTTCTCGGGTTTTTTATTATTACTACCATCATGGTATACCTTATCCTGCAGGACATCAGCCGGAATAATGCATACCGTATTGCACTGGAGGCGGCCAAAGAGGAGGCCGAGTACCATGCAGCAGCCAAACAGCGGTTCCTCGCCAACATGAGCCACGAACTGCGCACCCCACTGCAATCCATCATCGGATATGCCGAACAGCTGAAGCAGGACATTACGTTCGACTCTCCGAAGATCAACGCTATTTATCAGTCGTCCGAACACCTGTTGCAGATCGTCAACGAAATACTCGACTACAGCCGGATCACTTCCGGCAAAATTGCGCTCACGGAAAAACCCTTTGTCCTGCTTGAACTGGTAAACAATGTGGTATCCGTGATGCGCATGCAGGCATCCAGCAAATCACTAGACCTGGTGCTTAACACCCGCATCCTGGGTTCCGGGCACCTGCTTGGCGATGCATTCCGGATCAAACAGATCCTGTTTAACCTGCTCAGCAATGCCATTAAGTTTACGGACCGGGGGAAAGTGACGCTCAACGTCAGCACCGTCGTGTATGAGAAAAAGACGGAATTGAATATTGTGGTTAAGGATACCGGAAAAGGGATACCCGAAGATGACCTGGAACGCATTTTCAATGATTTCGAGCAGTCGGAGAACGCCAATTCCGGAGTATATTTCGGGAGCGGCCTGGGGCTGAGCATCGTCAGAGCGATCTGCGAAAGCATGGGCGGAAAAATCCGTGTGGAAAGTAAAAAAGGATACGGTTCTGTCTTTAAGGTCAACCTTCCCCTGCAGGCCGCCACAAAACCGGAAGCAGCACCGGCGTCCGTTGTCCAGCCGGCTGCATTCAACGGTAAAGTGTGGATTGTTGATGACGACCAGCTGATACTGGGCCTATGCCAGAGCATCCTCAATAAACACCACATTGCCTACCGGTGTTTTGCCTCCCCCAGCGAATTGCTGTCGGCAGCATGGGACCCCGAAGTAACCGTCATCCTGATGGACATCCGTATGCCGGAAATGGACGGCACACAGCTTAACCGGGAGCTGGAGAAGAAAATACCCGCCGCCGCGGAGGTAAGCCGGTTCGCTTTTACGGCACAGGCACTGCCGGAGGAACAGGAGGAGATTCTGGCCCAGGGATTCGATGGCCTGCTGCTGAAACCTTTTAAGGAGGCGGATTTACTCGAGCTCCTGCACATCCACGGCAAGGATACCCCGCCCATCAAGGACGACACCATGATGCAGCTGCTGGCCACGGACGATGAAGAACAGGCAAACCGGTTCCTCCAGTTATACATCGCCGACACGCTGTTGGATTTAAGTGCCCTGGAGGCGCAGTATGAAAAAAAAGACCTGTCCGGAATGGAGCTGCTGCTGCACCGCATGGCCGGGCGTACTGCCCAGGTGGGTGCCGACAAAATCGCCTTCCGGCTGCGCAAACTGGAAATCGATACCCGCAACGGAGAACTGCCTGATGCGGCCGAATATGCGCGTTCCGTAACCGAACTCACCGGTTTCGTGCAGCAACTGCAAATCCATACCGTGTCGTCTATGGCCTAAACGAATGGCAAGCGTCCGCAATTATATTGCGTATCAACGTGAATTTAGCTAAGTTTGACGGTAAAAAAACATACCATGTCCCATACACCTCCCCCGGCCCAGCAAACGCCGGCCACCGCCTTTGAACGCCTACTGCTTGTTTTAAACACGCTTCGTGCCGAATGCCCGTGGGACCGAAAGCAGACCATGGAAACCCTTCGCCACCTGACCATTGAGGAAATGTATGAACTGGGGGACGCCATTCTGGACAACGACCTGGATGAGGTAAAAAAGGAGCTTGGCGACCTGATGATGCACCTGGTCTTCTACGCCCGGATTGCGGCGGAGCAGCAAGCTTTTGACATTACCGATGTACTTAACGGTGTATGTGAGAAGCTGATTTCCAG
>NZ_JBEBRB010000116.1:0-4344 GCF_040395035.1 Parapedobacter lycopersici | reverse complement strand
TGGGTATTATATTTCTTGATTTTCTGAAGAAACGGCAGTTCATCTTTGTATACCTCGCCGGAGGTGTGCTTGGCGGTGTGCTGTTTATGCTGGCGTACAATTTCATTCCGGTGTTCCGGGAGGAGGCGCTCCGCACGGTACTTATTGGCTCTTCCGCCAGCGTCAGTGCGGTCGTATTTGCCACGGCAACGCTGTTGCCCGACTACACCCTGCGGATGCTCTTTTTTGGAAATGTCAAGCTGAAATACCTGGCCTTGGCGTTTATCGTTATTGATGTGCTGGCCATCGCAGGCCTTAATGCCGGCGGAAGTATCGCCCACATCGGGGGAGCATTGCTGGGCTACCTGTATATCAGGCAGCTGCGCGCGGGCCACGACTGGAGTCGTGTGCTGGGCCAGCGTAAAAAAAGTAAATTACGCGTGGTCCGGAATGATCACGCCTCCCCGCGGCAGGAACCCCCACTCGTGCCCAACCAGGAAGTGATCGATCAAATCTTAGATAAAATTTCACAATCGGGCTACGACAGCCTTACCAAAGCCGAAAAGGAGGCGCTCTTTAAGGCGAGTAAACAGGGCCAAAATGAGTACTAATGGCACGGAAGGCGCGGCGCACGAATAAATTGGGTGTCATCAGTAAGTTCATGCTATTGGCGAACGGCTGCGCTGTAATTGCGTTGCTGCTGAGTTACCTTGCCCCTGTTGTTAACCCCATGGGGTTTTGGCCGATCGCTTTTTTCGGCATTGCATACCTGCCCTTGCTGGTCGTCAATATCCTGTTTATCATTTACTGGCTGATCCGGCGAATCCCCTATGCCGGCATTTCCCTGATAGCGATTTTAGTGGGATGGAACACCTTTAACAAGCATTTCGGTTTTAGTGCCCGCGTGCCGGCGGATACAATGACTGCGCCCGATTCGGCTGCGATCCGGCTCATGACCTACAACGTCCATTTTTTCCGGACCTTCGAAGCGCAGAATAACGCCCCGGCGATCAAAGACGAGATCATGCAGGTCATCGATTCCGTTTCACCCGATGTCGTCTGTATTCAGGAGTATTATACCCGGCAGCGCGGAAAACACCGGATGTCAAAGGCATTTAAAGAAGATGTCGGTTTACCTTACCGTGTGGTTTTTCCCGCTGCGCAAAACGAGTATGAGGCCTACGGTCTGGCCATTTTCTCCAAATACCCCATTCTGGAATCCGGGCACCTGCCCGATCATCAGTACGGGGTAAACCGGGTGGTATATGCCGATATCAATAAGAATGGCAAGGTCTTCCGCGTGTATAACGTGCATTTACGGTCAATTGGCTTCCAAAAGGAAGACTACGATTTCATCAAGCGCCCGGCCAAAATCATTGAGGAAGATGCCGCATCTACCCGACGCATCGGGTCGCGACTGAAACAGGCCTTCCGGGCGCGGAGCGGCCAGGCAGAATCATTGAAAGCGCATAGCAACGCCTGCCGTGTGCCGTTCATCATTGCCGGAGATTTCAACGACACACCGTTGTCTTATGCCGTCAATCAGGTGTCTTCCGGTATGCAGAATGCCTTTTTGGAAAAAGGACGCGGTTGGGGGGTAACCTACAACGGCGATTTCCCCAATTTTCAGATCGATTACATTCTGGCCAGTAAGGAGTTTTCCATCCAATGGTACCAGATTGTTAAGAAGAAGCTTTCCGACCATTATCCCGTTTGGGCAGACGTGGTACTTTAATCCCCTGCTTTATGCGCTCCGGGTGGCCAGCCGCCGCCGGACCTTGCTGAGAAACTCGGGGGTCATTCCCAGGTATGCAGCGATGTAGTGCTGTGGAACCCGCTGGGTAATTTTGGGGTACTGTTTAATGAAGTCCAGGTAACGCTCCTCCGCCGTCCGTGCCATGGTACGGATCAGGCGCCGTTCCACGGCAACCAGGTGCCGCTGAATCATCAGGCGAAAAACCCGCTCAAATTTGGGCAGCCGGTCCAATAACGCAGCCTTGCTGGCAACATTAAGCGTAAGGAGCTCACTGTCTTCCATCGCTTCAATGTAAAACAGGCTGGGCGTCCGGTCGTGGAAGCTGCCGATATCGCCTACCCACCAGTCTTCAATAGCAAACTGTAGGATGGCCTCACTGCCGTTTTCATCAATGTAATAGGTGCGTATGCAACCCTTTACGATATATGCTTCGAAATTGCAGATTTCACCCTCGCGGAGGAGGATCTGCTTTTTTTTAACCGATCTGGGAACCAGTAGGCCGTTGAAAACCGCCAGTTCCTCCGATGCGAAATTTCCGCAATGGTTAACATAGTCGTTAATGGATTCAAACATCATCATGCAGCATAATGGGTCATCACCACAAACTTAGCTAAAATCCGTTCATATGCAATATCCCCGTGTTGGATATTCCGATCGGCCACACGCGGCGCCCCGGTGGCATTTTTTAAGTATGAAATAACCAAAACCATCAGCGGTGTTTTCACTTTATATAAATGAAACGGCTTTTCTTGTTATAGGTTAATGCGCAGCCGTCCGGCACCGTTTACTTTTGTATCAACAAACAGCCGTTATGGCAAATAAAGGAGTATCAATTATGGAAAACAGGATTTTAGGCCTTCATCACGTTACCGCTATTGCGGGAGATGCCCGAAGGAATCACGATTTTTATACACGCATATTGGGGCAGCGGTTGGTGAAAAAGACCGTTAATTTCGACGACCCGGAAACATATCATTTTTATTTCGGTGACGAAGTGGGTACGCCGGGCACCATTCTCACCTTCTTTCCCTGGGGAAACCGCGTTCACATGGGGCGCCGGGGTACGAAACAGGTAACGGAGGTCGGTCTTTCCGTACCCGAAGGGAGCCTTGATTTCTGGAAACGGCGGATGGAGGAACACAACGTGATCCACAACAACGTGGCTGAGAAGTTCGGCGAGCAGTACTTGACGATTTTGGATCCGGACGGACTGAAACTGGAATTAACCGTGCCGCGGGTCGCCGACACACGCACACCCTGGGAAACGGAGGAAGTAACCGCCGCGCATGCACTGCGGGGATTCCATCACATCACCATTACCACGCAGAAGATGGATGCCACCGCCCGTATCCTGACGGATGTGTTTGGCTATCGGTTGGCTCAACAGGAAGTAAACCGTTACCGCCTGGTGACCGATGCGGTGCAGCAAGCGGCTATTGTTGATTTGGTGGAGGCGCCGGGTGAAGCAGTCGGGCAGGTCGCCGGCGGATCGGTACATCACGTTGCGTTCCGCGTGCCGGATGAGGCCGTATTGATGCATTTTCGCGAAAAAATTGCTGCCCTCGGTCTGCAAATTACCCCGAAAATCGACCGGAATTACTTTTACTCGCTGTATTTCCGCGAGCCGGGAGGCGTGCTGTTTGAATTGGCTACCGATAACCCCGGCTTCGCCACGGATGAAACCGTTGCCCAGCTTGGAAGCGGACTGAAGCTGCCGCCTCAATACGAAGCAAACCGAAGTCATATCGAAGCTGTTTTACCACAATTAGATTAAGTTATGTATACGCACGAAAAACAGGTTATACAGGCCGGGAAAGGAGTGGCACAGGCAAAAAGCGCCGTTGTGCTGCTCCACGGACGGGGCAGTTCGGCACAGGGCATTCTCTCCCTGCAGCATCACCTTCAGTTTACGGATGCTGCCATTGTGGCGCCGCAGGCAACCAATAATACCTGGTATCCCCATAGTTTCATGGCACCGGTTGATCAGAATCAGCCGGCACTGGATTCCGCGCTGGCACGGATTGATGAGGTTTTTGCGGAGCTTGCCACGCAGGGCATGCCCGCAGAACAGGTATATCTCGTCGGTTTCTCGCAGGGTGCCTGCCTCGCCCTGGAATATGCGGCCCGCCATGCCCGCCGGTACCGCGGCATCGTGGCGTTTACCGGGGGACTTATCGGTGCCACATTGGACCATACAGCTTATCTGGGTGATTTTGATGAAACACCGGTATTGATTACCGCCGGTGACCATGATGCACATGTGCCGCTGGCAAGAATTGAAGAAAGTGCCGCCATCCTGCGGCAATTGGGCGCGCAGGTAACCATGGAGATTTATCCGGGAAAACCGCACAGCATCAGTGCCGATGAGACCTTGCTGGCCAACACCCTTATTTTCCGGTGAGCAGCGCACGCTTCGAGTCGGCTTCGAGGGCGCTTCGGGTGTTGTTCGAGGGTTCTTCGAGACTTCTTCGGGAACTGTTCGAGGGCGCTTCGACTCCGCTTCGACCGCGCTTCGACCCGGCTTCGGTGGACACCGAACAAACTCGATAAACTACCGAACTGTTCCCGAAGGGTTCCCGAGCCATACCCGAAGCGTCCCCGGACCGCAG
>NZ_JBEBRB010000115.1:0-4470 GCF_040395035.1 Parapedobacter lycopersici | reverse complement strand
TGCCGCAGGTAGCACCAAAATCCTTCAGCGAGCAATGGAAAGCGCGCGATACTAAATAAAACATACCGCATATTCCCACCCTATAGTAATTCACTATTACAGCAGACGATCTTATAGATTCATTTGATATTCAATGCGATTAAATTGCATATCAAAGCAACTTTAGCTATGTTTGCCCACCTCAATCTGGAAACAGCTGTTTTCCAGTGCTTCAATTACTTCGTGTTTATCCCCGCTGTTTACACAAACTTACGCAACCCACTTTAGGGTATTCCGGATAAACATCTCTTGACAGCAATTTATGGTTTTACCGCCGTTGCATCAAGCCATGCAATGGCCGCAATTTATTTCAATTATGATGTTATTAGCTACAGATCTTGACGGCACATTTTTAGGGGGCAAGCGGGTCGACCGGCTTAAACTCTACCGCCTGATCCGTCAGAATAAGGACATTCAGCTGGCTTTCGTTACCGGACGGGGAATCGAGACGGTGTTGCCGCTCCTGAATGACCCGATTATTCCCCGGCCGGAATATATTATATCAGATGTAGGCGCTACCGTGGTCAATGGCCATACCCTCGAACCCGTGGAGCCGATTCAGTCCCGTATAGAAAACAAATGGCCGGGTATCTTCACGTTCCGGCAGGCGCTCAGTGGTGTAACCGGCCTTGAATTCCAGGAAGTACCCCAGCAACGCCGTTGTTCATTTTACTACGATGAAACCACGGATATTGAGGCGGTGCGGCGTATTGCCGCCGCATACGATTGCCATGTGCTGCTGTCGGCAGGCAAGTACCTCGACATCCTACCGGGACATACCAGCAAAGGAAATACCCTCACTCAGCTGGTTGATCTTATTGGATTTCCCGAAGACCGCGTGCTGGTTGCAGGAGACACCCTGAATGACCTTTCGCTTTACGAAACCGGGTACCGGGGTGTGGTCGTCGGCCATGCGGAAGCGGCACTCAGCCAGGCCACAGCAGGAAACCCATCGGTTTACCAGGCCGACGCCGCCGGTGCGGGAGGCATTATAGCGGCCATTCACCACTTTCCGGTATTCAACACCTATTATCAGGAAGCCGTGGGGAAAAAGAAGCGGGAAAAACAGTCGGGGGAACCCCAGCTATTGATGGTTTATCACCGGCTGCCATTTGACAAGGAAGTGATCGACGGCCAGTCCCGGCGCGTATCGCCAAAAAGTCCGAACGGAATTATTCCCTCCCTACTTGGATTCTTTGCCAAAGGCCGTTCAGGTGTATGGATCGGCGAAGACGTGGTTGAAAAAAATGAGCCTCTCCCGTCACACAATGCATACATCGACGAAAAAAAGTACC
This sequence comes from Parapedobacter lycopersici, assembly GCF_040395035.1. Classification (GTDB taxonomy): domain Bacteria; phylum Bacteroidota; class Bacteroidia; order Sphingobacteriales; family Sphingobacteriaceae; genus Parapedobacter; species Parapedobacter lycopersici_A. The sequence continues at coordinate 3,136 of NZ_JBEBRB010000115.1, read as the reverse complement.
CGAATCTCATTGCATCGATTATTCCGCTGTCTAAAAAAGACATCGACCTGTTTTACCGTGTGTTTTCCAAAGAGGCCTTCTGGCCAACCATCTTTTCTTTCATTGATAAGGCCAAATTCAATCACGCGCACTGGGCACATTACGTAAAAATAAACCGGATATTTGCCGAACGGATAGCAGAAGAAGCGGATCATGAAGCACTGGTCTGGATTCATGAGTATAACCTTTGGATGGTCCCCGGCTTTGTCCGCCAAATGCGTCCCGATCTTAAAATAGGCTTTTTCCATCATACCGCTTTCCCCCCTGCCGATATTTTCAATATTATTCCCTGGCGGCGCGAGATTATCGGCAGCTTACTGCAATGTGATTTTATCAGCTTCCATATCCCACGGTATGTCGAAAATTTTGTCGACGTGCTGCGCAGCCATGCTCCAGTACAGGTCCTGAAACGCGTAAATGCCGCACAGCAGTTTCTAACCTACAGCTGCGCGCTGGGCATCGACCAGATGACCAAGGAAATTGAGGTCGGCGACCGCCGTATCCGGTTGGGCGCACAGCCCGTGGGGGTTAATAATGAAAATATCAAACGCATATACGGACTGAAAAAAACACAGCAACGGATCACGGCATTGAAAAAGCGAAAATCAGGAAAACAGATTGTGTTGTCCGTCGAACGGCTTGATTACGTGAAGGGTCCGCTGGAAAAAATCCAGGCATTCGGTGAATTGTTAAAGGAGCACCCCGAATTACACGGGAAAGTAGAGTTGGTCAACATCTGTACGCCGCCGTCCCAGGGCATGAAAATTTACGATAAGATACGGCAGGAACTCGACCGGGCCGTGGGCGAAATCAACGGCAGGTATTCCAATCTGGAGTGGACGCCTATCCGCTACTTTTTCCGTTCCCTCCCGTTCGAAGAAATCGTTACCTACTACGCGATAGCGGACGTCGCCTGGATCACCCCCCTGCGTGATGGATTGAACCTGGTAGCCAAGGAATACGTCGCGGTCCAGGGATTGAAAGCCAATCCGGACGGCGTGCTGGTATTGTCTGAATTTGCTGGCGCTTCAGTGGAATTACCCTACGCTGTACTGACCAACCCGTACGATTCACAAAACCTGAAAGAAAGCCTGCTCCAGGCAATAGAAATGCCGGAAGCCGACCGGGTATTACGGATGAAACGGCTGCATGAAATCGTCAACCTTTACGATATTGACCGATGGGGAAACGAGTTCATCGAAGAATTGACGCAGGCTACAGCGATGGAAAAAGTAAACTGAAGGTTACACACTCCAGCGGGCCAGTGGGGCAACATCCTGCCCAGCAAACTCACCCGCCAAGTATTTATAGTGACCGGCAATGGCAATCATTGCGGCATTGTCCGTACAATATTCAAAGCGGGGTATAAAAACGCGCCACCCTTCTTTTTCACCCAACTGCAGCAACGCATTGCGGAGACCCGAATTAGCCGATACACCGCCTGCAATAGCTACGTCATGGACGCCTGTTTCCCGGGCCGCCTGGGTGAGCTTGTCTAACAGGATCGACACGATCCGGGATTGCACCGATGCGCAGATATCATCGCGGTGTTTCAGCAGAAACTGCGGATCGGCCCGTTCCCGTTGCTGTACAAAATAAAGGATGGAGGTTTTCAGTCCGCTAAAGCTGAAGTTCAGGCCCGGAATCTGCGGCTTCGGAAATTCAAAAGCCGTAGCATTTCCTTCTTTTGCATAACGATCAATCAGTGGCCCGCCCGGATAGGGCAGCCCGAGTATCTTTGCTGTTTTGTCAAATGCCTCACCCGCTGCATCGTCAAGTGTCTGACCGAGCAGCTCCATATTAAAATAATCCCGCACCAGTACCAGCTGTGTATGTCCGCCGGACACCGTCAGGCAAAGGAAAGGGAAACGGGGTACCGGCTCCTCAATAAAATGCGCCAGGATGTGTGCCTGCATGTGGTTCACCTCAATTAATGGAATGTCCTGTGCAAGTGCAAATGCTTTCGCAAATGAGGTACCTACCAATAACGCCCCCAAAAGTCCGGGGCCGCGGGTAAAAGCCACGGCATCTATCTCATTTTTGTGTATTTTTGCCTCCCCGATTGCCTGTTGTACCGCGGGGATGATATTTTGCTGGTGTGCCCTTGAAGCCAATTCAGGCACTACACCACCAAATTTTTCATGAATGGTCTGGTTGGCAATAATATTTGAACGGATTTTTCCGTCTATACAAATGGCAGCGGATGTTTCGTCGCAGGAAGATTCAATGCCGAGTATAATGGACATGGGTGGATAATTAAACCGCTTTATTATTCTTTATTAGCGTACAAAAATATCAAAAAAATACTTAAAATAACGCTGTGGACGTTGGCCGGATTCCTATTACTGGCAACCGGACTAATTTATTCGCTGCGGTACCCCACGGTCCAAACGTATTTTGCAAAGCAAGCAGCTGCATACCTCTCCGATGAACTCCATACCACCGTATCCCTGCAGGGGATTTATTTCAAGCCTTTCTCTTCACTGGTCCTCCGCGGACTGTATATTGAAGACCTGGAGGGCGATACGCTGTTGTATAGCCGTCAGCTGTCGGCAAACCTCAATTTACGGGAGCTCGCCAATGCAGCGGTCGCAATCCGCCGGATCCGTCTTTCCGACAGCCAATTTTCGCTGAAGCGTGACAGTGGCGGGACGAACTTATCGTTTATTCTTAACTATTTCCAGGGCGGGGAAAGCGGCGGGCAACCTGCCGGCCGAAAAATCACCTGGAACATCAACGACCTGGAACTGGATAATGTATCATTACGCTATCATTACACCGGCGTTCCACCCAAGGCCGGGACTGTCAATTTCCGTGACATTGAGCTTACCCGAATCAGCGGCAATGTTTCGGCAATAGATTTCAGTGAGCACCTATTGAAAGCGGAAATCCATGAACTGCAACTTCAGGAGAAAAGCGGGTTTAAAATCCGGAAGCTGAACACCCTGGCGGTGGTAGATAGCAACCGATTGGAACTCCATGCACTCGACCTGGAAACCAATCGCAGTCATATCCGGGATTACCTGCTGCTCGAATATGCAGACTTCGGAGCATTCGACGACTTCGTGCGACAGGTAGACATCACACTGGACCTGAA
>NZ_JBEBRB010000114.1:0-4473 GCF_040395035.1 Parapedobacter lycopersici | reverse complement strand
GGAAAGACGACCTGCTGTACCTGCACCGGAAAGCCGCTGAGCTGGGGTTCTGGAACCTGCCGGACGACATGACCACACCCACCGATACGGACGAAACGCCCGTGCCCCGCTTTTTCCTGCAGTTTAATTACAAAGAGAAAAGCAAACAGGTAACCCTGGATGCCGATTTCAACACCGGCAATCCGAAAATGCGGGAAACGGCCAAATCGGTTATCGATGAAGTGCGCCGGGTGTTGAGCGACGCACACGACCGCTAGGGGTTAACGCTGCTGCGGCCCCGCTTCTGTTTCCTGTTTCAGCGCCTGTAATCTGAGATTACGGATATCATCCGAGGCGGGCGATTCAAATACTTCCAGATTGAAATACTTGATTGCCGATAGCAGGTGGTCGAAGAGGTCGGCCATTATGCCTTCGTAGACCGCCCACCGGGTATCGGCGGTAAACATGTAGAGTTCGATTGGCAGGCCGTGCTCGCTGGGCGACAACTGCCTGACCAGGAAGGTCATGTCTTTCCGGATCTGAGGGTTCACCTCGGCATACCGGTTGATGTATTGCCTGAACAATCCTACATTGGTCATGTTGCGCCCATTGACCGGCATGGTGCGGTCGGCGCCGCTTTCCGCATTGAATTTGTCAATTTCCTGCTGCCGGCCGTCAATGTAATCGGTAAGCAGCTGGATCTTCCGTAATTCGGTCAGTTCTTCGGGTGTCACGTAACGGATGGAGGAGATTTTGATGTGGATGGCCCGCTTGATCCGGCGCCCTCCGGTTTCCTGCATCCCCCGCCAGTTTTTCACGGAATCCGTGATCAGGTAGTAGGTAGGTATGGTGCTGATGGTTTTATCCCAGTTCCGCACCTTTACCGTGTTGAGGTTGATCTCAACGACGTCGCCGTCGGCGCCGTATTTGGGCATCTCAATCCAGTCGCCCACCCGTACCATGTCGTTGGTAGATACCTGTATGCTGGCGACAAAGCCCAAAATCGTATCTTTAAACACGAGCATCAGGATGGCCGACGCTGCGCCCATGGCGGTAAGGAATGCCCAGGGTGATTGTCCTGTCAGTGCCGTGAACAGGATAATGCCCGCAATGAAAAATAAAAAGATGTCGATCACCTGCAAGTAGCTTTCCAATGGCTTATCCTGGAAGCTTGCCTTTGTACGCAGGTGATCCCGGACCGACCGGAACAGCGACCTGAAAAATGCGATCCACGCGAACACGAGCAGAATGCCGATCAGTTTGCCGGCAATGCTTATCCAACCTGGAAATCCGGTCAGCACTGCCGGAATCAGCGACGAGGCCAGGGAGAGGGGTATAATCCGCGCCAGCTTTGCCGGTGCCCGGTTGTTAATGAGGTAGTCGTCAAATTTCGTTTTGGTGTTTCGAGCCATCCGGCCCAGGAGGCTCCGCAAAACACCGCGGGAGATGGCATATACAGCCCATAACACAACGAAGAAGAGTCCCAGCTGGATGAAGAGGTTCAAGTACCTGGCTGCGGTTTCGGGGAGCCCCCAGTTGAGCAGTAGCTGATACGTAAATTGGTAAATCTGAGTTGGATCGGTAGCCGCTAATAATCCCATAAATCTTGCCTGATAGAAATTCAAAATAGCCTGAAAGGCCCTGGAAGTAGGCAAATATAGGAAATTTCCCCGGCACGGGGAAATGTTACCGCCAATCCGGCCGGAATTAAACCAGTCCGGCCCGCTTCAGCAACGCCTGCGGGTCGGGCTTGCGGCCCCGGAACCGGACGTAGAGTTCCATGGGGTCTACCGTGCCGCCAAGGCGTAACAGATCCTTAAATTTAGCGGCGGTTTCGGGGTCAAATATCCCGTTTTCCTGAAAATAGGAAAAGGCATCTGCATCGAGCACTTCCGCCCACTTATAGGAATAATAACCCGCGGAATAGCCACCTGCAAAGATGTGGGAGAATGAAGGGCTCTGTGCGGTTCCCGGGAGGTGGGCATAGAGCTGGGCATCGCGCACGGTTTCCGTTTCAAACGTTTCGATTGAGGTGCCGTCCGCCAGTTTGCCGGTGTGGTATGCCATGTCAAGCAGTCCGAAGCCGAGCTGCCGCAGGGTCTGATACCCTTCCATGAAATTGGCGGCTGCCACGATTTTGTCGATTTCCGTCTCGGGCAACGGTTCGCCGGTCTGGAAGTGTTTTGCAAACGAACGGAGAAATGCCTTGTCGTAACAATAGTTTTCCATGAACTGGGAAGGAAGTTCCACAAAATCCCAATAAACATTCGTGCCCGAAAGGCTTTCGAATGTCGTGTCGGCCAGCATGCCGTGCAGCGCATGGCCGAATTCATGAAAGAGCGTGGTAACCTCGGTGAAGGTAAGCAGCGACGGGGTATCGCCCACCGGACGCGCAAAATTACATACAATGGAAATATGCGGCCGGATATTTTGTTCGTTATCGCGGTATTGGCCACGGTAAGCCGTCATCCAGGCGCCGGCACGTTTGCCTTCACGGGGATGCCAGTCGGTATACAGCAGGGCCTTGTGGCTGCCCTGTTCAGTGACTTCATATACGGTCACTTCCGGATGGTATTTCTGGATGTCGTTCCGTTCGGAGAAAGTGAGTCCGTAGAGGCGGTTTGCGGCATCGAATGCCGCGTCGAGCACGCGATCCAGCGGGAAATAAGGCTTCAGTGCTTCTTCGGACAGGTCAAAACGGGCTTCCCGAAGCTTTTCGGCATAATAGGCGTGGTCGTACGGCATGATTTGGGTAATGCCATCCGCCGCGGCCAACGCTTGCAGCGCCGCAATTTCCTGCTGCGCATGTGGCCGGGCCTTTTGCAGCAAATCGTGGAGGAAATCAAAAACCGTATCCGGCGTAGCAGCCATCCGCTCCTGCAGTACAAACTCGGCGTGCGTATCAAATCCCAGCAGTTTTGCCCGTTTTGCCCGCAGATCCACGATGGTGCGGATCACTTCCTCATTATTGTTCTCGTTATCCTTAAACGCTCTTTTTCCGGCGGCAAGCTGCATCGCTTTGCGTAAATCGCGGTTAGCCGCATATTTCATGAACGGCATAAAACTGGGGAAATGGAGGGTGAACACCCATCCGGACATTCCCCGCTTTTCGGCTTCCGCCCGCGCGGCTCCCACAATGGAGTCCGGAAGACCGGCCAGATCCGCTTCCTGCTCGATGTGCAGCTGGTAGGCGTTGGTTTCCTGCAGGACGTGCTGGGAGAATTTCATGGTAAGCGTCGCCAGCTGCTGGTCGATATCCCGGAGCTGCGTTTTTTCCGCCTCGGACAGCAGTGCCCCGTTTCTTACAAAGCTTTTGTACGTTTTGTCCAGCAACCGGTTTTCCTCAGCCGTCAGTGCCGATCGGTCCGTATGCTCAACAACGTGTTTCACACGCCGGAAGAGCGCTTCGTTCAGCATCAGGTCGTTGTTGTATTCCGCCAACAGCGGGGAGAGTTCCTGGGCGAGTTGCTGCAGGTAATCCGTGGTCTCTGCGGAATCGAGGTTGAAGAACGTGGATGAGACGACGTCGAGCTGCTTGCCGACGCGTTCCAGTGCCGCAATGGTATTCGCAAAGTCGGGTGCCGCTTCGTTATCCACCAGGTCCGCTATTTCGGTTTTCGCCCGGCTGATCCATTCCAGCATGGCGGGCTTAAAGTGTTCTTGTTGGATCTGCTCAAAAGGTACACTCTGGAATGCGGTGTCAAAGGGGTGTAATAGTGGATTGCTCATGGATATCTGATTACTGTGCTAACGACTGATCGGCCAAAATTAATAAAAAATACCCCACACGCCGAACGGCCTACAGCTGTTTTTTCCGGGGCACCCCGCTAACGGCTTTGGCATCAAGCGGGTTATCGGGCCAGGCGTGTTTGGGATAACGTCTCCGCAGCTCTTTGCGTACCTCGAAATAGGTGGTTTGCCAGAAACTCCGCAGGTCGGCGGTCACCTGGACGGGTTTAAAACCGGGAGAAAGCAAGTGAATGATCACCGGCGTACGCCCGTCGTTGATCCGGGGTGTTTCGAGCAGACCGAAGACTTCCTGCAACCTGACGGATAAAACCGGCGGTTCGCCGTGTGGCGAGTACTGCAGCTTAATTACCGAACCACTGGGCACCTGAAGGTGTTCGGGTGCCAGTTGGCCGACCGCACGCTGCTGTTCGATGTTGAGGCTGTACCGAAGGATTTGCAGCAGGTCAAGCTTTTTCAGCTCCTCCGCTTTCCGGATGCCCGCAAGGTAGGGCGCCAGCCAGCGGTCCGGCTGCCCGAGCAGTGCATCGGTTGTTACATCGGGCCATTCCTCGTCGGGCCGCCACCGGCCCAGGCTCAGCACCCGGTGCTGCCAGTTGGTTACGTCGGCCGTGAACGGCAGCAGCCGGCTACCCGCTGATTGGAGGGCCGTGCAGATGGCGCGGACGATCGAATCTTCATCGGGCGTGGGCAGCGGAACGGATTCAAGTACGATGTTTCCGATACGGACGTCGCGGGTGGCTATGA
>NZ_JBEBRB010000113.1:0-4513 GCF_040395035.1 Parapedobacter lycopersici | reverse complement strand
CCCGAAATTTTTGACCGGATGGGTGATATCCGCTATCAAGGTTCTTTAACCGGCCACTACCTGGATTTCGTTGCGTATGGAATGCTGGAAACGGATCTTGGCACGATCAATACCGATATCCACCTCGACATTGCCGATCAACAACGTTATTCCGGCAAGCTTTCTGCCGACACCTTTGATGTAGGGACATTGCTAAACTACGAAAAGATGGGGCGCGGAAGTTTCGACATGATGGTAGATGGGCAGGGATTTGCCGCACACGACGTAAACAGTGAGATTTCAGGACATGTGGGCTATCTTGAGTTCAGTGGATACCAGTATCGCGACATTGACATACAGGGACGGTTCGACAACCTGTTATTTGCCGGTGCGCTCACGGTAGCCGATCCCAACCTGCAATTAACCTTTGATGGGGAAGCGAATTTCAATCCGCGCCAGCCCGCTTATCACTTTTATGCCTCCGTAGCACATGCCGACCTGTCCCGGCTTCGCCTATACGATAAAAAACCAGTGGTCCTTCACGGAGGAACGATTACCAGTAATTTCACCGGAAACACCCTCAATAACATCCAGGGAAGCATCGCAGCAAACGACATACAGTTCCAGGTCGACACCGGCAGCTACACCATTGATTCCGTGGCATTGCTGGCCAAAGGCGATGAGGAACACCGGGTATTGTGGTTAACATCCGATGTCATGGAAGCGACATTAAGCGGCGAGACGGATTTACCCACGTTATCCGCATACTTTCAGTCGGTCGCGATGCGCTACGCGCCCGCCATGGGCCTCGCTTTAAAACCATCGGGAAAGCAGGATTTCCATGTCGACCTGACGTTGAAGGACTTTACCCCTATTGCCCCATTTGTCGAACCAGCGCTGGCTATTGGTAAAGGTGCCTCCTTAACCGGGTATTTTTCTTCGGCCGCCGGCGCGGCCAACTTCAATTTGCTCGTGCCTACCCTGCATTACGGAAATCTCCGGATCGAGCAGCTGATTGCCGACGAGACCACCAATAACGAGGCCCTCCGCCTATTGGTTACCGCCGATCGGGTTAGCCTGACCGACAGCCTGTATATCGACAACGTAAACATGACCAACACGCTCACCAACGATAGCCTGTACTTTAACCTCAAACTGGCACATACCACGGCGAGCAACCGGATCGACCTGAATGGCCTGATGCATTTCAGGGAAGAACAGCCGGCCGAACTCCGCTTTCTCCCTTCGGCCGTTATTCTCAATCAGGAACCCTGGCAACTGGGGAACCAGGCGCTTATCCACCTCGATAGGGACCGATTGCGCATAAGCGACATGGAGCTTACAAATGGCAATCAGACAGTCCGTTTGGATGGCGTCATATCCCCGCAGACAGGCGATGAGGCTGTGCTTACATTCAGCCAGTTCGACCTCAGTACATTCAACGCGGCAATGCGGCCTTCGGGTATCAGACTCGACGGGATCGTGAACGGGCAGATGAACATTTCGTCCTTATTGAAACAACCTTATTTCATTGCCGATATCGAAGCCAGCGGCATCCACTATAACGACACGGAGGTGGGTGACCTGCTGCTGCAGGCCGACTTTGACCAGCATACTAAACTGGTGAATGTTAATATGGAAGTGGTCAACCACGGCATCAGAACCATCCTGGCGACCGGCACCTATAATGCCGCTGCAGTGAATAAGCTGGATATGCGTGTTGCGCTGAATAAAAGTGAGCTGATCATTTTCCAGCCCCTGCTTAAGAACCTGGTATCAAACATTACCGGCACCGTTTCCGCCGACCTCCGCATCACGGGCACCGCATTGAACCCGCAGGTGGATGGCCGCTTCAGTCTACACGACGCAGGATTCACCGTAAATTACCTCAAAACCCCCTATCGCATAGATGACGAAGTATACCTATCGAATAGTACGCTGCTGCTCACCAACCTGACGGTAACAGACCCCATGGGGAATCAGGCCCTTGCCAATGGGAAGGTAGACCTGAGCAATATCCGCGTTCCCGATATCGACCTTACAATTGACGCAACCAATTTCCTGGTGCTTCACACTACCCTTCGGGATAATCCGCTGTATTATGGAACTGCTTACGGCACGGGTAGGTTTGCGTTTCATGGCCCCACGAATGCCATCAACATTACGGTCAAAGCACGGACCAATGAAAATACCCGGCTGGCTATACCGCTCAATGCGGTAGGCACCGTGAGCGACAACGATTTTATCCGCTTTGTCAGTCAGGACACCGTCAACACACGGACCCCAACCTCCCAGTTATTGAAGGGGCTGAGTCTGAACATGGATTTTCAGGTAACACCTGACGCAGAAATCAGCCTGTATACCGATCTGGGAGAATTATCCGGGCGGGGAACCGGTGCTTTATCGCTTCGCATATCCAGTCTGGGCGATTTTGAGATGTTTGGCGATTACGCCATCAATTCAGGGAAATTTACCCTGACCGCCCAGGATTTTATCAACAAGATTTTCGACATTAATCAGGGCGGCACCATCCGCTGGACAGGGCAACCGACGGAAGCAACAATTGCGCTCACCGCGGTTTATGAGCAACGCACAAGCCTTTCCCCGCTTTACAATGCCGCGGGGCGTGAGACCAACGAACAACGCGCACTTGCGCAGGCTCAGATGAACCTTAGCGGCAATCTTATGCGGCCGGATATTACGTTCGGCCTGAATTTCCCGAATGATCCTTATGTAAAAGACGAACTGCAGGGCTACCTCAGCGACGCCAACAACGTAAACCAACAGACATTGAGCCTGATCGTACGCCGTAGCTTTACGCCCGGATCAGCAACGGATTTCAGCCGCGAGCTCAACAACACGTTACTGAGTGCCGGTACCGAGCTTGCTTTCAACCAGCTCAACAATATCATCGCACAATCCCTTAATCTCAATTTCGTGGATCTCAACATCCGTTCGCTCAACGATGCAAGCGCTTCGGTGCATCTTTTCAACGACCGGCTGATCCTGACCGGTGGTGTAACCGACAGACGAAACGTGACCGACCTGAATGTATTCAGCGATCGCGTTGCCACCGATGCCGAAGTACAATACCTGATCCGGAAAGACGGCCGCCTAGTACTCCGGGCCTCCAACCGGCTGAATAGCCGCAATTTCCTGCTCAATCTCAACGACAACAACTATGTAAGTGCCGTCGGGCTGGTTTACCGCCAGGAATTCTATACATTCGGCGAATTTTTACGACGGCTGCTCACCCTCCGGAGCCGGGAAGAAGAGGAAAACGAAGAGGTATTCTAGCGAACCGGTATGTTCCGGAACCTCAACGAGCCATTGTAAGGGATTCTGTATCAATTACAATTTTGATTTCGACCCAAAAACCGTACCTTAGACAAGCCAGTTTACATAAACCAAATTTAAGCCATGAAAACGTCTTGTTTTATTTTGCTGATGGTGGTGCTGCTGGGCCGGATGGGGTATGCACAGCAGCCAGCAGACAGCCTGTCGATCATCAAAGGTTTCAGCATCGCAGCGCCGAAACCGGACGGCCTGTCCGATTTTATTAAGTTCATTCATGAGGAACTTGCTCCACGGGGGGTCAATACCCTGATCCTTCGGGTAGATTTCAACTATGCTTTCAAAAGTCATCCGGAATTGCGGGACTCGGTTACATTATCGAAAAACGATGTGAAAAAGCTCGTAAAGGCCTGCCGGGAACATGGAATACAGATCGTTCCGCAGGTTAACCTGCTGGGCCACCAATCGTGGGCCGGTGACATCGGCAACCTGTTGCGCGTGTATCCGGAGTTTGATGAAACCCCCTGGGTAAAGATGCCGCCCGAAGGAACATACAAATGGCCAAACGAGGACGGCCTATATTGCAAAAGTTACTGCCCGCTGCATCCGGGCGTACACCGGGTCGTATTTGCACTGGTCGACGAAATCATGGATGTATTCGAAGCGAAGGCATTCCACGCCGGAATGGACGAAGTATTTTACCTGGGTGAAGACCAATGCCCGCGCTGTTCCGGACGGGATAAATCAATCCTGTTTGCCAATGAGGTGCAGACTATCCGCGATCACCTGGCGGAACGCGGACAGGAGCTGTGGATCTGGGGCGACCGGCTGATCGACGGCAGGGCAACAGGTATCGGCATGTGGGCAGCCAGCTATAACGACACTTACCGCGCAATTGATATGATTCCAAGAGACGTCGTTATCTGCGACTGGCAATACACGCAGGATAACCAAACGGCGGTCTATTTTGCGTTAAAAGGGTTGCGGGTAGTCACCTGCGCGTGGGACCACCCGGAAGTTGCCGTCAGCCAGGTGGGAAACCTCTATAAATCAAGGGCGATCTCAGGCGAACAGCTACAGGGCCGTTATTATGGAATTGCGCATACCGTATGGTCCGGCCCCACGCCTTTCTTCAAGGGTTTTTATGAAAACACACCGGATGAAGATGGTGGGAAGAATACACCATGGAATACCTTTAATGTGATGTATGAGAAAATTGCCGAAGTGGAACAGTAGAAAA
>NZ_JBEBRB010000112.1:0-4653 GCF_040395035.1 Parapedobacter lycopersici | reverse complement strand
CTGCCTATTTTAACAGGACAGACCGCAGCTTTTTAGTTCAGTTGCCTACCTATGCCTATAACAAAAAACGTTATTGGCTGACACCGACTGTACCCGATAATCAGGCAATGAACATGGCACTTGCTACCAATCCACAGCATAATGAGATACAATCAGTTATCATGAGAAAAGAAATAATTATACAGGAAATCCGGACGTTATTGGAAGGAGCTTCGGGGATAGAAATGGCGCAGGCTGGCAATCAGGACAGCTTTTTTGAGCTGGGCTTCGATTCCCTACTGCTTACACAGATTGCAAGTAACTTAAAAAGCAAATTCAACGTACCGATTACATTCAGGCAACTGAATGAGGACCTGTACAGTCTGGACACGCTTGCACAATACCTGGATGAACAGCTGCCCGCCGAGGTTTATCGTCAAGAAACTGCAACAGCCCCGACATCATTACCGGCAACTGCACCGGAATCATCCCACATGCCGGCATCGGCCTCGGCGTTTCGGCCAGACACAACCATGGCGCCTTCGCTGAATGGCTCCAATATCGCATTGAATCTTGTTGCGCAGCAACTCAATCTACTCGCACAGCAAATACAGCTCATGCAGGGGCAACAGGCGGCTCCCGTTACGGTCCCTGTCAATGCTTCGTCTCCTACCAATACCGTCGCAGTAGCACCATCGCCAGCTGTAAACGGCGACACGAACTCCGACCTGACGGCGGATGAAGTAGCGGCCTTCAAAAAGCCATTTGGAGCGACGGCCAAAATTGATAAACATGTCACTGAACTAAGTGAAAAACAGCTTCAGTTCCTACAGGAATTTATTTCGAGGTACAACGAAAAAACGAAGGCCAGTAAAGATTATTGCCAGCAGCACCGTTCCTACATGGCAGATCCAAGAATTGTGTCTGGATTTAAGCCGTATACGAAGGAGATGATTTATTCGCTTGTCGTGAACCGGTCAGAAGGCAGTAGTCTGTGGGATATCGATGGCAACCAATACGTCGACGCACTCAATGGATTCGGTTCCAATTTTTTGGGCTATCAAGCTCCTGTCCTGAAAGAGGCTCTACTTAACCAAATTGAAAAAGGTTACGAAATCGGACCGCAGCATGAACTGGCCGGAGAAGTGTGTAATCTCATCTGCTCCTTTACCGGCTTTGACCGTGCCGGTCTGTGTAATACAGGTTCAGAAGCTGTATTGGGTGCTATCCGTATCGCCCGTACGGTTACTGGCAAGAAACTGATTGTTTCGTTCAACGGTTCCTATCACGGCATCAATGATGAAGTGCTTGTTCGGGGAACCAAAAAACTTAAATCGTTTCCCGCTGCAGCCGGCATTATGCCGGAAGCTGTTCACAATATTTTAGTATTGGATTACGGTACCGATGAAGCATTAAACATCATCCGAGAACGTGCTGCGGATATTGCCGCGGTGCTCGTTGAACCCGTGCAAAGCAGACGGCCCGAATTCCAACCGATAGACTTTCTTAAAAAGCTACGCCAGCTAACCAATGATAATGGCTTATTATTAATTTTTGATGAGGTGATCACTGGTTTTCGCATGCACCCGGGTGGTGCACAGGCACTATTCGGGGTCAAAGCAGATTTGGCGACCTATGGAAAAGTGATTGGTGGCGGCTTATCCATTGGCGTTATTGCCGGAAAAAGTACCTATATGGATGCCTTGGATGGTGGTTTCTGGCAATACGGTGATACGTCGATTCCGGAGGTTGGAGTGACCTACTTTGCTGGAACTTTTGTCCGGCATCCGTTGGCATTAGCTACAGCCTGGGCCACACTGAATTATTTAAAAACACAGGGACCCACATTGCAGGAAAGCCTGAATGCGAAAACACAGTATATGGCAGAAACCATGAATATGTACTGTACCCAGTTAGGTATACCTGTTTATATCGCCCAGTTCGGATCATTATGGAAAATTAAATTCAAAGAGGAATATTCCTATTATGAATTAATATTTGCGTGGATGCGTTTCAAAGGGGTACATATATGGGATGGGTTCCCCTGTTTCCTGACTACCTCCCATAGCGACGCCGATATTGCATTTATCCTCCAAATCTTCAAGGAAAGCCTGGAGGAACTGGTGACCGCCGGCTTCATTCCGGTAACCGACAATGTACAGCACAGTGAAGTTACGCTGCCGTTCAGCAATCCACCTGTTTTGGGTGCAAAATTGGGGAAAGACCGCCTTGGGAACCCTGCGTGGTTTGTTGAGGATTCGGCGAATCCGGGAAACTACCTGATGGTCAATTCGAATGCGGCAGATTCATAGAATCGCCTCATTATCCTACTATGTGTTATGTTGATGACCTATTGTCGGACAAGGCGACCTCGGGTAAGGCAAACCGCGAACTATGGGGAACGGCTTCGTTCCGCCGACGTCCAGGGGAGTCCGGTTGACCAGTAATGAAGCTGTTTATGTATCCCAAACTGAATTTCGCAGGACATGTCACTCGGACGCACCACAGACTATGACATGATCACCAATCATTTGATCATCACTCCGCAGTGGGCAGTCATTCCATTGGAAGAAGCCGATCGTATACCACATCCGGTTGTGTTGTGTACAACGATACATATTTCGAGTGATATCGTCCAGAGCCTTTTTCAGGCGCTTCTTCCGGATGAACAGCAACGCGCATTGCGCTTCCGGCAAACCGAGGACCGTTTACGGTTTATTATCGGGAGGGCGCTATTACGTAAACTGCTGAACAGTTATACACACCAGAGACTGGAAAATACACCTTTCCAGCATAACGCTTATGGTAAACCCGCGCTGGCCCCACATTTTAATGCCCCTCAGTTTAACCTCGCACATGCGGGTGACTATGTGGTCATTGGATTGGATGCACATCCCATAGGTATTGATATCGAGTATCTCAATCCCCATTTTGATTTTAACACCGTGCTGCCCGCGAACTTTTCAGCCGAAGAAATCCGATATATACAGGACGCTTCATCGCCATATTGCAATTTTTATTTACTATGGACGCGGAAAGAAGCTTTTTTAAAGCATATTGGCTACGGTCTAGCCCAATCGCCTATACATGTACCTGCGTTGCAGGGCACCCATCCGCTCTTGCATCGTTTCGGTACAAACGAGAGGGCGAAATACCATTACCATTCCCATAGCTGCTATTTAACCAACTCAAATCACCTCCTAAGTGTCTGCCTGAATAATTCAGATGGTCACACCCCTGCTTTTTATGAAATACAGTTAGCGTAATTCCGTTTTCCGCTTTGATTTTTCCCAAGCTGCGGCCTGATTTCCCCTCAAGTAACGAAATATTCCGGCAATAACAGCGTAGTTCATCAGGCAAAAGTAATACGGTATAAAAAACAGCTTAATGCGCAGCTGGCGGCCTTCCAGCAGCCAACCGATAACCGCCATCCCGTAAAAAAGAAGCTGCATTGCAAACAAGATAACATATACGGTTCCTGTACCTTCCGCAACCATAACTACGTTCAGTATAAAAATCAATGGCAATAAGAAAGGTACGATAGTCCACCGCAATACCCGATGGCTAATATATTGAAACGTCAGCAACGGATAGAAAAAAGGGTTAGCGGCTTTAGGCAGCCGCAATATGGATTGTAATCCTCCTGCTGCTATTCTAATCTTCCTTTTTAACTCTTCCGATGTATTTTCAGATGCAGTTTCCATCGCATAAGCTGCCGGCTCATAGGCGATGATGAATCCCTTTTCGGCGATACGCATCGCGATCATGTGATCATCGATAATGGTGTCCGTTTCCACAGGCGGATAAAGCGCCGTACGGATACTGAACAATTCGCCTGCAGCACCTACATTAGAATAAAAGGCATAATCAAGCTGCTTTAATTTAGATTCATATTTCCAGTAGAATCCTTCTCCTGCTGCGCTCGCATCGGCAGTTCGATCAACTTTAATTCGTTTTTCGCCCGCGACAGCACCTACCTTCGGATTTTGATAATGCTTGACCAACTGTTTGATTGCCTCCGGATTCAGGAAGGTGTTTCCATCTGTAAAAATCGTGATCTCGCCCTGCACATGATTCATCGCACGTTTGATAGCAGCCATTTTTCCGCGGCGTTCAGCCTGATGCAGCAACGTTATACCCGAATAACCGCCCACAATAGCCGGTGTATCATCATCGGAACCATCTGTTATAAAAATAAGCTGTAACCGTTCTTCCGGGTAGTCCAAGTCAAGCGTGTTCGCTATTTTAGCACCAATGATGTCAGCCTCATTGTAAGCGGCCACGAGTAAGGTCACCGTAGGATATACAGATGACGCATTACTTATAGGATAGGGAGATACCAGCGCACGCTTTAGCTTAACAAGCAGATATAAGACAACGCCATAACCGACAAAGGCGTAACACACAATCCCGATGGCCAGCCAGAAGAGAATCGCCATTATCGAATTAATTTAAATCCCAGATCATAACTGTCCGTTGCGTGTGTCATATTCCACCAAACTCCCTTATAATGCCACTTGACCAAATCAAATCGTCTTTTTGCAATATATACTAAGGCCTGCTTTGTTGAAGCAATAAGTAAAAAGAAGAGTGAAAAGCACCCTATTGCCAGCCAGCTCGCATTTTTACGAATAAATAGCATTCTATTCCGTGCCATAAAATAAGTCTTTATCG
>NZ_JBEBRB010000111.1:0-4697 GCF_040395035.1 Parapedobacter lycopersici | reverse complement strand
TCAGTATGTTTGGCGATCTGCACATCGATCCGGTTACCGGGAAAACGCAATTGCCTCAGCAGCGATTACAGGAAATTATCGAAGAAATTAAATTAATGGATGAGGTGGGGCTGGATTACTTCGGTATCGGTGAACACCACCGGCCGGATTATGTGGTTTCCAGTCCCGAGATTATATTGGCCGCCGCATCGACCGTGACCAAGCGGATTAAACTGGGGAGTGCGGTTTCGGTGCTGAGTTCATCTGATCCGGTCAAACTTTACCAGCATTTTTCGACAATTGACCTGCTTTCAAATGGCCGCGCTGAACTCATGGCCGGCCGGGGAAGTTTC
This sequence comes from Parapedobacter lycopersici, assembly GCF_040395035.1. GTDB lineage: Bacteria > Bacteroidota > Bacteroidia > Sphingobacteriales > Sphingobacteriaceae > Parapedobacter > Parapedobacter lycopersici_A. Next base: position 4,365 of record NZ_JBEBRB010000111.1, on the reverse strand, counting down.
ACAGAATCTTTTCCGTTGTTCGGTTACCGGCTCGAAGATTACAATAAATTGTTTGAAGAGAAGCTGGATTTGCTGCTGAAGATCAACCGCGAGGATCGGGTTACCTGGGAGGGTAATTTCCGTGCGGCGCTCAACAACCAGCAGGTTCTTCCCCGTGCGTTGAACAATCAATTGGCGATCTGGGTTGCCGTTGGGGGTACACCGGCTTCTGTGGTCCGTGCTGCGAAGCTGGGACTGCCGTTGATGATTGCCATTATTGGCGGCTCGCCACAGCAATTCCAGCCGTTTTTTGAGCTCTATAAAGAAACGTATATTGCCAGCGGACACGACATGGCCAACTATCAGGTAGGGATACATGCGCATGCATTCTTTGGTGAAAACGGCCAGGAAACCGCCGACCATTATTATCCGATTTATGCCGCACAGATGGACCGCGTAGGGCGATCACGGGGATGGCCTCCCTATCAGCGGACACAGTTTGATTTTGGTCGATCGAAGCCGGGAGCGCTATTCATCGGTGATGCCGAACAGGCAATTGACAAAATACTGCATGTACAGGAAATGTTCGGTTTAACCCGTTTTGCCGCACACATGGACATGGGGGCGCCTGACCACCGGGATATGATGAAATCCATTGAGATTTACGGCACGAAGATCGCTCCGAGTGTGCGTAAAGCCCTCGAAAAATAGGTCGCCAGATTATTACCAGGTGATTTCCGTTACTTTTCTCTCTGCCACTGCAGGACAGTTTCCCACTGTACCGCAGTGGCTTTTTTGAAAATCCTCATGCTCAAGAAAATCCGATAGTACAAGTTGCAACACCGTATGGTTTGCTAAATAACGGAGGGGTCCGGTGATGCCTAACCAACCAGCTTTTGATGTCCCCGATGTTTCATGGATGATCGCGGCCTTTCCACAGGTAGCGCTGCAGGAACACCGTTTTATCCGTTCCCGGATGCCCTGCAATACTCATTGCTGGCCAGGATATCCGCTGAAATAGCGCCCGGATAACACCGGAGTGCCCAATTGAAAGACGGAGACACCGGTTAATCAAAGGAGCGGAAGTTCAACCATTGGCGGATGATTGCTGGTTTTTTTTAAGGTAATATGCGCCCAGGTTCTTTAAAATCAGGTAACCTGCTACGCCTGATACCAGGGAAGCGATGAGAATAGCGAATTTGGCTTCCGTTTGGTGGCCGGCATCGCTGAAAGAAAGCAACGCTATAAAGATAGACATGGTAAACCCAATCCCCCCCATTAAGCCGATGGCAAGCACCTGTACCCAGGGCGTGCCTTTGGGGAGTTCGCTGATTCCAAGCCGTACGGCAATCCATGAAAACAGTGTAATTCCAAGCGGTTTGCCCAGCACGAGGCCGGCAATGATTCCCAGACCCAGCGGACTGGCAAGCCCATCAACCATACCGCTTTCAAACCGGATGTTGGTATTAGCCAGGGCAAAGAGGGGCATAATAATGAAGTTGACAGGAGTGCTGATGGCATGCTCCACGGTCTGGATGGGAGAGGAGCCGCCCTGTTTACCTTTAATGGGTATGGCAAAGGCAGTGAGCACACCGGCAATTGTGGCGTGGATGCCTGAATGGTGGATAAAATACCAGATGAAAAGACCGGGTAGCAGATAAAGCCAGATGGATTTAATACCCATCCGGTTCATGAACGTCATCAATAGGAAAATGCCAAGGGCATAGAGCAGGTAGGTGCTTTGAAGTTCCGTTGTGTAGAAAACCGCGATGACAAGTATGGCGCCGAGGTCGTCCACAATAGCCAGTGCGGTCAGGAAAACCTTCATTGCGATAGGAACGCGGTTGCCCAGGATGGATAATATACCAATGGCAAAAGCAATATCCGTGGCCATGGGGATTCCCCAGCCGTGCTGCGTTTCGGTATGACTATTCAGCAACACATAAATACCGGCGGGAATCAGCATACCGCCCATTGCGGCGAAAAAGGGTAACGAGGCTTTTTTGGCAGAAGAAAGCTGTCCGTGAGCAAGTTCCTGTTTAATTTCAATTCCTACCATCAGGAAAAACACCGCCATAAGGCCGTCGTTTATCCAATTCAATAGGCTGTATTTCAGGTGTATGGAAGATGTCTCGAAGCCTACTTGGCGACCCAGTAGTGCTTCAAACCCCGCTCCCAGGGGAGAATTGGCAATGAGCAGAGAAATAATAAGAAAAACCAGCAGCGTAATGCCACTTGCGGAATCTGCTTCGAAAAATTGTTTGATTTGTTTACGCATGAACGGAGATGAAGTTACGGGTCCGAGTTATGAACGCCTAATTTACAAAAACAAACCCAGATCTCCCTTGCCTTCCCGCATAATTTCAAAATCGCCGGAAGTTACATCCACAATGGTGGAAGCAATATTGCCCCCATAACCGCCATCAATAACAATGTCAACTAAATCGCCGTATTTTTCATAGATAAGTTCCGGATCTGTGGAATACTCAACGATTTCATCTTCGTCATGTATGGATGCCGAAACAATGGGATTTGCCAGTTGACGCACGATTTCACGCGCGATGTTATTGTCCGGCACACGGATCCCGACCGTCCGCTTTTTATTGCTAAGCAATTTGGGAACCTGTCCACTGGCATTGAAAATAAAGGTAAATGGCCCGGGTAACGCTTTTTTAAGCACTCGGAACGTTGCCGTATCAAACGGCTTCGTATATTGGGCGATATCTGTAAGGTCATAGCAGACAAAGGACAGGTTCGCTTTCTCCGGTTTAAGTCCCCGCAGCTCGCATACCCGTTCGATTGCCCGGTGATTACGGATATCACATCCAAGGCCATATACCGTATCCGTAGGGTAAATGATCAGTCCACCCTTTTTCAGGACATCCACGATCTGCTGGATGCCCTTCATATTAGGGTTTTCTTCATATAGTTTGAGTAGCATACGCTGTTATCGACTAATCACCGGCCATTGGCTCACCAACAGTTAGAACTCCGCATTGTTTGGTGTCCTTGGAAATGGAATAACATCCCGGATATTGGTCATGCCGGTTACGAAGAGTACCAGGCGCTCAAAGCCCACTCCGAATCCCGAATGTGGCGCAGTACCAAACCTCCGCGTGTCCAGAAACCAATCCATTTCGTCAGTCGGAACCCCCATTTTCTGCATCCGATCGACTAACATGTCGTACCGCTCCTCACGTTGCGAACCGCCCACGAGCTCACCGATACCGGGAAACAGAATGTCCATGGCGGCAACGGTTAATCTTCCGTGGTCATCGGGTTCGTTCATGCGCATGTAAAACGATTTGATGTCCGCCGGATAATCCGTGAGGATGACTGGTTTTTTAAAGTGTTTCTCCACTAGGTATCGCTCGTGCTCCGATTGCAGGTCGGCTCCCCATCCTTCGATCAGGTATTTGAACTGCTTCTTTTGGTTAGGCTTGCTGCGTTGCAGGATATCAATGGCTTCCGTGTAAGTAAGCCGTTCGAATTCGTGATCCAGGCAGAAGTTCAGTTTGGCTACCAGATCCATTTCCGACCGTTCCTGTTGCGGTTTTGCTTTTTCTTCTTCGAGTAACCTGTTTTTGAGGAACTCAATTTCATCCGGGCAGTGGTCAAGTGCAAAACGGATCACGTACTTCAGCAGCTCTTCGGCCAGATCCATATTGTCTTCGAGTTCGTAGAATGCCATCTCCGGTTCGATCATCCAGAACTCGGCCAGGTGGCGCGTTGTGTTGGAATTCTCCGCACGGAAGGTCGGACCGAACGTATAAATATTGCCCAGGGCCATGGCGCCCAGTTCTCCCTCAAGCTGACCCGAAACGGTCAGGTTGGTGGGTTTCCCGAAAAAGTCTTCTTTATAATCAACCGATCCGTCTTCGTTACGGGGCGTATGGTTGAAATCCAGCGTAGTTACTTTAAACATTTCACCGGCACCCTCTGCATCGGAACCGGTAATGATCGGCGTATGAAGGTATACAAACCCGCGCTCGAAAAAGAATTGGTGAATGGCGAATGATAGGGCATTCCGAACCTTGAACACGGCGTTGAATGTATTGGTCCGAAACCGCAGATGGGCAATTTCGCGTAGGAACTCGAGGCTATGCTTTTTGGGTTGCAACGGAAATTTCTCCGGATCGCTGTCCCCAAGAATTTCCAGCTGGGTTACTTTTATTTCTACCCGCTGCCCCTTACCCAGGGACTCAACCAGTGAACCGGTGACGGCAATGGCTGCGCCGGTGGTGATCCGCTTCAGCAACGTTTCGTCCATTGTGCTGAAATCCACCACGGCCTGCAGATTGCCCAACGTGGAACCGTCATTTATGGCAATAAACTGGTTGTTCCGAAAAGTCCTGACCCAGCCTTTTACCGTCACGGTCTGTCCGT
>NZ_JBEBRB010000110.1:0-4726 GCF_040395035.1 Parapedobacter lycopersici | reverse complement strand
TACCTGATGATCAGAGCTTTTCAATTTCCTTGAGAGAAAGCTTGGTAAACTTGACAATCTGTGCCATAGAAATCCCGTCCTTCTTCATTTCACGCGCGATTGCAATGGCTTCCTCTCGTTTCCCTTCCAGCTTGCCCTCCAACTTACCTTCTCGCCTTTCCTGCCGTTTTACGGTTTCGATAATTCCCATGTTGATTGTTCCTCCTGTTAATTCTTCCACTTGTTGATCAAACTTAGAAAAGTTTGCCCGACTAAGCAAGCTTTTCGATCTCTCATCGGCCTATTAAAAGCAGCGTGAACGATGAAATTACGATTAATTTCAGCACTGCCGACAAAAACAAAGTTCTTTAAAAACACCAAAAAACTCAAAATCCGGTCGTGGTGATAGTCGTGGGCCAATAGCGCCTTTGCGATCATCAGCCGCTCCTGCCCAAGCACCTCATCGGAAACCTTCCCTTCCAGCAGTGCCTTCTGGCAGGCCAGCACCACCAACGCAAACGGATTATCCATGGCCAGCAATTCCGTCTCCGGGTGATCAAAAATATGGTACGTCCGGTAACGGAAACTAACCGCGGTATCCAGCACCTGGCTCCAGTATTCCCCCGGCCGCCGCTGGCTCCGGTTTCCGATGAACACCGCAATCGTAGCCACCGGAATGGCGTACCGGTCCCAAATGCGGTAGTTATACTGGTAAATGCGCCGCGCAAACGTTTCCCTGCTTCCGGCTTCTATTTCGGTATTGAGTAAAATATATTTCTCCTCCCCGTTCTTAAGGTAAATTTTAACCAGCAGGTCCGCCACCCGTTTATCCCTGGACCGCTCGCGACTGGGGATGATGGCATGAAGTTCCTTGTCCATAAACACAAGCTCGCGGCCAAAATCAAACAGCTCATCCGCATTGTGGTACAGGAAACGCAGAAAATCCACAAAATGCTCCTCAAAAGCACCTTTAAGCAATTCATCATTTTTCCTCCGGGGAGGCTTCCGGATCAGGTTAGGTTTGTTAGGCATGAGGCAAACATACCAAACCAAACTGATATATACTAATTTTTTTAGCTAAAAGTGGCTTACTATCCTGTTTCCGTTGACTTGCATACCCCGAATCACAGAAGCATCCCGCACCGGTAATCCGCAACCAGGGTAGCACAACCCTAAAACACGCGCAGCTTTTTCAGCAATGCATCGCGGTAATTCGGGCCGATGGGGATTGCCGCATGTCCCATATCCAGCACATTTCCCTTGATCGCCTGGATATGGGCGAGGTTCACGATATACGACCGATGTACCCGCATGAACAGACGCTGCGGCAGCTGGCTTTCAAAGGCCTTCAGTGCCTGCCCCACCAGCAGCCGCTTATCGCCGATATGCACCGCACAGAAATCGCCTTCCGCCTGGATGTATGCCATATCCCCGTAGTTTACCCGAACCAGCTTGTAATCCTGCTTGATAAAGAGGTAATCCAATGAAGCGGGACTGTCCTGGTGCAGCAGCATCCGTTCCCTTACCCGCTGAAACGCCTCGTAGAACCGTTCAAAGGTGATCGGCTTCAGCAGGTAATCAACCGAATTGAGGGCAAAGCCTTCCACCGCATACATGGCGTAAGCTGTGGTAAAAATAACCAGGGGTGGCTGCGTCAGCGTACGTAGAAAGTCCGTCCCCATAATCCCCGGCATCTGCACATCCAGGAACAGCAGGTCCACCGGTTCCGCAGCCAGCGCTTCGTATGCCTCCGTGGCATTGCTGCAGCTGCGGACCAGGCGCAGTTCCGGAATCCGGGCCATGTGTGTCCGGATCACGTCGCGTGCAATGGGTTCATCGTCCAGAATCAGGCAATTGATCGTCATAATTGAATCTTCAGGTTTACCCGGTATACGTCCGCCTGCGTAACGCTGTAGCTATACCTTCCGGGGTAATACAGCTCCAGCCGCCTTTTCAGGTTCTCCAGCCCGATCCCCTGTCGCCCCGGCTGCGCGGCCAGCGCTTCGTACGTATTGGCCAGCGTAAGCTCCAACTGCCCGGCGGCCGCGCAGACGGAGCCCCGGATATACGCCCCCGGGCGGTCTGTGCAACATTTAAATGCATTTTCAAAAAGCGGCATCAGTAGCAGCGGAGCCACCCGGTAGTCCGGCGTGTCGGCCGATTGAACCACGTCCACCAGCACGTGGTTGAGCCGCACCCTCTCCAGCGTCACATAATCCGCAATCAGCTTCATTTCCTTGTCCAGCGGCAGCCGGTCCCCATCGGTTTCATACAATACATAGCGGAGCAGGTCCGAAAGCCCGGCCACCAGCGTTGCCGCCCGCTCGCGGTCGCCCGAAAGCACCAGTCCGTAAATGTTGTTCATTGAATTAAACAGGAAATGCGGATTCAGCTGGGCTTTCAGAAAATGGAGCTCCAGCTGCAGGTTCTCCCGGGCAAGGCGGGCGCTCAGCAGCGTCGCCCGGTACGCGTTGACGGCCATCTTCAGAAAAAGCGGCACCATCAGGTTCAGCAGCAACGTCACCGGTGTGCCAAACGACAGGAATCGCTTTAGTACAATATTGGGCAGGTCCGACCGAATCAGTGCCTCATAGGCCCCCTGGTCGCGGTGCAGGCGAATCATACACGCACTGCAGCCCATTAGCAGTGCCTTTTCCAGCACGGCGTCCACCACCGTATACACAAAAAGCAGCAGCAAGAGCGTCCCCACGGCACGGAAGTACCTCGCCCTGCGCCATTGCCCGGCAATTACCGCCACGATCACGTAATACGCGCCGGCAATCATTGCGGTACTGTACAGGCTGAGCCCGAGCATCGCCTGCACGGGAAACCCCGAATATACATTGAATGAAATGGCGATGAAGTAAAACCGGATCCCGAAGAGGATGATCCACAGGCCCAGGTGCAGGGCCACGCGTCCTATCGGCGAAGGGTTAACCAAGTGATCAAATACCCGCATGCGCCTGACCTTTACTTGTCTTCATTTTTCCCGGATCGCTTCCCCGGTAAACAACGGCCAGGAAACCAATGCCCGTCAGCATCACCAAAAGATAGCTTGCCCAGCCCAGCCATTCAGCCTGCGCTTCAAACCCCGGCGCCACGGCAATGCGGCCGATCCCAGCTTCCGGCTTGAAGCCCCAGCACCACTGCACGAAATTCCACGAAGCATGGAGGCCTATTGGCAGCGCCAGGCCACGCGTCTTCAAGGCGGCTATGCCGAAAAACACCGCGCCGGTACCCGACCCCATGATGGCTGCCGGCCAGGACATGCCGCCGATGCGGTGTTCCACAATGAAAACCACCGCAATAACCAGCTGCGCCATCAGCGGACCGAATTTACGATCCATATACCGCAGCGGGTAGCCCCGGAAAGCCAGCTCCTCCCGGCAGGCCACCAGCAGGTACAATACCAGGTGAAGCACCACGGCAGAATAACCCACGGTCGGTGCTGCGCTAAAACTTACCGGCCCCAGGGCGATGACCAGCGCCGGCTGCAGCGAGGCCAATACGGAACCCACCAGCAGCCCAAAACCCAACCGTCGGAGCGTTTTCCCGCTCGGCACTGCGCCCATTCCGGCCAGGCTTAAGCCGCCCCATCTGGCGTAAACCAGCGTAAGCGCCAGCGTGGCCAATGCCGCCAATCCGACCGATGCGATTTCGCCGGCCGGTTTTGCCGTGTCTGCGGTCAGCGCCGACGACGCGACCAAAAACAGCATGCACAGCGCCCAGAATAACAGCACCTTGCCAACGGCCAGCAGGTTATTTTTCCTATTCATCGTTAAACCAATTTATGGGTGCGGCCGGCTGCCTGTCGTCCCACCCGCCTATGCAGGTATACTATAGCGAAGAACAACACCACCAAATATGGCACAATTATCTGAAAAAAAGATGCCGTGATATGCGCATGGGTAATCACAATGATGCCTCCGCCTTCCCCGGGTGTCCGCGGCAGTAGCCACTGCGCGTAGTTCCATCCAACATGAAGGCCCACCGGCAGCATCAGGTTACCGGTTGCCAGGTACGCCAGTCCGAACAACACGGACCCCACCCCGGTGGTGAGCATCACCAGGAGCGCCACATCAAGCGGCATAGCACTGTTTACATGCATCAACCCGAAGGGCACCGCTACTGCCAGCTGCGCAATCCAGTGTCGATAATGTGTGAGCAGCAACTGAAATGGATATCCCCTAAAAACGAATTCCTGAACGTAAGCCGACCACAAACACCCCACCAGGGGCAGCAGTAGGGAAATCACGGACGTCCCGGTATTGACCTGCCATTGCGCCCCGGTAAGCCTGATGGTAATAATCGCCGTTGCCACCAGCAGCGTCATGCCCGCCGCAGCACCCGCAGCCAATTGCCGCAGGTATTTGCCGTTAAGCGGGTACGCCCCCAGGGAGCGGAGCGATCTCCCTTCCGCTTTCAGGAACAGCGCGGTCAGGGCAAAAGATACCCCAAAGAAAAACCAGAGTTCGTTTACCGATGGAACGGCACCCGCGATGACCGTCGCCAGCTGCATCAGCATAAAATACACCAGCACGCGAATCATGGCCGGCATGTTTTTCCATTTTGCTTTCATCAACGCAAATAGACCGGATCAGCCGCTGACTGCCAAATAAATTCGTTGAACGTGTCCCAACCAGCTGCCAATCCCCGAAAATTGCCGGCAAGCCTTTCGGCGTGAGCGCAGGGTTAACGGTTATTTAACCCCATTCCCTTGCAGGAGCGCGCGATAAATACTAATCTT
>NZ_JBEBRB010000109.1:0-5192 GCF_040395035.1 Parapedobacter lycopersici | reverse complement strand
CGGTTCTAATCGTTTTTTTGCTATCTTGCGCCGCTATGGACTACGCGCTTATTCATTTAGCTAACGGCATCCGGGTTGTGCTGCACCAGAATCAATCACCTGTATCGCATGCCTGCCTAATTGTTAACGCCGGAGCCAGAGATGAGCCGGAAGGGAAACATGGGCTGGCTCATTTTATTGAGCATCTGCTGTTTAAACAGACGGAAAAGCGCAATACCAACCAGCTATTAAACCGGCTGGAGGCCGTGGGTGGTGATCTGAATGCCTACACGACCAAGGAATATACGTGCATCCATGCTTCCTTTCTTTTTCCACACTTGGCGCGAACCCTTGATCTGTTTGAGGACCTGCTGTTCCACTCGGTTTTTCCAGCGCAGGAGATGGAAAAGGAGAAAGGGGTGATTCTGGATGAAATAGCTTCTTACCAGGACAGTCCTGAAGAGTCCGTAATGGACGACTTTGAAGACCAGGTATTCCAAGGACACGCATTGGGGCACAATATTCTTGGTACAGCGTCCGACCTGCGTACCTTTTCCAAAACAGATATCCTGGGTTTTATCCAGCAGCACTACAGCACCCATGAATTGGTCATCGGCATCAGCGGGAATTATTCGCAGAAGCGCATACAACGGCTGGCCGAACGGATTTTCGGAAGTATACCGGAGCGTGAGCGCGTCAACCGACGGACTGCTCCGCCTGTCATCATGCCCCGACAGCTGACACAGGCTAAGCCCATTAACCAGGTACATCAGATGATTGGGGGGCGCGCATATGCTACACACGATGAAAATAAGACCGGACTGTTACTGCTCAATAACCTGCTTGGCGGGATGGGGATGAGTTCGCGGCTAAACCTCATCGTTAGGGAGAAATACGGTATTGCATACACCATCGAATCCAACTATACACCTTATTCAGACGCGGGCTTTTTTTATATTTATTTCGGCACGGATGAGGAGAAAGTGGCTAGGGCGCGTAGATTGGTGGCAAATGAGCTGCGGAAACTGCGTGAGAAACCACTCGGTGTAATGCAGCTGCATCAAGCCAAACACAAATTTAAAGGGCAGATTGCATTGGGAGAGGAAAACAGGCTGAATCTAATCATCGCTATCGCCAAAAATGTGCTGGATGACAACCGGGTACAAACACTGGATGAGGTGTTTTCCAGAATAGATAAGGTGTCTGCACCACAGCTGTTGCAAATAGCGAACGAAATTTTTGATGAGTCAAGTCTTGCTTCGTTGAGTTTTGTGCCGGAATAAATGGTATCTTTGACCATTGATCTACTGATTATATTACGAAAATAATGAAGCAGGCATATATATTCCCCGGGCAGGGTGCCCAATTCGTAGGTATGGGGCAGAACTTATACCAACACAGCGGCGAGACCAAAGCGATGTTTGAACAGGCCAACGAAATTTTGGGTTTTCGCATTACCGACATTATGTTTTCCGGTACGGAAGAAGACCTGAAGCAAACCCGCGTAACACAGCCTGCCATTTTCCTGCATTCCGTTATTTTAGCGGCGGCCCTGGGTCGGGACTTCCGTCCGCAAATGGTGGCTGGTCACTCACTTGGTGAGTTTTCCGCATTGGTAGCCGCAGGATCGCTTTCTTTTGCCGACGGGTTACAGTTAGTGGCCAAGCGGGCAAATGCAATGCAGAAGGCCTGTGAGCTACAACCTTCTACGATGGCGGCGATTTTGGGTCTGGATGATTTTACGGTTGAGGATATCTGCCAACGCGTTAGCGATGTGGTGGTACCGGCTAATTATAACTGTCCCGGCCAACTGGTTATTTCCGGTACCCTGGACGGTGTGGATCGTGCTTGTGCCCTGTTACTCGAAGCCGGTGCGAAACGGGCATTAAAACTCAACGTGGGAGGGGCATTCCATTCTCCATTGATGGAGTCGGCCAAGGTTGAACTGCAGGAAGCAATTGAGGCGGTAGCGATTAAACAACCCGTATGCCCGATTTACCAGAATATTGATGCAAAGGCTTACACCGATCCGGCGCATATTAAGCATAACCTGATTGAACAACTCACCGGCGCCGTTCGCTGGACACAAACCGTTATCCACATGATCGAGGACGGTGCAACTTCGTTCACAGAAGTTGGTCCGGGCAATGTACTTCAGGGTCTGGTTAAAAAAGTAAACCGCCAGATCGAAACTTCCGCGGCTGCTTTATAAGCCGAAAGCCGCTTTTATCTGGTCGACATAATCCAGTTTTTCCCAGGTGAACAACTCCACTTCGAGTGTGGTCGTTTCGCCGTTGCTATTTTCGAAAGTCTTCGTGACGGTCTGCGGTTCACGCCCCATATGCCCGTATGCAGCTGTTTCAGCATAAATAGGGTTACGTAATTTTAACCGGGTTTCTATTCCGTATGGCGTCATATCAAACAGGCTGTGGATTCTTTCGGCAATTTTGCTGTCCGATAAGCCGACCTTTGCCGTTCCATAGGTGTTCACATAAATGCCGATTGGGTCTTTCACGCCAATGGCATAGGAAATCTGTACCAGTATTTCATCGGCTACGCCTGCGGCCACGAGATTTTTAGCTATGTGCCGGGTGGCGTAAGCCGCTGACCGGTCCACCTTAGAGGGGTCTTTACCGGAGAATGCACCACCACCGTGACCTCCTTTTCCGCCATAGGTATCCACGATAATTTTCCGCCCGGTGAGGCCGGTATCCCCGTGGGGTCCGCCGATTACGAATTTACCGGTTGGGTTGATGTGGTACTTGATATCGGCAGTAAAAAGCTGTTGTAGCTCGGGTTTTAACTGTGCCTTTACACGGGGAACGAGTATATTAATAATGTCTGACTTAATGCGGTCAAGCATGCGTTCCTCCTTATCAAAGTCATCGTGCTGCGTGGACACGACAATGGCGTCGATCCGGATCGGGTTGTGATTGTCGTCATATTCCAGCGTTACCTGTGCTTTGGCATCCGGCCGGAGATAGGTAATTTCTTTGTGCTCCCGGCGTATTGCCGCCAGCTCGTATAGTAAACGGTGCGCCAGGTCAAGCGCCAGAGGCATCAGGTTCTCGGTTTCATTGCTGGCATAACCGAACATGATACCCTGATCCCCAGCACCCTGCTCCTGTTTTTCCTTGCGGTCAACCCCCTGATTAATATCAGGAGACTGTTCATGGATCGCCGATAAGACGCCACAGGAATTGGCCTCAAACATGTACTCGGATTTTGTGTATCCGATCCGTTCGATGACCGAGCGGGTGATCTTCTGTACATCCAGATAAACTTTGGATTTCACCTCCCCGGCCAGCACCACCTGCCCGGTGGTAACCAATGTTTCGATGGCAACACGTGCATCAGCGTCCCACGCAAGGAAATTGTCAATAAGTGCGTCCGATATCTGGTCAGCAATTTTATCGGGATGTCCTTCTGAGACCGATTCTGAAGTGAATAAATAGGGCATAAGCAATACTTGTCTTAAAGAATACCAAGAGCTGTGAAATTAGTAATCGGAAGGTAAAAGCGGTGTAAAACAATGGTAGGTTTTAGCACTTTTTTACCGTGGTTGCAATCCTATGCGGGTGACATAACCGGCATACGCAAATCGATCCACATTTCATGTGCGCAAACTTAGATAAAGTTACTTTTATATGCAAGTTAAAATGCGTGGAGGGGTCTGCGGAGGTTATCTTTTGATGAAAAAAATGCATTCGGATGAGAAAATGATATTTTGGAGGTACATTTGCTTATATGGAAACCAGAAAGCGCATGCTGTTTGTGATCAATCCGATATCGGGGGGAAAGAAAAAAAAGGATGTGGAAAAGCGGATACTGGAAGAACTCGACCCGGAGCGATATGCGGTGGAATTCGCGGTCAGCGAACATCCGGGCCACGCCTACCAACTCAGCGCCGCGGCGGTATCCGAAGGAATTGATGCGGTGGTGGCTGTTGGTGGCGATGGGACAATCAATGAAGTGGCGTCGGCCCTGAAAGGGACTGATGTGCGGCTGGGTATTGTGCCGGAAGGGTCGGGGAACGGGTTGGCGCTTTACCTTGGTATCCCGCTGAATGAGCGTGCCGCCCTTAAACGGCTGAGCCGCTATGAGAGCCTTACGATAGACTGTGGTTCAATAAATGGGCAGTTCTTCTTTAACATGGCAGGGATCGGGTTCGATGCGTCGGTAAGTGACCGGTTTGCCAACGACAACATCCGGGGACCAATCGGTTATCTAAAAGCGGTAATCAGTGAGATCAGCACATATAAGCCAAAAAAATACACGCTGACCATTGATGGGCAAACGATTGAGCGGGAAGCCTTCATGATCAGCGTAGCCAATTCCCCACAGTATGGGAATAATGCATACGTGGCTCCCCAGGCTTCGATAAATGACGGTGTTTTGGATGTCTGCATTATTCATAAATTTCCATTATACACATTTCCCATGATGTTGTTTCATCTTTTTAATAAGACGGCCGACCAATCCGAATACGTGGAGATCATTCCAGGCAGGCAGATCCGGATCCTCCGGGAAACCAATGATGCGGTACATGTGGATGGCGAGCCGAAGGAAATGGATATGACACTGAATATTCAAGTACATCCTGCATCGTTAAAAGTACTTAGTTGAAGCGGTGCATTGCAATATCTTAAAAAGAATAGCGTTTAAGCAAATACATGATCGAGTATGAAGAAAAAGAGACAGCAGTATAGCGGTGTTGTGTATTCCACGGATGAAACATTCGCGTACCAACAGGAGGAAGAGGGTAATCTCCGCGAGACGCTGCCAAAAAATCAGCAGCAGCTTCGGGTACTGCTTGATAAAAAGATGCGGGGGGGGAAGATTGTGACACTGGTGAGGGGATTCATTGGTACAGCAGCAGACTTAAGTGCGTTAGGCAAACAGCTTAAACAGAAATGCGGCGTGGGTGGCAGTGTAAAGGATGACGAGATTATTATTCAGGGTGATTTCAGGCAACGGGTGCTGGATATCCTTATCGCTGAGGGCTATCGGGCAAAGCAGGCTGGGGGCTAATACCCAGCGTTGTACCGTTACGTAACAATTAAATGATAATCGGTTAAAGGGGATTTTTGAAGTATAATCAGTTGTCAGTAAATTATTTATAGTAGATGAGCCGGCCTTATAAAGGTTAATAACCAATAAAAAAACCGGTTTAAATGCGTTAAAAGCATATTAATTTGAATGTTTAATTTGCA
>NZ_JBEBRB010000108.1:0-5699 GCF_040395035.1 Parapedobacter lycopersici | reverse complement strand
GCCGTGGCGATGATTATTTTATGGAAGGTTACGTGTGGCCCGGACGCTGCCAGTTCCCGGATTTTACCAACCCCAAAGTGCGCGAATGGTGGGGCGGGCTCTACCGCGAACTGGTGGAAGCGGGCGTGGCGGGTGTATGGAATGACATGAATGAACCGGCGATATTCGGCCGGGGCACATTTCCCAACGATGTGCGCCACCATTACGATGGCTACCGGGGTTCGCACCGAAAGGCACATAATATCTATGGCATGCAGATGGTGCGCGCCACGTATGACGGCCTGAAAAAGCTATCCCATAACAAACGGCCATTTACCATCACCCGCGCGGCTTATGCCGGTACGCAGCGCTATGCGTCGGTGTGGACCGGTGATAACGTGGCTACCTGGGAACACCTGCGGCTCGGTGTGCTGCAGCTGCAGCGCTTATCCGTATCGGGCATGCCTTTCTGCGGCACCGATATCGGAGGCTTCAGCGGCGAACCGGATGCCGAGCTGTTTACCCGGTGGATTCAATTTGGCGTGTTCTCACCGTTTATGCGTGCCCATTCGGCCGGCGACACTGCTGAACGGGAACCGTGGAGTTTCGGGCCGGAGCACGAAACGCTTAACCGGAAATTCATCGAACTCCGCTATCAGCTGCTGCCCTATATTTATTCCGTTTTTTGGGAACATACACAGTATGGCTTTCCCATCCTGCGCCCGGTAACGATGCTGGAGCAGCGGGTCAGCAGTAACATTTACCGCGAGGAGGAATTTTGTTTTGGCGATAAAATCCTGGTTTCGCCGGTATTGAATCCGGCACAGGCGAGCAAAACAGTATACCTCCCCGAAGGCAATTGGTACTACTACTGGAACAATGCCGTTTTTGAGGGCGGCCGGGAACATGAAGTGGCTACGCCGCTGGATGAAATGCCCATGTTCGTTAAAGCGGGTACGGTGATGTCACAATATCCGGTGATGCAATATGTGCATGAAAAACCCATTACCTCGCTTTCCCTGCTGGTATACCATGTGTCCGGTGAAATTAATTCGTATCTTTATGAAGACCATGGCGACACGTTTGCCTATGAGCAGCGGGTTTATCTTGAAAAGCAATTTACGGTAAAAGGAACAGACAGCACACTTCGGATCAGCCAGTCGACGGATGGGTTATATGTCGAAAAATACGAAGACTATACACTGCAGCTGATTGGATTGCCATTCCCCGTGGAGCAGGTACTCGTGGATGATCGTCCCGTATCGTTTGAGCAAAGTGCGGACGGCACTTGTCTGGTAAACGTGGCAAAGGACTTTAAGAAGATAATGGTCAGTTAACCTATTTTTAAATTGTTCACCGGATTTTGAATCCGCTTAACTGTTGTTTATGTCGGTAGCAGTTTATTCGTTATTCACGGATTTTGATGTCGGTCTTTTCCGTGCAGGAAAACATTATCGGCTTTACGAAAAGTTCGGTTCCCATGTGCTTTCACTTAACGGACGCCAGGGTACCTACTTCGCGGTGTGGGCCCCTAATGGGGAGACGGTTTCGGTAGTGGGCAGCTTTAACGGCTGGAATCCCAATGCCCATCCGCTCAACGTCAGGTGGGACGGCTCGGGTATATGGGAAGGTTTTATCCCCGACGTCGGTCTCGGCGACCTGTACAAATACCACATCCGGGCATATCATGGAGCGGTTTCGGAAAAGGCCGATCCCTATGCGCTGCAAAGTGAGGTCCCGCCGCGGACCGCTTCCGTCGTTTCCACCACCTGGTATACATGGACGGATGAAGCATGGATGCAGGAACGCCATCAATATAACGGACTTAATCGGCCGATATCGGTGTATGAAATGCACCTCGGCTCCTGGATGCGCGATCCGGAAAACCCGGCGGGGCTGCTGGGTTACCGGGATGTAGCCGAAAAGCTGATCCCCTATATCAAAGAGACCGGGTTTACCCACGTCGAACTGCTTCCGGTAATGGAACATCCCTATTACCCGTCATGGGGTTACCAGACGACAGGTTATTTTGCCGCATCGTCCCGATACGGTGCCCCGCAGGATTTGATGTACCTGATTGAACAGCTGCATCTGAATGGCATCGGCGTACTGCTCGACTGGGTGCCCTCCCATTTTCCGGGGGATGCGCACGGACTGTATCAGTTCGACGGTACGCACCTGTATGAGCATGCCGACCCGAAGGAGGGGTATCACCCCGACTGGGGTTCCTATATCTTTAACTACGGACGAAACGAGGTGCGGTCGTTCCTGATCAGCAATGCGATATTCTGGCTGGAAAGGTACCACGCCGATGGCCTGCGCGTGGATGCGGTGGCTTCCATGCTTTACCGCGATTATTCGCGCAAGGAAGGCGAATGGATTCCCAATATCCATGGGGGCCGGGAAAACCTGGAAGCCATCGGTTTCCTGAAAGAACTGAATGAAACAATATACGGTCATTTTCCGGATGTGCAGACGATCGCCGAGGAATCGACTTCATGGCCTGGAGTAAGCCGCCCCGTCTACAGCGGTGGACTGGGCTTCGGCATGAAATGGATGATGGGGTGGATGCACGATAGCCTCACGTATTTCGGCCACGATCCGCTGTACCGTCAGCACCATCACGCACAGCTTACATTCAGCATGCTGTATGCCTTTCATGAGAATTTTATGCTGCCAATATCCCACGATGAAGTGGTGCACGGGAAGCGGTCAATGATCTATAAGATGCCGGGTGATGAATGGCAGAAATTTGCCAACCTGCGAGCATTCTACCTGTATATGTTTACCCATCCGGGCACGAAGCTGCTGTTTATGGGGTGCGAATTCGGACAGACGGCCGAATGGAACCATAACCAGTCGCTCGACTGGCACCTGTTACAATATGAGCCCCACCGTGGTGTTTTTGAGTTTATCAAATCGCTGAACCATCTTTATCGCACGGAGCGGGCACTTTATGAGCACAGTTTCAGTCCGGATGGATTTGAGTGGATAGAAGGCGGCGATTCATCCAATTCCGTGCTGGCATATACCCGGAAAGGATATCAACCCGGGGAAGAACTGTTAATTATATTAAACCTGACCCCGGTAGTGCGTTATTTTTACCGATGTGGCTTGCCGGCCCCGGGTGAATGGGAGGTGCTGCTGAATACCGACGATCCCCGTTACTTTGGTAGCGGCATTGAACTGGAAGCGGTCGTTGCAGAGACGGTCGGCTGGATGGGCAAGCCGTGGTCCGCTAACCTGACATTGCCGCCACTGGGCGGACTCATTCTTAAAAGGAAAAATACGTGAAGCAAACACCACATATCGCCAAACGTCGGAAAAGACCACACGTCATTCACCTGAGCGCCGAATGCTATCCTGTAGCTAAAGTTGGCGGGCTGGGGGATGTTGTTGGTGCGTTACCCAAATACCTGCAGCAACAAGGATTCGAGGCCTGGGTTGTCATGCCCTGGTACAACAAACCGTTTGTTAATACTCATGATTTTGATCAGGTCTATCGGGGAAGCATTCAACAGGGCTCCCGGCCGTTGCAGGTTGAAGTGTATCGTGAGCAGCATGATACGCTCGGATTCGGGCTTTTTCTGGTGAAAATCCCAGGCTTGCTCGACCGCGATGATGTCTATGGCTATGCGGACGAGAGCGAGCAGTTCATGGCATTCCAGCACGGGTTCCTGCAATGGATTGCAGACGAGGGTATCCAACCCGACGTCATTCATTGCCATGATCATCATACCGGACTTGTTCCGTTTCTGTTATACCATTGCGCGCAATTTTCCGCGCTGAAGCAGATTCCGACGGTGGGTACGGTCCATAACGGAGAGTATCAGGGCTGGATGGGCTGGAATAAAGCCATTCTGCTGCCTTCGTTTGACACCTGGAAATGGGGCCTCCTTGATTGGGATGGTATGATTAACCCTTTGGCTGCGTTGATTAAATGCTGCTGGGTATATACCGCCGTATCCGAAGGCTACCTCCGCCAACTGGCGGAACAATCGAACGGATTGGAACAGCTATTTAAACTGGAGCAGCAGAAAGGCGTCGGCATTGTTAATGGCATTGATGCCACATTATGGGACCCGTCCGCTGACTTGATGCTATACCGCAACTACGGCACTGCCGACGCGCAATCGGGGAAAAAGGCAAATAAGGAGTCCTTATGCCGGACATTTGGCCTGGATGCCTCGCTGCCGTTGCTCGCTTATATCGGCCGTTTTGCGGGAGAGAAGGGCGCGGATTTGCTGCCGCCGTTAATTGATCAAGTACTCGTAGATACGGATAATGGCCTATCGGTCGTTGTGCTGGGATCGGGTGATCCCGCTGTGGAGACGGCAATACGGCAACTGGCCGAAAAACACAGTGGCCGGCTTGGTATCCACATTGGATACCAGGAGCAGCTGGCCCATCAGATTTACGCGGCATCCGATTTCCTGATCATGCCGTCGCGCATTGAACCCTGCGGACTGAATCAGTTGTATGCCATGCGTTACGGTACCGTCCCGGTCGTACGGAGCACGGGTGGATTGAGCGATACCGTTCCTGATATCGATACCGAGGCAGGATACGGTATCACATTTCAACAGGCCAGCAGTGAAGATGCGGCGTTGGCCATCGGCCGCGCATTACGCTTATACGAGAATAAGAAACAGCTGCAGCAGCTGCGCAAACGGATCATGGGGCTCGATTTTTCATGGGCCCGGTCGACGGCTAAATATATCCAGATTTATGAACAGATAATGCACTAACGATGATGACACACAGCGTAATCTCCGTAGTATTAGGGGGAGGCAAAGGTACACGGCTGTACCCGCTTACCCACCAACGTTCCAAACCGGCTGTTCCTATTGCGGGTAAATACCGCTTGGTGGATATTCCGATTTCCAACTGCCTGAATTCCGGCTATAACCGGATTTTTGTACTCACGCAGTACAATTCGGCGTCGTTGAACGCACATATTAAAAACACCTATAACTTCAGTGTATTCAGCAAAGGATTTGTGGATATCCTTGCTGCCGAACAGACGCATGAAGGTGAAAAATGGTACCAGGGAACGGCGGATGCAGTACGCCATATGCAGCGATACCTCGCACACCACGACTATGAACACCTGCTTATTCTCTCGGGCGACCAGCTGTACCAGATCGATTTTCAGGCGATGATCAATCAGCATATTGAAGCCGGTGCGGAGATCTCCATTGCCACGATTCCGGTAAATGCGAAGGATGCGACTTCCTTCGGTATCCTCAAGTCCGATGATGAGGGAAACATCACGGCCTTTACGGAAAAGCCAACGGCAGACCGGCTGCCCGGATGGGAGTCGGAAGTGAGTGATGACATGAAGGACGCCGGCCGGGTATATCTCGCATCCATGGGGATTTACGTGTTTAACAAGGGCGTGCTGTCGGAGATGCTGGCGGAACATCAGGGAATGGATTTTGGCAAGGAATTGATCCCCGATTCGATCGGCCGGTATAAGGTGCATAGTTATGAATATAAGGGATATTGGACCGATATCGGGACGATCGACTCATTTTTTGAAGCCAACATCGGTCTCACAGATGATATTCCGAAATTTAACCTCTTTGATAAGCATACCATTTTCACGCGTGGTCGTATGCTGCCCCCGTCGAAAGTCTCGGGCACGCTGCTGGACCGTGTCCTTATTGCGGATGGCTGTATCGTTGCGGCTGAACGGATTGAGCGGTCGGTTATCGGCA
>NZ_JBEBRB010000107.1:0-5896 GCF_040395035.1 Parapedobacter lycopersici | reverse complement strand
CCCGGCATCACGTATTACCATACGAATATACTTAATTTTCCATTAAGACAGCGGAATTACTATCGAATCGTCCGGTTGGTCGGATACCGGAAACGCCGCTAGGGCTTATCGCAGTTACGCTTCACAAATCTCTTTTAGCTTTTCCAGTGCCTTCGGGTACGTCACCGCGAAATAGTCAACCATCTCGTCGTTCACGTCAATATCGACGGTTACCGTGGTTGTTCCATTTTTTTCAGCAAACGAATAGTTTTCAAAACCCTGCCACTCCTCAGCTACCGGCCCGGTCGTAATTTCATCATCGCCATCCACGATGCCGGTATACTCGATGGACACGAATTTATTCGGGATATTTTCACGGATCCAGCCTACCATACCTTCCCGCTTTCCTGTTTTGCTGGCGCCGATAAACAGGATTTTTGAACCTTTATGCCAGTTTCCTTCCACACTGGAGGGGGTTTCAAAATCTGACTCGGGGTTAAATACCGCCGTCCATTGCCTGAACGTTTCCTTATCCAGCATGATGCTGAACACATTTGCCACCGGCGCGTTGATGTCCGTTTTGAATTGCATCTTTTTCATTGCGTAGTCTTTTTTAGGGTAAATATTCAATACTGTTCAGTACAAAGATAACCCGTTAGCGCGGCAAAGACATTGGCACGGTGCGCCAATTAGCAGGGGGAATTGCGACAATCCGTTACCGGCAGTTAGATGTATTTCATCTCCGTGGCCTTTCGGATCAGCGCGGCTACATTGGTCACTTTAAACTTCTGCAATAAATTTCGGCGATGACTTTCCACCGTCAGCGGGCTGATAAAAATCTGATCCCCTATTTCATGCGAATTCAGTCCGTCGGCCAATAGCGCCAGCACTTCCTTTTCGCGCCGCGTAACTACGGGGAGTTCTCCCGACTGGTGGCTGGCAAGTATAGCCCGCACCCCCTCGCTGATACCGGTTTCGCCCCGCATCACCTGGCGGATGCATTCCATTACTTCCTCCGTTGCGGAGTTTTTGAGCAAATAGCCGGAGGCGCCGCTGTCGAGCATGCGCTGGATGATGCTGTATTCGTTGATGTTGCTGATGGCCACCACTTTCGTATCCGGGCGCAGCTGCTTGATCTCCGCACAGGCGTCGATGCCATTCTTGTCAGGCAGGTTGATGTCCAGCAGCACCACATCCACCTGTTCTCCGGCAATAAAGCGGATGCCTGATGCCGCATCGGTAAACTGGCCGATTAGCCTGATGTTGTCGGCATCCTGCAACATATAGGCAAAACCCTGCAGCACCACCGGATGATCATCAATAATAATAAGGGTTATCATTTCCATGTCAGACAGGTATTTCAATGTTTACGGTAGTCCCTTCGCCAGGCTTGGAATCAATCTCCATCCGGCCCTGCAGCAGGGCTACCCGATCTTCGATATTTTTCAGGCCCAGCCCTTTGGCAACCAGCAACTGGATATTGAAACCGACACCATCATCCTCAACCGTGAGGAACAGGCAGCCGTCACTGTCACTGCACTGCACAATGATCTGGGTGGCGTGGGCATGCTTAATGGCGTTATTCAGCAATTCCTGCACCATCCGGTAAACACCGATAAGCACCGGTTTGGGATAGGAAGAACGGAGACCGATCCCCTGAAATTTAACGGCCGTCGCCGGGGTATCCATATAGTTGCATAGATCGGCCAGTGCCGACTCCAGTCCCATGTAAAGCAGTGCCTCCGGCATCATATTGCGCGATACCCGGCGCAACTCATCCACTGCATGGTCCAATTCGCCGATAACAGCATTCACCTCGGTGCTTACGGTGCTGTTTTTTTCGCGGTCCCTCGTGGCTATCGCCGACAGGCGGAGCTTTACCCCCGCCAATAAGCCACCAAGGCCATCATGCAGGTCGCGCGCAATCCGGTTCCGTTCTTCTTCCTGACCCTGCAAAATTGACTGGTAGCGATGAAGCTGCTCCTGCTGCCGCAGTGTTTTGAGTTCTTCCTGATGGAGCAACTCATTCTGAACAAGGGTATTGTGGTTACTTTTTGCCAGTTTCCATGAAAAAAAAGCGATAATAAGTGCAATGGAAAGACCCGCACCAAGCAACACCAGCCAGAACCGGCTCCGGTCGATATTCATTTGCTGCTGCTGGTTGATGTCCTTCAGTTTCAATATCTCATTTTCCTTTCCAATGGATTCGTATTGCTTTTCCAGGTCGATGATCTTCAGCGCCATATTGTTTTGCTGGAAGGTATCCTTTCCCAGTGCATAAGCTTCCATCTGTTCATAGGCCGCCCGGAAATTACCCAGCTTGAATTCCACATTGGCCATTTCCCGCAGATGGAGCAACCGATTATGTGTCGATTGCACCGGATCGTACTGATTGGAAATCAACAGGTATTTCTTTGCGTTGCCGTATTCACCGAAATCACGGTACATCGCATACATCTCAAAATAAATATCCCGCAGGGAATAGGCATCACGCAGCGATTCGGCCCGGGCTATCCCTTTCCTGAACATCTCCAGGGCCTTTTCTTTTTCCCGGATGTGGCGGTAATACTGGCCTTCGGTACGGTAATAGAATGAGGCATAGGTAGTATACGGTATGGCATGGTATACGGCCGCGGCACTGTCCAGGTATCCCCTTGCCCGCCCGAGGTTTTCGCCAAGTATGGCATTCTTGGCTGCATTGACAAAAACGGTCAGCCAGTCCTCACTGGTAGCTGTTGCCGTTGACAGCGTGTTTAGGGCCTGTTTAAAATAGGATTCCGCCTTTTCGTAATCCTGTACATTCGAAAGTAATAATGCAATATTCTGCAAGTGGTTGCCCACAGCGGTGCTGTCGCCAGCGAGGCGGGCATATGGAAGTGCGCGGTCGACAATAATACCCATGAAAAGATTGGCGCTATCCTGCCGCTGCAGCAGTGTTCCATAATTGTTCCACACCTTTGACCGGTAGAAATAAGCCCGCGGAAACCGATACCGGGCCAGGTACTTTTCGGCCAGCATGTATTCCGATTTCGCACGTTCGATGTCGTGGTTATAAATGATATTGGCGGTGAAGTGATGCAAGAGTCCCTGCTGATAATCGGTTGGTTTATTGCCCATTAACTTCCGCGACTCATCAATGTAATGGAAAGCCTTTGCCGTATCGCGGTCACACCAGAAAAAACTCAGATCCAGCAGCCGTTCAATCTTTACACTATCGTCAGGCGCTCCCTGTGCCAACCGGTACAGGCTGTCAGCAGCCTGTTCAGCAGATGCCTGTGCCCTTACCCCGTGAAAACAGCAGAAAACAATCAAAATACACAGGCAATGCTTCATGATTACAATACGGGATACACAAATTGGTAACAACGGGTAAAAATACAGATTACCGCCAAATCCGGCAATCCACGAAAACGAGGATTTGATTCGGGAACGATTGCCGGTGCGGTCGTCCGGGAGCGGCCGGAAACTACCGCTTTGATTTCATCGCCTTTACGACCTTAACGCGGCCGCTACAGAGAAAGGCTTCATATTCCGGCGTTTCGCGGCCGTACAGCGCAATTCTACCGGCCGCATCGCTGTGGACACCCCATCCGTACCGTTTGGTCAGCGGGGAAGCCCTGAAACAGGGCTGCCCCTTGGAGAAAAACAATTGCCGTGCTGTTTCGAGCTCATCAGCGGTCAGTTCCTGCCGTTCTGCGTACACCTGGAACAGCACATCGTCTGAAGTAAACCGGTAGGGGTTTTTGCTGACCAGCTCAAATGCCAGGCTGGCCACGCTTTTCTTTTCCCCTTTTACCGGGGGTATTTCCCCTTTTTCCGCCGGACAATCATCTGCTACTGCAATGAACGCGTCCTGATAGTTGGTGGTGTGTATTTTCACCGTCCCTTGTTTATATTCCATGCCGCAAATATATACCGGATTAATGACAACCCTATGGCAGGTGTATCCGGCCGGACTTCGGTAATACCTGGATTACCGGTTGGCCAGCTTGTTTTGTGCTTCGTTATACCGTGGTCCGATGTTGGGGTACCTGGATAAGATCTGCTCCATGGCTTCCAGATCGGCCGGAGAAAGGGTAATGTCCACCGCACGGGCGTTTTCCTCCAGGTACTTCCGCTTCTTTGTTCCGGGTATTGGGGTAATGTCATCGCCCTGCGCCAGTACCCACGCCAGTGCCAGCTGCGCGGCAGTATGCCCACGGTCGGCAGCAAACTCGCTAAACGCTTCGGCCAGCGACAGGTTATTCTGCAAATGCGCACCCTGGTAGCGAGGTACGGTTTTTCTGAAATCACTGTCCGGAATCGTACCCACATCGAAGCCATCGTTGGTAATCAGCCCCCTTGAAAGCGGACTGAAAGGAACCAGTGCGATTCCCAGCTCACGGATAGTGGGCAGTATTTCAGCCTCTACCCCGCGGGTCAGCAACGAGTATTCACTTTGGAGTGCTGCTATGGGGTGGATGGCATGTGCCCTGCGGATCGAGGTGGCCGATGCTTCCGAAAGACCAAGATAACGGACCTTGCCGGCTTTCACCAGTTCGCCCATGGCGCCGATCAGCTCTTCGAGCGGTACGTTCGGATCAAGGCGATGTGCATAATAGAGATCAATCTCGTCAATTCCAAGCCGGCGTAAACTGGCGTCCACCGCCCGCCGCATATGTGCCGGAGAGCAATCCAGTGTAGACTGCATGCCATTTGCTGTCAGCGTAATATTGGTAAAACCGAATTTGGTGGCGATAAATACCTTGCGGCGATTCGGTACGAGTACCTTAGCGATGAGTTCCTCATTTTTTCCCGCGGCATAAGCGTCCGCGGTGTCCCAGAAATTAATGCCCAGATCCAGCGCACGGTGCAGCGTGGCAATGGATTCGGCATTATCCGGAACACCATATCCATGATTCATGCCCATACAGCCCAGTCCGATAGCGGAAACTTCTACGCCTGTATTTCCCAGTTTGTGGTATTTCATGTTTTTTTGGTTTCCATTTTAGTTTACCTGACAAAGTTCCGCTATTGTCCCGACATATCCGCAAAATCCGGCAATAAATCCAGGCAGCCCTGACCGGAACACACACATGCTTCCGCTGATCCGGAAACTTCTTGTTCAAAAATAAAGTGGTTTATGTATGTTTGCGGTACGTTGCCGATCCGGCGCGTGCGTCCTTGATCCGCTAAATTCGTGATTATGTCTTATTGCCAAGCAATCAAAGCCCTGAGCGGCGACCGTAAAACACTGCATCAGGAATACCATGACCACCACTATGGGTTTCCGCTCCACGATGACGACGAGCTGTTCGGCAGGCTGGTGATGGAAATCAATCAGGCTGGCCTGAGCTGGGAAACCATCCTGAAAAAGGAAGCTGCATTCCGCAATGCCTACGATCATTTCAGCATTGCTAAAGTTGCCGCCTATACGGAATCGGACCGCGAACGGCTGCTGGCCGACGCGGGCATTATCCGCAACAGACTTAAAATCAATGCCGCTATTGAAAACGCCCGGGTAATCCTTCAGTTGCAGCAGGAATATGGGACATTTGAAAAGTGGCTTGAACATCATCACCCTAAGACACTTCCGGAATGGATTAAGCTTTTTAAAAAGACATTCAAGTTTACCGGGGGTGAAATTGTCAATGAATTCCTCATGAGCATCGGTTTTTTGCCCGGAGCGCATATAGCCGACTGTGAAATTTACAATAAGATACTGAAAAACAAACCGATGTGGTCAATAACCTAAATTTAGGTTATCGGTTCAGATGTAAATTTCATGCATAAGAATTTAATCCATATTGCCTGATAACGTCGGTATCAAGTAACTGAATTGATTTCCCCGTTACCCGGATCAGGTTTTCTTTGGTCAACTGGTCCATCACCCGGAAAAATGTTTCGTATGTAGTTCCCGCATAGGCCGCCATGTCCT
>NZ_JBEBRB010000106.1:0-6698 GCF_040395035.1 Parapedobacter lycopersici | reverse complement strand
GGTGGGCCCTTATCGGCCTTATGTAAGGCTCCGTACTGAAATAGAGGAGCAAACAAGGGCTGATGTTTTTGTATTTTTCAACAAACTCAAACTTTACCAGCTCCCCGTTTTTTATCCGCTGCTTTATTTTATTGTGGTAAGGATACATCTAATATCAAAATTACGGCATCTTCTTTCGGTCAGTTTCACACCGTGGGAAGATGCAGCTTTTCAAAGATACTTTTATTGCTGCGACTTTAGGAACAGCACAAAAGCCAATGAAATCAGTACAACCAGTATACCAAAAATACTATTGACTTTCAACAAAGACAGCCCGGTGACTCCATGGTAAGTCATGTAGAAAAACTCCTTCAGCTGTCTGAAATGCAAGGATAGCAGGTAGAAATAACCCGGTCTGCCCAAAGAATTTCTCGCAAGGCACCTAATACGGCGCTATTCAATATTTGAGTACATTAGATGCTATATCAGTCACCCAAGCGTTAAACCAATATTGTGTGCCGGCTAACTGCAAGAAAACGGTCTGCGGCCGGTCCCATACATGGATAAATACGTTTAGTAGGCTGTTTATCAAACAGAAATCAAGGAGCAGATTAGGATACCTGTGTTAATTTTTATTAGTTTTGTATTGTAGCAGTTGAAAAATGGAAGCAATTACAATACATCCTGAAAATGCTGGGCAGCTCAAAACCGTTAAATCGATGCTTAAAGCGTTAAAGGTGCCTTTTGAATCACAATCCAGTAGCTTGCCAGATCATGTAACAGAAAGCATTAACAAAGGGCTGGAACAGGCTTCTGAAGGAAACACTATTGGTTTAGAGGCGTTTAAGGAGAAGCATTTTCTGAAACGTTAACTAGCCAAAATACGAGCAACCTAAACTAAATCTACACTAATTAATGTCTTATACCCTCAGATTTACTCCCGAGGCGGAAGATACCTATGATGCATTATCTTTACAACTACAGCAGCGTTGGGGAATCCACTTTGTATAAAAGTTTGAAGATCGGGTTTCCAAAGCATTAACCACCTTAAGCATCACTCCATTCTTATACCCCGTTATTGTTAAAGAAACCCGGGTCCGGAAATGTATCATCCATAAAAACTGTTCCCTGCTGTACAAGGTAAACGGCCAAACCGTCACTATCATTTGTTTCTGGGATAATCGGCAGGAGCCGATGTTTACTTGATATCCGATAGCGGATGTTTATTGATCAATACCGCAATAACTGAGGTTTAAACCGCTTCGCCAGCCTTCCCGAAGCTTTCTCCGAGTCAATATCCACAACCAGCACACCAGGCTCGCCATATGGCTGGTACCCGATGCAGGAACCATCCGGGGCAATAACCGCCGACGCCGATTCCTGGTATTTCGAAGCATAATTTACACTGGCAAAATAGATCGTATTTTCCAGCGCCCGCATCATCATCGCCTTTTCATAATACGGGTTTTCAAACGCACCAAACGTTTTGCAGGTTTGCCCGTTGTCATTGCTTCCCGCGAAATGCGGATGGAACACGATGTGCGCACCATGGTACGCACACCAACGAACAGATTCCGGATAGCGGAAGCCCTCGTGGCAAATGGTAATCCCGAATTTCAGTCCATTTATTTCAAACAGCTGCCGTTTTTCACCTGCTGTCCAAAATCCATCCTCACTTGGGTCCAATTGGTTTTTCGTTTGGTACCCCAATACCTCACCCTTAGCTGACAGCACATACACCAGGTTATGGATCTGATCCCCTATAAAACCGTCCATTGGCAAAATCACGGCAATCCGGTGTTTCCCGGCGATGTTAGCCGCACGGGTCAACGCACCCTGTAAGGCTTGCTCCGTGCGGTCCTCACGCGGATAACCCATGCCCATGTATCCCGGCAAAAAAGACTCCGGAAAACACACTATTTCTGCTCGCTGTAACGCCGCATCCGAAACCAATTGCTCCAATAACAGAAGCCCATGCGCAAGCGATGAGGGAAGGGGAGGGGTTGCCAGTGCTATTTTCATTTTTTAGTTAAGCAGCTAAAGGTTCGTATTGTACGGCGCAGCGAATTTACCGTCCGTAACTTCAATAAAATTATCGTCAACATCCCTCAACAGACCGGAGAATGTTCCTTTCACCCCCCAGTCGTCAATACTGGTAATGTTCAGCGTAAAATTGGTATCGCTTGATCTTCCGCCACTGAAACATTCCGTTCCCACATGATTTTCGCCCTCGTACAGTTGAATGCAATACTGGCCATCAAGTTCGGGGAGCGACCCGCCTGCCACGTGATACGTGCCCTCCGAAATATTTTCCTCAGAAACCAACATGATCCCAAATGAGGGCGACTTGTTGATGTCCTCACTTTCCCATCCGCCGATAACCACAAAATGCACGATCTCTTCGGCGGGTGGATCATTGGCGTTGGTTACGTTGTTAAATTTATGCAATTCTCCGTTTAATTTGCACTCCAGAAATGCTTCCCCCATAACTGGCCCGTCACTTTTACCGCAAGCATTGCATAATAAACCGATAAACAGCACCGCAATTAGAATCCGGAGGTTGTTCCATGCTTTTTTCATGATCGATAGCTTTCGTTAATAATGCAGCTGCAAGTTAATCAGTCCTAACCTGGCATACAATACCCGAATTATAGGGTATCGGTTAGCTGACCTTAAAATAATATACATAAACAAAATTCCGGAAATGCTTGTTTACCCTGCGTTGCCCCATCTAAATCGTTATTATGAATGGAATATCACCATGGGCGGCCGCGGCCGCCAGCGAACTGGCCGAAGCAGAACATGCACTATATGAACACTCCGCCGGAGCCTGTCATTTCAAAATATATCAAACCATCGATTCTGTATGGATAGCTGTTGAACTACCCAATGGAGGCAACATGGCATTCCGTCCCGTATTCGCTGTTGGCGATTCTCCGGAAATCAACCGGATTAGCACCAATGATGCAGGAGTCGACATCTGGCTCAGCAGTGATATCGGCACATTTGAAGCCCGCATCAAAATCGAGTCAGGAGATTTCCCAGTACTCCGGTACACAACCTCGATAAAGCCAGAGAAAGACTTGTATTTTCCTTTTTGGCCGAGAGACATCCTGGTTACCACAAGACACGGAAAACCTGAAAACACCGAAGGGCAGATCCACGCCAGCCAGTGGGGCACCCGCTCAGGTTTTATCTATATGAGCTTAACCCGTCCGAAGTCGACGCCGATACTGTACCTGCAAAACCTTACCGCTTTGAATGACTATTGCCAACAGACCGAAACGTCCCTTGGCGACAGCGTGGGAGGCAACTGGCCAGAGCTCGGATTTGCCTTGCCCGCAGCAAACAAAATACCGCTTCGGGCCGGAAAGAAAGTGATCCTCAATGATGCTTTTGTCGCCTTTGGAAATAACGTGCCGGAGACCGAGCCGGAGCTGATCCACGGATACCTGGATCTGCTGGCGAGCATCTATTTACGCTTGCCACTGCCCGAGACCAATTACCAGCAATGGCCCAACATTCTGGAAAGCGGACTGAAGGACCTGGTCGGTAGCCCGGGCTGCTGGACACAGGTCGCAGGACACCGATATTTCAATGCCTATGTCTGCGACTACAACACCCCGCCCGAAATTATGGTGCAACTGGCGGTGGCGCTTCCCTTACTGGACTACGCCGAATGGAGTAAGCAAG
Organism: Parapedobacter lycopersici; assembly: GCF_040395035.1. Classification (GTDB taxonomy): domain Bacteria; phylum Bacteroidota; class Bacteroidia; order Sphingobacteriales; family Sphingobacteriaceae; genus Parapedobacter; species Parapedobacter lycopersici_A. The sequence continues at coordinate 3,026 of NZ_JBEBRB010000106.1, read as the reverse complement.
AGCTGGAGGTAATCAAAACCATCAAAGCAGGTCTACCTGCATTCTTTGACAAGAAACTTGGCACCATCACCAGGTGGCTTCCCGCCGCTTAAGATAAACTCGAAGGTGAAGAAGAGCAAAAGCAGCCCGATGTCATGGATAGCTGGTACCTGCACCATCCCCTGCTAAACTTATCCAGGCTGGCACTTAAAGGAGATAACGTCTGTAAAAAACTATTCCTCGATTCGCTCGAATATGCGATCAAAGTAGCCCATCGGTTCAATTATCGGTGGCCGGTATTCTATAAAATGGATACCATGGAAATTATCAAAGCAGAAACGGCTGAAGGCATGGGCGGAGAAAAAGACGTAGCCGGCATTTACACCCATGTGATGCTGCAAGCCTGGGAACTCACCAAAGAAAAAAGATACCTGAAGGAAGCCGAAAAAGCCGCTAAAACCCTTCAGGGAATGGGTTTTCAGCTCTTTTACCAGGCTAATAATACCGCGTTCTCCTCCGGCGCGCTGCTTCGCCTGTACAAAATCACAGGCAACGCGGTATACCTGAACCTGAGCTATATGTGTTTGGCCGGCATCTTCCGCAACACCCGGCTTTGGGATTGTAATTACGGCTACGGCAAAAACTTCCCCACTTTCTTCGCTTTGTTCCCCCTTAACGATGCGCCCTATACCGCCGTGTACGAAGAGCAGGAAGTATTTTGCGCTTTACACGACTACCTCAAGCACGCCGAAGGAGTTGACATCCTGCCATCAGTCAAATTATTGGTAGCTGAATACATCCGCTACCTGGTAGACCGGGCAGCGTACTATTACCCAACCCTATTACCTCCGGATATGCTGGAAGAAAAGCCAAAAGTCGGAGAGGTGGATCCCAAGTTATGGATTGCCCTGGAAGACCTTCAGGACGGCTGGCTGAAATCCGGTACTGTCGGGCAACAAGTATACGGCGCAGGCAATGCCTTTGGCATCCTTCCACGCCACTACCTGCAAGTACCGGGAGAAGAATTCATGGTGTATATAGACTACCCTACCTCCGAATTCAGCGCAAGAAAAGGTCAGCACATCCATTTTAGCGTGCTGGGCGATGAACGGTTAGCCTGCCGGATGATGATTTTAAAGACCGGAAAAACAAAACTTCCCGAATTTACAGTCACCACCAGCGGAAATAAAGAACCATTGCCGTCAAAAAATGTTAAACAGGGAAACATTGAATATACCGTACACGGAAACCAGCGGGTAACGATCAGCTGGCGTAAATCATAATTACCGATTATGGAAAACTTAACAGCATACTTACCCGAACATGTCAACGGAAAAAACGCACTCATCACCGGTGGAACCACCGGCATTGGCAGGGCTACAGCCATTTTGCTTGCAGCCCAAGGCGCAAAAGTGGTCATCTTCGGGCGGCACGAGCCCGAGCTGAATGATGCCCTGGAAGCCATTACCCGTGTCAGTCCTGACAACACACCCTACGGATTCACGGCCGATGTAGCAACGGAAGAAGGTGTACAGCAAATCTTTGAACACACAGACAAACACCTGGAAACCCTCGACATCCTGGTCAACAACGCCGCTATCGCGTTCGACAGCATCATCAGCGGCAGCTATAAAGAATGGAAGTACGTTACCGACACCAACCTATTAGGTTACATGGCCTGCGTAAACGAAGCCGTTAAACGAATGAAACCGCAAAAAAGCGGGCACATTGTAAACATCGGTTCCATCAGCGCTGATGAGCGGGATAAAGACAGTTCCGTATACGTCGCCACTAAAGCAGGAATCCAGGGCTTCACCGAGGCCTTACGTAAAGAAGTAAACGAGCTCGGCATTAAAGTCACCTTGATTGAACCCGGACTGGTCGGCTCTGACATGATCGAGGTGCCCGCCGAAGAACAGCCCAAAGAAATCCAGGCCCTGAAAATGCTTAAAGCCGAAGACATTGCGATGAGTGTACTCTATTGCCTCTCCCAGCCTAAACGCAGCGACGTTATTTATCTGCAAATCAGGCCGCACCTGCAAATACTATAGCAGACAAGTAGATGCGCCATGCGGAACCTTAACGTGCTGAATTGTTAACATCTAAAACCCAAGGATCGTGCCCAAGAAAAAATCATGCTATAAAGAAGACCAGCAGCGGACGTCCGATATTGGGGTAGTTTTGGCAGCAAAGCGTTCAAGCATGCCCTTTCCCGTTATGACAATTCCTTTAGAACTTTCAGGTAAACGACCAGCGCTATGAAATTAAAACAACAACAAAAATCGTTCTTATACCGGAATGGTCTAAGCATCGTTTTTATCAGTCTCTTTATCTTTACCCTGGGTGCCCAAGCCCTTACCGGTTGGAAAACACACAACCAGGAACTTATTGAAGATCAGCAACCTGAAATCGGGATAATTACCTGCCTCCAAAGCGGACATTTCATATCAGCCACGTTCGAAAACTTTGAAAGCTAATTTTTGCAAATGACGCTCTACATACTGCTCACCGTTTCCCTCCGCCAAATCGGATCCGCCGAATCAAAAAAACTGGACGAACCCGAAGAGGTCGATCGGGAACCGGTCCCGAACCAGGGCGCACCGTGGGCAGTCAGAAAAGGAGGCTGGATCCTAAAAATCTACAGCCACTCCCTGTCCATCGCCTTTGGCATCCTCTTCCTGACCAGTTGGGCGATGCATCTCTATGGAAGCTGGCAGAACCATAACGTAGAACAACTGGCGAAGAATCTGCCAAAAGAAAGTGTTAGCCAATACCTGGGACAGGCTGAATTCTGGTTTGAAACCTTTCAAAACTGGCAAAGTGAGTTCCTTTCTGTATTTTCCATCGTATTTTTGACCATTTACCTGCGGCAAAAAGGATCACCGGAATCCAAACCGGTAGATGCACCGGATATGGAAACCGGGAAATAGGACTACAGATTAACCTGCGCGAGATCTTTCCGGGGTGGCCCGCACATTACCTTCCCAGCAATATCAAACCGTCCACCGTGGCATGGGCAATCCCAGCTCTGTTCAGCTGCGTTGAAA
>NZ_JBEBRB010000105.1:0-6943 GCF_040395035.1 Parapedobacter lycopersici | reverse complement strand
AACGGGAAAGCCTGCCCGAGTCCAATGCGGGCAAGGGCCCGGTGAAGCTGGCCAAAACATTAATTGACGCCCTTCAGGAGGGGAACGACCCGCGGCTGCCATTTTACGCAACGCTATGGGAGGGCAATATTCTCTCCCAGCAGACCGCGAAGCTCCCGACTACCACCAACCCGGACATACAACGGGGGCTGCCCAACGGGTACGATGCCAATTCGATTTCGGACGCGATCCCCGGTTTCAGCAACGATATGCTCGTGGAGTTTTCGGAGCCGAATACGGCAACCCTCGCCAGTCTGGATGCCCCGTCCATGATACTGACCTACTCCGAGGTGGAGTTCCTGCTGGCCGAAGCTGCGCTCCGGGGCTGGGGCCCCGGTACAGCAGCGGAACACTACAACAAAGCCATTGCCGCCAACATGCAGTCGACCAGCTTATACCCCGTCGTTACCCTGTCGGGTGGCAGCAGCGTGATTTCCCAATCGGCCATTGACACCTACCTGGCCGCGCATGCGCTGAATACAGGCGGTTCTTTTGAAGCGCAGATGGAGCAGATTTATACACAGTTCTGGTTAGCGCACTTTATGTACTATGATAATTTCGAAGCATTTTCTACCTGGCGCCGTACAGGCTATCCGGACCTTGTACCAACCGATTACCCGGGTAATTTTACCGGCGGAACACACATGCTCCGCCTGCGTTATCCAATTGACGAGGCCACACTGAATACCGAAAATTACAATGCCGCCGTTGCCAATCAGGGACCGGACTTATATACGACGCCTGTTTGGTGGGATGTGGATTAAAGAGTTAGTTAGTAGTTAGTTAGTTGGGGATGGCTTGTCCTGGGCAAAGCCCAGGCAAGACCATCTTTTTAAGATGAACACCGAATTCAATAGCCTTGAAACCGTCGTGATTTACAACATCTATAGCGAAATGGATTAATCATGACAACTTCATTACCAGTTATAAACAACTATTCCAATGAAAAACAACCGAAGAGAATTTATCAAGAAAGGGGCATCGATGGCGGCTGCGCTGTCGGTAGCGGGCCTTAGCTCCTGCGCATCTTCCGGAACCGGTAATCATGCGGCATCCACCGCCGGTGCGCCTGCCGAATGGCCGGTAATTGCAGGTCCTGACGCACCCAAGATGTGCCTGGGGTGTTCGTCGAACGCGACAGCGGCCGAAATGCGGAAAATAAAGCAATTGGGTGTAGACCATGTGTTGATGGGCGGGCCACCGATTCCCTGGACAGTAGAAGGCCTCCGCGGTATTATGGACCGCTTTCAGGCGGAGGGACTGACCGTGATTAATATGATGATCGGCGGCCATCCAAAGACGATCTATGGTCGGGAGGGACGCGACGAGGAAATCAAGCATATTCAGGACTCCCTGCGGGCTGCGGGTCAGGCGGGACTTCCCGTGGTGGAATATAATTTCTATGCGCATCGGTTAATGGCCGGTTACTATGGGGTAGAAGGCCGTGGCGGGGCGGGGATTACGGCGTTCGATTACGCCCGGGCGGCGGATATACCCAGCGATCCCGAACCACAGACGGCCGAAATGCTGTGGGATAACCTCACTTACTTTCTGAATGCCGTGATCCCCGTAGCGGAAGAAGCCGGTGTGCGGATGGCATTGCATCCGAATGACCCACCGATTCCCATTGCCCACGGTCACGAACAGATCATGGCCCGGTTTGAAGACTGGAAACGCCTGATTTCCATCGTGGATAGTCCGGCAAATGGAATGACGTATGACTGCGGGGTATCACGTGAACTGGGCGAAGATCCGCTCGAAGTGCTGGAATACCTTGGATCACGCGATCGCATCAACCACATGCACTACCGTAATGTGATCGTGGAAACACCCTATGAAAAATACCAGGAAGTCTTTATGGACGAAGGCCAGGTAAACCTGTTTGAGGTCATGCGCGGCGTCATGAAACTGGGATACAAGTTTGGTATTTATCCGGAACATCCGCGGGCGCTGGACTACGACAAAGAACACCCGGCAGGTGTGCCGGATTTTTATCCCAACGGGGGTGGATATGCGGCGGAGGCATACAACGTGGCCTATACCCGGGCAATGATGCAAGCCGTGGGCTCGCTCGATGGCAACGGTAAATAAATCACCTTAATCGTATAAAATGAAAGCTAACAGAAGAACCTTCATCAAAAGAAGCGCGTCGCTTGCCGCGGTATTATCTGTAGGCGGGATGCATGCCGCCTGCGTTGATTCGGAAACCAGGCAGGCAGCAAAAGAAGTGGAACGGGACGCCGGAATGAAATTTGCCCTGATGATGGGGCCTACGTCTCCTCGCGTCCCCTATGCCAGGCAAATGGATGTATTACATGCCGTATCTGGCGTCCAGCGTATCGACGGCCTGGATCCATGGGATCCGAAAGCCATTGCAGCAACTAAAGCTGCATGGGAAAAGGAAGGGATCAAATGGACGGTGGTTGAGGGGCCTCCCTCTTTGGGAACACTCACCAAACTGGGACTACCAGGACGCGATGAGGAAATCGCGAATTTCATTACGTTCATGAAGAACCTGAAACAGCATGGCGACGTGGATGTGATCTGTTATAACTGGATGCCGGTGATCAGCTGGGCGCGTACCACCATGGACCGTCCGGGAAGGGGAGGTGCGCTGGTAACGTCTTTCAATAATGAAGATATCAAGAACCGACGGATAACGGAATACGGGGAGGTATCGAAGGAAGCGCTTTGGGACACACTGGAATATTTCTTGAAAGCCGTAGTGCCCGAGGCAGAGAAAATCGGGATGAATCTCTCCCTGCATCCCGACGATCCCCAAGTAGATAGCATCCAGGGGATTTCGCGTATCATGAATACGGTCGAAAACTTCGATAGAATGCTTAACCTAGTGCCGAGCAAATATAGCGGGCTGACCATGTGCCAAGGCAATTTTGCCTTGATGGGTGCGGATATACCTGTCCTGATCAGGCGGTGGGGAAATGATGGCAAAATCAATTTTGTCCACTTCCGGAATGTGCAGGATATCAGTGGAGTATTGCCGAGTACGGAATTTACAGAGACCTTCCACGATGAAGGCCAAATCGATATGTACGAAGCGATGAAGGCCTATCACGATATCGGATTCAGGGGGACCATCCGGCCCGATCACGTGCCTACCATGGCCGGGGAGGAAAATACACGCCCCGGTTACATGACGCTGGGTACGCTTTATGCGATCGGGTATATGCGCGGACTCGCGGAATCCGTCAGTAAGCAAGAGCGTAGAATATAAGTCTATGATTTAGATGTGTTTAAGAAAGGTTGTGTGGAGAATATTCAGTCAATCCTTAGGTGCGCACGTCTTACTTTGTAAGCTTATCCTTTGAAGTAAAAACCAATGAAGGCGAACTAGTCATATTAATTCGTAGTTGTAGCAAAACTACAAACACAAATTTTATTTATGACGCCAGACAACCGGACAAAATAATGTTATTACACGGGATTTCAAAATTACTAACCGTCACAGCACTGCTTGCGATAGCGTGTGCAGACTCAAATGAAAAAAGAAATGAAAAGACAGGTGAAAACTGGCCGGTTTATGGGGGCAATAACGCTGGTAACCGCTATTCGCCGCTTACCCAGATTAATAAGAATAACGTGGGCTACCTGGAAGTGGCCTGGACGTATGATACCGGGGAAAATAACAATTCATCCGAACGGGGGTATGAAATCCAGTGCCAGCCCATTATTGTTGATGGCATATTGTACGGTACAACGCCGCAGCTGAAAGCCTTCGCAATCAAAGCGGACACAGGGGAAGAGCTGTGGAAGTTCGATCCCTTTGAAGACCAGGAACCTCAATACCATCAAAACCGTGGCGTCAGCTACTGGCGTGATGGGGATGATGAACGGATCCTGTATACTGCCGGGTCTTCCTTATTCGCATTGGATGCAAAGACAGGCACACCGGTCGAAGGCTTCGGGACGGGGGGCAGGGTTAGTCTGTATGTGGGGCTGGACACGAACCTCGACCACGATATCAGCGGGTTGATGGCCATTGCGACAACACCCGGTGCGATTTATAAGGACCTGCTGATTATGGGGTCGCGGGTGTCGGAATTCGGCGACGCATTACCCGGCCACGTGCGGGCATTTGACGTGCGCACGGGCGCACTGCGCTGGGTTTTTCATACCATCCCGCAACCGGGCGAATACGGGTACGAAACCTGGCCGGAGGATGCCTATAAGTACATGGGCGGTGCCAACAACTGGTCGGGCATGGTATTGGATGCTCAACGCGGCACGGTGTTCCTGGGCACCGGTTCACCCGCCACGGATTTCTACGGCGGGGGTCGGCACGGGGAAAACCTATTCGGCAATTGCATCCTTGCGCTGGACGCCGAAACCGGTAAACGGAAATGGCATTTCCAGACGATCCATCACGACCTTTGGGACCGCGATATTCCAAATCCGCCGAACCTGATTACCGTGAACCACGATGGAAAACGGATAGCCGCCGTGGCGCAGGCCACTAAAGACGGACTGATCTATGTGCTGGACCGCGACACCGGGGAGCCGCTATTCCCTGTGGAAGAACGCCCTGTTCCGCTGGATGGCGCCGTTCCGGGTGAAGCACCTTGGCCTACACAGCCCTATCCGCTGAAGCCCGAGCCTTTTGCCCGCCAGTATTTCAAGGAGGAGGATATCAACGACCTGACACCAGGTGCATATGATGCCGTACGAAAGCGTTTTCTTGAAACCCGCTCAGGAAATAAATATATTCCACCAAGTATCGAGGGTACCCTGGTGTTCCACATCGGCGGCGGTGCGGAATGGGGCGGCACAGCAGCGGATCCGGAGGGGGTCTTTTATGTTAATTCCAACGAGATGCCGTGGGACCTGCGCATGATGGATCTTTCTACCAGTCTCCGCGAACGGGAAAAGTCCCTGGCCGCACGCGGTGAGGCGCTTTACATGACCAACTGTGCTTCGTGCCACGGTGCCGACCTGAAAGGAAGCGGGACCCGTTATCCGGCATTGGCTGACATCGGCAAGCGGATGGACCGCGAAACGGCGTTGCAGGTCATCGAATCGGGCAGCGGCATGATGCCTTCGTTCAAGCACCTTCCGGAATTCCGGAAAAATGCAATACTCAGCTATTTGTTCCATACGGATGAAAAAGTAGATTTGCATAACACGAATGAAGTGGCGGCCGTTGCTGACAGTTCGAATTTCCCATATGTGGCGCCCTGGGTGAACAACGGACAAATACAGTTCCGTACACCCGACGGGTATCCCGGTGTAAAGCCGCCCTGGGGTACGCTTAATGCAGTGGATTTAAATACCGGCGAGTACCTCTGGAAGGTGCCGTTGGGTGAGTTTCCGGAGCTGAAAGAGCAGGGTATTCCGCCAACGGGTACGGAAAACCACGGTGGCCCAATTGTGACGGCGGGAGGGCTGCTGTTCATCGGTGCCACGCAGGACGAGCTGTTCCGGGCGTTTGATAAAAGTACCGGAGAAGTACTCTGGGAGTACCGGCTGCCGGCAGGTGGTTTTGCCACTCCCGCGACTTACGAAGTCAATGGCACGCAATACGTGGTCATTGCGGCCGGTGGAACCAAGTACGGACTCAAACCGGGCGGAACCTACGTGGCATTTGCCCTGTCGGATAACGCCCCGGGAGGTAGATAGCAAAGCCGATTATTGCAAAACCAATCTTTTTAACAAATTATATAACCCATGAAAAATCTCATTTTACTGATTACCGCAATCCTTATTTCAGGCAGCCTGTTTGCGCAACGGCCTGGTGTCGGCGCATCCCCCGAATATATCCAATCGCTTACGTCGCAATGGCAGGGTGAGCGTTTTGCCGATGGCCGGCCCCATGTTCCGGACATCATGCTCCAACGCCTGGAAAAATGCACCCTGGAGCAGATCTGGGGGTATCTCGGCGCAAGGGGCTATCGTAACCAGGTAGCGAAAGACTGGCTGATGCTGAATCCCGGCGAAACGATGGTCGGCCGGGTGGTGACGGCCCGGTTTGTGCCTGCCCGTCCCGACCTGGACAGCCTCGTAAAAGCCGAAGGAAAGGCCGAGGGCCGGTCGCAGAGCGGCGGGATCAACATCTGGCCGATTGATATACTGACGAAGGGCGATGTTTATGTGGCCGATGGTTTTGGTAAGGTAAAGGATGGTACATTAATCGGTTCGAGCCTTGGCAACGCCATCTATGGCAAAACCGGCAAAGGCGTGGTCTTTGACGGTTCAATTCGTGATATGCAGGAGCTGAAAGAAACCGAAGGGTTTAATGCCTGGATCAAGGGCCACGATCCGTCGTACATCAAAGACATGACGCCGATTTCCATCAATGCGCCAATCCGTGTCGGCGAGGCCACGGTATTCCCGGGTGATATTGTATTCGCTAATGATTACGGCGTGGTGTTTATTCCCGCCCACTTGGTGGCCGGACTGGTCGTGTCTTCCGAATTGACGGCGTTACGCGACGAATTTGAACGGTTTTTACTCCGCCAGTCGAAATACCCTTCAGGTGAAATTCACGGCGATTGGAGCGATAAGATTAAGGACGAATTCAGGGCCTGGGTTGCGGAATATCCGGGAGAATTGACGGTCAGCAAAGAAGATATCGAAAAATACCTGCGCCCCCGTCGTTAAGGCTTGCTGTTACTTGCGGGAGGCGCAGCACCGCTGCTATGCTGCGTCGCCCCGCGCTGATAATTAGTTATATGTTAGGGTTGAAAAAAGGTCCGCAATGTGAGGCAGCCACCTTGCATGCGGCCTTTTTATACCGGCATTTTGAGCAGCCATGCCGCCGGTCCGGCGGATCAGCATAAAAATACCATTTTCCATTAGGGAATTTTCGGTTAACTATTGTCATATATATAGACGCCGAATTACAATTATAAGCCGAGGGGGTGTCTTTTAATTTTTATGGATGAGAAAA
>NZ_JBEBRB010000104.1:0-6979 GCF_040395035.1 Parapedobacter lycopersici | reverse complement strand
GCAGGGAGCCCAAGGAAATTTCGGTTAAAAACCTGGCATATATTATTCAGGCCCGCATGGAGGAGATTGTCGAGCACGTGTATTATGAAATTAAATCGTCCGGTTACGAAAACAAACTGATTGGCGGTATTGTGGTCACCGGCGGCGGGGCTCAGCTGAAACACCTTGTGCAACTGGTGGAATACATTACCGGGATCGACTGCCGTGTGGGATTCCCGAATGAGCACCTGGCTAAGAATGAAGTGCTGCCCAAAACCATCTATGATGAACTGAAGAGCCCATTATATGCTACAGGTATCGGGTTACTGATCAAAGGTATACTGGCCGAGGAGGTACAGGACGAAATGCCTGAAAAGAAAAGTGTCCTGTCCGTGAGGGAAATTACGGAAAAAGGAAATAAAGAAAAAGGCTTCTTTAAATGGTTCCGCGATATCATTAAAGACGGAAACGAGATTGATGACGAATCTTACCTCGGAAAAAAATAGTTTTCAACAACGACTGATTTTTCCACATTACTAACAATTGTGGAAAACCATTGTGTAAAATGTGCTATTATTACACTACGAATATTGAGTCAAAACGAATGTTGCATCATACTCTTTATGAGTAAAATACGATAGAGCTATGTCATTTAAGTTTGAAATGTTAAAGGAGCAATCGGCAATTATTAAGGTAATTGGCGTAGGCGGCGGCGGCGGAAATGCGGTCAATCACATGTATAAGCAGGGAATCAGCGGTGTTGATTTCATCGTTTGCAATACGGATGCACAGGCATTGGAATTGAGCCCCATCCCCAATAAGGTGCAGCTGGGCGCCAGCCTTACCGAAGGAATGGGAGCAGGAGCCGATCCCGATGTAGGTGAGAACTCAGCAATTGAGAGTATTGAAGACATCAAGCGTATGCTGGGTTCCAATACCAAGATGCTGTTTATCACAGCTGGAATGGGCGGCGGTACCGGTACGGGGGCAAGTCCCGTGCTGGCCAAAGCAGCCAGAGAATTGGGTATCCTTACTGTAGCGATCATAACCACTCCTTTTACTTTCGAAGGCAAACGGCGGCGGATGCAAGCCGAAGAGGGCCTGGGTGAATTGAAGAAGTACGTAGATTCGTACCTGGTTATTTCCAACGACCGGCTCCGTGACATTTTTGGAAACCTGACCATGACGGCAGCATTTGCGAAAGCAGATGATATCCTGACTACTGCGGCGAAGGGCATTGCGGAAATCATTACTATTCCCGGTTATGTCAACGTCGACTTTAAAGATGTGCGTACGGTAATGAACGACAGTGGGGTGGCGATCATGGGTAATGCCCTGGCAGAGGGCGAGGACCGGGCACTGCGGGCCGTACAGGGCGCATTGGCATCGCCGCTGCTTAAGGATAATGAGATCGAAGGCGCACGTTATATCCTACTCAACATCACCTCAGGCAAGCAGGAGGTGACCATGGATGAAGTTACCGTAATTACTGATTATATTCAGGATAAGGCTGGTCTGTCTGCCGATCTGATCTGGGGTAACTGCATTGATGAGACACTGGAGAATGAGTTGTCCGTGACGATCATTGCCACCGGATTCCAGACTTCAGAAGAACGGATAAAGGAAAAAGAAAACGAGCGGGTGGAGATCCCGCTTACCCCTGAGGAGCCGCGTACTCCTTATGTTAAGCCGATTAATCAGTTTGTACAGAAGAACACTGCTGCGGCAGAAGCGGAACCCGTTCCGCAGGCCCCGGTAGCTAAGCATACGAATGTAGCCGCCCAGCAGGACCTTTTCAGCACGACTTCCTCCAAACCGCAACTGCGCAACAGTACACCCGAAAATGATGGGATCATCCGTCATGAGCTGGCTCCTCAACGGGAAGAAGCTGAGGAAAAACCGCAGGAGAATGACGGCTATGAAGTAAAGACGTCACCTTCAACGCTTCATTTTGAACTGCCGACTACGTTTGATCAGCTGCCGGAGACTAAGCCAGCACCCGCAGCCGGCCCTGAAGAACAGCCCGCTGCACGTCCAGTAGAAGCGGTCCGTCAACCGGATGAGCAAAAAACACCGGAGTTTGTGGAAGAGCAGCTGCTGAAAACCAAGGAACGCATCCTCCGGCTCAAGGAATTGAGCATGAAGCTGAAATCAGCGAACGGACTCCAGGAACTGGAAACAGAGCCGGCCTATCGACGCAAGCAGATGGCGCTTGACGATGTGCCGCATTCGTCTGAGTCGCAGGTTTCCCGGTTTACATTGTCTACCGACGAAGGAATTACCGAAATTAAACCAAATAACTCATTTCTACATGATAATGTAGATTGATATCCCTTCCGCGAGATCAAATTATTGACCCGGTTGAAGGTATTGCATAAGCGTGATAAACAGTTGATTGGAGTTAAATCGTGTAAACGATGCTTCGGTTAAGTGCGTGGAATAGTAGTGGGCGGTTGTTACCTTTTGAATTAAAGTTTATCTTTGCTTCAATTTTTTTAACAATTTAATATTGAAAAAAGAGATTGGACTTATTTGACAAAATAACTAAAAACCTTGGGCCAATCGGCCAGCATTATGAATGGTCGCATGGCTATTTTTCGTTCCCTAAGCTAGAGGGCGATATTGCACCCCGTATGTTATTTAACGGGAAAGAACATTTAACCTGGAGCCTGAACAACTACCTGGGACTGGCCAATCACCCTGAAATACGGGAGGTGGACGGCCGGGCGGCATTGGAATATGGCCTGGCCTACCCAATGGGGGCAAGGATGATGTCTGGAAACAGCGTACACCATGAAACCCTGGAACAGGACCTGGCTGCGTTTGTCGGCAAAGAAGACGGTTACCTGCTTAATTATGGCTACCAGGGTATGGTATCCATTATTGATGCACTGGTCGATCGAAACGACGTGATTGTTTATGATGCGGAATCGCATGCCTGTATCGTGGATGGCGTTCGTTTGCATATGGGCAAACGGTTTGTTTACCGGCACAATGACATCGATAGCTGTGAAAAACAACTGATGCACGCATCCAAGCTTACGCGCCAGACCGGCGGAGCCATCTTATTGATTACAGAAGGCGTTTTTGGTATGTCCGGTGTACAGGGGCAGCTGAAGGAGATTGCGGCACTGAAGAAAAAATACGGATTCAGAATGCTGGTGGACGATGCCCACGGCTTTGGCACCATGGGGCCCACCGGGGCGGGGACACATGAAGAACAGGGCTGTATCGATGAGGTGGATATCTATTTCGGAACGTTTGCGAAATCAATGGCCGGTATCGGCGCTTTCGTAGCCTCTAATAAAGATATTATCACGTACCTGCGATACAATATGCGCTCGCAGACTTTTGCCAAATCGTTGCCAATGCCGATGGTACTCGGACTTAAAAAGCGCTTTGAGTTACTGAAAAGCAATCCGCAGCTCCGGGAGAACCTCTGGACAATCGCCCGCACGCTGCAGAATGGACTGCGCGAAAGAGGATTTGATATCGGTACTACGAATACCATGGTGACACCGGTGTTTCTGAAGGGCGACCTGAATGAGGCGACAGCCCTTACCAGGGACCTCCGGGAAACACATAGTATATTCTGCTCCATCGTGGTTTATCCCGTAATCCCGAAAGGACTGATCGAACTGCGGCTGATCCCCACGGCGGTGCATACACTGCAGGACGTGGCGTATACATTGGAAGCATTTACGGCTATCAGCGCCAAATTAAGCGCGGGCTACTATAAACAGGATGTTTCCCTGTCATCGGAATAGGAAGCTTTGGCTTGCCTATCTCATTGTAAAACAGGACGATATTTTGCGTTAATCGCGATAGTGTGGTGGAATGTGGAAAAAAAAGTGCGTTTATAGCGTGTTTTGGATGTTTTAAAGTTTTTTTTTCCGAAAAAAGATTCTACTTTTAACGCACTGTAGATTATTAACTTAATTAAATTAAACTTAAAAGGAGTATTTATTATGGCAAGTATTCAGAAATTTAATGAACTTAAAAGCTTGATCGAAGGGTTAGATGGGGATGCTGACAAATTCTTCAATAAAGGCAACAACGCTGCTGGCACACGGGTAAGAAAAGGTCTTCAAGATGTTAAGAACCTGGCCCAGGCCATTCGCTTGGAAATACAGGATGCAAAAAATGCAAAATAGGCATTATTAGCAATGCGTATTAGTTTATAAGGAGGCTGTCTTACCCGACAGCCTTTTTTATTTCAGACCGTCCGAGCATAAGGAAGCACCCGGTAGTATCGGTCTTTCACGGACCAAGCATAACAAGCCTAATGGATAAGAAACCAGATAATCCAATATGGGCAATGAGTTCGGCTTTTGATCAATTGCCCTTACATGCACTGATTGCCACCGCGGAGAAAATAGGGGTACAGGGAATAGACCTATGTGTATTTCGACGTGATGGCACCCGCAGCGATCATACCGCTACGCACCTGGAATATGAAGGGTTTTCGCCCGACGATGCCACGCGGGTACTCGACCTGTTTAATGCCTCCGGCCTCCGGCTTTCACTCGGCGCTTTTGAAAACCTGATCGGTGGCGATCCTGCCGAACGGATCCATAACCAGAATCATTTACTGAAACTGATCCGGATAGCGCACCTGCTCGGGGGTGATGCCAATGACGTGAAAGTAGGTACGTTTGTTGGGTATAATCATGAGCTTGGAAACCAGGAAAATGGTTTCCAGAAAAATCTGGACGAATACCGGCGGGTGTTTGCTCCGATTATCCGATATGCCGAGGATCTGGGGGTCACGATACTATACGAGAACTGTCCAATGGAAGGATGGCGCGGTGCTGCTTATACCTCTACCTATAATAACCTCCCTGGTGTACTCGCCGCCCGCAAACTAATGTATGCCCTTATCCCAAGCCAGGCACATGGCGAAATTTACGATCCGTCCCATGACGTCTGGCAGCATACTGATCCGGTAGAAGTGATTGCGCAGAGCGACGTGTCCCGCATCCACCGGATTCACGTCAAGGCAACCCGTAACCTAAAAACGACTGCACGTACGGATTGGGGTGGGATGTACCCAATGCAGTCGGTTGATGCCGGTTTAGCTGCAACGGCAGGCGTATCCATTCCGGCAAACGCCTGGGACCGGCATCACTACGAGGCAATGCTGCCCGGTTTCGGTGGATCTGATGACCTGGATTGGCGGGCTTTTGTTTCGCAGTTAACCGAAAAGGGATTTATCGGTCCTTATGAAATCGAAAACGAAGCGCGGAATTCGAAAGATACAGGTAATCCGGGAGCCATTATACAGGGTTTCCGGGCCGCAGTGGGCTTTCTGAGTCCGATGCTATGGGAGCTGGATGCCACAGGCGGCTACACCCACGGAGGTGTGAAACCCCTGCTTCCACCCAATGTGCGCGACATCCCCGTACGGACGGTTGATCAACTGTGAACAAGTGCAGGGGACGGGTGAAAAAAAATTGGTTTGCATTGTAAAATTGCGCAATTTAGATTTACGAATTAATAATTAACGAATTTTAAACTGATCATTTATGGGATTTTTAAAGGAATTCAAAGAGTTTGCCATGCGGGGAAGCGTGGTAGATCTCGCCGTGGGTGTAGTCATCGGCGCCGCTTTTGGTAAAATCGTTACCTCGCTGGTTGATGACATCATTATGCCACCCATTGGTTACGTCACCGGCGGTATTGATTTTTCGCAGTTGAAATATGTGCTTAAAGCCGCGGACGAAGCCGGCGGGGTTGCTGAAGTAGCCATTACCTACGGTAACTTCATCAACGTAGTTATCCAGTTTTTAATCGTTTCGTTCTGTATTTTCTTAGTGATCAAAGGCATTAATTCCCTCAAACGTAAGGAAGAAGCGGCGCCCGCCGCTCCGCCAGCGCCGAGTAAGGAAGAGGTACTGCTTACTGAAATCAGGGACGCACTTCGCGCAAAACAGTAACCGACCGCTTACGGGAAAACCGGACCGTGTTTTGTGAACGGGTAAGGTTAATAAATTGTGAAGGGTGCAGCAAACTAGGAATCAGTTTGCTGCACCCTTTTCGTGTTATAGCGGTGCGGCGCCGGTGGCTGAGCGGGTGATTATCCAGTTAAAATGTCCGTTTCACGTCCGGATTGGTAATAATCACATAATCCCCCAGGTGGCGGAAAGTTTCCCATTGGGGCTTATCAAAGCCTTCGTGCGGAAAGCAGGAAATATTCTTTACCCGCAGCGTAGCAGCATATTTGGCCAGCTGGGCAATCGTACCGAGTTTTTCATCGCTATGAAAGCGGCCGTTCAGGTGTAAAATCTTGACCGCGGGTGTCCGTTTGGCCAGCTGGCTGATGCGGTAAGCCATGGTAGCATCCCAGAGATTCTGACTTTGGTAGATCTTCATGTTGGCCATGCCGCTGCCATGTTCGCCCATCAATCCGTTGAATTTTTCGTAATAGGGGCCGGTTAGGGTATCAATAGGCAACGGCGCCAGTAACATTTTGGCGGCTTCGTCCAGCGTGTCGAGGCTCCTGAGTCCCTCACGCGTCACCCGGTTGGTGTAACGGCTTGGTGCATTAGCTGCCAGTACGTTCAGTTGATGCGCTTTGGCATATTCAACCGCAGGGCGGTAGTCCGCGTAATTATTCCATAATACGGCATCTTTACTGAAATTTCGTTCCGTAATCAGGCCCCCAAGGTATTCGTTGAGCACCAGCTGATCGTCACTTACCAGCATCTCCATGGACAGGGCGACGGTTTCGTAGCGCTCATCCATTGCCTTAAGTACGTCATACTGTAGCGCATGGGCCACTGAATCGTTATGCTCTTCTCCAAAAAACAACACATCGGTGTGCTGCAGTGAACCCACCAGTTCGGACAGGCTGATTTCTTTTTCTGCCTGCGTGTCAAAAACACGGTACAGCAAACTGTCAGTCTGTGCGTGCGCAACAGCGGTAAACGTCGTCGCGAAAACAAGGGTAAGGAGTTGTTGACGTATGTTCATGCTGCGAAGATACGGGTTTGTGCAGCAA
>NZ_JBEBRB010000103.1:0-7076 GCF_040395035.1 Parapedobacter lycopersici | reverse complement strand
TGATGGTCTTCGTTACCGTCAGTTCCGGGGTCTGCACCACGTCCGTATCCGTCGGGTCGTTCGGGTCAGGCGTACCCGGGTCATCCGAGTCATCCGTCACCGGGTCACCGTTCGGGTCTTCCCCCGCAGCCGTGGCCTGGTTGCTTACGCTGCCGTTGTTCAGGTCCGTTAAGGTGAGGGTGTGCGTTACCGTAATGGTCACGCTTTCCGTCGGGTCAAGCGTGCCGATGTTCTCCTCGCCCGCAGGGATATCCGCATTGGCGTCCGTCAGCACGATGTTGTCGATTGTCACGTTGCCCGTATTGGTCACCACGATGTCGTAGGTGATCACGTCACCAACAGCCTCGTACGGACCCGCACTTGTGATCGTTTTCGTTACCGTCAGCTCCGGGGTCTGGACCACGTCCGTATCCGTCGGGTCGTTCGGGTCAGGCGTACCCGGGTCATCCGAGTCATCCGTCACCGGGTCACCGTTCGGGTCATCCCCCGCGGCCGTGGCCTGGTTGCTTACGCTGCCGCTGTTCAGGTCTGTCAGGGTAACCTCATGGGTAACCGTGATGGTCGCGCTTTCCGCCGGGTTCAGCGTGCCGATGTTCTCCTCGCCCGCAGGGATCACCGCATTGGCATCCGTCAGCACGATGTTGTCGATCGTCACGTTGCCCGTGTTCGTAACCACGATGTCGTAGGTGATCACGTCGCCCACCGCATTATAAGGGCCCGCGCTTGTGATGGTCTTCGTTACCGTCAGCTCCGGGGTCTGTGTACCCGGCGTAGTTACCTCGCCGTCATTCGGATCCTCCGGATTGACGGGATCACCGTCCGGGTCATCGCCCGTAGCCGTAACTGTATTCACTACCGAACCCGTATTCAGGTCGGACTGCTGTATCGTATATGTTGTTGTGAAAACCTCTGTATCCAACGAAGCTAGAGAGGTAATCGTCTCTGAAAGTCCTGTAAGCGGATCGGTAACGACAATATCCGTCAGCTCCACGTTACCGGTATTGGTTACCGTAATCGAATAATTAACCTTATCGCCGACTGCTTCAAACGCACCCCCGGCACGCACAACATCGGCAGCATCCGTCACCGATGTAACGGCTTTAACCAGTGTAAACGACGGGTTCGGCGGACTCGGTGTTACTTCGGCCTCATCAAAATTGTCTGTCTGATCAGCGTCTACCGCATCCAACGCCTGGATATTGACCAGGTTCCGATAATCACCGGTTGCATTGACTGTAGCCCGAATCTCCAGTTCCTCTTCCGCTCCAATGGGCATGGTTCCAATAGCCCATAAACCCGTCACCGGGTCGTAGGCTCCCTGTGAGGGCGTAGCCGACACAAACGTATACCCCGACGGCAGTAAATCCCTTACTTCCGCCTGCGTCACTTCATTCCCTTCGGGAATATTTTTATTTATTGCCCTGATATTGAACGTCACGGTGCCACCCACTACCGGTGTAGCGTTGTCCACTGTTTTTTCAACTGATAGATCCGTTTCCCTTAATCCGATGATTTGATGTAATAGTACACCTGAATCATAAGACTGATCCCCAACATCCGCAATGGCCACCTTAAATCGATACGTAGCGCCGGGCACCAGCCCTGCAATATCCCGCGTTATTGCCTTGGTAATCCCATTGTATTCAATATGGACGGGGAATGGCCCTGGCTGTGGACTGGTATTTGTCTGTCCATCATTCCGGTGACCATTGTTGATATAAAACTCGGTTTGCCCCAGGTTGACCGCGGTACCATCTGACGCCGCACCCAAAACCCCGCCATTGACCGAATTGACCGCAATGACATCATTATTAGAAGGTAAAAGCGCAAAATTCTGCGGTGTCGTGCCATTACCAATACCCGGTCCCGATACAAAGAAACCAAATAGGTCATTAAAAGTACTACCCACATAATCCGGGTATTCCTCGGAGCCAAATTGGAACACAATCCGAATTCCGGTTACTTCCGGTTCAAGTGTGATATCAAAGGAATAAGCAACTGTATTGAATGAAGCCAGGGGATTGATTGCTATTAAGTTTGCATCCGACCCCGAATTTCCTGGGTTAAGTGATACGTCAGGTTGTGTATTTCTCGTATTGAGGTCCGACCCAGCATTACCCGTTGAAAAGAGTACCCCTTGGTCTATACCAAAACCAGCACCAGCAACTCCATTCGTAAATGTGGCAATTTGCTGGCTTCTGTTTCCCCGTTCCAGCAATTCGTTTGAAATACCCAGACCAGATCCGGTGAGTGCATTGACAATGGCAGCATCGGTTGGGTTTCCTACATAAGTCGACTGTCCAAATGCACTCGGCATTACCATTAAGCAAAGGGCAACAAGACCTAATACATAGCTTTTTAACCGCATGGAGTTCGCGTAAAATTTATTCATAGATAGCAGGCTTAGTTTTTTTCATTAATTCCGAACCAACGATTTATCAGGCCCAGGTCAATCAACCGCAGGTAGACATCTTCTCCCAGCAGTTCCCGCAGTTTTCGGGCACTCGCCTGCATGTTTAATTCCCAGCGCGGACCGGTAGCTTCATGCTGTTCGAGGTATTGATATTTCCCTAAAAACATATTATACACATAGTCTTCCTGCAATTTTGAAAGCTGTGCACTTTCCTTCAGGGTCGCCAGGTCGCGGGTCGCCAGCTGCGCAGCCGTTGATTCGTCGTTATTTCCTGCCGGGCGGCTCTGTGCCCATGAAGAAGGTACGGCACATAGCAGAATTAGGCAGGTAATCACACATGATACCATGAAATTGATTTTCATCCTTGTTCTCCCAGTGGGAGTCGGTGTCAGCAATTGGCTTAAATTGTTCATTTGATAGTGCAGAATTGACTAAGTTGGTGGTTATTCGCTCGGCATCGGTTGTCCGCTTCACGAATCAAAATCGCCCATAGCGCTGGTTCTTCGGTATTTGAAGACCAATCTGTGTAACCGTTCCGTGGATGCCAAAAAACCTTGGCATATAAATTGATCACGGTATTCTGAAGATATCAGCGTTAAAACAGGCCTAAGTTTCTTTTACTAAATTTCAATTTTCTTTGATAGAATATTTTTCACAAAAAAAAGGAGATAAGTCTATTATATCACTACACTACATACACAATAACATTTTTTGGCTATTCCGATTTTATAAAATAACCTATTAATGTCATTTTATATCGTTACGATGATCGGAGCAAAAAAATGGCTACTGTTATGTAAATGAACAGGTAATTAATTGATTTAGCCCGTATTATCCAGAAATACAGATAACAAAAACATGCTATTGAACTATGCTTATATCACATTAATTAGTCACTAAAATCAATCGATACCCAAACCAGCCTGATGCATCATAAATCAAAATCAATACTTTTGCTACATTGGCACTGACCTATGGAGCGAACTAATACCACAGCTATCGTCTTTGACGACCACCGCCTGTTTGCGGATTCCTTTTCGGCACTGATCGAAAGGCTGGAAATTTTTCAGGCTGTGCATGCGTTTAACGAGGAACGGGAGCTGACCCAGTTCCTGATTAAGCATTCCCAGCTTCCGATCTGCCTGTTCCTGGACTATTACCTGAAGAATAAAAACGCCCTTCCGCTCATCAATGAGGTCAAGCGCCTGAACCGTAAGGTGACAGTCATTGTCATCAGCTCGGTCGTCAACCCCACTACCGTAGCCAACATTATGGCTTACAGCCCAAAAGGATTGATTAGCAAGTCGTCTGGTTTTGACACCATTCTTGAGTGCTTAGCAACCATCGATCGCGGCGAGCAATACGTTTGTCCGGTAATCAGTAAAATCCTGGAAGACCTGAACCAAACCATCGAAATTCCTTTTACCGTTCGTGAACTGGAAATTTTGCAGTATTTTGCACAGGGGTTATCCATTGCGCAAACGGCCGACCAAACACACCTGAGCAAGCATACGATTGTCGCGCATCGGCGTAAGATGATGGCTAAGGCGCATGTCAATTCCATTACGGAATTGCTGGCATATGCCCGTACACAGGAATTAATCTGATCACGAACCATCACGTTAGTGTGTATTACTTATGACTATCAACTTCTACCTACCGGCAAGGAAATTTATTTTCCTTGCCATTTTATTTTTCCTCCTTGGGGGTACCAGTCAGATTGCCAGCGCGCAACCGGCATCCCGCGCACAGCAGGAGTTTGACAAGCTGGCCAATGCGTACCATTCCAATCGCATATCCGCAGACCAGTATCTGGCCAAAGCCGACTCACTGACGCACCAGCTGTTCTCGGAGGGAAAACACTTTGAAACCAGGGAGCTGGTGGATCTGCTCGAGCTGTATGAGGACATTGCCTGGAATAAAGTCGCACACAGCCGTGGCCGCATCAGCTATTATTTCCTCTTTTTTAACAACGCGCGCATGTTTAAAAAGCGGGGGGCATCCATGTACTACGCCGAAAAAATTACGGAGGAATATAAAAAGGCCGGCGAGGAGCATCCGCTGGTCGAACAACTGCAAAAAACCAGGATCTATCAGGAGTTGCGGTTGTACGATAGCGTCCTCTCGGTCTATGAACCGGAGCGCAGCTACCTGGTTAGCCTGCCCGAGCGCCTCCGCTCAGGTCAGGTTGACCTTTCCGTGGGCCTGAACGCCATGTACATTTTATCACCCGTACTATCGGGATATATCAAGATGAATGACACCACAGCGGTCTACCAAACCGCAGACCTCAGCAGGCAGATTGGCCATGCCCTCCAACAAAAAGATTCGATTACCCGGAGCCAGCTGCTGTACAATGACCTGTTACTGATCGACACGGACCACTCCATAGCTAAATTTGAGCGCCGCTATGATAGCGTAGCCACCATCCTGAATCGCATGGAGGCACTGAAGACCACCTACAGTGACCAAGTGACAAACTTTATCGATTTCAACCTGGTCCGTCTGCGTTTAGAAAACTACCGCGATCGACAGCAGGTAGACAGCCTTCGGCGCTATCTCGAAAAATACAAGTCTTCGCCTGTTTTCGGCGACAGTCAACAGGCAGACGTTGCTGAATTTACAGGCCAGCTACAGGCCATGCAGGGCAATTACCGCGATGCCTATGCGTCGCTTACTGACGCACTCAATCATGAACGCGACCTGCAAATGGCCCTAATGTCGGAAGCGAGCGACCTGCTGTATGCCTATACCCAAGCTGAGCACAGCGAAATTTCCCTTCGCCGGGCAGAGCACGTGAAAGAGCGACGGACCGTTTGGCTGGTGATCATTTCGGCCGTAGCATCGGCAGTGGTACTGGCCATATACCTGCTTATGCTCCGCCGGAGCCGGAAAGCGAAAGAACAAGTAGAAGCCCTTAACCACGTAGCCAACATGCAGGTCATCGCCATGGAAGAAGCGAAACACCAGGCAATCAGGGACGAACAGCAACGGCTGGGCCAGGACCTCCACGATAACCTGTCGGCTTCCATCGCGGGCATCAAGCACCAGCTGGAAGTGTTAATGATGTCAACCGAAGAGTTGCCGCTGAAGACTAAACTAGGCACCCTGCAAACCAGTTTAACGTACGCGTATGATGCGGCCCGCAACAAAAGCCACGAATGGTTCTACGCCGCGGAAGGACAGGAGGAACAATCGCTGGAAACCCAGATTAACCTATTGGCAGACAGCGCCCTGCCAGACAACCGCTATCGCAAAACCATTGAGATTGATAATGGAGCATTGCGCCAGGTCAATATCGATACCCGCATCGCATTGCTCCGCATCATCCAGGAAGCCATTACCAACATCATCAAGCACGCCAAAGCCACGGCGGTGGATATCTTAATCTATGCGGAAACGGATAGCCTCGTCCTGACGATCAAAGACGACGGAAAGGGTTCGGACGGCATGAAGCTGAATGACAGCAAATCAAAAATGGGCCTGCAGTCTATCCGCCGCCGTGTTCAGTACCTCAACGGCGACATGACCTTGCATTCCGATACGAATGGCACCGAAATCATCGTGTCCATCCCCCTGAATTTGCTGCAGTAATCCGAGTATGCCTTTCAATACCATTTGATTTAGGTAACTTTGCTACCTCGCTTGCGATTTACTTTTCAGTGTTCCGACGTCAACGTATTATTACCCGTCTGACGCCCGTTTAATTATTATATTTACAGGTCAGGCTTATTATCACACCCTAAACTACAACACATGCACATACAATCGATCTGTACCACCATCATGGTGCTATACGTAGCTACCACCACATTTGCCAAGCAGGAAGGTACCAACACGCCGGGCATCAGCGAGCTTAACCAGCAACTGGATAACAACCAACTGGATACCAAGCAATATCTGGACGCCGTGGACGACTGGGTAACCTTACAATTTGCCTCCGGCATGCACTACGACCGCGATACGATGATAAGCCGGCTGATCCATTACCGCCGACTGGCATGGAGTGCCGATTCCCTGAATGCCTATCGGATCAATTACTACATCAACCTGAGTAATAACGCCAATTACGGAAACCGCGAAGGCGAAAGTGTCTATTTCCTGGAAAAAGCCGAACAGGAAATCCTGGCGGCGCACGGCGAGAAGCCCCTATTGGTCGCAGGCCGCAAAAGCAACACCTATATCGATAAACGGAACTACGACAACGTAATCCGCACGTACGAAAAAGAACGTGCCTACATTGAGCAATTTCCTGAATTGCTCCGTAAGAAATCCATCAACGTAAATATTGCCATCAGCTTTATCAACGTACTGGATCCCGCCATCCACGCATACGCCGCCAAAAACGATACCGCCAACGTCGCAAAAACACTCGCCCTGGCCGAGGCAATCTACGGGCCCCTGGTTGAGCAGATCAAACCCACCTCGGCCAATGCGTTCATCACGGCATTCTACATGAAAGAACTTTATTACTACAAATACGCTATTTTACTGAAAGACCGGGAACAGACTGCCCATGCCCTTGCGGATATGGAACAGGCGCTGTATGGCGACACTACCCGGCCGGCTCCGCTGATCGGCATGCTCGAGCCAGTGCTGGTTACCAAACAGGTAGAATACCACCTAACCTACAAAAACAACGACAGCGCCGCCCACTACCTGG
>NZ_JBEBRB010000102.1:0-7411 GCF_040395035.1 Parapedobacter lycopersici | reverse complement strand
TCTATAGGTGTCAATACCCGGACCGGTTTCAGCCACTGCTTTTACCGGTCCGGGACAGGGTTTTTAAGCCGTTTTTATTGCCTTCATTGCGGTCATGGCTTTGCGCAGCACGGCGCCAACTTGTTCAACCGGATGGGTGCGGATGGCCTCGTTCACAGCAATCAGTGCCTGATTGTCAACAGCCAGGTCCTTACCGTCATTGAAATTCTTGCCAATAATATCCGTATCTACCGTTTTCATAAAGTCGGCCAGTAATGGCTTACACGCATGGTCAAACAGGTAACATCCATACTCTGCGGTATCAGAAATAACCCGGTTCATCTCGAACAGCTTTTTACGTGCAATGGTATTGGCAATCAATGGCGTTTCGTGCAATGATTCATAATAGGCCGATTCCGGTTTGATACCAGCCTCAACCATGGTCTCGAATGCGAGCTCAACACCACTTTTGATGTACGCTACCATAAATACGGCGTGGTCAAAGTACTCCTGCTCTCCGATTTTAATGTCGCCGGCAGGTGTTTTTTCAAAGGCTGTTTCGCCGGTGGCCGCACGCCATTCCAATAGTTTTTTATCGCCATTTGCCCAGTCTTCCATCATGCCCCGGCTGAATTCGCCGCTCATAATATCATCCTGGTGTTTTTGGAATAGGGGACGCATGATCGTCTTCAGTTCTTCCGAAACCTCGAAGGCTTTTATTTTGGCGATGTTGCTCAACCGGTCCATCATCGCGGTAATACCTCCCTGTTTCAGGGCTTCGGTGATGACTTCAACACCGTATTGAACCAACTTGGCGGCGTAACCGGGCTCGATACCCTTTTCGATCATTTTATCAAACGACAGGATTGACCCGGTTTGCAACAGTCCGCACAGGATGGTTTGTTCTCCCATTAAGTCGGATTTGACCTCCGCTACGAATGATGACCGCAGCACGCCCGCTTTATGGCCGCCTGTACCCACACAGTAGGCTTTTGCTTCAGCGAGGCCTTTGCCCTGCGGGTCATTTTCCGGGTGAACCGCAATCAGTGTCGGCACACCAAACCCGCGTAGGTACTCTGCCCTTACCTCTGAGCCCGGGCATTTGGGGGCAATCATAACCACGGTAAGGTCCTTACGGATTTCTTTGCCCTCTTCTACGATATTGAACCCGTGCGAATACGAGAGCGTAGCGCCGGCTTTCATCAATGGCATTACTGCGTCGATGACGGACGAGTGCTGCTTGTCTGGCGTAAGGTTACTAACCAAGTCTGCCGTGGGAATCAATTCCTCGTACGTGCCAACGTTAAAATGGTTATCGGTGGCATTCTTCCAGGAATCACGTTTTTGTTCGATTGCTTCCTTGCGAAGGGCGTAGGAAACATCCAGTCCGCTGTCTCTTAAATTGAGGCCTTGGTTAAGGCCCTGAGCACCACAGCCCACGATGACGATTTTTTTGCCTTTTAATGCGCTGACACCGTCAGCAAATTCGCTGATGTCCATGAATTCAGCGACGCCTAATTGGTTTAATTGTTCTCTAAGGGGGAGGGTGTTGAAATAATTTGCCATTGTTCTATCTATGTTATTGACTTTTTTGTTCGTATACTGCTTTTTTAAGTGCATTTGCATAACCCAGGTGGAGATTGTCGTGGGCAAGAGTCACCGTTAGCACTTGCTCAATTGTATCCATTTCGAGCCCATACGTGGCAGTGGAATAAGGAGTAATCGCATTGAAAACACCTTTTTGGTAGTCCTCTTCAATTTGCCGAATAGACGCTATTGCCTGTGACTTCAGGGTAGCGAGCTCTTCTGTGGTGATCGCGTAAGTCGGCACCGTGCCTTTCGCATATGCGCTCTCAAACGGAATTTCCCGATCCGGTTGCACATTGGTCCTGCGGTAGCACAGCCCTTGGGTGCTGACCACAATGTGACCGAAATTCCAGCCGATATTGTTCCGGAACCCGGCCGGAATACGATTGATATCTTCCAGCGTAAGCCCATCCAGCAGTTCGATGAAGACCTCGCGGGTACGGATAATGTATTTAATGGGGTTAAATTTCATAACAACGTAACCTTACATGGTAAATACTTTATCCTGTTTGTTTAAGTACCGGTTTTCCACCACTTCGGCAGCCGGCTCCGATTCCTCAAACTCCTTTAGTTTTTTGTGGAAACCTTCGCTGTCTTTAATGATCGCAATACGGGCACTCCGCACAAATTCGATGAGCTGATACTCGGCTAACGCAGCGGTGAGTGCATCAATCTCTTCCCGGTGCCCGGCGGTTTCAAATACGGTATAATCGTTCCGTATCACTACAGCACTTGCCCCATAACGGCGCAACAGCCGTTCCACCGGTGCCTTTTCCGTAACTACCTCTGTCGGTACTTTATAAAGGGCCTGTTCCTGCCAGATGATCTCATCATTGGTGTTGTAATAGGCCTTCAGGACCTCTACTTGTTTTTCGATCTGGCGGCAGAGTTTGCGGACAACATCTTCGGTTTCATGAATGACGATGGTAAACCGATGGATCCCTTCCGCTTCGGAAGGCGACGTATTGAGGCTCTCGATGTTGATTTTCCGCCTCGAAAAAATGATGGCGATCCGGCTAATCATGCCGATGGTATTTTCCGTGTATACCGTAATCGTATATTCCTGTTTTTCCATGATCTCTGGATTTAATTGTCTCGAGCTAGTTGAGCTTTCGCATTGATGTGCAATCCTTCGTTATTTCAGCCTGATTTCGGAAACGCTGCTGCCCTGGGGTACCATTGGGAACACGTTATTCTCCTTGCCTACCATCACCTCGAGCAGATAGGGTCCGTCGTGTTCGATCATCGCGGTCAGTGCCTGCTCGAGTTCCGCCCGTTCGCGGATGCTGTTTCCCGCGATGCCGTATCCTTTGGCAACGGTTACATAATCGGGACTGGTAATGTTGACAAACGAATACCGTTTGTCGTGGAAAAGCTGCTGCCATTGGCGTACCATGCCCAGGAATTCGTTGTTCAGGATCAGGATTTTCACCTTGGCGCCAAACTGCATGATGGTACCCAGCTCCTGGATGGTCATCTGAATGCCGCCGTCTCCGATAATGGCTACTACCGTCCGGTCGGGCGTTCCGTACCAGGCGCCGATGGCTGCCGGGAGCCCAAATCCCATAGTTCCCAGGCCTCCAGAGGTAACATTGCTTTTCGACTGGTTAAACTTCGCGTAGCGGCAGGCAACCATCTGGTGCTGGCCAACATCCGTAACAATGACCGCATCGCCGCCCGTCAGCTCGTTGAGTGTGCGGATTACCTCACCCATTGTCATAATCGGCGTAGTAGGATTTAGTTCCTCTTGGATGACTTCCTTTATTTCCTCGCTTTCCAATTTACGGAAGCGCGACAGCCAGGCATCGTGTGTTTTGGCATCCACCTGCTCCGTCAGCAGTGGCAGCGTTTCCTTGCAGTCGCCCCACACCGGAACCGTGGCTTTGACATTTTTATCAATTTCCGCAGGGTCGATATCAAGATGGATGACTTTTGCCTGTTTGGCATACTTATCCAACCTGCCGGTAACACGGTCGTCAAAGCGCATCCCAATGGCGATCAGTACATCACATTCGTTAGTCAGTACGTTTGGCGCATAGTTGCCATGCATGCCCAGCATGCCCACGTGCAGTGGGTGATGGGTTTCCAGTGCGCTGAGCCCCATTACGGTAGCTGCGGCAGGAATACCCGTTTTTTCAATAAATGCCTTGAATTCCGCTTCTGCTTTGCCCAGGATAACGCCTTGGCCAAACAGGATAAAAGGTTTTTCCGCGGCATTGATCAGCGCTGCCGCCTGTTCAATATATTCGGAGCGTACAATCGGCTTCGGACGATAACTCCGGATGTGGTTGCAGACCTTATATCCCGGATAATCAAATAGCTGAAGCTGGGCATTTTTAGTGATATCAATCAACACAGGTCCCGGACGTCCGGTACGCGCAATGTGAAATGCCTTAGCCAGCGCTGTCGGAATTTCACAGGCATCCGTTACCTGGTAATTCCACTTGGTCACCGGTGTCGTAATATTGATCACATCGGTTTCCTGGAAAGCATCGGTACCCAGTAAATGAGCAAATACCTGGCCGGTAATACAGACCACCGGGTTGCTATCAATCATGGCGTCGGCTAACCCGGTAATGAGATTGGTAGCCCCTGGACCGCTTGTGGCGAAAACCACTCCTACACGGCCCGAAGTCCGGGCATAGCCCTGCGCCGCATGGACCCCGCCCTGTTCATGGCGGACCAATATGTGTTTCAGCCGGTCGTTGTAGTCATACAGCGCATCGTAGATGGGCATGATTGCCCCACCCGGATAACCAAACACGGTATCCACCCCTTCGGCCAATAATGCTTCGAGCACAGCTTGCGAGCCGCTCAGTTGCGTTGCCCCGGCGATTGCTTCCTGCTTGCCGTTTGAGGTGTTTTTTGTGATTTCCAGCGTGTTCATGTCATTCGTTCTTTTGGTTCGTAAATTAACATTCATCCGTTACGCAGCCGGCTGCCGCATCGGCTACCGTCTTCGCATATTTATACAGTACTCCCCGTGTTACTTTAAGTGCAGGTTTGGTCCATGTCGCACGGCGCTCGGCGATCACCTCGTCCGATACCTGCAGGGTAAGCGTGTTATTTATGGCATCGATAACAATCGTATCGTTGTCTGCTACCAAGCCAATGAGCCCGCCCTCGTGCGCTTCAGGTGTGATGTGACCCACCACAAAGCCATGTGTGCCGCCGCTAAACCGGCCATCGGTAATAAGTGCCACACTTTTTCCCAGTCCCGCACCAATAATAGCCGAGGTTGGTTTAAGCATTTCGGGCATGCCTGGTGCTCCTTTGGGCCCTTCATTTTTGATCACAATGACGTCGCCGGCCTTCACGCGTCCGGAAGCGAGTCCGGCAATCAGGTCCTTTTCGCCATCGAATACACGGGCCGGTCCCTCGAAGCGTTCGCCTTCCTTGCCCGATATTTTGGCTACACTTCCTTTTTCGGCGAGATTACCATAGAGGATCTGGAGATGTCCCGTTGGTTTGATCGGGTTATCCAGCTCCCGTACGATCGGCTGATCAAGTTTATTGATCGGTGTTACGTCGGCCAGGTTTTCCGCAAGCGTCTGTCCGGTTACCGTGAGGCAATGGCCGTGCAATAGCCCTTCGTTGAGCAGGTACTTCATTACCGCCGGCACTCCTCCGTAATTATGGAGGTCCTGCATGAGGTATTTGCCACTCGGTTTGAAATCGGCCAATACCGGTGTGGTGTCGCTCATCCGCTGGAAGTCGTCCTGCGTAATTTCAATGCCTACACTTTTTCCAATGGCGATGAAGTGCAGTACAGCATTGGTGCTCCCGCCGAGTACAACAATCACACGCAGTGCATTTTCAAATGCTTCGCGGGTCATGATGTCCGTGGGTTTGATGTCCCGTTCAAGCAATATACGGATGTATTTCCCTGCCTCAAGACATTCTTTTTGTTTGTCTTCGCTTACTGCGGGGTTGGACGATGAATACGGAAGGCTCATGCCCAATGCCTCAATGGCTGCAGCCATCGTGTTTGCGGTGTACATACCCCCGCAGGCGCCCGCACCGGGGCAACTGTTCTTCACGATGCCGATAAAGTCCTCTTCGGAAAGATTGCCGGCAATTTTTTGCCCCAATGCTTCAAATGAAGAAACGATATTAAGATCCTGCCCTTTATAATGTCCGGGGGCAATCGTCCCGCCGTATACCATAATCGACGGTCGGTTGAGACGGCCCATGGCCATAATGGAACCGGGCATATTTTTGTCGCATCCGGGAATGGCAATAAGTCCATCGTAATACTGCCCCCCGCAGATGGCCTCAATGCTGTCAGCAATAATATCGCGGCTCACCAGGGAATAACGCATGCCATCGGTACCATTGCTCATGCCGTCACTGACGCCGATCGTATTGAACACCAGCCCCACCAGGTCGGCACCCCATACGCCTTTTTTTACTACCTGGGCGAGATCGTTCAGGTGCATGTTACAGGTGTTGCCATCGTAACCCATGCTGGCAATGCCCACCTGGGCCTTTTGCATGTCTTCATCCGTTAGCCCAATGCCATAGAGCATGGCCTGTGCAGCCGGTTGGGTTTTGTCCTGCGTAAATACTTTGCTGTATTTGTTTAGTTCGTTTGTTTGTGTAGTTGGCATGATTATATGATCACTTCGTAATTTTCCTTTTCAAGCGTAAGATTTTTATACGCCCGTTGTATCGTAGCGCTTAATGTATCAGTCCATTCCGCCGGATACCGGACATCGTCAATGGAAGCAACGCCGGCGATTCCTGTGGCGGTGCCTGTCAGAAATGCCGTGTCCGCCTCCCGGAGCTCCGCCGGTGTTATTTTTTTCTCTACAACCTCAATGCCGAATGCGGCGGCGATCTCCAGTACCGTCTGCCGGGTAATGCCCGGAAAAATATGCCCGGTATCCGGCGTATACAATATGCCGTCCTTTTCTATAAAGAGGTTGTTGCTGGATGCCTGCGCCACATATCCGTCACTATCCAATAAAAGGGCTTCGTCAAATCCCCGCCGGGAAGCCTCGTTGGTCGCCACGATGGATGCCACATACTGGCCGGCTATTTTGGCAGCCGGGGGAAGTGAATGTGGGTTCGGCCGTTGATAGGGCGACAGCGTGAGCCGGATTAGCTCCGTGCCCAAAAACGGTCCCCACTCCCATGCGGATATAGCCAGATGTGCTTCTTTGGCAGGCATCAGGTACATGTTATGCCCGGTTATTACCAGCGGGCGGATATAGGCGCTCCGCAGGTTATTCTTCTCCAGCAGGGCATATGTCCGATCAACCAGCTGGCTGGTATTCCAGGGGAAGCTGATGCCGACCAGTTCACAGGAGTGGCGGAGCCGGTCATAATGCTGCTCGGCCTTAAACAGGCGCGTGCCGTTGTGTGTATTATATGCACGGATACCGTCAAGCGCGGCATACCCATAGTGCAGCGACTGTCCGAACAGGTCGATCGTCGCCTGGTCGGCCTTGACGAACTCACCGTCTAAATAAATCCATGTATCTTTGCCAAAATACCTCATGACCCGTTTGTCAAAATCACGGTTTGCTTACTGCTGAAATTACCAAATTATGTGGTTTGCTTTGTTGTCCAAATCCCTTCCTGTATTCGACTTCATTAAGATATGACGATTAAAGGGAATAGGCAATAGCCAATTGACAAATTTTTAATTCAGAATATTATTTCTTATTAACCACATTATACAAATAAATATTCTTAAAAATAAGCTATTTTAGCTATTTTGTGATATTAATTGTAGACCAAAACCACTTTTGGTATTCGGTTCATTTTCTGAACGAACGAATCCAAAGCGTGAAATTCTGCGTAAAATCAGGTGCCGGACAAAAATATTGTTAAAAAAAGC
>NZ_JBEBRB010000101.1:0-7466 GCF_040395035.1 Parapedobacter lycopersici | reverse complement strand
GGCAAAAATCCGGAACATAATTTCTACGCATTGATAATCAATTTAAAGCAGATCATTAACCGCCGATGGCCGCAGTTTCAGCCTGTCATTTTTTCCTGCCCTTTCTTCTGCCATGACCGGTGAACTTCCGTTGGAATGCAAGTCCGGAATACGGATGTATATGGACAGCGTATTTATCGGGCCCGACTTGACATGAGTCCGGGGTGAGTCCACCGTGCGTCCACGGTAAGTCCACCTTTTCCACAAAAAACATGGACCCACCCCGCACACAATGCGGTCGCAATGCGGTTGCACTACGCATCAGTGCAGCCGCACATGCGATGGGGAACCGACGCACGGGCGATGCCGGGCAAACGTCACGCGGAATCTACGTAAAATCGGCTATGATACACCTGCCATAGCTATAAAATTGTATCTTTGCGTACCATGGCAACATCCGATACGATAAAGCCTTACCAGGACGACCAAGTAAGCAAAAAACAACAGGTAGCCGATATGTTCAACAACATTTCGGGCACGTATGATTTCCTCAACCATTTTATGTCGCTCGGCATCGACATCATCTGGCGCAAAAAAGCAATCCGCCTGTTGAAGCCATCCGCCCCCGGATACCTCTTGGATGTCGCGACCGGCACAGGCGATTTCGCGCTGGAAGCGCTCCGTCAATTAAAATCCGCAAAAATCATCGGGGTCGACATTTCCCAGGGCATGCTGGATGTAGCCAAGGAAAAAATAGCTAAAAAGGGACTGGGCAATCGATTTGAAGTGCAGCTGGGCGATTCGGAACACCTGCATTTTGACGATGCCACGTTCGATGCCGTAACGGTGGCCTTCGGCGTACGCAATTTTGAAAACCTCGAAAAGGGACTCACAGACATCTGCCGGGTGCTTAAGCCGGGAGGGAAAGCGATCATTTTGGAATTTTCCAAACCCCGTGTATTTCCCGTAAAACAACTGTATCACTTTTATTTTAACCGCGTTACCCCGTTCATCGGGCGCTTTTTTTCCAAAGACAAACGCGCATACGGCTACCTTCCCGAATCGGTTGCCGCATTTCCGGACGGGCGGGCGTTCAGTGAACTGCTGCAGCGTGTCGGATTCAGGGAAACACGGTGCCTGCCCCAGACGTTTGGCATCTGTACCATCTACGTAGGCACCAAATGAAACCGGCTTTTTTCGCATATACCTTCGTACTGGCATTGCTGGTATCCGTTACGGCAGCTGCCCAGCAGCAACGCCGTCCGCAGCGCTGGGGCGGCGGGGTAGATGACGAACGGCTTCATTTCGGCTTTAGCTTCCATTACGTCAATGCCGATTATAAAATCACGCTGAAGCCCGATTGGCAACAGCCGTATGAGGAGGGCGGCGTACCGGTGGCCGACTCACTTTACGGTGTCCGTTCGCCTTTCCAGCAGGGTGTAGGACTGGGATTGCTGGCCGACCTGAAGCTCTCCGAAAATGCCAACCTCCGGTTCACGCCCAATCTGATATTCTCTAACAAAACGGTGGATTATCGGTATACGCCTAATACCGTTAACAGCCACGAGCGCGACCTGTCGGCGCTGGTGCGTGCAACGTATATTGACCTGCCGTTGCTGTTCAAGTTCAAATCGGACCGCAAGGGCAACTACCGGGGCTACCTCATCGGCGGCGGCAAATATTCCCTTAATGTAGTTTCAGGTAAACGGTACAACGATGGCGATAAGGTACCGCTCGAGAAGCTCTTAAAAACTAAACCGGGATACTTCTCCTATGAAGCCGGCATCGGGTTCGACCTGTACTTCGATTACTTTAAAATGTCACCTGAAATCCGGTGGGTACAAAGCGTGGGCAACCTGCTTAATGCGCGTGAACCTAACATGTACAATCACCCCATTGAGCGGCTTATGCTGCGCAACTTTCAGGTCAGTTTGTTTTTTGAATAATGCATAACACCAATTTTAACTGTTAAATTCAATTATATGTCATCCACATCCAATAAAATAGCGTTTATCACCGGCGCGAGTGCCGGCATCGGAGCGGCCTGTGCCGAAGTATTTGCCCGCGAGGGATATAACCTGCTGCTTGCCGCCCGGCGCGTCGACCGCATTGAGGAACTGGCCGCCCGGCTTCATGCTGCATACGGGATAGACACCCACTTGCTTTCACTGGACGTCCGCGATGCCGACGCCGTTTTCTCATCAGTTGAAAACCTGCCGGCCGCCTGGAAAAAAATCGACGTACTGATTAACAATGCGGGCCTCAGCCAGGGACTGGATCCAATCCACGAAGGGGATATCGGCGACTGGGACCGCATGATCGACACCAATATCAAAGGACTGCTGTACGTTACCCGCGCCGTGTCACCCGGTATGGCAGCGCGCCAGAGCGGGCACATTATCAATGTCGGCTCTATTGCCGGCAAACAGGTATATGCCAACGGCGGCGTGTACTGTGCCACTAAATTTGCGGTCGATGCCCTCAGCCAGGGCATGCGCATCGATTTGCTGGACAAGGGCATTAAGGTTACTGCTATTCATCCGGGCATGGTGGAAACGGAGTTCTCAGAAGTGCGTTTCAAAGGCGACAAAGCCCGGGCGAAATCCGTTTACCTCAACCTGGAGCCGTTGGTGGCCGAAGATATTGCCGAAGCCGTATGGTTTACCGCCTCCCGGCCGAAGCATGTCAACATCAACGATATGCTGATCATGCCCACCGCCCAGGCCAACGCCACCACGGTGGTTCGCAACAAATAAGAAGCATCAGGGATTGAAATTACATGTTTATCAAAAAATAACGAAATGGCATTACAGGAACAGATTGACCAGGAAATAAAAACCGCCATGCTGGCCAAGGACAATGCCCGGCTGCGGGGACTGCGGGCCATCAAGGCAGCCATTTTACTGGCCAAAACCGAAAAGGGACCTGCAGAGGCACTTACTGCGGAAACCGAGATCAAGGTATTGCAGAAACTCGCCAAGCAACGGCGGGAATCGGCCGAGATCTATGAACAGCAGCACCGGAGCGACCTATACCAGATTGAGATGGAGGAGCTGACCGTAATCGAAAGCTTTCTGCCCAAGCAGCTCAGCCAGGCAGAAATCGAACAGGCTGTCCGGCAAATCATCGCCGACACAGGTGCCTCCAGCATGAAAGACATGGGAAAAGTGATGGCTGCCGCCAATCAGCAGCTGGCCGGAAAAGCAGATGGAAAGACCGTTTCGGCGGTCGTAAAGGCGTTGCTCGGCTAATCCTCCCGGCCCACTCTACGGAGGTGTGCATCCCGATCGCGTTCGTAGGTGGAGATATGGCGTTCCTTTTTACTTTCGAAGATATCATCGATGGTAATCAGGATTCCGGTCTCCTCCACCTCGCCGAATTCATCGTTAATGGCCGTACCGAAGGTCTTCATGGTTGATGACAGGTTCATGTAGGTATTGATCAGCGGCGGGATATTCTCTCCCAGCGCCCGCACCCGGCTGTTAAGGACTTTATAACCCTCTTTATAGGGCAGCCCCTCAAACAGGCCGTGAAATGGTTCGGTATCGCTATGATAGCCAAGTGGCCGGATAGGCCATACCAGCCGCTCCATATCGGGGAAATAATAATTCATAAAATACAGCAGCAGGTCCCGTGCCTCTTTGTTGTAATGCGGATACATGGTGACTTTGCCGAACAGGTATTTCACATCGGGGTTGAGCTTCACAACTGCCCCAAGGCCATCCCACAGGTTATCAAGCGAAAACAATCCTTTACGGTTATCCTTTGCCGGCTGGTACCGGGGCTGCACAAATGACCGACCGAGCTCGATGGTATACGGCAGGTAGGCCGTTTTGAATTTTTCGGAAAAATGAAAATAATGCGCGGTAGAGAGATTGATCTCGCCGTGGCTGTTAGTGCCTACATCCCGGCATTTGATCAGTCGGTATCCGGCAATGATCTCCTCGTCTTCCGGATTCCAGGCGATCAGCTGATCGTAAGCGTCCTCGCCCATATCGTTGTCATCCACATCGTAGGGCAGACCTGTTCCGCCGCCCGCTGCCCGGAACGTGACTTCCCTTAACCGGCCGATTTCCAGCACAGTATGGGGTGCACTCCGGTGGTTTACCAGGTAAACCTCATTATTGCCGTTATTGGTATAACGCACAAATGTTTCTTCCGTAAGCTCCTTTTTTATCAGATTCTTATCAACAGGGGCTATAATTTCTTGCATATAGTTTCGTTTTCCGGAGCTAAATTGTAAACCAGTTGTTTGACCGCCGCAGCCCATTCCTTCTCGCTTTTGGAGTCGTCAAAATCGGCATAGGGGATTGTTTTTCCTACGCATATCGTCACCGTCTTGTTTCTCTGTGCAA
Source organism: Parapedobacter lycopersici (assembly GCF_040395035.1). GTDB lineage: Bacteria > Bacteroidota > Bacteroidia > Sphingobacteriales > Sphingobacteriaceae > Parapedobacter > Parapedobacter lycopersici_A. The sequence goes on along the minus strand of NZ_JBEBRB010000101.1, from coordinate 3,132 downwards.
ACATCTCGTCGGGCAGATAAAACATCTCCAGGTTGGCTTTAATGCCCAGTAGTTCCCTGCAACGAGCAAAATTATAAAAAAAGCTTGAATTTTCGCCCTGGATATAAACGGGCACAATATCTTTCCGGTATTTTTTTGCTTTGTTGATGAAACTTTTTTTCCATTCCAGGTCTGACACCCGTCCCTGCCGCTTGCGCGATACCAGGCCGGCAGGAAATACGAGCAGGGCATGGTCCGCTGCGTACGCTGCCTCAATCTGTTCCATTCCTTTCCGCCCCTGCGTGCCGTGCTTGTTTACGCCCACAAACAGGGGTTCAAGGTTTTTGATGTTCAGCAGGATGTCATTCACGATAAATTTAATGTCTTTACGGTATTTACCCAGGGCATGCATAAAAGCCACCCCATCGAGCCCGCCCAGCGGATGATTGGAAGCGAAAATGACGCCGCCGGTGCGTGGTATATGCTCAGCTCCCCGCAGCTCGACGTTAACGCCCAGCTCGCCGATCAGGGCATCCACGAAAGCCAGTCCGTGCAGGTGCCCGATCCGGGACATGATCCCGTTGATGTCGTCTTCGTGGACCACCCGCTCAATATACCGGAGCACAAACCGGGGGAGCCAACGCAGCAGGGCCGGGTTCTTCCGCCCGATGACATCCCGGATGACAATGTATTTATTTTTATCTTCCAAAACAGTAGCTTAGCCGTTCCTTCTTTTGGCATGGCGCCGCAGTTCGGAAACCGTAGCCAAAAGTAACAAAACTTATGGTTGCTCGTACAAATGAATCGGGAATATCACATTTTTCCCTGCTATGTAAAAAAAACACAAAATAATCGTTCATCTCATCAAAACCCAGTAATTTTGAACAGTAGATTAAACGATTGGCTTTTCGGGCTGTTTAATAAGGTAGAAGGGAGATCAACGCTATGAACATCGGCCAAATCATTACGGAACAGGACTACGCGGTAGACCCCGCAGACCGGATTGCATCCATACTGGATAAAATGGCGGAGTTCCGCCTTACCCGGCTACCCGTGGTAAAAGACGGTGTTTTTCTCGGACTGGTATCGGACGAGGTATTGACCGAATACCCGCAGGCCGACGATAACCTGCAACAGGCCGCCGTCTCCTACCAGCAGGTGTATGTCTACGGCACGCAGCACATTTATGATGGCGTGCTCTTTTTTCATATCCATCCCATCTCCCTGATGCCGGTAATTGATAACCAGCACGGTTACCTGGGTGCCGTAACACCGCTCCAGTTAGCGGATGCGCTGAGCCGGACGATGTCACTGCAGCAGCCCGGCGCAATCATCGTGTTGGAAATGGGGCAGCGCGATAATGCGCTCTCTCACATTGCGCATATCGTAGAGTCGGACAACGCACAGATACTCAATTCGTATGTGCGGTCCTTTTCCGATTCCTCCAGGCTGGAAGTCACCATCAAGGTCAACAAACTGGAAATATCATCCATCGTCGCTACGCTGCTGCGGTATGACTACCAGGTAAAGGCGACGTACAACGATGAAAACAGCCATGACAATACGCACGACCGCTACGAACAGCTGATGAATTACATCAATATGTAATGCCGGTATGAAGCCCATCGAGACGAACAGATCATCACCAGCTAACCAACTATGAAAATTGCAATTTACGGCAGGGAATTCCACCCCTCCGTCATTCCGTATGTCCGGCAGTTGCTGGACCATTTAATATCCAGACAGGCCGAATTATGGATCTATGACAGTTTCCATCGTTTTCTGACGGAGCAGATTACCTGTCCGCACCAGTTCCGCACGTACCATTCCAGGGAGCAACTGCCGGAAGATACCGGATTCATGTTAAGTCTGGGTGGCGACGGCACGATGCTGGCGGCGGTGTCTATTGTAGGGCCTTCGGGCATTCCCGTAGCCGGGATCAATTTTGGGCGCCTCGGGTTTCTGGCCAGCATCAACAAGGGGGAGATTGAAGGTGCGCTGGATGCGATCCTGGATGGTGCCTATGATATTCAGCAGCGGGCGCTGCTTTCCGTGGCCGCAGGCGACACGCCCCTTTTTGACGGCAACCCGTTTGCCCTCAACGATATTACCATTTTCAAATACGACAGCTCGGCCATGATTACGGTACAAGCCTACCTCAACGGTGAGCTGCTCAACGCGTACTGGGCCGACGGCATTATCGTGGCCACCCCTACCGGGTCGACCGCCTATTCGCTGAGCTGCGGCGGCCCCATCATTATGCCGGGCAGCGGAAACTTTGTCATCACCCCGATATCCCCCCACAACCTGAACGTGCGGCCCGTGGTTATTTCAAACGATTTTGAACTGGACCTGAAAATCGAAAGCCGCACCGGGAAATTTCTCCTTTCGTGTGATTCGAAAACGGAAACGGTGTCTACCGATACCCGGCTGAAAATCAAGCGGGCTGCGTTTGACATTAACCTCATCCGGCTGAAGAACCACAGCTTTTTCGCCACGCTGCGCAACAAACTGCTCTGGGGAATTGATGCACGCAATTATTAAACGCGATAATTGCGTGATTTCTATTATATTTACCCCCTTTGGAAAAACCAGTAACCATTGTGCATAAGGGTATCGCCGTATTAATTGTCCTGCTGGGCCTGATGGCTAATTCCGCGCGCGCGCAGGAATTCGAAGTGGGTATACAGGGTGGCGCATCGGGTTACATGGGCGACCTGAACCCGGAGAATCCGCTGGCGTATAACGACTGGGCAGCCGGCTTTATGGTTAAATACAATTTCAACCACACCTGGGGGATACGGGCCAATTTTACCTACGCCAATATCTGGGCCGCCGATGGCAACTCGCGTGTGGCGCAACGGCGGGAACGCGACCTGGATTTCCTCGGAAACATTACGGAAGCCTCGCTGGTAGCTGATTTCAATTTTTTCCGCTGGCTGCCGCAGCGCGGCCGGGTGGTCTATACGCCATACATCTTCGCCGGTATTGCTGGAATGCAGTTCGAACCCAAAAATTACCTCCCCTCAAACGGCGAAAAGGTAAAGCTCCGGGAAATGCAGACCGAGGTTGATACGTTGTTTAACCAAACCGGATATGGAAAATATGCGCTGGCCATCCCATTTGGGGTGGGCTTCAAATATAACCTGCGCG
>NZ_JBEBRB010000100.1:0-7544 GCF_040395035.1 Parapedobacter lycopersici | reverse complement strand
TTTATGGTGGCGGCAGCGGCGATGCCGCTGGCCATCATATACGTCATGGCTGCCAGGGTAATAGCCACCTGATGAGCCGCCTGGATATGGGCACCCAACGTACCTGCAATGACTGCTGCGCCGGCAAATGCGCCGATTTCAAATACATACTGCATCGCCACCGGGGCACCGATACCCAGGATTGCCTTACACCGCTGCCGGTCGACACGGAACGCTTTAAACCGCGGAAGATAGCGTTTGAAATTAACGGAGCGGAATACATACCAGCCCATGATGAGCGCCATCAGGCAACGGTCGATTAATGTGCTGTATCCCACGCCACTTACACCCATGGCAGGCAGACCGAACATTCCTTTTACAAATACGATAGCCAGCAGCACGTTCAGCACATTCCCCCATATGGTAATATTCATTGCCTGTTTGGTAAAACCAAGCCCTTCCGCAAACTGCTTGAACGCGCTGAAAACCATGAGCGGAAACATAGACAAACTCAGGATAAACAGGTATGGCTTAGCCTCGCGTACCACTTCCGGATCCTGATCCAAATGGTCAATGGCCGCCATGGAGCCAAAATAAACAATGCAAAACAGCAGGAGGCCCGACAGCATGTTGATCACCAGGCTGTTCGAAAGGAGTACTCCGCACTCGTCATACTCCTTTTTGCCGTTAGCCTGCGCAATCAATGGGGTAATGCCGTAAGCAATACCCAGGCCGATCACCATGACAATCATAAATACACTGTGCACCAGGGACACGGCGGCAAGGGGTACCGTACCGGCAAAATGACCTACGATCACGCTGTCGGCCGTATGCACGAGCGTATGCCCCAGCTGAGAGATAACCACCGGTCCGGCAAGGGCTAAACTGCTCAGGTAATAGGGTCTGTAAGCTTTCAATTTTCCAGTCATCATAACGTCCCTTCAAAGGCCGTCAAAGGTACGAATATTCAAAAGCATAGCCGTCACCGGGTAAACCATTATTTTTTGTTAAGTTTGTCGTTAACGGCAACGACAGCATGCGCTAACCATTTTAACCTCTTACGATGATAAGATCAATCGCTTATATACTGGTGGCATTTATCACCATGGCTCTGCCCGTCCGGGCGCAGGATATTCCCACGCCAAAAGCACATTTCGGATTCGATATCGGTGACGATTACCAATTAGCCAACTACACGCAGACCGCCGCCTATTTTAAAAAACTGGCAGCTGTCTCGCCCCGCGTTAAATTGGAGGTGGCGGGCAGAACCGCTGAAGGGCGGGATCAGTACCTGATTATCATCTCCTCACCGGAAAACATAGCCAACCTCGAACGGTACCGTTCGATTTCCCAAAAAATGGCCCGGGCGGAACTGCCGGAAGAAGAAGCGAGAGCGCTGTCCATGGAAGGCAAGCCGGTTATATGGATCGACGGTGGGCTTCACGCCACCGAAACGGTAGGGACCCATCAACTGATCGAAACTTATTACCAGCTGGTCAGTCGCAACGACCCGGAAACCCTGCGGATACTGGATGACGTTATTATCCTGTTGTTCCACTGCAATCCGGATGGGCAGGAGCTGGTTTCCGATTGGTACATGCAATATGATGATACGGCAAAGCGGGCAAAGAATATCCCAACGCTGTATCACAAATACGCAGGGCACGATAACAACCGTGATTTTTACATGAATAACCTGCGGGAGACGACTACGATGTCGCGAATCCAGTATATCGATTGGATGCCCCAGGTCATTTACAATCACCACCAAGCCGGTCCCCCGGGAAGTGTTTTGGCGGGACCGCCTTACCGGGATCCATTCAACCATGTGCTCGATCCGCTGTTGATTACGGGTATTGATGGTGTAGCGGCAGCAATGATTAACCGGTTAAATGCTGAGGATAAACCCGGTTATACCCGGCTTAGCGGGTCGGTATATTCCACTTGGTGGAATGGTGGTCTGCGTACCACGCCGTATTACCACAACAGTATCGGCATACTCACGGAAATTGCTGGCGATCCTACGCCGATGACTATCCCGCTGGTTCCGGAGCGGCTGATTCCGGATAATGCCACCCCCAACCCCGTGAGGCCGCGGCCCTGGCACTTCCGGGATGCGATTGCCTATTCCGTTTCCCTCAATTATGCTGTTTTGGATTATGCGAGCCGCTTTGGGGATCAGTTGCTTTACAATATGTACAAAATGGGCCAGCACGCCATCGCCCGCGGAAGCCGCGATAATTGGACTGCTAAACCGGGCTACATTGATCAAATGAAAGATGCATTTGCTGCCGATACGGCTGCGGAAAAAGCCCGCAAGACAGCAGGATCCCAGCACAATATGCCCCTGCGGTATTATGAGGCCGTATTTGAAAACCCAGATTTGCGTGATCCACGTGGATTCGTTATTCCGGCCAACCAGGTCGATTTCCCAAGGGCGGTGCATTTCATCAATGCCCTGATAAAGTCCGGCATTTTGATCCACCGGGCAACGGCGGATTTCGAAGTGGCGGGCAAGTCCTACCCCGCGGGTTCTTACATTGTAAAAACCAATCAGGCATTCCGTCCGCATGTCCTGGACATGTTCGAGCCCCAGGATCATCCAAACGATTTCCAATACCCGGGCGGCCCGCCTATCCGGCCTTATGATGCCGCGGGGTGGACGCTGGCTTACCAGTTCGGGATCGAATTTGATCGCATACTGGATGATTTTGAAGGCCCGTTCAGTGCGATTCCGTACGGCGAGCTGCAGATACCACCGGGTAAAATACCGGTGGAATCCCCGGTCGGATACCTCCTCGATACACGAGTTAATAATGCGTACATTGCCGCAAACCGGTTACTGAAAGCCAATTTTCAGGTATACCGGATCGGAGCGTCCATAAATGAAATGCCAGCGGGTTCCTTTTTTGTGCCGTCTGCCGCCTATCCGTTGCTGGGCGAATTGGTGGACTCGCTGGGTATAGCCCCGTCACCGCTGGATAAAAAGCCCTCCCGGATGGTGGAAATCAAGCTCCGGCGGATCGGCCTTTACGATCGATATGGCGGTTCCATGACGTCCGGATGGGCACGGTGGATACTGGAACAGTATGGGTTTGACAATTTTACGGTTGTATATCCGCGCGAGATCGACCGGGGCAGGCTCCGGGAAAAATACGACATCCTGCTTTTCATCGGGTCCGGAATCCCGGGCGTGAAAGCGGCAGCGGGTACCCCGCCGGATGAATCCAGTTTCCCCGAAGCCTACCGCCACATGCTTGGCAATATTACTGCTGAACGCTCCATCCCCCAATTGTTGGATTTTGTAGAAGCCGGCGGTGTCATATTTACGACGGGCACAAGCACTAATCTTGCCTATCATATGGGGTTACCGGTAAAAAACGCATTAACGGAAACCGGTGAAAATGGCGAGGAAAAAGCCCTATCAAATGAAAAATTCTATGCACCGGGCAGTATACACCGTGTTTATGCGGATGCAGCGGATCCGGCGGGCTGGGGCATGCCGGATACGGTTCAGGTGATGTATGATAACAGTCCGGTCTTCAAGCAAATAGAAAATGGAACTACCTCCGGAATCAAGCCATTGGTGTGGTATGGCGACCAAAACCCGCTGCTTAGCGGCTGGATATGGGGAGCGGATTACCTCCGGCACACAATCGCCGGGTTTACTGCGCCTGTGGGTACGGGCAGATTTTATGCTTTTGGTCCCGATATCACCTTCCGGGCACAATCCCGCGGCACGTTGAAGTGGTTATTTAATACCCTGTATCAGACCGAATAACGCTCAGCCATCCTGCTATGAACGAGCAGCGGCCGATTGATCACCGAAGTACGCTTTCTGCTGGCCGACACGGCATTAAGCAAGGAGGCTACCGGATATTTTATTTTATCCCATCTGCGGATATCACAAAATTTACATGGATTTCACAAAATTTAACCCTACCTTAGCTGTTACAAACAAAGCGACTGTTATGTTGAGTACCGAATTGGCGTTCCTGAATATCGGAACAAGTGAGATGATGTTGATCATCGTGGTAGCCCTCTTAATATTTGGTGGAAAAAAATTACCCGAACTGGCACGTGGCCTGGGCCGCGGCATCCGCGAATTTAAAGATGCATCCGAAAGCATCAAGCGAGACATCAGTGACCAGATCAATAATTTCGAAAAAGACCTGGAGGTAAAAGACGTCATTGTAGAAGAGTCGGAACCCAAAAAACTAAACCAGGCCAGTACTGCCGCTCCGGCAGGCACTTATCAGCATAACCCCAGTCCGGACGATTACTATGGCAGCGACGGTTATTCCGATGATTATTCGTTCAACAACGAACCATCCAATAACCAGCCGCAGACCGCCGCTGCAGACGCCCCGGCGGAAGATAAGCCAGCTGCGGATGTTCATTCGGGGGATTCAGCTGATTCATCACCCAATCCAACTGCATCCGCTTCTGTTAACGAAGAGAAAAACGCATAAGCAGCCTTCTCACTGCCTTTCCATTCCATGAATTACGAAATTATTATTTCCAGGGAGCTTGCTTTGTCCGAAAAACAGGTCAAAACAACCCTGGCTTTTTTAGACGAGGGTGCTACGGTTCCTTTTATTGCCCGTTATCGCAAAGAGATGACCGGCAGTTTGGATGAAGTACAGCTTACCCACATCCGCGACCGGGTTCAACAACTCCGGGAACTTGACAAGCGCCGTGAGGCGATCCTGAAATCGCTGACGGAACTGGGCAAGCTTACTCCCGATCTGGAACAGCAGGTCAGGAATGCTGAAACGATGGCCGCACTCGAAGATCTTTACCTACCCTATAAACCCAAGCGCAAGACGCGGGCGAGTGTGGCACGCGAAAAAGGGCTCGAACCCCTCGCCATGCTCATTTTAGCACAGGAAATCACAGACCTTGCAACTGCAGCCCAGTCTTTCATATCTATTGAAAACGGTGTTTCCAGTGACGCGGATGCGTTGGCCGGTGCCCGCGATATCATCGCGGAAACCATTGCCGAGGATGCCGATATTCGGGCTAAAGCCCGTCAGGTGTTTTTATCCGAAGGCTTGTTTGTGTCGCGGGTAGTCCCCGGAAAGGAAGAAGAAGCGATCAAATACCGGGACTACTATGCGTGGTCTGAACCGTTGAAAAGCGCACCCTCACACCGTGTGCTGGCCATGCGCCGGGGCGAGAAAGAAGAAATGCTCTACCTGGATGTGGAAGTCGCTGAAACGGCGATATTGCCGCTGCTTGACCATGCCTATATAAAAGGTTCGGGTGAAGCAAGCGCCCAGGTACGGATGGCCATGATAGACGGCTATAAAAGATTGCTTAAGCCCGCCATGGAAACCGAGGTCCGCATGCTTACCCGCCAGCGGGCCGATGAAGAGGCGATCCGCGTATTCGCGGAAAACGCCCGGCAGCTATTGCTTGCGGCACCTTTGGGCCAGAAGCGCGTGATGGCCATCGATCCGGGGTTCCGCACCGGCTGCAAAACGGTATGCCTGGACGAACAGGGCAAGCTATTAGAGAACAGCACCATTTTTCCGCACACGGGTGTGGCAAAGGAAGCCGAAGCGGCTAAAACGCTTGCTTTTTTGGTTCAGAAGTACGACATCCAGGCCATTGCTATTGGCAATGGTACTGCCGGACGCGAAACAGAGGCATTTGTCCGAAAATTGGCGCTGCCCGACGTAATTGTAGTAATGGTGAATGAAAGCGGCGCCTCTATTTACTCAGCATCTGAAGTCGCGCGGGAAGAATTTCCGGACCATGATATTACCGTACGGGGGGCTGTATCCATCGGGCGCCGGCTGATGGATCCACTGGCTGAGCTTGTAAAAATCGACCCTAAATCAATCGGTGTGGGTCAATACCAGCATGATGTGGACCAAAATAAGCTGCAAACGGCACTGGACGACACCGTAATCAGCTGTGTCAACGCGGTGGGTGTGGAATTGAATACGGCCTCAAAACAGGTGCTGGCCTATGTATCCGGGCTGGGGCCTTCCCTTGCCCAGCAGATTGTGAACTACCGGGATATGCACGGCGCATTCCGCAGCCGGGAGGACCTCAAGCGGGTCCCTCGCCTTGGCGAAAAGGCTTTTGAGCAGGCTGCCGGATTTTTGCGCATCCGTAATGCCGTGAATCCATTGGATGCGGGGGGTGTGCATCCCGAACGGTATGCCCTGGTGCAACAGATGGCCTCTGACCTGGGCTGCAGCATAACCGATTTGCTCGGCGACCCGCAATTGCGGAAACAGATACGTTTGGGCCAATATGTGAATGATACAGTGGGTATGCCCACGTTAAAGGATATCCTGAATGAACTCGATAAGCCGGGCCGGGATCCCCGTGAGCAATTTGAACAGTTTGCATTTACAGACGGTGTTCATACCGTGGCCGATCTCCGCATCGGAATGCGTTTGCCGGGCATTGTCACGAACATTACCAATTTTGGCGCTTTTGTCGATATTGGTGTACACCAGGACGGTCTTGTGCACCTGAGTCAACTGGCCGACCGGTTCGTAAAAGACCCGAATGAGGTCGTAAAAGTACAGCAGAAGGTGATGGTTACCGTTACAGAAGTTGACGAGAAGCGTAACCGGATCAGCCTGTCAATGAAAACCGGCGAAAAACCTGCGCAGAAAAAAAGCCGCCCAAGCGACCGCAAGGCTACCGGGCATCGAAACCGGCAGGATGATATGGGTTCAAAACTGGCGGCATTGAAAAATAAATTCGGATCGTAAAGACTGTAGCCATTCCTTATCCGAACAGGTCACTTGACAGGTATCGGTCGCCGCGGTCACAGGCGATAAACACGATAACGCCTTCATCCAGTCCGGCCGCTAAACGCAGGGCACAGGCGAAAGCACCGCCGGTACTCATACCCACAAAAATACCTTCGGTCCTTGCCAATTGACGGGCCATTTCAGTTGCGTCGGCCTGAGACACATCCATAATTTGATCCACACGGGCAGGATCGTATATTTTCGGCAGGTAGGCTTCCGGCCAGCGGCGGATACCGGGTATCGATGATTCCTCGGTGGGTTGGCATCCGATAACCTGGACAGCCGGGTTCTTTTCCTTGAGATACATGGAGTTTCCCATAATGCTGCCTGTTGTGCCCATCGCACTGACAAAATGCGTAATCGTCCCATCGGTATCCCGCCAGATCTCCGGACCCGTAGTTTTGTAATGCGCCAGGTAATTATCCGGATTGGCAAACTGGTTCAGGATATAATAATCGGATTGCCGCCCCTTCTCCTCTGCATAATCACGGCATACTTCGATGGAGTCCAATAACGTTACCTTTGCCCCGAAAGCCTCCATCGTCAGCGTCCGTTCCCGTGTCGAACTGGCCGGCATGACCAGTTCAATGTCCAATCCATAAATTCCGGCAATCATTGCCAGCGCAATGCCGGTATTACCGCTGGTCGCTTCAATCAGTGTGGTACCTTTCGTAATTTCACCACGTTCCATTGCGCTTCGGATCATGTTCAGTGCGGCCCGATCCTTTACGCTTCCTCCCGGATTCGTACCTTCAAGCTTGGCATAAATCCGGATTTTGGGGTTGG
>NZ_JBEBRB010000099.1:0-7663 GCF_040395035.1 Parapedobacter lycopersici | reverse complement strand
TCGAATGCTTGATGCATACTTTGCCAGACCTGATCGCCCCATTGTTCCACAGTGAGTAGTTTTCGGTCATTGACGTCAGCGCTGGCAGCACTACCGAACTGGATCGCAGGGAAAGCGCCATTGATTTCCACCCGGTAAATGCCTGCTTCAGGGAAAGTCAATGTTACGTTTCCAGTTTGCCCGGTAAGCATTCCGTTTTGGGCGGCATTCGCTGTGTTTTCCCAGTAGATATTATAATTGTAGGTCTCGTCGCTGCGGGTGGGGATGGTAATGGTGGGGTCGGATATTATATCATCAACAGCCCAAGTGGTCACGAAGTTGCCGGGATCACCGGGTGTAATCACCGAACCGCCACTGCACTCTGTTGCCTCTGCATCGCCCGTAATCGTCCACCCTTTAGCTATTAACTGCTGTCGGGCAGTTTCAGCTGCCGTACCCGGACAATACTCTTGGCCCGAAGCATCCAATGTGATATTAGCAGGAACTGCCGGCAGCGCTGCCCAACCGATGAGCGTGGCACCATAACTGGCAGAAGAAAGACCGGTCGCGAGCAGCATATCGTCCATATCTGTCACATTGGAAATGTCCCAACTCCCTAAGGATTGGTCAAAATCAAGGGCAATGAAGAACATACTGTTCATCGTCGTCACGCTGGACACATCCCAACTGCTCAAATCCTGGTTAAAGACCGGTGCCTGGTAAAACATGAAAGACATATCCGCCACATTGCCCACGTCCCAACCCCCGATGTCCTGGTTGAATACGGATGCTTGCCAGAACATCCCTCGCATGTTGGTTACGCTGGATACATCCCAATTGCTGATATTGCCATTAAACGCTTTTGCATTATAGAACATGCTGCTCATGTCGGTTATACCCGAAACATTCCACCCACTGAGGTTGCCGTTAAATGCTTCTGCGCCCATAAACATCCGCGATAGGGACAATACGCCGCTTAAATCCGGCACATCGGTCGCATTCAACACCATGTACCGAGCACCCGAAAAGGCCCTTTCCATGGAAGACCATGCGATATCGCCCCACTGTTCGATACTCATCAGCTTGTCGGTCACATCGATACCGTAGGATCCAAGCCGTATTGCAGGGAAATTCCCGGTAATGGATACGGTATGTGTTCCCGTAGTCCCATAACTATGCGTTGCGTCCCCGGTTTGGTTGGTACTCGTATTTCCATCTCCCCAATCCACAGTATAGTTATACCCGGTAACATCCGAATTGACCGGAATTGTAATGGTTTCGTTTGCGGTGGTCGTTTGCCAGGTGGTGATAAATGGCCGCTGTGCCAATGCAGTCAGGCTAAGCAGTGTGAACGACAGCATAAACCACAAATAGATCAATGGCTTAGGTAGACGTGGTAGAGATCTTTCCATAACGCCACAAATTGACGACAAATCGATCGGAAATGGTATCCCCCTTTGGGGGGAGAGCGCGTAATGGCAGGGCTATCTGTATTTCCGGCTGATCAGTGCGTGACGGCTGTTCACCTCCAGTTTCTGGTAGATGTGTTTGATGTGGTATTTGACCGTTTCTACGGAAATATCGAGGCGGATGGCTACCTCCTTGTTCGTGAGCCCTTCCTCAATTGCGGCAACAATCTGTGTTTCCCGCGGTGTCAGCTTTTCCTGGAGATCAGCCGGGTTCCTGGGGTTGAAATACTCGACCACCATCCGGGCAATTCCAGGTGACATCGGTGCGCCACCCTCATGCAGCGACAAAACGGCTTCCTTAATCTTCAATAGCGGTGTTTGCTTAAGCAGGTAGCCCGAAGCGCCATTGCATAACGCCTGGAACACCCGGTTAGCATCGTCATACACCGTCAGCATAATTACCTGGCATAGCGGCGCATGCTTTTTGATGCGCTGGACCCCCTTGATGCCCGACTCGCCGGGGAGGCCGATATCGGAAAGCACAATGTCCAGGTAAACCGTTTCTTTCCATTGTTCAAAAAAAGCAGCTACCGAGTCAGCAGCGATCAGACAGGAGAAACCCGGCTGACTATCAAAAAAATTAATCAGCGTGCTCCGGATCTCCTCGTCGTCTTCGATAATGCCCAGGCGTATCATGGTGTAAAGGTAGGTATTGCCGAATCAAGTTCCTATCCCTCTTTCGGGGAGTACGGGTTTCTTTCCCCGTCGTTGATCATGGATCACGACATCGAGGAAATCCGGATTCAGCGGGAAGAATTACGTCACGATCAGTGTAAGCTGAAACACCCCGTCTTCTGCGGTACAGGAAAGCTGACCACCCATTTTAGCTGCCCGTTGTTGCATACTTTGCATGCCTCGGCCACCCTGTTGATCCGCAATACGGCCATCTCCGGTGGCATAGCGGTTCGTGACCCGGAGCCGGATCGCACGCTCCAGCGCTAATTCAATGGTAATTTCCGAGCCATCACCGTATTTAATGGCGTTGGTCAGCGCTTCCTTGAAAATCAGGAACAGGTTCTGCCGGATGATCTGCGACACCGGGCGCGACGTATAGTCGCCATGAATATCGAACCGGTAAACAGCGTCCAGTTCTTCGCGGAGCTTGTATACATAGTCCTTCATGCGGATTACGAGGTCTTTCACGGTATCAAACCGGGAATCGATCGACCATACCATATCGCTCATCGTCAACAATGCTTCTTTACTCGTATCAGCAATCTGCTGCAATTGTTTCCCGTCACCGGGATAGGGTTTTACCGACAACGAATCCGCCTGAAAGTAAATCCGCGTAAGCGAACTGCCTACCTCATCATGCAGGTCGCTGGCAATTTTAACACGCATCTTTTTTTCTTTGCGCATCACATGCTCGCGGTAGCGGAATACACTCCATATCAGCAAGCCAATTGCCAGTAACACCAGCGCCTTGAACCAGACGGTCTGGTGAAAAGCCGGCTTTACGACAAGCGGTACCTGAAGCATTGCACCTGCCTGCTGTCCGTCCGGTAATTGGGCCATAAGTTCCAGCTGATAATCGCCCGGCGGTGTTTCGACAAACGCGATTTCCTGTCGGTTTCCCAATGGGTACCAGTCGGTCTGGCTATCAAGCCGGTAAAAATATTGTAGTCCTTCCGTGTACTCGCTCCACCCACCGAAGCCAATTGAAAAATAGCGCGTGCCGGCTTCAATGACAATGCCGTTTTCCTTTAGGTACGGAAATGCGTAGTGGTGTTGTGTCCCCGTCCCGCTGCGCTCGGTCGTCAGGCGGGTAACCGCTAAGGGAATATCTTTCGGTGATACCTCGTTCAGCAATGTACTTTCATTGGCTACGCTAAAGCGTACCAGCCCGTTTATGGTACCCAGATACACCGTATCACCCGCATGGAAAACCGCGCGGTGATTAAATTCACTTGCCGGTAGCTGATCAAGTCGCGAATAATTCCGGATACGGTTGGTTTTCCGGTCGATGATGCTCATGCCATTCTGGGTTGCGGCCACCACGTGCTGGCCTTCCGATACGAGGCCATATACGGTATTGTTTGTCAACCCACCGCTATTGTCAATGGTGTCCTTTATCCGTCCGTCACTATCCAGTATGAGGATGCCTTTGCCTTCGGTACCCAGCCAAAATTCGGCACCAACCCGGATGATGCAATACACCGGACTATCGGAAATACGGTAATGCAGTGTGTCTGTATCCTTATCCCATTCCGCCAGCCCTGTCGGAGTGCCGATCCATAGCTTCCCATTGTTTTCCACTGTGGAAAGTATTTTGGTCTGCACCAGTACATCATCTTTGATCGGCTCGTAAGTATGCGTATAGGGATTCACCAGCAGCAATCCGGTATAGGTACCCACCCAAACCGACTCCCGGCCCGCCCGTGTGAGCGTTGTCATGTAAGTTTGCGGCGGATGTAGTCCCGATCGTGCCGGATGCAATACCAGGGGCGTAAGTTTCCGTTTGTTCATTTCATACCAGAACAACCCGTCCCCTTCCGTGCTCAGGAGCAAGGTATCCGCATTCCAGTGGAGTATATCGTAGACAAACTGATTCGATTCCGCTATTTTCTCACCGGTCTTTTCATCGATTGACACAAAACGGTCCTTATACGATCCAACGTAGAGGCGCCCGCCCGGATGTTTATAAATACTACGGATGCTGTTAATGGCAACCGCATCAGTAAGCATTGTTTTAAAGAGATGTTTGGCCGGCACCAGCTGCACAATCAAGTTATTCAACGACATCAACAGCGTATTCCCTTTATTTTCGAACCAATCGATGTGATTGTCGTTCATGTATTCCGGATAAGAAATCAGCCGCATGGTGGTCGTATCCTTAACAAAGTCATATACAAATAACTTCTCCTTCCCGATATCCGCCCGGTTGGTAAAAATCAACGTGCTATCCCGACCAAACGGTGCAAAAAAAGCAACTCCGTTCTTCCCCAGGTCCTTCGCACCGGCCGGTGACAGCCGTTCCATAGTCCCTGCATGGGTATCAAATACATATAACCCGTGTTGTGGCACATTAAGGAGACTTTTTCCCGAAGGATGGAAGTAAACATCGCGGATTCCCCACCCTTCAAACTCCGGAAGCCCGAAGTACTCCGGCTGCGAAAAACGGTCACCCGTTACCCGTATCCGGATCATTTTACCGATTTCCGTAGCCAACCACAACTCACCGGGGTACGGTTCCGTTATCGTATAAATGGCGGCCAGACGGAACTGTCCGTGAAAGGGTTCCGCAATATCGGTTACCAGTTCCAGGCTATCATTTGCCACGCGGTAAAGCTTTCCGTCACGGGTTCCGGCGTAGATACGCCCATCAATACCCTCGCCGAGGGACTGGATATTTACCTCGCGTATTCCGGGGTTCCTGGCAGCTGCCACCTTCACCCGAACCGCATTCCAGGCTTTCAGGTCGAACCGCGTCAGGCCGTCGAGCCCTGCAATCCAAAGGTTATCCCGACTGTCGGCCAAGATATCGGTTATCGTGCTATGCGATATGGCTGGGTTACTGTTCCGGTCGAAGCGAATTGTCTCATTGCCGTCGTAACGGTACAATCCATCATTCGTCACAAACCAAAGCAGACCGGCATGGTCCTTTTCGGTCAGCGTAATGATACGATCATCAAATTCTTCGGAGAGTCCGATATCCCGGAACAGAAATCCGTTCTCCTGCGCTATGGTGCGGGCCACGCCACATACGCATATGAGGCTAACGATCAAGAGGGCTTTCCAGCGTATGAATGCCATACGCAACAACGGCAGATGTACTTTCACTTATGTGATCTTCGTGTTCTGGCAGAAATAGGATGCCGGCTCCATAAGAAGCCGGCCACTCCAACGTACGAAAATAAAAAGAAACCACATAACCGGCAACCCAATCTTCATAAATTATCCAATCGTTATATGCCGAAGCGGAGTGCCGTCTTAACCAGCCGAACTTAATAGCTTAACGACAATCCCACGCCAAATCCCATATCGCTGTCATAGTGCGTACGGATTCCGACGTTCCGGGTAATGATGTAGTGCAATTCACCCATATATTCCTTATCGGTATTGACCATGAAACCCGCCCTCAACCGTCGGGTTACCGGTATATCCTCGCGCATCAGCTGCAAACGGACAATCCCGTCGTGATACACCTCTGCCTGAAAGTTGATCAGCATCGGCAGCGTATACAGCACGCCCACGCTTAGTTGTTTTCTGCTGTCCTTCTTGTTCACCTGGCCGAACATATTTTTTTCGTGCTCATCTATCCCCATCTTCCGGTACCGCCAGTCGAATCCGACAAACGGCATGAGCCATTGCATGCGGCCGATATACCGTCCAACGTGTGTTTCCACCTCGTAACCATGCATAGCGTTGTAGCCTACCGCCCATTCGACACCTACACCCCAACGGGCGTTCTGTAACATCGCCATTCCGTCATTGCCATTGGTTGCTATGTCGTTTTCAGCCATAAAATGCCACATATTACTTTCGTGCTGTAACATGCGATAAGCCATTTCCTTATCGTGCAACAACGGATTATCGTATTCACCGACGGCAAAGACCCGATTCATTCCGGCCATCATGTGGTAAAGGATATGACAGTGAAAAAACCAATCGCCTTCCGTATTAGCCTCAAATTCAATAACGTTGGTTTCCATCGGCATCATATCGAGCACGTTTTTCAGCGGCGCATGTTCTCCCTGTCCGTTGATCACCCGGAAATCAAATCCATGCAGGTGCATCGGGTGACGCATCATCGAATTGTTATACAGGGTAATACGCAGTATCTCGCCTTTTTTTACCGGTATTTTGTCTGTCTCGGACAGCACCCGGTTATCCATGCTCCATACGTACCGGTTCATGTTCCCCGTAAGGGTAAACTTCAGTTCACGTACGGGGGCTTCCGAAGCAAGGGTAGTTGGGTGCGGTGCTTTCAGCATCCCATAGTTCAGGGTTACCGGCCCATTAGCCCCCATCGTGTGACCGCTATGTCCGGCATGTTCACCGGCGGCCTGGGGTTGTACCTGTGCCTCCGGATACATTACCGCGTTCATATCCATTTGCTGCAAGCTCATGTCCATGCCCATATCGTTCATGTCGCCATTCATTTTCATCATGCCGTTCATTATCTTCATCCCTTCGAAATAGTTGAGCTTTGGCAAACGTGCCTGCAACTGGCGGACGCCGTCGCCAAGGAATAACGAGGCCGATCCCGAGCGGTCCTCGGCGGTAGCCAGCAGCTCATATGACGTATTTTCGGCTGGAATATTGACAACGATGTCATAGGTTTCCGATACCCCGATAATCAGCCGGTCAACCTCAACCGGCTCCACATCATTGCCGTCGTTGGCCACTACGGTGATCTTACCACCGGCATAAGTCAGCCAGAAATAAGAGGAGGCACCGCCATTGGACACCCGTAGGCGTACCCGGCTGCCGGACTTGAACTCCGGCAACTGGCTTTGATTCTTGCCGTTGATCAGGAATCTCTCGTAATAAACATCACTTACATCCATCGCCTCCATCCGCTTCCACTCGTTTACTACCTTGGTTTTAAAGTGCCCATCTCCGATGGCTTCGGCGTAACTCTGTACGGTGTTTTTCTTAATGCCAAACCAGTCGTTTCCAGCCGCAAGCATCCGTTGCACATTTTCCGGTTTCAAGTCGGTCCATTCACTCAGGATAACAGGGACCGTCGGCAGGTCATCAATCCCCTTCCTAAATGTGGGGTCGCCTTTCGGCTTGTGAAAAACCAGCGAGCCATACATGCCGATCTGTTCCTGCATACCCGCGTGGCTGTGGTACCAATATGTACCATTCTGTTTCACCGGAAAGCGATAGGTATGTGTCGCTCCTGGAGGCGTTGGCATCTGAGTAAGAAAAGGTACCCCATCTTCCCGGTTTGGCAGCTGCACCCCATGCCAGTGCAGCGCGGTGTTCTCATCCAGCAGGTTATGCAGCACGATTTCGGCCGTGTCACCTTCGGTAAATTCCAACGTAGGCATCGGTATCTGGCCGTTCACGGCAATTGCCCGTTTTTCTTTTCCGGAAAAGTTGACCACGGTATCTTTCACATATAAATCGTACCGCACTACTTTTTGTGCATATATCGTAGCATACGATGCCAGCATCAAAGCGGTCATCAGTATTTTGCGCTTCATATTCATTTTTATCGCTATTATTTCATCCCTATCGGCGTTGGCTTACGGCAACGGGCTCTG
>NZ_JBEBRB010000098.1:0-7825 GCF_040395035.1 Parapedobacter lycopersici | reverse complement strand
CAAGTGCCACATCCTCCGCCCCTGCGGCCGGACCGGTAATGACCGCACACGCCGGAGCTGTCAGCGGCGTTTCCGTGGTGAAGCTTATCTCCGCGCAACCCACGGCCTCACCGGCATCATTGAACGGTACAACAGTCACATAATAAGCAGTGTTTTCCGCCCAGCCACCGACCAGCGAGAATGTCGTGCCAGTCGTTTCCTCTCCATTCACAATGTCTGTACCACCAGCGTTGGTGCCGATATAAATGCGGTAACCGTTGGCTCCGTCCGCCGCGGTCCAGACGATGCCTGCTCCAAGGCTGACATCGGTATTCCCTCCTCCGGGATTTGTAATTGTTGTGCATTCGGGAGCAGCCAAAAGCGTTGTAGTAGTAAAACTGATTTCCGCACAGCCCGTGGCCTCACCGGCGGCGTTGTAGGGCACCACGGTAACAAAATATGTTGTGCCTTCGTCCCAGTCGGTAACGGGAGTAAAAATGGTTCCGGTCACTTCCTCGCCATCTACAATGTCTGTTGCCCCGGGTGTAGTACCAATAAATATTCGATAGGCCGACGCCCTTTCTGCTGCCGACCAGGTAATCTCCATATTGAGGGTAGCATCTTCGCTGCCATCTGCCGGAGCCGTTATGGTAGCACACCCGGGGATCGTAATGGTTGACGGGTCAACCTCGTATACGCCCATATCGATATTGTCGCCCTGAAGCCGGGGGGCTCCATCCAAATCGATCGATGACCCGGCGTTAGCATCCGAAACATCGGTAAACAAGGCAGCTCTTCCCGCATCAATTGCCGGACTGGCGATTTGTAGCCTAAAATCAGCTGTATTATTAACAAATAAGGGATTAACGCCTACCAGATTATTTGTACCTGTATATGCTTGCAATATATTTCGACGGACATGCTGTGTGCTTAAATCCATATCCAGATCTTCTGAATGAATATCCGCCCGGTACCCCCCGATTTTTGCCGTATTCAAGAAAAAAATAGAGTTGAAAACACTGGTTTCACAGTGATTGGATGCTGATTGCGCGATGCTGGACATGATCAACGCAGTATTCGTATTCCGTACAAAAGCCGCATTTGTAATTTCAATAAACCGGTTATTGAAGATCGCTCCGCCCTTGTCCGCTGCTTCATTGGCAACAAACAGCGAATTGATAACCTTTAATCCCTCTTCACTATAATTATAGACAGCGCCGCCCTGATCAGTCACATTTTCGTAGAACTGTACTCGTTCCAAGGTTGAAGGTTCAGCGAAACGGTGATTATAAATGGCTCCGCCTTTCTCTTGACTGCTATTCCCGCCGAAGGTTGATGCAATAACTTCGAACCCTCCAAAATTAGTTGCCAAACCACCACCTTTTACTGCTTGATTACTTTCAAACCTACTATTACGAACATAAGTAAGGTCACTTCGCAAGTATAATCCGCCACCATCTTCCCCGCTCTCATTATCTTCAAAAACACAATTTTCAAAACGGGTTTCCGATCCCCAGTTGTGTACAGCCCCGCCCGAATATCTTGAGTAATTATTTCTAAAAATTGTATTCGTTATCCGCGTATTATTTCCGAATCGGACATGAATCGCTCCTCCTCCCATGTTTCCATCGCTACTCACATTTTCGACCACCCTGTTATTTTCGAATAAGCAATCCGCTATCCGAATATTGTCGCACGACCATAAGTAGATAGCACCCGAGCCTATACGATGGGCGGAAACGTTGTTCCTAAAAATGGAGTTAGTAATGGTTACGTCATTGCTGCTTATATAGATAGCTCCACCGCCAGTGCCATCATTCACATCTACTCCCGTTGCGGCGAAGCCTTCAAAAAAAGTCAGCCCGTCAATTTCAACGCCTGCGGCATCAATCGCCATGATTTGGGTGCTGCCACCACCGTTCAGGACGGAAGGATTGGCGGTTACGTTTCGGTTTGCTCCCACGCCGGTATACCCACCATTGATAGTTAATCTTTGTGTTACAGACAAGGTAGTTGTGATGTGGTATGTTCCCTCACGTAATCTTAATTCCGCATTATCCGGAGCAGTTGCTATCGCATTCGCTATATTGGAAGCATTTGTCCAAGAAGAACCGTTACCGGCACCAACGGGTGAAACATAAATGATCGTCTGTGCCTGTGTACGGACACCGGATAACAGCCACACAAAAAAAAACGTCAATACAATACGTTGCATATTGGTAGATATACGAACCGCGTGTTGCCGATACTGATGGCGCTGCTATACCCTGTTTGGTGGTTGTTCATACTTCCACCAGCCTTTATGGTATGCAAACGGATTCGGGAACGACAAAGGTAGCTGGATAGGCGCGCCTAAGGTACCACTGTCTCCATACACAGCATCTACACCCCCTTCAAAAACATATACAAAGTATCTACTCACCGGAAATACCACCAAAACAAGACTGAAAAGAGTAAGCTACGGGGGCTATCCCGTTAACAATAATACCGTCCTTTTAATTTACTTTTGTACAATTTCATCGACATGGATAAACAGGTAAAGGGGGTACTTATGGGCTTGATAGCGGCTACCCTATGGGGTGTCTCGGGTACCTGCGGCCAATTCCTGTTTCAGCAAAGGGGGATCAGCGTAGCGTGGCTTATGTCGGTGCGGATGCTCGGCGCCGGCACCCTATTGCTCATTGCGGCAATGCTACGAAAAGACGGCCACGTGTGGGCGATCTGGCGTGAGCGGAGCAGCCGCCGTAAATTATTGACATTCGGTATTGTAGGAATGCTGGCTGTCCAATATACGTATTTCGCGGCAATCAAACATTCCAATGCGGCAACCGCCACGATACTCCAGTTTTCGGCACCGGTCTTGATTGCCATCTACCTAGCCGTGCGCTACGGCCAACGGCTCAGCCTATTTGGTTATGCTGCAATCCTGTTGGCATTGCTGGGCACGTTCCTATTGGCGACCCATGGAAATATCCAAACGTTGAATATATCCCCAACGGCATTTACGCTGGGTATCGCTTCGGCGGTCAGCCTGGCTATCTATACATTGCTGCCGGGCACGCTACTGAAAAAATACAATGCGATGAGTGTCATTGGTTGGGGCCTGTTTATCGGTGGCCTGGCTATTTCATTTGTAAGGGCGCCATGGCATACATATGGTATCTGGGACGGTTATACATATGCCAATACCGCGTTTGTGGTGCTTTTCGGAACGTTGATCCCATTTTATATGTACCTCAGGGCAGTTCAATTTATCGGCGGCCAGAAAGCCAGCCTGCTGACATCGGCAGAACCGCTGTCAGCAACTCTGATTTCCGTACTGTGGCTGGGGGTTTCATTCGAGGCCATGGATTGGCTGGGTGCCCTGCTTATCATCACGACCGTATTCCTACTGTTCATTAGAAACATCTCCCGCGGTACTTGACTGCGTGATCTGATTTTCATTGCCGGTGAGGCCAGGCAATCCGGAAATAACCAACGCGCAGGCAAGCCCGCGCGTTGGCAAAAGGAGTCGAAGCTTTTACAGCGGGAGACTAAACTAAACTAAGCCAGGTCAAACCTGTCGAGGTTCATCACCTTATCCCAGGCAGCTACAAAGTCTTTTACAAATTTTTCACCTGCACCCTGGCTGGCATACGTCTCTGCCACGGCCCGCAGTTCCGCATTGGAACCAAACACCAGATCCGCACGCGTACCGGTCCATTTTTTCTCGCCTGTTGCACGATCGCGGCCCTCAAAGACCTCCCTCTCTTCGGATAGTGCTTTCCATTCCGTTCGCATATCCAGTAGGTTTACAAAAAAATCAGGGGTAAGTACCCCCGGCTTGCCCGTGAAAACGCCATGGCTGGAACCGTCGGCGTTCGTGTTCAGCACCCGCATACCGCCTACCAGCACCGTCAGCTCAGCTACGGTAAGCGTAAGCAGCTGCGCTTTGTCGACCAGCAACGCTTCGGTAGATACCGACGACATTGATTTCCGGAAGTTGCGGAATCCGTCAGCAACCGGCTCAAGGTAACCGATGGATTCCACATCGGTCTGTTCCTGTAAGGCGTCCATACGGCCAGGTGTGAACGGTACCGACACGGCGTGACCCGCGTCCCGCGCTGCCTGTTCCACGCCAGCACAGCCCGCCAGTACAATTAAATCCGCCAGCGAAACCTTTTTACCGTTTACCTGTGCCGCATTAAACACTTCCTGAATGGATGTTAACACGGCGAGTACTTTTTGCAGCTGCGGCGGATTATTAACCTGCCAATCCTTTTGCGGGGCGAGCCGGATGCGGGCACCATTTGCACCACCGCGTTTATCCGAACCCCGAAAAGTCGCTGCGGAAGCCCAAGCCGTGGAAACCAGTTCAGCAACGCTTAAACCGGATCCGAGTATGTTTTCCTTCAGGGCAGCTGCATCTTTTTCATCAATCAGCACATGGTCGACCGCCGGAATGGGGTCCTGCCAAATCAGTTCTTCTTTTGGTATATCCGGTCCCAGGTAACGTGTACTTGGCCCCATGTCACGGTGCGTCAGTTTAAACCATGCCCGGGCAAAGGCATCGGCGAAGGCTTCCGGGTTTTCGAGAAAGCGACGTGAAATCTTTTCGTAAACCGGGTCAAACCGCAGAGAAAGGTCGGTAGTAAGCATGGTTGGCAGTTGCTTTTTCGTACCGTCAAATGCATCCGGGATAATTGCTTCCGCATTTTTAGCTACCCATTGGTGTGCGCCCGCCGGGCTTTTGGATAACTCCCATTCAAAGCCAAATAGGTTTTCAAAGAAATTATTGCTCCATTGGGTTGGTGTCTTGGTCCACGTCACTTCCAGCCCGCTGGTAATCGTATCGGCTCCCTTACCCGAACCGTAATTATTCTTCCAGCCCAGCCCCTGCATTTCCAGTCCGGCAGCCTCCGGTTCCTTGCCTACATGCGTCGCGGGAGCAGCACCATGTGTTTTACCGAAACTGTGGCCGCCCGCAATCAGCGCAACCGTTTCTTCGTCGTTCATGGCCATGCGGCCGAAGGTATCCCGGATGTCCTTCGCCGCGGCGATCGGGTCCGGGTTTCCGTCAGGTCCCTCCGGATTTACATATATTAATCCCATCTGTACGGCCGCAAGCGGCTTTTCCAGGTTACGGGAATGGATTTGTCCATCCGCATCATCCTCCGAAACCAATACGCCATGCGCTTTATCCACTCCTTCTGAACCCTGTGCATAACGGACATCTCCGCCCAGCCAGGTGGTTTCGGAACCCCAGTATACGACTTCGTCCGGTTCCCAGGCGTCTTCACGTCCGCCTGCAAAACCGAATGTCTTAAATCCCATGGATTCCAATGCCACGTTGCCGGTAAGTATCAGCAGATCCGCCCACGAAATCTTTGCGCCGTATTTCTGTTTGACAGGCCACAGCAACCGTCGGGCCTTGTCGAGGCTGACGTTATCCGGCCAGCTGTTCAGCGGTGCAAAGCGCTGCTGCCCTGCACCCGCTCCACCACGGCCATCGCCCACCCGGTACGTTCCCGCACTATGCCACGCCATACGGATAAACAGCGGGCCATAATGTCCGAAGTCAGCAGGCCACCAGTCCTGCGAGTCCGTCATCAGCGCATGGAGATCACGCTTCACCGCCTCCAGATCCAGGCTTTTAAATGCCTCAGCGTAGTTAAAGTCCTTACCCAGCGGGTTTGACAGGGGAGAATGCTGACGTAGTATGCTGACTTTCAACTGTTCCGGCCACCAATCGCGGCTCTTTGTGCCTCCGCCACCTACATTTTGCTTTAGCTTGCCCTGGTGAAATGGGCATTGGCCAATGTCTTTTGATTCTTTTTCCATATTTTCAGCTTTATTATGAATGAACGCGACATGTGTATGATTTCATAAAGTTATGCTATTTCATAAAGGAATCACAATCAATTAATTCTATATTTCAATAGCCAAAAGCTATTATCATTTCTAATTTTGCCAGATGACACGAAATCACTTTGTTGTCCTCGACGGACTAAGGGGTATTGCGGCCATTGCCGTGGTGATTTTTCATTTCATGGAATGGATCATTCCCGACTTCAGCGACAATTTTATCGGTCATGGTTACCTGGCAGTGGATTTCTTTTTCTGCTTATCGGGTTTTGTTATCGGTTATGCATATGATGAAAAAATCAAGGCTATAGGGTTCTGGAACTTCGTTAAGGCGCGGCTGGTGCGACTGCATCCGCTGGTCGTTATCGGTTCTGTTCTCGGACTGTTGGGTTTCCTTTTCCCGCTCTTTGGAGAGGCGGATCATTATTC
The DNA here is from genome assembly GCF_040395035.1 of Parapedobacter lycopersici. Lineage (GTDB taxonomy): Bacteria > Bacteroidota > Bacteroidia > Sphingobacteriales > Sphingobacteriaceae > Parapedobacter > Parapedobacter lycopersici_A. The sequence continues at coordinate 1,573 of NZ_JBEBRB010000098.1, read as the reverse complement.
CTTTTCCAGTGTGCTTATCCTTTTCCTCAGTTCGGTTTTTTTGATTCCCTATCCGGTTCTAGAAAGCAGGGCATTCAACTTATTCAGTCTAAACGCGCCCTCGTGGTCGCTATTCTGGGAATATATCGTCAACATTGCCTATGCCGTCTGGCTAAGCAAAATACATCGGAAAACACTCACAGTGTTCCTGTGCGTCTCCGCCGTCTGGCTGGTCTACACGAGCTACCATTACGGCAATTTACTGGGTGGATGGTCAAAAGACAACTGGGAAGCAGGAGCGGCAAGGGTTTCTTATTCATTCGGTGCCGGACTGTTCATTTACCGCAACCGGTGGATCATCCAAAACCGCGGTGGGTTTATGCTGAGTGCCGCATTCCTGCTGATGTGTTTGCTCATGCCCTTCTTTTCGCCGAATTGGCTGATTGATGGACTGATTGTATTGTTTGTTTTTCCGTTCATCGTTTCCCTGGGGGCAGGAACTTCCGTAGAACCGGCTTTTTCGCAACTCGCCAACTGGCTGGGAAACATCTCTTATCCCCTATACATGACCCACTATTGGGCAATCTGGTTCTTTGGTGCTTACCTGAGCCACCCGGCTTATACCCCTGATCAGTTGGCATACATCATCCCCACTGGCACCCTGTTCCTGATCGGCTTTGCACATGTCGTCATGAAGTTTCTGGATATGCCAATCAGGGTTTATTTAAAAAAGAAGCTCGCGATACGGTGAATACACCCCATAAAATACGGATAGCTAGCCCAACGCTGTTATTTATTATGCCCGAGCTCGTTGAGCAAGGCTAAAAAACGTAACTTTGAATGACTTTGACTGAATACGCAAACATAGACAAACTTTTGATTGACATCAGGAGCTGCACCTACTGCAAAGCGCAGTTACCACATGCCCCGAATCCGGTTATACAAGCGGCGGCCGATTCAAAAATTGCGATAATCGGTCAGGCCCCGGGTCAAAAAGTCCAGAAAAGCGGTATCCCGTGGGATGATCAGAGCGGGAAGGAATTAAGACGATGGCTTGGTGTCGACACAGTTCAGTTCTACGACCCGCACTTATTTGCGCTCGTCCCCATGGGTTTCTGTTATCCGGGGAAGGGAAAATCAGGCGACCTGCCTCCCAGACCCGAATGCGCACCGCTATGGCATCGGAAACTCTTCGACGGCATGCCGGGAATTAAACTGACGCTGCTCATTGGAAAATATGCACAGGCGTATTACCTCGGAAAAGCAAAAACCAGGTCACTGACCGATACCGTACTCCGTTTTGAGCATTACCTGCCTGCATTTTTTCCGCTTGTACATCCCTCACCCCGCAATAAAATCTGGCACAAGCGCAATCCATGGTTCAGCGATACGGTCGTTCCCCTATTGCAGCGGAGTGTAAGCGAAATCATCGGAATGCGCCACGCTGACCACTAACGGGTGCTGCTGGAAAAGCGCGGCAGCGTTATCTGCAACCAGCAAGCACAGTTAACGGGTTATTTCTCGAAAACGACTGCGTGGGGGTCCGCTCCCTTTTTGATGGCCACGGAAGACAGGTGCTCAACCATCGGATCCG
>NZ_JBEBRB010000097.1:0-8060 GCF_040395035.1 Parapedobacter lycopersici | reverse complement strand
AGGGTAATTTTGCGCTGATGGGCGTGGATATTCCAGCCCTCATCCGCGAATTCGGTAAACGGGATGTGATCCACTTCGTGCATTTCCGCAACGTGCAGGACCTAAGCGGTGTGCTTCCCAGCACCCACTTTGTGGAAACATTCCATGACGAGGGAATGATTGATATGTACGATGCGATGCAGGCCTATTACGATATCGGTTTCCGCGGCCCGATTCGCCCGGACCACGTACCTACCATGGCCGGCGACAGCAATGACCACCCGGGGTACAGTACGATCGGCGCACAGTTTGCATTTGGTTACATGCGCGGTTTGATGACTGGCGTCGCCAAGAACGGCCGAAAGGCATAATCTGCTATGGGCAAATCGGTTTTAACAATCCCGGTATCCGGTTTGCCCATTGGTTAACCTGCTTGGTCTGGCCCTTCGCCGGCTGCTGCCTGTTTTGCCTGCACGTCTTTGTTGCTGCTGCTGAGCCGGTGACTTTCTTTATCATACATTCCCTTCAAGTCATCGCGGATAGTGCCTTTCCATAAAGTGGTGCCGATCAGGTAAGCTGTACGGCCGATCATGTGTGCGGCTACGGGTGCGGTGAGCAGTAAGAAAAAGCCAATGGCCGCCGCCTTGGTGGTTACTGATACCTGGGGAAAGAAAATAGCCAGGCTAAATAGCAGCAGGCCGCTGCCCAGTGTTGCTGCCTTCACCGTTACGGAAAGGCGCAGGTAAAAATCAGGCATGCGTAAAATACCAATAGCCGCAATCAGGATGGCAATCACGCCGACGGTACTCAATATGGCAATAATCAGGTCAGTCATCTTGGTCTTTTTTCTCCAGGTAAAATGAAAAGGCAATGGTGCTCAAAAAGGCGATCAGCGCCAGAATCATGGCGACGTCCATAAAGGTGGATTGCTGCGTACTGATGCTGTATGCCGCAATGATACTCACCCCGATGGTAATGAGCAGGTCCAGCGCAATAACACGGTCTACGATCGTCGGTCCCTTAAAAAGCCGGATAAATACCAATAACAGGGAAATCGCCAGAATGGGCAGAATCACGTAATCTATGTATAAACTCAAACTCATCGTATAATCTCCAATAGCCGCCGTTCAAATCCATTTTTTATCTGGCGGATGAATTGATCCTTATCTTTAAGGTACATGACGTGGATGTACAGTACCGTCCGGTCTTCGCTGATATCCATGATCAGGGTGCCGGGAGTAAGCGATATCACGGTGGAAAGCATATTGATCTCAAAATCGCTCCGTGAGGCCATGGGATACCGTACGATACCCGGCTGCATGAAGAACCGCGGGGTAATCACATCATAGGCTACCTGTAGATTGGCTTTAACCAGTTCATACAGAAAATACAGGATAAAGCCGATGATTTTAGGAACCCGGTTGAAATACCGTTGGTCATCTTCGTTCCGGTTCATCAGCCACAGAATGAAGAAGCCCAGCAGGAACCCCAGGTAAAAATTGGAGAAATACAGCGAACCGGTAAGTGCGACCCAGATGAAGGCCAGCAAAAGATTCATTAAAAACTGTTTGACCATGGCACGTTTTTTTGTGACTAACTTTTACCCAAGACGGCCCGGATGTACGGGGTAGTATCCATCATTTCCGATGCAATACGTTGCACCACCGCTGTGATGTTTTCAGCGCCCAGTCCGATATACAAAGATATAAATGCCAAAAAGGCGATCGGTGTAACCAGCAATGTTTTTTTTCCGATTCCCATCCGTTGAAAGCGGTCCTCGTGCGGTGCGTCGTCCAATGGCGCACGCTTCCAGAAAACATCGGCCCACATCCGGGAGACAGCATACAAGGTAACCAGGCTGCCAATAATGATGGCTGCGACCAACGTAAACTGGCCGGTCATAAACCCAGCCTCAAATAAATAGATCTTGGGCCAGAAACCCGATAAGGGTGGTATCCCGATTAACGAAAAGAGTACGATCGCAATCAATAGCGACAACCGGGGATATTCGGCGTATAATCCGCCCAGCTTTTCCATATTCATGGTGCCCCGCAGTTGCCGAATCAGTCCGGCGATCAGAAAAAGGTTCGTCTTTACGATTATGTCGTGAAACAGGTAGAACAGCGCACCCATCAGGGCGACTTCTGAAAACAATCCCAAACCGCCGATCATAAAGCCGATATGGCAGACGATAAGGTAAGAAAACATACGCCGGATATTCCGTTTGATGATGGCGCCGAAACTACCGGTGAGTATGGTCAATACGGCCAGGATGATCAGTAGCGTACGGATAAAGTCATCTGGAATAAAAATTAGGGTAAACACCCGGAATAAAGCATAAATGCCAACTTTGGTCAGTAACCCGCCGAAAATGGCAGCCACGGCGGACGGTGGCGTGTGATACGAGGAGGGCAGCCAGAAATAGAGCGGAAATACTGCGGATTTGATACCGAAGCCCAGGATGAAAAAGATCGCTGTGACATCGACAAGAATGCGGTGGCCGACCAAAGGTACCTTCATCGCCAGATCAGCCATGTTCAATGTCCCGGTAATTCCGTACAGCATACCGATCCCGGTCAGGAAAAAGGTAGAAGCCAGAATATTCAATGCCATGTATTTGACTGCACCCTCGAGCTGTGCTTTTCGGCCGCCGAGGGTCAACAATACGAACGAGGAGATGATAATGACCTCAAACCACACATACAGGTTGAAGATATCACCGGTAAGGAAAGCGCCATTAAGACCCATTAGCAAAAAGTGCAAAATAGGAAAATAGCCATATTGCATCCGCGCCCGGGCAAGCCCAACCGCGGAGAATACGGAAACCGCCAGTCCGCTAAACGATGTGAGCAGCACCATGCTGCTGCTGAACACGTCGGCAACGAAGGTGATGCCAAATGGTGCTTCCCAATTAGCCGCCTGCATCACCAATATGCCACTACGCCAAACCCGGGTAAACAAGCCGATGGCAGCCAGCAGGACGATAAAGCTGCCGGCAATGCTGATGATCCGCTGTGCAACCGTCCGCCGCCAGAAAAATAGCAGCAGTACCGCTGTAAACAAGTGTGCAATCACCGGCAGTATGAGGTAATTTTCGATCATATATCTTCGTCTTCCGGGGTATTCAAATCATCAAGATCGTCTGAATTAATCAGTACGTATACGCGTTTCAACAATACAATAGCGAACGATTGGATGCCGAAGCCAATGACAATGGCGGTCAGGATCAACGCCTGCGGGATGGGGTCGGCGTAAATGTCGGTAAAGACCTTAGCGGCTTCGTCGATGACAGGCGGCTTCCCCTTGGTAATCCGGCCCAGTAGAAAAATAAGAATGTTTGTCCCATTACCGAGCAGCATAATGCCGAGCAGTAATTTGACCATACTCCGCCGGAACAGCATATAGATGCCTGCCGCGTAAAGTAATCCCATCAAGACGACCAACAAAATTTCCATACAATCACTCGTTATATTGGGTAATGGTAAACAATATGGTGAGGACGACGCCAATCACCACCAGGTAAACCCCTAGATCGAAAAACAACGCGGACCCCACCATGCCGATTACCGGTATGGGTTCATCGATCCAAAGTCCGGTCATGACAGGCAGTCCGAGCAATACAGGAGCGAACATGCTGAGTGTAGCCAGTGCCAGTCCAGCTGGAATTAACACAGCAGGGTGGTATCGCATCAGTTTCAGTGTGTTTTCCGTACCGTAGGTAAACCCATGCAGGACAAACGCGATGGAAGCGATGAGTCCGCCAACAAAACCGCCGCCCGGATGGTAGTGTCCGCGTAAAAGGATGAACACGGAAAATAGCAGCAATATTGGAAGCAGGTAACTGGTGGCGGTTTTTAAAATCGTACTTTTCATAATTACTCCTTTTCAGTGGCCCGAAGTCTTAATTTCAATAAGCTATATACGCCGATGGCGGCGATGCTGAGTACTACGATTTCGAACATGGTATCAATGCCCCTGAAATCGACAAGGATCACGTTTACCACGTTTTTGCCTTTTGCAAGTACATATGCATTATCGCCGTAATAGTTGCTCACCTCCGTACGGATAGGTTCACTGAGTACCAGGAGGCCAATCAGTGAGATGATGCAGCCAAATAGGGTAGCAATGATGCCGTCCCTGATTTTGACGCTGTTGTTGGCAAAATTGAGAAACGGCGGGAGCCTGAATAACACCAGAACAAAGAGTACAACCGTGAGGGTGTCAATCGTAAATTGTGTCATGGCTAAGTCCGGCGCGCTGTAAAAAACAAACATCAGGCAGATGCAATAACCTACGACACTGGTTGCCGCGACGGCAGTAAGCCGCGAGGAGGTGGTAACGGACAAGTACAGACCGCCAACCAGGATTGCACCAACGACAATTTCATAAATGCTGACGGGGGAAACGGTGCCCAGGTCGATGACAATGCCATCAGCGGTAAACAGCCGGAATGCGAGCAGCAAAATGGCAAAAACCACGATACGCAACAGATAAACGCGTAGGTAACCATTATGCAGCGTATTGGTATACCAAACGGAGAGCCTGATTAGGCTGCGGTAAAGCCTGCGAAAAAGCTCCTCGGGCGATAACATGTTAAAACGCGTCAGTGCGGACAGCCGCTGTTCCGACGGTTTACGTACCCAGTAAAGCAGTGTCCCCAATATCAACGTTGCCCCGCTTAACAGTAACACCAGGTTAAACCCGTGCCAGATTTTCAGGGGTGCGGCGGTGGTCAGCCGCGTCATCGACTGTGCCGCGGGATGGAGAAGCACTTCACCGATCCACGCGGGAAAACAGCCAAACAATACGCCGAGGAGACTCAGGAGGACGGGGGGTATCCAAAGCAGCCCGTTAGGCAGGTGTATGCCCTTAAACTGCTGCGGTAATGATCCGGTAAAAGGCTTAATGCCTGCCAGAAAGCCGGCATACAGCAGAAAGATGTTGGTCAATACCGCCACGGCTGTTAGCACAAAACGTAATAGGCCCGGCGAATGAAGTGTAGCCTCGTAAATGAGGTCTTTACCAATGAAGCCGAAAGTAAGTGGCAGACCGGCGCTCGACAACGCCGCCAGCAGGCCACCGATCGCCAGCGGGAGCATGACATGGCGCAATCCTGCGAGCTGGGTGACATCACGGGTGCCGGTCTTGTGGTCAATAATACCCGTGGTTAAAAACAGGGAAGCTTTATACAGGGCATGGACGAGGATAAAGACCGACGCCGCTACTAACGATTCCGGCGTTCCAATGCCGATAAGGAACACCAAAATGCCCAATGCAGCGATGGTGGAATAAGCCAATATCCCTTTAAGATCGGTGCGGAAGATGGAATGAAACGCGCTGTACAGCATGGTGATCCCGCCTACGATCAGCAACGTATACTGCCAGTAATCGCTACCCCCCAGCACAGGCGAGAACCTGGCCAACAGGTAGACGCCCGCTTTGACCATCGTAGCCGAGTGCAGGTAAGCCGATATCGGGGTCGGCGCCTTCATGGCGCCCGGTAGCCAGAAATGAAACGGAAACTGGGCAGATTTGGTAAATGCGCCCGCAAAGACCAGCACCAGGATTAACCCGTACAATGCATGGTTTTTCAGCCGTTCGGCATTATCTGCCATTTCCTGTATGGAATAACTACCGGACAGGTGGCCCATTAGGATCAATCCGGCCATCAGCAACAGGCCTCCGCCCCCGGTTACTGCGAGGGCAATTAATGCGCTCTTCCGCGATGCGGGATCGTCATTATTGAAACCGATGAGAAAAAATGAACTGATGCTGGTCAGTTCCCAGAAGATAAATAATAACAGGATGTTATCGGATAATACCAATCCCAGCATGGATGCCATAAATAGACTCAGGTAGGCATAAAAGCGGTCGAGGTAAGGGTGTCCTTTAAGGTAAGATGAGGCATATAAAAAAACAAGCGACCCGATGCCGGTAATCAGCAGGCTGAACAGCAATGCCAGGCCGTCCAGGTGAAAATCCAGGTTAATCCCCATGGAAGGTACCCATGGATAATGAAAGGAAACAGAAGATCCGGACCGGACAGCCGGAATGTAACTGAGAAAATACAAAAATAAGCTGATCGGCAGTAATGAAACTGCTATTGCTGCCCGCTGTCTGAAGAATTTACCGAAAGGAATAAATAAAATGGAAACGATCAGGCCTGCAAGTACTGCTATCAGCATTCGATACTTAATTTAATGTTGAAAGGGCACTAAAATAGGTAAATTTCGCGAAAATCCGTTAGGAAATGGAGGTAAATGGCGAAATTTTGTCCAATTAACAAATAAGTTGCTTGCAATAATTTTTTGATTATATGGCTTTGATTACTACCTTTGACCATTCCGATTATAGCCTGATGTGATTACAGGCGGTTGAACTTGTCGGTCTTTGTTCATATTTATTTGTGCTATTTCCCATTCATTGCGTTTGCATCGCCCAAGTGAAAGCAAATGCTTGAACGTCACGTGCGATTTACCCCAACTACAGCGATTCCAGATGGCTGTGATACGTCCAATAAATTATTAAATGGAAGAAGATACATGTTGTCGGTAGAAAAATTATTTAAAGAGTACTATACCCGCCTTTGTCATTTTGCCTGGCAGTTATTAAACGATAAGGATGCGGCTGAGGATGTGGTACAGGATGCTTTTATGGTCTACTGGAATAATCGGGATACGATTATTGATAACGATGTAGCCATTAAGAATTTTCTATATGCCGCGGTCCGCAATGCCTGTTATAACGTGGCCCGCAGGGAGAAGGTAACACAGCGTTTCCAGCTGCTTCATCAAATAGAGGAATTGGAGGAATCCCAGGTATTGGCCAATATCATCCGCTCGGAAGTCATGGTGGAGATCTACGGGATTATGCAGTCGATGCCGGCTGGATGTCAGGAGGTTTTTCGGCTGGGTTACCTGGAAGGGCTATCAAACACGGAAATTGCCGAGCAGCTGGATATTAGCGTAAACACGGTGAAAACACAAAAGCAACGTGGCTTAAAGCTGGTGAAAGGCAAACTCAACCCGGAGTTGTTTACGTTGCTGCTGCTATTCCTTATCGAAAAATAAATTTCATTTTTTTGTCACCCCGATTTTCACTTTTGGTTTCTTTACTCATACCAATAAGACCGCCATTTCGGTATAACGGTTAAAAGTAGGCATAAAAAGGCTAATAGGTAGCTATGAAACTCAATCAATACCAGGTTGCTGTGCTGATCAGCAAGTATCTTCGGAATGACATTTCCGAAGAGGAGCGTACGGTATTGGAGCAATGGCTGGATGAAAAGGAAGAAAACCGGCTGCTACTGGAATCGTTCCGCAATGGTACGCATGAGGTTCAGCATGACATGGATTTTATCCGTTCACTGGATGCCGATACGGCATGGAAATCTTTTGAGGGACGCGTTCAGCAGCGGCGCTGGAAACGGATGATGCGGTATGTGGGGTATGCCGCGGCTATTGTGGTTGTTGCCGGTCTGGCAATCTGGAAGTTTCTTCCCGGATCGTCCGATGCGGACGATGCGCAGACGGCGAATGTGTTCCATAACGACGTGGCCCCGGGAAGTAACAAAGCCCAGCTGACGCTTTCCGACGGCAGTACCGTTGACCTGGAGACCTATATTAATGGCCTGCAGGAACAGGACGGTACAGCGATTACGGGAAGTGATGGACAGCTTACCTATTCGACACCGGACGATGCGGCAAAGGAACTGATATACAATACGCTGGTAATCCCGAAAGCGGGTACTTACCAGCTTACGTTGTCGGACGGTACGAAAGTGTGGTTGAATGCAATGTCCGAGCTGCGTTTTCCGGTTCAGTTTGGCGGAAAGGAACGGCGGGTGTTTTTAAAGGGAGAAGCTTATTTTGAAGTGGCACACGATGCCAACCGGCCATTCCGGGTGGCAGTTAACGATACCGAAGTAGAAGTGCTGGGCACCCATTTTAACATTAATTCCTATGCCCAAGTGACCACTACGCTGGTTGAAGGTTCGGTAAAGATATACAAAGAAGAGGAAGAACAATTGCTGACGCCGGGGCAGGAAGCCAAGGTAGGGGAACATATTTCGGTTTATAAAG
>NZ_JBEBRB010000096.1:0-8207 GCF_040395035.1 Parapedobacter lycopersici | reverse complement strand
ACTCCTTAGAAAAGATAAGCTTTAAAAGTTGGAGGATAGCCGGTTCATCATCTACGACGAGTATCTGTTTCTTCATATAGATTCTTTAGTTGATTATACTTGCTGAATTTAATGGTCGTGTACCCCGCCTAAAAACGGAGCAAATTTCGTCAATCTAATTTAGATACTTCATACGGAACAACAATTGAACAGCAATTGTTTGTATTCCCCAACAAACTGAAACGATTTGTTTATGCTCACAGCCATCAAGAACAACTCCCCGTTTGTTCAGCAGCCCGATGCTTATATCGTTTCCAACAGCGCCCGATCCAATTTATCAATGGTAATCGGCTTTTCGATCACCGTAGCAACTACATCGTAATCAGCCAACCGTTTCAATGTAAATGGGCTGTTTGACAACGACAAGACAAATATTTTGAAACGCTCCTGACGCTCAACCGGTAATAACAGGAAATTATCCAAAAAATCAAAACCATCCATCACAGGCATCATAATATCCAGCGTAATAACGGTTAATAATGGAAGCTGGTCAATCGGTGTATTTTTTATATATTCCAAAGCCCCTATCACATCGTTAAATACGATTACATCCGAGCCCCTCCCACTAAAACCGATAACTTTCTTAACGATCAGGCAGTCTAAAGCGCTGTCGTCAATTACAAGAAACGGTAATGCCATATGTTTTTACAAATTAAACATGTAAAGGTAATTCTAATTTGATGAATGTTAACTTTTTTTATTAACTTATTTTGTTGGAAGAAAGACCGTAAATGTTGAGCCGACAAGATGCGTCGATTCAACGGTGATATCCCCGCCTAATTTACTTAACAGACTCTTCACATTGTATAAACCCAGGCCGCTTCCCGGCTCCTGCAAAGAAGCCCTAAAAAAAAGATTGAATATATCCTTCAGGTAGTGCTCCTGGATTCCGATCCCATTGTCTTTAACTACGAAAACCGCAGTGCCTTTCTGTACTGACATACTGACATTTACCATCCGTTCCGCCGCATCTGCGCGTTGGTATTTAAAGGCATTTGAGATCAGATTGGTCAGAATAAGCTTGATTGCCGTTTCGTCATTTCTAAATGATCCTGTTTCGTCAATATCCACGGTAAATCGTATATTTTTTGAACTTACCGTAGCGTCATACATATCAATCAGTTCCTGGCGCAGCGTGTTAAAATCGATATCCACGATCAAAAATTCTCCCCGCCGGACACTGTAATAATCGTGTACGTTCTGGATATAGCGATCCAGCCGCTCCGCCGAATGGCCAATAATCGTTAAAATAGCATCGATCTCCGCCTCATCGTCAATATCCTTGGCCAGCTGCGTAGCCGACATAATACCGGCGAGCGGCCCTCGGATATCGTGACTGACACTGTGAGCAAACTTATCCAGTTCAGTATATGCTTTCTCCAATTCTTTATTCTTTTCTGCCAATAACCAGGAAGCCAAATAAAATTGGTTGGCCTCAGCAATAATCCGGAGCAGTGTATCCGTTTTCCACGGCTTTTTCATATACCGGAAAACATTACCCCGGTTTATTGCATCCTCCACAACGCTCAGTTTGCTGGCATAGCCAGTCACCAAAATCCGCACGGCTTGGGGGTATATTTCCCGCAACAGTTCAAAAAAAGCAATTCCGGATGTCTCCGGCATATGCTGGTCAGAGAACACTATCCGGATGTCGTCATGTTTTGTAAGAATTTCACGCGCGTGTGCTACACTCTTCGCCAGATACACTTTATACAATTTACGTAAACTGGCCTTAAAACCGATTAAGTTATTAAGATCGTCATCAACATAAAGTATTTTGACATCATCTACCATAATTCAATGAAATAGAAATCATAATATTGGCACCACATAAATGAACCTTTTCATATGGATAGTATCTGTGTGTCAAAAATCCGACTTATACTGAACAAATATGTCTCATAACGCAACCAATAAGTCCATCCCAGCAAATTGATATATCAAAAACAGCAAAATCCTGCAAACTACCGCTTAAACTATCCGGTTAAAATTACCTATCTTCCAATTCGTTTATTAAATTAGGATATTGACACTGCAGCGCAGCCAATCGACATCCGGCTCCTATTGAATCTACGCGTTCCAAGACCAAAGAAACACGATGTTTTGGGCAATCACCAAATAAAGAACACCGGTCGCTATTCAAAAAGTTAGGTATGGCAGCACAAAGCCGGTCATGTTGTATGACCCTTCCGGTATGCAGAAGGATTAACGCCGGTAAGTTGCTTAAAATGGCGGTTAAACGAGACTTTGGAGTTGAATCCGCATTCATACGCGAGAGCCTCGATATTAAGTTTTTCTTCAGATTCATTAATCAAAGCCACTGCATAATTGATTCTTAATTCTCCTATCATGGTTGCAAACCCTTTTCCAAACCGCAGACTGAACACCTGAGACAGGTGATGCTTGGGTATGCCCGTCATCGTTGATAGTTTCCCCAAATTGAACTGCGGATCGAGGAATAATTGTTCTTCAATCATGATTGCACGGACCCGTTCCTCATAAACAGCAAGCCTGTCCGGCGTTACAGCAGACTTTTGGTAAATGGCGACTTCGGGTTTCTCCTCAGGTGACTCCAGGTTTTCCAAATGGACAGCTCCCGGATTCACCCGTGTATATGGATCAACGTATTTAATCACAACCAGCTTATGCCAGAACAATAAAGTCACATAAGCCAGCATGATCCCGCATGTCATCAGTTCGGGAAAACCGGGCGCATCAAACCCAATATTTGGAAGCGCGCGGCTCAGGGCTAGAAATAGAAGACTCAGTAACACCAGCAATGATACGGAAACGTTCAGCAACTGGGCAATTGAGGGCCCGCGTGCGTGCCGTGGCGAAGACCAGATCATTAAACTATATCCAATAAAAGAAATAATAATCAGCCGAAACAACCAGGTCCGATATGATCCGAATACAACGCTGTTTTCCGGCACATTGGCCGCAATTAAGCCCACATAAGCGATTGTAAATAAGACGGCGGGGAAACAGTGCAGAAAAACGTAAAGCGGTTTCAGGCTCCGGCTGAGAATAGCCGATTTAAAGCAGAAAAACAGCAGTACCGGATACATGAGCCCATAAGGTGCAGCCCAGCTAAGTCCCTGCCATTCAGGAAAGAATGTTCTGCATATCAACACATGAAATGCATGTATAACGAGCAGCCAAACATTCAGGGTCAGCATTTTCTCATATGCCGGTAAGAATGCCTTTGCACGTAAACAGGCTAACGTAAGTGTACCGATCAAAATAACGGACACTAACAGCCAAGAGGTAAATAGGTTAATTAAGTCGAGCATAACTGAGGCTACATCTTACTCATTTCCCCGTTGTCTTTGGTATTCAGATGGCATGCACCCTTTATAATTCTTGAAGTAGCGGTAAAAAGAGGTCTTGCAGCCAAAACCCGATGTATAAGCAATCCACTCTATTGTATACCGCTTCCCTTTATCACTTTCCATCAATTTAGCGGCGTGGTCAATCCGGTATTCCGAAAGAAGTTGATAAAAACTCTTACCTATTTCCTCGTTTAATAGCTTGCTGCACACGTACTTCGGTATCCCAACCTCATCTGCCACCATATCCAGGGATAAATCCGGTTTCAGAAAGAGCTGTTCCTTCCTGATGTATTCGCAGATCCGCTCCGCTTCCAGCCTTTTCTCTCTAGGAGCATGAACGGTTTGCTGCAAGTCGACACAGGTTTCGATAATAGGTCCGATCAACTCATGAAAATCCTGTTTCAGGACCCGCTTCACAAACAGGTAATGGGCAATCACCGCCAACCCGAAACACAGTATACCATAAGCGACAAGCCGCTCCCATTGCCAATCAAGTCCAATTAACTGATTTACTGCAAAAACCGCAAGCGGAAAAACAGCGCCCAGACACAGGAATATCAACATATCCAATAATCGGTCACTGAGTTTGTAGAATTCAAACTGTTGGTTTATTCGCCGGACCAGCAGGTCTATCGCATAACGCAAAAGCGATAACGGCATTAAAAATAAGTACGCGGTATAATAGTACCTGCTAAGTATCCCGGAGACTTCGCTAAAAAAAAGTTCTGTTGCACATAGTACGATATAGAACAGCGAAAAAAAGTAAAAAGGAAAAAAATGCACTTGATTAATAACCCGTTGTGCCGTTTCTTTTTCAGTCTGGCTAAAATAAGCAGCCATGACCAGTGGCCCGTATAACAGGCCCACCGGGACCCCGATGTTTAACACAATGCAAATGCCATGGAATACTACGGCATACAACAGCATAAAAACAACCCGGTTAAAGGATGTAATTGTTCGCCTTTCAGCCCAGAGCATGCTCAATATGAAAAATTGACAAACTAACGCAATCCAAGAATTTGATAGGATACCCATGACTTAGAAATTCTAACCTATGTTACCGTATTTTATTGCAAATTATTGGGATATATACTACAAAAGTATACATACTTTAAATCGAAAGCAAATTAAAAAAAATGAACAAAATGACCTACTTTGGTTAAAAAACTATTTTATTTTCCTGATTCCCCTCTGTTTAGCCTGAATCGACACTGTATTTCCATCCTGTAAACCCCATATTTTCGCCATCAAAGCCCAGAATAGAAAAAAGCTTAAACTGATTCGATAATTCTGGAAGTAATGATCATTCCTCGATTTTTCGTAGTTTCGCTACAATCATTAAGCTGATTATCATGAAAACGATTTTATTATCATTTGCATTTATCGCGTTGTTTGCGGGCTGCCAACAGAAGCAACAACAGGACCAGAAAGAAACAGCCGTTGATCCCCATGCGATTACCTGTGAAAGCATCGGGCCAGTCAAATTAAGTTACACCTATGCCGATCTTGAAACGCAGATCGGACGCAAAAACATGGAAGATGACACGCTAACCGTAGATGGAAAATCGGTGCAGGTGACACGTGTTTTCCCCAATGATACAAAAGAAATCAAGGTTTATTGGGCCGAAAGCCAGCCACCTTACGCCACCATCACCAAGCTGGCAATCAGTAACAGTTTCGGGCCATACCAAACAGCCGAAGGGCTACATGTCGGGTCTACGTTGGAAGACCTACGAAAGCTGAACAATTTTATGCCGGTGTCAATGACCAATTTCTACAACAGCCTCGACGGTTTCGCCACCATTACCGGATTCAATGGCGGTGACCTGGAATTGAACTATCCCTGTCTTAGCGGACGGCTGGACATCGTGAAACAACGCGGGGTGGATGTGCGGATGCTTGACGAAATACAGGATAACGAAACCCTGCTTTCTTCCCATAAACTATTTAATTCGCTGGACGTAGCCGTTGTAGAATTAAGCATTCAGTAGCTTCCGCGCTGTAGCAGCGGGATCATTTTGACCCGTCTATCCCAATTACCTGGGCAACCTTATCCTTAAGCACGGTGATATCGGTCTTGAGCCCGCCAAACAGCGAAAGCACATGAACCTGCCGGTCTTGCATTCGTCTGAAGGGATGCAGCCATCCAGCCTCGAGGAACAGAAAGAATCCACCCAGCTTATAATCCGCCCCTAGTCCGCCCCGCAGGCTCGGCGTTACGTAGAAAACGGTATTGATCTTTACGGTGGCCGGTTCCGATACGACCGCGGCCCGGGGTTCGGACATCAGCCCTATTCCCGGGCCGGCGTATGCATAGAGATTCAGTTTTTCCACTTGTTTCCGGATACCGCCTGCAAGATTCAGGATATAAATATTTCCCCGGCCCTTTTCCAGCGAATAAGGATATGCCGGGTCATTTTCCCGTTGATTGTATTCAAACGTTAGAAAATCAACAGTGGGGTAAACAAAGTAATGCCTGTTGGCAAGCGAAATGTCCAGTCCCAGACTATTAGAAAACTTCGGACGCAGGATATCGGTGGTTTCGCCCAGCGAAAATCCCCAACCCAGTCCGCTTACCGCGTATATTTTACGGTGATGCAGGGTATCGGTATCGGTTTGGGCAACAGCATACCGTGCTACACCTAACAACCATAAAAGAAGTAGTCCGTTTTTCCACATAAAGGTTTATTCGTGAAGGGTTAATGCATAGATTGTACTAAAAACAGCGGGGGCGTCAAAATGTTTGTTCCAGCAATTAACCATTACCTTTCAATAGCCGCAATTGGTACAGGTCATTACGCCGGTCTTTCATATTTTTCACGGTCCCGTACTCGTGCAGTTCGCGCAACAGATACAGGTCCACATCCGCCAGCAGTACCATCTCCGTATTGGGTGTGGCTTCCGCTTTGATGGCATCGTTGGGAAATGCAAAATCCGAAGGTGTAAACACCGCCGACTGCGCATACTGGATATCCATATTATTAACTTTCGGTAGATTACCCACCGCACCTGCGATCGCTACATAACATTCGTTTTCAATGGCGCGTGCCTGTGCACAATGGCGCACCCGGATATAGCCGTTAGGCGTATCCGTAAGGAAAGGAACAATCAGCAGCTGCATACCCTGGTCGGCCAGTATCCGGCTCAGTTCGGGGAATTCCACATCATAACAGATCAGGAGCCCCACCTTGCCACAGTCAGTATCAAATACCTGCACGGAATTACCGCCATTCATGCCGTAATACTTTACCTCATTGGGCGTAATGTGTATTTTCCGGTATTCATCCGTTTTGCCATTGCGATGGCATAGGTAAGACACATTGAACAGCTTATTATCATCATCGACCAGCGGCATGGTACCGGCAACGATGTTTACATTATAGCTGACAGCCAGCTGCTGTACTTTCTCCTTGATCTCATCTGTATAACCGGCTAGTTTACGCATTGCTTCGGTTTCGGGCAGATCGTTATAAGCGCTCATCAGCGGTGTGTTGAAAAACTCGGGAAATACGGCAAAATCAGCACCGTAGCCACTGACCGCATCCACAAAAAACTCCACTTGGTCATAAAATGCATCGATCGAACCGAACAGTCGCATCTGCCACTGCACAAGCCCCAGCCGGATCGTACGCTGCGCGGGTGAAATAGATCTCGATGCCGGCTCGTAATAAATGTTGTTCCATTCCAGCAAGGTGGCAAACTCCCTTGATTCTGCATCGCCGGGAAGGTAGTTTTTGAGTATCTTCTTTACGTGGAAATCATTGGCCAGTTGAAACCGCAGCGTAGGATCGTATATCTCGTTGCTCTTCACTTTTTCGATATACTGCCTGGGCGATAGCTCATCGGCATATTCGTGGTAGTTGGGAATCCGTCCGCCGGCGATAATGCCCCGCAGGTTCATCTGTTCGCAAAGCTCTTTCCGTGCATCGTACAGCCGCCGCC
This sequence comes from Parapedobacter lycopersici, assembly GCF_040395035.1. Taxonomy (GTDB): domain Bacteria; phylum Bacteroidota; class Bacteroidia; order Sphingobacteriales; family Sphingobacteriaceae; genus Parapedobacter; species Parapedobacter lycopersici_A. The sequence continues at coordinate 894 of NZ_JBEBRB010000096.1, read as the reverse complement.
CAAGACGAAGCTGTCGGAAATCCGGGTGCACAAAGACTTCTATGCCATATAATACATCACCTTCTGCATCATGCCGGGTAAATTTCCCGTAATCGATAATTTCGTAATAAGACTCGTTACTGTCCGTTTTGGTAGCATCCACAATGATCGACAGTGCACAGGCCACCACCCTTCCGTCTACCTCGACACAAAGCTGTCCCTCCGGAAACAGGTCAATCAGGTCCGTGATGTTCTTTCTCGACCAGATTCCCACCGGAGAGCCTTCATAAGCCTCTTTCATCGAGGCTTTCAAGTCGTTATAATCCTGCTTGCTGAGTAACCGTACTGCGATATCCATTTTTATCCTGTTAATGTGACATCTACACATCTATCTAAAACAAAAGAAGCCTTTAGATGGTTTACTTCAATAAAACATCATGAGAAGCTTCCTATTCATCTTAGCCTTTATCTTGTTGGCCGTTTGGGGTATCGGTATTTTTTGGTATGCCCTTAAGGGCCTGTTCAATATCCTGATCTTCTTTGCTGCAGTGGCATTTATCATGGCCTTGTTCAGCGGGCGCAAAAGAACGGATTAAAGCCATCAGGCCTGCGCCGTCGGTCCGCCGAAATTCATGGGAAACGGAGGCTCATCATGCGCGTCAATGGTGCCGTTTGCCGCTTCAAATTTGGCAACGTTATCTTCCAATGCACGCAGCAGGCGTTTGGCGTGTTCCGGTGTAAGAATAATCCGCGACTTAACCTTCGCCTTAGGCACTCCGGGCATTACCCGGATAAAATCCATCACAAACTCCGTATTGGAATGCGTGATGATCGCCAAGTTGGAGTAGATGCCTTCTGCTACCTCTTCCGTTAATTCAATATTCAGCTGGTTTTCTTTCTTTTCTGTCATTATAC
>NZ_JBEBRB010000095.1:0-8228 GCF_040395035.1 Parapedobacter lycopersici | reverse complement strand
ATGGCCGGTGGGCAAAGGAAAAAGGCAAACTGCGCGTATTCGGTCACAAAAACGGGGTAAAGGCGGTGCGTGATACCGTGGAAGGCGCCGTCGAAATCGGGGTTAAGTACCTCACCCTGTATGCGTTTTCAACTGAAAACTGGAACCGTCCCAAACTGGAAGTGTCGGCATTGATGGAGTTGCTGGTCAGCACCCTCAGCAAAGAAACCAAAACGCTTATGAAAAATGGTGTCAGGCTTCAGGCCATCGGTGATCTGGCGCAGTTGCCCGGCAGGTGTTACAAAGGCCTCCAGGAAGTTATTGCACAAACCGGAAACAACACCAACAGCACACTTACACTGGCATTGAGCTACAGCGCCCGCTGGGAAATTACCGAAGCGGCAAAAAAGCTGGCGAAAGCGGCACTGGAAGGGTCAATCCAACCGGATGAAATTGATGAGAAACTGTTTAGTCAGTACCTGTCGACCAACAGCATGCCCGATCCGGAATTGCTAATCCGTACCAGCGGCGAGCAGCGCATCAGCAACTACCTCCTGTGGCAACTGGCCTATTCCGAGTTGTATTTTACGCCCAAGATGTGGCCCGAATTCCGGAAAGCTGACCTATTTGAAGCCATTGCGGCGTACCAGAAACGGGAGCGCCGGTTCGGCATGACCAGCGAGCAACTGAATTCGTAACCGCACAGCCGAGCCATGCACAATCCCTGCAATTTCCGGGCAGCATCCACCAGGCCAAACAGGTGTAATCCGACAAAAAAATGCCTTTTAACAAAAATTAACAACTGTTTAATGTACTTTAGCAGCGATAAACAATATAGATGAAGCGGATAGTATTTATTGCACTTATAACGATATTGGCAGCAGGTGCCGCCCGGGCCCAGCAACGGGGACTCCCCATCGGTGAATCCGATGAGTTCAGTTACCTGAATCCCAAGAATTTTATCATCGGCGGAATTACCGTAAGCGGCACCGAATACCTGGACAACGACGTGCTGATCACCATTTCCAAGCTGGTGGTGGGTACCCGGATTGAGGTACCCAGCGAAGCAACGTCCAATGTGGTCAAAAACTTAATGGACCAGGGGCTGTTTGACGATGTGAAGCTATATGCCGATGCCGTAAAAGGTGATTCCATCTTCTTCAACATCCATGTGGTGGAACGTCCCCGGCTTACGCGCATTGATATTGAGGGGCTTAGCAAAACACAGGTCGAAGAGGTACGTAAGCAATTAAATGAAAACACGGGCAAGATCGTCAACGAAAACCTGATGAACACCACGCGCAATACCATTACGCGCTACCTGCGGGAAAAGAGCTACCTGTATCCGGAAATTACCATGGCTGCGGTCAAAGATTCCAGCCAGGCGAACAACCAGATTCTGGTCGTTAACGTTGACCGCAACCGGAAGGTCCGGGCCCACCGCATCAATTTCACCGGCAATGAAGCTTTTTCGCAGCGCCAGCTCCGCAAATTCTTTAAGGGGGTACGGCAGCGTACCTGGTGGCGGATTACCGGGCCGGGGAAATTCAAAGACGAGAAGTACAAAGAGGCCAAAGATAACCTCATTGCAAAGATGCGCGATCGGGGTTACCGCGATGCTACCATCCTGAACGACACGGTGTATAAGTATAACGACAGAAATGTCATTATTGATGTCGATCTTTACGAGGGACCCAAATATTATTTCGGTAACATTACCTGGCAGGGAAATGCCAAATACCCCGACTCGATCCTCAACGTGATTCTGGGTATCGGAAAAGGCGAGGTATTCAGCGAGGAAAAACTGAACACCAAACTGATGGGGCCAACACGCAACAGCGACGACATCTCTTCCCTTTACCTGAACGACGGGTATCTGACATTTACCGTAGACCCGGTACAGACCCGTATTTACAACGATACGGTCGATCTTGATCTGCGGATTTACGAAGGCGCCCAGTTTACGGTTAACAACATCATCCTGAAAGGGAATGACGTTACCAACGACCGGGTGCTGCTGCGGTCGATTTACACGAAGCCCGGACAGAAATTTTCGAAGGACCTGATCATGCGGAGTACGCGTGAAATTGCCCAGTTGGGTAACTTTGATGAGCAAAAAACCAATCCGATACCAACAAACCTGAACCATTCAGAAGGCACCGTGGATATTGAATACAACGTAACGGAAAAACCGTCTGACCAGGTCGAACTTTCAGGCGGATTCGGTGCGGGGCAGGTCATCGGCACATTGGGGCTGTCGTTCAACAACTTCTCGACGCGGAATCTTTTTGATAAAAATGCATGGAAACCCCTCCCCCGCGGCGACGGCCAAAAGCTGAGTATCCGCGGACAGACGAGCGGCAAACGTTACCAGTCGTATAGCTTTTCGTTTTCCGAGCCGTGGCTTGGTGGAAAGAAGCCAATCTATTTTGGGGTAAGTGCCTTTACTTCCTCGTCTTCATACGGCGGCTTCGATTACTGGACCGGCCGGCAGACGGTTTCGGATGATAAGCTGAACCGGATCTGGATGAATGGTGTTACCGTGAGCCTGGGTAAACGGCTGCAATGGCCAGACAACTATTTCCAGCTTAATTATTCATTGGGTGTGCAGCAGTACAAGCTGCAGAATTACCCCGGTTTCCTGTTCGAGAACGGTACGTCATACAACATCAACCTGACCCAGGAAATCAGCCGTAATTCCGTGGATGCACCAATTTATCCGACGTCAGGGTCGCACATCCGATTTACGGTCCAGGTGACGCCCCCGTACTCATTGATGAACAATATCAACTATCCGACCGCACCTGACAATGTACGCTTTAAATGGACCGAATACCATAAATGGAAATTCGATTCACAGTGGTTCACCCGGATTACCGGAAAACTGGTCCTGAAGGCCCAGGCCCAATTCGGCTTCCTTGGATCCTACAGCAGCGCTACCGGCCAATCGGCATTTGAACGGTTTAAGCTGGGTGGCGACGGGATGATGGGCTTCGACTTCCTGCAGGGTTCCGAAATTATTGCCATGCGGGGATACGCCAATGGCATGGTGATTCCTGACGGGGCCAATGTCAATATTGCCCGCAATTCCGGCAGCCCGATTTATAACAAATACCAACTGGAGCTGCGGCACCCCGTGATGCTCAACGACCAGGCAACGGTATTTGTGCTGGCTTTTGCCGAAGGCGGTAATACGTGGAACAACTTCCGCGATTTCAATCCGTTCAAGGTACGCCGTTCGGTGGGTGTGGGTGCGCGGATCTTCCTGCCGATTTTCGGCCTGCTGGGGATCGACTACGGCCATGCGTTTGATCCCATACCCGGGGTACCGAGCAGCCAATGGCGGCAGAACTTCACCTTCAGCATCATGCAGCAGATGGGTGGGTTCAATTAACACGGAAAAAGTGGAATTACTTTTGCAGTACATTTGATAAATAACAGATTTGGAAATATTAATAGTTTTTGAATTATGAAAATCAACAGATATATAGGTTATGCCGGCGTGGTGGCGCTGCTCGTCATGACTACCACTACTGCATTTGCGCAACGGTTCGCCTATGTGGATACGGAATATATCCTGAAACATATTCCTGAGTATTTGTCCGCACAGAAACAGCTGGATGCATTATCGGTGCAATGGCAGGAAGAAGTAGACAACCGGTTCGCTGAAATTGAGAAACTCTATCAGTCGTATCAGGAAGATCAAGTGCTGCTCAGTGAAGCCATGCGCCGGAAAAGGGAAGATGAGATTGTCAATAGAGAGCAGGAAGCCCGCGAATTCCAACGGCAGAAATTCGGGTTCGAAGGGGATCTGTTTCAGGAGCGGGTAAAACTGGTTAAACCGATTCAGGATAAGGTAGCGGCCGCCATACAGCGAATCGCGAAGGATCAGGGTCTGGATATCGTACTGGACAAAGGCAGTGAGGTGACTTTCCTCTATGCCAATCCCAATCTTGATAAAAGTGATGCCGTAATAACCCAGCTGGGTTATAAACCTGATCCATCACTTGCGGAAAATTAATCCGTTTCGTATCATTGCGAAATTTAAACGATAAACAATAACAAATAACGAAAACAAGGGCAATGCACCCGCATTGCGCAAACAACAAGAAAACTAAATGGATCGCATGAAAAATTTGTTTAAAGGGATAGGGATAGTAGCGCTACTGTTTTTATCAACCGTAACCGTAAGTGCTCAACAGAAAATCGGCCACATCAATTCAAATGAAATTATACAGGCCATGCCGGAATTCAAAACGGCAAACACGGAGTTTGAAACCCTGCAAAAGGGCAAAGAGGCGGAATTGCAGCAGATGGGTGCTGAATATCAGAAAAAAATAACAACAGCCCAGGATTTGCAACGGAACCGCAGCGCAGCCAATAGTGATTCTACCGACGTTAAATTGCAATCACTCGGTGTCGAAATCCAGGAAATTGAGCGGAGAATCCAAGAAGTACAGCAGCTCGCTCAGGATGAACTGGGTAAAAAACAAGAAGAGTTGTTTGCTCCTATTTTCCAGAAAGCCAATACAGCGGTACAGGCTGTAGCCAAAGAACAGGGCTATGCTTATGTATTCGATATAGCCAACTCAGCTATTCCGTATTTCCAGGGTGGCGACGACCTGACAGCTGCAGTGAAAACCAAGCTCGGCATTTCAGCTACTGCCCCGGCAAATCCGTAACCGGACCGGTAACGAAAATTAGCGACGCGGAGTGTATGAAAATACATTCCGCGTTTTTTATTTCCCCGAATATGCCGTTCGCAGGCCGTCGGCTTGGAGAGTCATCGAAATTCCTTAACTTCGTATAATGGCCCTTTCGCCGCGGCTTGCGGTGTGCCGGCAGCTGCCCGGGCGCATCGCAGGGGTATCGGATCCGTCGCATCGGAGCCTTTGGATCGTTAACCAACTATCGAATGATAAGCCAGCTTATTTTTGGTATACTTTTACTGGGCGCCGTCACGCTGGCCGCCTACAATGCCCGGCGCATCATCAGGAACATTCGGATGGGCCACCCGGAACGTCGGACTGATCAGCCTGCCCGACGGTTCCGGATCATGCTGCAGGTGGCCTTCGGTCAGCGGAAAATGTTTAAAAGGCCATTCGCCGCATTACTGCATGGATTCGTATACCTGGGTTTTTTCATCATTAACATTGAGCTGCTGGAAATCACCATCGATGGACTGTTTGGCACTCACCGCGCATTTGGTGGGTTGGGGCGTACCTATAACGTACTTATTGCCATATTGGAGTGGATGGCGTTTGCCGTACTCATCGGGTGTGTCATTTTCCTGGCCCGGCGCAACATTGCGCACCTTCGCCGTTTTTCGGGCAGGGAAATGACGGCCTGGCCGAAGACCGATGCTAACCTGATTCTAATTGCCGAAATTTTGCTGATGGTCGCTTTCCTTACATTGAATGCGGCCGATCACCAGTTACAGCTGCTGGGTGTAGCCCCTTATTCCATGGCGGGTTCATTCCCCGTCAGCGTGTGGCTACAGCCAATGCTACCGGAAAGTATTCCGGCACTGATCTTCCTGGAGCGCTTCGCGTGGTGGTTCCACATTGCCGGTGTACTGGCTTTTATGAATTACCTCCCCTATTCCAAGCACCTGCATATTGTACTGGCCTTTCCAAACACCTATTTTTCAAACCTGGACAATCCCGGCCGTTTTGCCAATATGCCCCAGGTTACCCGGGAGGTAAAAGCCATGCTCGACCCGGCCGCGGTTTCTGAATCATCGGATGAGACGCTCCGCTTCGGTGCAAAAGACGTGACCGACCTTACCTGGAAAAACCTGCTCGACGCTTACACCTGCACGGAGTGCGGACGATGCACCGCAGTATGCCCCGCAAACCTGACGGGCAAACGCCTGTCGCCGCGGAAAATCATGATGAATACCCGCGACCGTATGGTGGAGGCCGGGAATCGCGGTAAACCTGTCGAAGCCGACGATGGGAAATCGCTGCTCGACGACTACATCACCCGCGAAGAACTCTGGGCGTGCACAACCTGCAACGCCTGCGTGGAAGCCTGCCCGGTGCTGATCAATCCATTAGAAATTATCATGGCGCTGCGGCAATATACCGTTATGGAGGAATCGCAGGCGCCTGCTACGCTGAATACGATGTTCAGTAATATTGAAAACAACGGTGCCCCCTGGAAATATGCCCGGGCGGACCGTGCGAACTGGAGGCAAAAATGACCGAACAACACATTCCCACCATGGCCGAACTGGCTGCCCGGAACGAGATTCCCGACATCCTTTTCTGGGTAGGCTGTGCCGGCAGTTTCGACACACGTGCACAACGGATTACACGGGCTATTTGCCAGATACTGCATCATGTCGGCATGCGGTTCGCCATACTGGGCACCGAAGAAGGTTGTACGGGTGACCCGGCCAAGCGTGCCGGCAACGAGTTTCTCTTCCAGCTCCAGGCTATTGCCAATATCGATACACTCAACGGCTATGGTATCCGTAAGATCGTTACCGGATGCCCACACTGCTTCAATACGCTGAAAAATGAGTATCCGGGCCTGGGCGGCCATTATGAGGTCATCCATCATACCCAGCTGATCCAACAGCTGATCGACGCGGGCAAGCTCGTTGCTGCCAATGGTGAATCGTTCAGCGGTAAACGCATCACTTACCACGACCCTTGCTATCTGGGCCGCGGAAACGGGGTTTATGAAGCTCCGCGCAAAGTATTGGAACACCTCGACGCGCAGCTTGTCGAAATGAGACGCTGCCGCAGCAACGGGCTCTGCTGCGGTGCGGGGGGTGCCCAGCTGTTCAAGGAACCCGAGGCCGGTAATAAGGAAATCAATGTCGAACGTGTCGACGAAGCGCTTGAAACCAGCCCGCAGGTTATTGCTGCTGCTTGTCCATTCTGCATGCTGATGCTGCGTGACGGGATAAAAGCAAGGGAGAAAGAAACGGAAGTGGAAGTGCTGGACATCGCCGAAGTAACGGCACGTGCCAATGGCTTGTAAATCCTTAAACCGTCCGGTCGGAACTCGCGCGGATGAGCAATCGGGGCTGCAGTACCAGCTTCTCGGGCTTATGGTGATAATAATTACCTTGCTTAAGCAGTCGCAGAAACAGCCGGGCAACCGCCTTCCCCATTTCCACTGTCCGCTGGTCTACCGTTGAGATCGCTGGACTCACCAGGCTGGTAAACGCCTCATTTGCAAAACCGACTACCCCCACTTCATCGGGTATACGTTTTCCGGCGTGCTTCAGTTCCTGCACCACACCCATGGCTGTAAAATCCTCCAGCGTGAAAACCGCATCAAAAGTCACGCCTTCGGCCAGCAGGTCGCGGACACACTGCCGCCCGAAATCCAGGGAAAAATCCCCCTTAATGATCAGCCGTTCGTCAACCGGCAATCCATATTGTTTCAGTGCATCGAGGTAACCCCGCAGCCGCTCGTTAAAGATGTTGATGTCCCGATACTGACTGATGTGTACAATGTGACGGTAACCGGCCCGGATCAGGTGCTCGGTAGCCATAAACCCGCCACGGTAATCGTCTATCGTTACGGACGGCACATCCAGCTGCTCCAATACCCGATCAAAGAAGGCCAGCGGTGTATTCCGTGCCTTGACTTCCTCGTAACCGGCTGCGGTTTCCGTTTCCAGCGAAATAGATGCAATAATACCATCTACCCGCGAGCGCAAAAAGGTTTCAATGCCCCGCTGTTCGTGCCGGGCTGATTCCTGCGACTGGTAAAGGAGTATCGTATAGCCCTGCTCATTCATTACGCTTTCAATGCCATGTACCACGGAACTGAAAAAACTGACATCCAACCGCGGCACAAGCACCCCAACAATCTTCGTTCGTCCCGATCGCAGCGAAGATGCCAGCTTGTTTGGCTGATACCCCAATCGATCAGCGGTTTCACGCACCGACTGCTTCGTTGCGGCGCTGATCGCGGGATGATCATTTAGCGCACGGGCTACTGTCGAAAACGTAATGCCGAGTTCCTTCGCGATATCTAATATGGTCACTTTTTTCATCTGAATCACGTATTTACCGAAGCGCTTCCCTGTATTCGATGGAATCGCCGGGATCGCCTCGTTGCGTTTAAAGGCAATGAACCTGGTATAGCCACTGTGTCATCCATCGGCTTGTAGTGGCAGTTCAAGCAGGGTTTCAACTGATCAGGCTTTCTCCATATGCCTATGCCAACAGCGAAAAAACTGTTTCAAAAGTAACGATACGTTTTGAAAAAGGAAAGGAATGCGC
>NZ_JBEBRB010000094.1:0-8359 GCF_040395035.1 Parapedobacter lycopersici | reverse complement strand
ATTTATTCCCAACACCGACAAATTAATGATAAATAATTGGTTATATTGCTTGTAAAATGCCGGCCTGGTCACAGGCCGGCACTTACGTTACCCAATTTGTAATCCGAACGTGCTCAAATGATTCATTATTCCAGACGTCACTTTATTAAACAGAACTCCATTGCGCTTTTGGGCGCTTCCATGTTACCGGAAGCATCTTTTCTGGGCCAGCTTTCTTCTTCCGATACAGCAACTGACATGCTGTTCTTTGACGCGTTTACCCGCATTGGGCCGCGACGGTATAAACATCCTGCCGAACAATGGCGGTTGGATGATTTGCTACGTGAGCTTGACCATTGCTCAATTTCGGGTGCATTAGTGGCCTACACCTTATCGGTGGCTTATGATGCCATGTATTCCAACCTCGAACTCAGCGATATGCTGAAGCCGCATTCGCGTTTATTCGCGATATGGAATGTATTGCCCCACCATACCGGTGAATTTCCCGACCCCGAAACGCTGGGTGCCAGCATGCGGGAACATGGCGTAAAGGCGGTTACGATCAATCCGCTTTCCAATGGCTGGGACTGGACGGCCGAAACAAGCAACGAATTGCTGGACTGGCTGGAAAGTCAGCGGATATTGACCATTACGACGGCTGCTGAATTGGGCGGCTGGGCTGCGCTGAATCAGTTTCTGAATCGATATACATCCATTCCGTTGCTGATCACAAATACCAACTGGATTGAACAGCGCTACCTGTTGCCGTTGCTGGAACGGCATGCCAACCTCCATATCAGTTTTGACCGTTTTCAGATCAATGAAGGCTTGGAATACCTACACAAAAAGGGACACACCGACCAGCTTATCTTTGCTTCGGATACGCCCACGATGTCGGCAGGTGCCCATCGTTGTTATGTCGACTATGCGGGAGTACCGGCCGATGCACGCGCAAAAATAGCGGGGGGAAACCTGATCCGTCTGCTGGGTGGACTGCGTCCACCGGCCATTCACACGAACCGTTCGGAAGATGTGCTGATGACGGCTGTCCGCCGTGGACAGACGCTGCCCGTACCCGTTGTGGATATGCACATGCATATGCTGCATGAAGGATTGAACGGTGCAGGAGGCGCCGGATACCGGATGGAAAATGGCGGTCCGGAGGGGATTTTTGCCATGATGAAGAAAATCGGCTGCATCGGCGGCGGCTTCATGAGCTGGGTTGGGGTAGTTAGTAACGATGCCGTTGCCGGCAACCGGCTGGTACAGCAGACACTCGACCATTCGCCCCAGGGCTTCTGGGGGCTGGGCACATTTGACCCTACCCACTATACACAGCAGCAATTGGGAGATATGATTCCTGCATTATATGCCGATAAGCGCATTATCGGAATGAAACCCTATCATTTTTATGGTGTAGAGTACCATCACCATTCGTATGATATATGGTGGAAATTCGGTGAACAGAACCGGCTGTACGCCTTGATCCATCCAACGCGGACGGATTTACTGGAGGTAGAAACACTGGCAGCGAAATATCCGGGCGTGCGGTGGGTTATTGCTCATGCCGGCGGTAGTTATGCCATGGCCGATATGGCTATATCGGCCATGCAGAAATATGCCAATGTGTATGCGGAGATCACGCTGACGCCGGTACCGCTGGGGATTATCGAGTACCTGGTGGCGCATGTGGGGGATGACCGCATCCTGTATGGGTCAGATTTGCCGATGCGGGATCCGCGGCAGCAGCTGGGCTGGGTGGTCTTTTCGCGGCTGCCACTATCATCAAAGAAAAAGATATTGGGAGAAAATGCGTTTGGGGTCATCGAACCCTGTATCGGACGCCTTCCCCGTCATAACATACCGGCTCCTTATTTAGACCGTTTGTAGCCGCTTCATTCCACTTAATTTTTATTACGATGAACATGAAAATAATTTGTACATACCTGGTTCTATTGTTGTCCCTTTCTACGTATGCACAGTCCGGTCCGGGCTGGTATACTGAAGGCAATGATTTTGCGCCCGGACAGCGGATACGGATTTCGGTAACGAATGTGCTGGATATTCCGCTGGAAAACCAGCCGATTGTCGTAAAACGGGAACAGCTGCCCGTTCAAAATATACCCGAACGCTGGATTGCGGTCGTGGATCCCAAACTGCCGAGCAACCACGAACCTACCATGGAAGAACTGAAGGAAATGAGTGGTTATTTGCGCCGGAAGGAAACCAACGGGCATTCCATTGTGCTGCAAGTTGATGATGTGAACAAGGATGGTATCTGGGATGAAATCTTTTTCATTAGCGACTTGCAACCGAAGGAAACGCGCGAGTTTTATATCTACATCGGATTTTACGAACGCGGCATGTTTGAACACGAGGTGCACGCAGGCATTGGCAATTACGGTCGCCATACCGTGCCTTTCTGGGAATCGAAAGACATGGGGTGGAAACTGTGGTACCCCCACGACTTGGATGTGCATGGAAAGCGCGACCCCATGCTGACGGCATATTACGAGTATTCAACCAATAACTCCGGCTATTACATGCCTTGGGAAATGGGGACGGATATCATGACAGTGGCCAAAACCTTCGGGGGCGGTGGAATCTGTATTTTTGAAAACCCCAAAGACCCGGAACACCCTGCGCGGGCGTACCACTCGCCATACAAGGACAAGGGACCGTACCTGGATACCCGATATGCTTACGACGTAGTGTACAACGGGCCGTTAAGAAGCATGATCGAAGTGACCACGACAAACTGGAATTCAGAAAAAGGCTTTTACGAGCTGAAACAATATTATTCCGCCTATGCACACAAAAGCTGGAGCACGGTGCAGGTGGCCTTTGATAAGTTTATGCCTCCGGCCGGCGATGCCATGTTCGGTGTCGGCATCCGGAAGATTATGGATGAATATAAATCCATAAACAAAAACGGGATTGCGGTTTCCATGGGGAAAGACATTGAGGCCCGTATCCCGGATGAGGATATCGGCGAAGATGTATTAATTGTGCCCTGGCAGGGCATCGGTATCGTGGTGAAGGAAAAATACCAGCCCAAATATCATGAAATGACCAATTATGGCGGTAATCATGTTTTTATGATTCCGCAGACAGCCGATCAGACTTACGAGTATATGGTAATTGATGGGTGGAGTTTTGGCAAGAAGCACAATAACGAAGCGGATTTCGTCCAGTATGTGGAAGCCGAGGCACAGAAATACAACCATCCACCGGTTGTTAAAGTGCATGAATTTGAACAGAAAAAGCCATAGCATAGCTGCATGGTTAATCCAGCTAATTAGTATTTCAGCTAAGTGGAATGCTAATTAGCTGGATCATCGCATTTAGGGCGTATTGTGGTAAGGAAAGTAATGTGATGAAAGATTTATGAAACGGCAGTGGGACTTTTGCCGTATTTCTAGTCTATAGTATAGACTGTTTAACTATCCAACAACCTTTCCGGGCTTGTATGCTTAAACAGCAAATAGCTAACCAATGGAGTGATGGGCGGCTGCACCGGCTGCGTGATGTGTTTAATTCCCTAACTTAAAAACACAGTTAAATTATGAATTTATTGATGTTCCCTTTTAATTACCACAGGCATCGGCATTGTATGTGTAAGCCGTTTTTGGAGTTGTGCCAAACCCTACTTCAACTTGCCAGATGGACTGGTTCGTGCCTGCTGATCGTGACAAATGCCGGAATCCTTTATGCCGAACCGGCCGATCGGGGCGGCGAAAAAAAGGAATTACACGGGCGACTTAATGTTGTTTTCTTGCCAGAACAAAATCGTGTACAGGATAATATTATTGTTCGTGGAAGGGTAATGGATGCGAATGGAAACGGGCTGACGGGCGTAAGCGTGACGTTGCAGGGGACCCGTACCGGAACTACCACTGACGCCAATGGAGGTTATTCAATCAGTGTGTCTAAAACCGCCACCCTTGTCTTTACTTATGTTGGTTTTGTGCCGAAGGAGATTCCAGTGAACGGACAGCAGGTGATTGATGTTTCATTAGTGGACGAATCTACCGCATTGGAAGAAGTTGTCGTTACGGCGCTGGGTATTGAGCGTCAGACAAGGTCATTGACCTATAGCACACAGCGCGTTAGTACGGAGCAGATGACCAAGGCGCGTGAACCGAACATTATGAATTCCCTTCAGGGAAAAGTAGCCGGTTTATCTATCAACTCATCAGCATCTGGTGTTGGTGCATCAGCCCGGGTGGTTTTGCGGGGGAATAAATCCATATCGGGAGACAGCCAGCCGCTTTATGTTGTAGATGGTGTTCCGATTCGGGGGAATCCGGACAACCTGAATGCGGATAATGTTGAATCAATCAATATCCTTAAAGGTCCCAATGCGGCAGCGCTGTACGGCAGCGCCGCGCAAAATGGTGCCATTGTTATTGAAACCAAACGAGGAAAAGCTGGCGTTACGCGTGTTGGTGTCAGTCAGACGTTTATGATCCAACAGCCGATCATATTAACGGATTTCCAAAACGAATATGGTCAGGGACAGGGCGGTCTATATGATAGAACATCGGAATATTCGTGGGGACCAAGGATGGAGGGACAGACCGTCGAGCACTGGTCATTAGATCCGGCCATGGCGGGTGCTACCTATGCGCTAACGCCTCAACCAGATAACAATATAGATGCTTACCAAAATGGTCATAACGCGACAACTAATGTATATGCAACAATAGGGGGAGAAAGAACACAGACCATGTTTTCTTATACGCTGACGGATGCCGCGGGTATTTTGCCGGGTAATGAGCTAAAAAGGCATAACGTGTCCGCCCGGATGAATAACCAGCTGGCAAAGGGATTGACACTTGACGTGAAAGCAGATTATATCTACCAAAAAATCGCTAACGGCTATTTCGGTGGAAGATATAACCCCACCAGGATGATCTACCGACTGCCCAGAAATATCCAGACCGCCCATCTGCGGGATTTTGAATACACGGATGCAGAAGGCCTGAACAAACAGAATTATTTTAATCCCGGTTCCGCAATAGGCGGAAACCCATATTGGATTTTAAACCGTACGCCAAACGACACCGAACGTGAACGGATTATCGCGTTAACATCATTGAGTTATCAGTTTTCCGATCATCTTAAGCTGATGGTCCGCGGCTCTTATGATGGTGCCAATGGAGGCAGGGAGGAGAAGTTATATAACGATAACTATGCAAGTGCGCCGGATGGGCAATACAACGTGGAAAGCAATCGGGAAAGTGAGTTTAATGCCGACTTTCTGGCCTCCTTTAATAAGCAGTTTGCCACGGATTGGAACGTGGACCTAAGTGTCGGCGGTAATATTAAAATTCAACGTAATAGTGCCGTGCGTGTGAGTACGGGCCAAGCGATGATTATCCCTAATTTCTTCGCGCTTAGCAATACCAATCTTCCGGTGGTTACCCATAATCCGGGGTTAAACCAGGATATATATTCCTTATATGCATTTGGTCAGCTGAGCTGGAAAAGTGCTGTTTTTTTAGATGTTACTGGCCGAAACGATTGGAGTTCTACGCTGCCGGCCGATAACCGTTCCTATTTTTATCCGTCTGTGGGCTTAAGTGCGGTATTGTCTGATTTAATGGAATTTCCAGAGGCGATATCCATGGCACGGATAAGGGGATCATGGGCCGAGGTCGGCAATAGCGCAAACCCTTACATGGTAAGGCGGACGGCGTCATTCAGCGCCGGGGGAACCAACGGTTTCCTGCAACTTAGCAATACGTTGCCTAATACCAACCTGCGCCCTGAACGGACACGTTCAACGGAAATAGGGCTGGACCTCCGGTTTTTTCAAAACCGGTTGGGATTCGACATCACAGCGTATAAGACAAATACATACGATCAGCTATTTACGGTAGCGCTGCCCGTTGGGTCAGGGGCGAGGGAGTATTACACCAATGGCGGTGATGTAGAGAATAAGGGTATTGAAGCGCTGATTACCACCACGCCGGTTAAACAAAATGATTTCAGCTGGGACCTGAACCTAAATTTCGGATTGAACAGAAATATGGTAAACCGGATTTCGGACGAGCGGCCGCGGGTTAACCTAACGCCTTCGGGCTTCTTCAGTAATTTCATTATTGAAGAGGGGCAGCCTTTCGGTAATATTTATTCCAGGGGTTTTATACGGGATGAACAGGGACGCGTTATCGTTGGTGCCAACGGCCTTCCCAAGGTTACAAGCGGTATCACAGTGCTGGTCGCAAATTTCAATCCGGATTGGACGGGGGGTATATCGAATACCCTCCGGTACAAAAATTTTGGGCTGAGCTTTTTGATCGAACACCGTCAGGGCGGAACAGTGGCTTCGGAAACAAACGCGATTTTATACGATGACGGCGTTACTGAACAAACACTCATTGGAAGAAATGGAGATCTAGTGTTCGGACAGCATGTGTTCACGGATGAGGTGGCAGTATTGGAAGACGGTTCTCCCAATAATATCGCCATATCCGCGGAATCCTTCTGGAGAAGTATCGGCGGAAGAAGCATACCGGTAGGAGAGGCTTTCGTAGATGATGCAACAAATACACGCCTCCGGGAACTAACCTTGGATTACACATTGCCATCGGCACTGTTTAATAAATGGCCTATCAGTAACGTGCAGCTCTCCCTAGTTGGTCGTAACCTGTTTTTCCTGTACCGCGCTTCTGACCACCTGGATCCTGATTTTATGGGGGGTACGGGAGCATCATCGGAAGGTACTCAGGCCTTTACGCCGGCATCTTCCCGATCTTTCGGGTTCAGTTTAAAGGTTGATTTTTAATCTATACTTGCTAATTTCAATTATCATGAAGATTCTTAGCTTAACATCGGATATCATAAAACGAACAGTCACTATTGCGTTGGCAATGGGCACATTCAGCACATGTACAGATCATTTTGACGAGCTCAATGTTCCCGAAAACCAGATAATTGTCGATGATATTGATGCCTCTCTTTTGGGACAGGCATTTGCCCAGTCACAATTTTATGGATTGAATGGAGATAATCAGGCATTTCAGCGATCGCAAAGTCTGTTTTCCGATGAATATGCCCAATACTTTGCAACGACAGAAGCTAATTTTGATTCGGGAAATTTTCTGGAGGTGATGAGCTGGACCTCTCGCTACTATGATGATGTTTATTCGAGGGCAGCTCCGCAATTGCTATTTGTGGAGCAAACCACTGCTGCGAGTAATATGGCGGTTGAGAATGCCATTGCAAAGGTTTGGAAGGTGGTAATGTACCACCGCATCTCTGACTTTTTTGGACCGACGATTTATTCTGAATTCGGCAATGGGCAAACCAGCGTGGCTTATGATTCGCAGGAATTTGTGTATCATGACTTTTTTAACGTGTTGGATGAAGCGGTCGCGGTGTTGTCTGCCAATACATCTGCCAATGGTTTTGGTTCAAATGATTTAGTTTATGCGGGTGATGCGGGTAAGTGGCTGACGTTTGCGAACTCCCTAAGGCTGCGGCTCGCGGTTCGCTTGGCTTACATTGATCCAGAGCTGGCTAAGACGGAAGCTGAGAAAGCCGTGGCGGCTGGTGTAATGACCCAAAATGATCAAAATGCAAATGTGCTTACAACAGCAAATTCACTGAACTTTTATGCAGCAATTACCTACATAGACGAATTTAGGATGAGTGCCACTATGCAGAGTGTACTGGAAGGCTATGACGACCCCCGTATCCGAGAATATTTTGATGCGGCAGTAGAAGGAGGCGGGTATAAAGGCATCCGGAATGGAATGCCCCGACTCGAAAAAGGACCCTTTCTGGAACCGACACATTCCTTTATCAATACCAGATGGCGGCCATTGGCACGGGGTGGCATTAATCCACCTTTGCAGGTTATGGTAGCCGCTGAGAACTACTTTCTCCGCGCTGAAGGCGCGCTACGGGGGTGGAATATGGGGGGAAGTGCAGCGGAGTTATACAATCAGGGTATTGCTATATCCATGGAACAATGGGGAGCCGCGACGTCTGATGAGGTCGAAACTTACCAAAACAGCATGAATACACCCGTGGCCATCAGTGATAAATGGAATACCCCGGCCATGTCGGATATTCCGGTTGCTTACCAGCAAGCGGCCGATTTTGAAACGCAATTGGAACAGATTATTACACAGAAATGGATTGCACTCTTCCCCGATAGTTGGGAGGCGTGGAGTGAGCGTAGGCGGACGGGTTATCCTGTTGGTTTTGCTATTATTGAATCCTTTAATCCGGATATTCCGGTAACCGGCATGATGAGAAGGTTAAAGTTTACAACTGCGGAGATCACAAACAATTCCGTGGCGGTGGAAAATGCGCGTACATTACTTAATGGGCCGGATGCTAATCATACGAGATTGTGGTGGGATGC
>NZ_JBEBRB010000093.1:0-8604 GCF_040395035.1 Parapedobacter lycopersici | reverse complement strand
GTCAAGGCTAAAACGCGATAAAACTACATATAAATTTGCAATGATTCCTATAAAAGCCTGTTTTTTTTATACATAGACACAGGTTTTTGCCTGTCGGTATGGTTTACGGACATCCCAAAGAACCCGTTTGTCGGTTTTTAAAACAGGTAATGGATAATAGTAAACGTAATGCCGGCCAGTACCGCAGATACCGGAATGGTCAGCACCCATGCCCAAAGGAGGCTGATCGTTACGCCCCAGCGGACGGCAGAAACCCGTTTTACCACACCTACCCCGATAATGGAACCAGTAATGGTGTGCGTGGTCGAAACCGGAATGCCGAAGTGTTCGGTAATGCCCAGTGTCAGCGCACCCGCTGTTTCGGCGCCCACGCCTTCCAGCGCGTTTACCTTCGTTATTTTGGTGCCCATGGTTTTCACGATTTTCCAACCGCCGCTCATAGTACCCAACGCAATGGCCGAATAGCAGGCTAATGGAATCCACTCCGGCATGGGGTCGCCCGATTGCAAATATCCGCCCGCCACCATCGCCACGAAGATAATTCCCATCACCTTCTGCGCGTCGTTGCCGCCATGCGCGAAGCTGAGGGCAGCCGACGAAACGAGCTGCAGTTTCCTGAACCACCATTCGGCCACGGCCGGTCGGGCCCGCTTGGATATGTTGATGATGATTAATGTGATAATGGTCGCGATGATCATTCCGATTAGCGGTGCCAGGACAATGAATGAGATAATCTGCAACGTGGCTTTCATGTTGATTGCACCGATAACATTGTCGCCCAGGATAAAGGCGTGCATCATTCCTGCACCGGCAAATCCACCGATCAGCGTATGGGATGAGCTGGAAGGGACGCCGTAATACCAGGTAAACAGGTTCCAGCCGATGGCAGCAATTAATCCCGCGAAAATCACCTCAAGGGTAATATACTGTTCCAGTACCGTTTTGGCAACGGTATTGGCCACCTTATGGTCGGTGAAATAGAAGTATGCGGCAAAGTTGAATGCCGCAGCCCACAACACCGCCTGAAAAGGAGTCAGTACTTTGGTGGAAACGATGGTGGCAATGGAGTTGGCGGCATCGTGAAATCCATTGATGTAGTCAAATGCAATGGCAAGGATGATGACGATAACCAGTAATGTGGTGATCATTAGACGTATGTTTCGTTAATTAAACCCTTCGGTTGCTTCGTTATTGTCCGCGGCTTCACTTATGCGTTTTTCACCAGAATGCTCTCCAGTACGTTGGCCACGTCTTCACACCGGTCGGTGGCGGTTTCCATCGCCGATAACACCTCTTTATATTTGATCAGGTTGATGGCGTCCTTCTCAAACTGGAACAGCTCGCCCACCGCTTTGTCAAATATATAATCCGCTTTATTTTCAACGCTGTTGATGCGTACACACGAATCAGTGATGTTGCGAATATTTTTCAGGTTACGGAGCTCATGCACCGCCTTAGCCACATCTTCCGTCGCTTCCACAATCAGGTCGGCAATCTCAATAATGGGGTCGGTAATCTTCTCCACCTGGTATAAATCGATCCGGTTGGATGCGCCATGAATGAAATCAGCCACATCGTCCAACGAACTCGTCAGCGTATGGATGTCTTCGCGGTCAAAAGGCGTAATGAAGTTTTTGCCCAATTCGAGGTGGATCTGATGGGAAATTTCGTCGCCCTTATGCTCCAGGTCTTCGATTTTTCTGCAGATCTCTTTCCGCTTGCTAAGATCGGGCAGGTTTACCAATTCTTTCAGTAGCCGCGCCATTTCAATGAGGTTGCTGCTGGCTTGCTCAAAGAGTGGGAAGAATTTTTTGTCTTTAGGGACAAAATACTGGAATATGCTGTTTAACGACATAACTGGAATATTTCTGCAAATGTATAACCTTAATGTTAACTTAACGTTAATTAACAAGTTACTTATTGTTAAGTTTGAAGGGGGGAGGGTTTACCTTTTTCCGCAAAAAAGTAACAAAAAACTCGTCGCTGGGCCCAGCCGCTACAACCACCGGTCACCGGGTTAAATCGCGGGGCTTTCTTTCTCCAGCGTGAAAGCAAAGGTAGTGCCCACACCTTCGGTGCTCCGCGCGTTGATCGTCTGTTCATGGGCTTCAATGATGTGCTTTACAATAGCAAGCCCAAGTCCCGAACCGCCGATTTTCCGTGAGCGGCTCTTATCTGTCCGGTAAAACCGTTCAAATACCCGTGTCAGGTTTTTTTCCTCAATGCCAATTCCGTCGTCGGTCACCTCAACCAACACCGTGTCGAAGAGCTCGTAAACCCGGATGTCGGTCTGCCCGCGTGTTTTTCCGTATTTAATGGAGTTGTCGACGAGGTTAACCAGTACCTGCCTGATTTTCTCACGGTCGGCATTCACCATCATGGCCCGCTGGTACTTCTCTTTGAAGCGGAGTGTAATTTCATGTGCACGGGCCCGGTCGTCCATAGACTCCATGACCTCCCTGATCAACGGCACGATGTCGAATTTCTGATAATTAACGGGGATCTGTCCGCTTTCGAGTTTGGAAATTGCGTCCAGGTCTTTAATCAGAAAGCTCAGCCGGTCGATATTCTGTGATGCCTTTACGAGAAATTGGGCGGCCGTTTCCGGGTCCTCTTCCAGCATGCCGTCCTGCAGCGCATCAATATACCCCTGGATGGCAAATAGCGGTGTCTTAAGTTCGTGTGAAATATTCGCCAGAAATTCCCGTCGAAAGCGTTCCTGGTCTTTCAGCGTTTCAATTTCTTTTCCCTTTGCCTTTGCCCAGTCCCGCACCTGCTGTTCCATATCATTGATGGGGTCGTTGCTCATCTTCTCGCCCAGTGCATTCTTTAGGTCTTTGCCAAGCTTAAGGCTATGGATCTGTTTATAGATAAGCCTGATTTTATTATAGATGTAACGCTGGAACAAGTAATAAAACACCAGGAAGCTGATGGCAAAGCTAATGCCGAAGGAAATCAGGAAAGCGGACCAGTCGCGTTGAAAATAAAAATTCACGAAGGCAATGGATATGCCCACCGCACCGGCATTGATAAAAACAAGCAGGAGGAATCTCATGGTGTATGAAGCTATATGATGCCCCGTTGTATGTCGTCACCGGGCGTTGCTACCCGAACTGTCCGAGTGTCGTCAGCCCGCCGGTTACGTGGTCTCCGATTTTTACATTCACTTTCGTGCCGATAGGCAAAAAGACATCCACACGGGAGCCGAATTTGATAAACCCGAACTCCTGCCCCTGCGTGACACTGTCACCTTCCTTCACATACCAAACGATCCGCCTGGCCATGGCGCCGGCGATCTGCCGGAACAGGACCTCCGGGCCCTGCGCAGTTTGTATCGCAATGCTGGTACGCTCATTAAGTGTTGATGATTTAGGATGCCAGGCCACCAGGTATTTTCCCGGGTGGTAGCGGAAAAACCGAACGACACCGCTTACCGGATTACGGTTAATGTGCACATTCACGGGCGACATAAAAATGGAAACCTGTAGCCGGCGATCTTTGAAATACTCCGTTTCCTCCGTTTCCTCAATCACCACCACCTTGCCGTCGGCCGGGCAGAGTATGGTATTTTCATTGGGTATAATGTGCCGTTTGGGATTTCTGAAAAACTGCAATATGGCAACAAACAACAGCAGTGAAAGCAGGTATACGAACCACACCACAAATGTGCTGTCCGGGATAAAGTAATGTACGAGGGCATTACTTACAAAAATTACCAGTAACGTAATGGCAATGCTGGTATACCCTTCTCTATGGATTGTCATCTTATTTTGCTAAGCCGTAAATTAACCAAGCAAACTTAGCTAAATTCACCTTGATATGCAACACGACGGCGGTGCATATATAAACCATCCGGACACCGCATAGCCATACATCCGGCACCGGTGGGTGCACAATCCGGGCAAGCCCGTCCGGCCATCGTACACCTGTTCCTCCGAACAGGGCACGCTACGCATTGACCAGCTGCTCAATATTGAATTTTTTCATCTGCATAAATGCCTGCATTACCCGTGCGGATTTCGCGGGGTCCTGCAGGAGTCCGGCCAATACGGTGGGGACCACCTGCCACGACACCCCGAACCGGTCTTTCAGCCAGCCACATTGGCTTTCGCTTCCACCGTCGGTAAGCCGCTCCCAGTAATAATCGATTTCCTCCTGGGTGTCGCAATCAATCACGAGGGACACCCCTTCGTTAAATGTAAACGGCTGCGGCACGGCACTGTCCATGGCCATGAAAACCCCGTTATTGAGCCGGAACCGCGCATGTACAACCGTCGCATCGAGGGACACCTGCCCAGGTTCGTACCGGACGATGCTTTCTGTTTTTGCGGGGTTAAATACGTCGGTATAATATTGCATGGCTTCCTCCGCCCTTCCCTGCTGCTCGCCGCAGTACATCAGCAACGGAACGAATCGCTGGCCCACGGCCCGACTGTCGCCCAGACTAATCTGCCACGACACGCCGAACCGGTCCTGTACCCAGCCATATTTTTCGCTCCAGTCATACCTGTCGAGCGCCATCAGCACCATCCCACCGTCGGAAAGGCGTTCCCAGGCTTTTTGTACTTGTTCTTCCTTGTCCAGCACAACATAAAATGAAATCGCAGGGTTTGGCGTAAAAGCCGGTCCACCGTTCAGGCCCATGAACTTCACACCATCCAGCTCGAAGGTGACGACCATGGGCGTGTCGTCGATGATGCCGGAGTTTTGAAATATCGAACAGTAGTATTCGGCCGCATCCTTGGCCTGACCATCAAACCAGATGCAGGGATAAATCGCATTTTTCATACTTTTCTTGCTATTCCTGTGGAAATTTACTCATATCCATATAACAGACTTCCCAAAGGTGGCCGTCGGGGTCCTCAAAACTCCGTTGCCACATGAAGCCATAATCGTCGGGTTCCCGGCTTTCCTTGCCACCGGCGGCCACCACTTTCTCAATGGTATTGTCCACCCGTTCCCGGCTGTCGAGCCCCAGCGAATTGATCACCGCAGCGGTTTGCCGGGTGTCGGCGATGGCCTTGCCGGTAAACTGGCTGAATTTTGCATGTGTGAGCAGCATCACGTAGATTTCTTCAGAATATACCATGCACGCCGCGGTCTCGTCGGTAAACGTCGGATTATTCGTGAACCCGGCCGCGGTATAGAAATCCATGGAACGTTTCAGGTCTTTTACCGGGAGGTTAATGAAAACTTGTGTATTCATGATCTTTGATTAAAGGTAAGTAACTAACCACGCAACCTTGTGTGGTATGTTAACCAAAATTACGGCTGGTCGACGGCAATTACACGGTGGAAATGCGACAAATCGGGGGGTAATCCGTGACAAAGAAACGATCGGAGGCCTGCTGCGTATCCCTGATTCGTAGTCTGGTCGGTTACTTTGTTTAAAACTGCCGGAAATGATGCAGAACGAATACGGATCTGGAAGGAACATGATAGGGATTTCCCCCTACAAAGTCCCTACAAAGTCCCTACCGGGTCCCTATAATGTCCCTAAGATATCCCTGTAAAAGGAGACCATGAGCCAGACAGGAAACAAGCGGCTCCCGTGAGGGCATATCAGCGGCGCTAAAGCAGGTTCAGTACCCTTTTTCGCGCCTGATCTGTATGTTGTAAAAGTGCAGTTTTTGTCCGTCCGGGTCTGGGGCTACTTCGGCCGTCAGCGTTAAGGTGTCGGCGGTATATTCGCCATCCGCATAAGAAGGGAACCAGAATTCAATACCATGGCATGCGCTTAACAGCAGGGAGGCATACTGTGCACTTGGAAACGTCTGTATGGCTTCAATCCGCTGGGCGGTGCCCGTTTCATCGACGGAAATGGCGAGTTCGATCTGCTGGCTGGCCAGCGCGGCTGCATTGACCGTGGCAAACCATCGCTCAAAATATTTTTCCAGGTACTGGGTGAAGCCCGAATATTCATCAATGGTACAGGCCTTACTTACCATGGTCGTTGCCCGGTCGAAAAATTCAACCGGGTATAGCCGGTAGCGGGGAGTGTCGTCAAATGTTTCGTCAGTGAACGTTTCATACCCCCGTATAAACTGGCCGTCGCGGTAATACTCATGGCCGGCCCCCGCTTTTTCACCGTCCTCAAACACATATTCCACGATCCAGTTGCCATGGGGAAGCCCGTTAACAACCCGCCCGCTCCGTCTGTAGCGGACGTAGCCATATTCATTGTAACCGTCTGCCGCTATTTCAAAGGCATACTTTCCGTTGCCGTCGGTTACCTGCTGGCGGCCCCGGGTGTCCCAGAAATTACGGATAATGGTGCCACTGGTACCATACTCCAGTTCGAGTAACGGCTTTCCGTCCGGATAGTAAAAAGCCCATATGCCCCGGGGAGCATCCTGCACAAAAGTCACTTCCCATTTCCGCTGTCCGTTCGGGTGATAGGCCGTAAATTTCCCCTCTTTTTTGCCGTTTTCGTAACCGCCCCGCAGTATGGCGCGCCCGGACAGGTTGAAATCGACAAACTCACCCACAAATACCTGCTTGTTGAAATCAAATTTAGCGATACGCTCAATTGCCCTGAACGAACAGGCTTTAGCTGCCAGGTAATACCTGTCGTCATAAAAAAAGCGCAGCATACCCTCCGGTGCCGGCTCGTAATAAATGGGGCGGCCGGTGGTATCCGCAGGGGTAGCCATTGCCGTTGTAGCAGCAGTAACCAATAAATATAACAGCAGGTATGTCCGCATAGTTGCCGGTACGGTTAGTGCGCTTCGAGCCAGTTCTGCCCTTCGCCGATTTCCACGACAACCGGCACGGCCATCGTTAACGCGTTTTTCATGTGTTTTTCCACCAGGGTACGGAATTGGGATACTTCCGATCGCGGGACATCAAAAACCAATTCGTCATGCACCTGCATGGTCATTTTTCCCTGAAGACCCTGTTGCTGGATATCACGATGAATGGCAATCATGGCTACCTTGATCATATCGGCGGCTGACCCCTGAATAGGAGCGTTGATCGCGTTCCGTTCAGCGAAGCCGCGCACGGTCTGGTTGGCCGAATTGATGTCGCGGAGGTAGCGCCGTCGCTTGAGCAACGTTTCCACATAGCCATTTTCCTTGGCAAAGTTAATGGTGTCGTTCATGTACTTTTTGATGCCGGGGTACTGCGCAAAATACTGGTCAATAATGGCTGCGGCTTCCTTGCGCGGGATACCCAGGTTCTGTGAAAGGCCAAAGGCCGACTGACCATAAATAATACCGAAATTGACTGCTTTCGCATTTCTGCGCTGTTCGGATGTGACGGCTTCCAGCGATACGCCATATACGCGGGCCGCGGTGGCCCGGTGGATATCCAGCCCTTGGTTAAAGGCATCTACCATACCCTGGTCGCCGCTTATGTGGGCTACCAGCCGCAGTTCAATCTGCGAGTAGTCGGCCGATAGGATCACGTGGTCCGCATCGCGCGGTATAAATGCCTTGCGCACCTCCCGCCCCCGTTCGGTACGGATGGGGATATTCTGCAGGTTGGGGTTGGTTGAACTCAGCCGGCCCGTTGCAGCCACTGCCTGGTTGTATGAGGTATGCACACGCCCGGTAATCGGGTGAATCATCTGGGGTAGCGCATCCACATAGGTGGATTTCAGCTTTTGGAGCTGCCGGAAATCAAGGATATCCTTTACAATATCACTTTTCGTGGCCAATGTCAGCAACACGTCCTCGCCGGTTTTGTACTGGCCGGTTTTGGTCTTCTTGGCTTTCGGATCGAGTTGCAGTTTATCAAAAAGCACTTCCCCGAGCTGCCGGGGTGAGGCAATATTAAACCGGACGCCGGCTTTGTCGTAAATGGTGCGCTCGATCTCGGCGATATCTTTTTCCAGCGAGCCGGAGAGGCCGCGCAGCACCTCCACATCGATCTTTACGCCGCAGCGTTCCATATCGGCCAGGATGTATACCAGCGGAAATTCGACTTCGCGGGCCAGGTTCGACGCCCCGGCCTGCTCCAGCAGTGGCTCAAAAACCGTCTTCAGCTGCAGCGTAATATCGGCATCTTCCGCGGCATAGGCGGTGATTGCTTCCAGGTCGACGTCCTGCATATTACCCTGTTTTTTACCACGCGGACCAATAAGGTCGGTAATGGGAACAGGTGTGTAGCCCAGGTAATTTTCGGCGAGTACGTCCATGCCGTGGCGGGTGTCGGGATCGATCAGGTAGTGGGCCAGCATGGTATCAAACAGTTCACCTTTAACCGACACGCCGTAGCGGGCCAGCAGCAACATGTCATATTTCAGGTTTTGTCCTACCTTGGCAATCCCGTCATCTTCAAATACCCGCTTAAACGGTTCGAGCAGGGCACAGCAACCCACCTCGTCGCGGGGTGCGGGCACATACCATGCCTTACCGGTCTCCGTGGCAAATGACAACCCGACCAGGTCGGCCACATTGGCGTCCGTGCCCGTAGTTTCCGTATCGAAGCAGAACGATTGCTGCGCCGCCAGCAAAGCCACCAGTTCAGCCTGCTTTTCGGGTGTGTCTACCAGGATGTATTCATGCGGTGTGTTGTTGATGTTCCTGGCCGCAACGGGCGGTGCATATGCTTCCGCCACCTCCGGGTTGCCGGCAAGCTCCGGTGCGGCATTGCCGAAGA
>NZ_JBEBRB010000092.1:0-8608 GCF_040395035.1 Parapedobacter lycopersici | reverse complement strand
CCCACCATTACTGGGGGACTAACATGGATCAGCAGTATATGAACGGACCGAATGCATTTCCGCCGGACGGTTTTACATTCCGCAACGGAGTGACCACTGTAGTGGATGCAGGAAGTCCGGGATGGCGTACATTTGCCGATTATAAAAAACAAACCATCGATTTTTCAAAGACCCGGGTACTGGCTTTCCTGAACATCGTAGGAGAAGGTATGCGTGGTGGGGTTTATGAGCAGAATACTGATGATATGGATCCGCGGATGGCGGCGCTTACCGCTCGCCGGTACCGTGACTACATCGTTGGGTTTAAAGTGGCTCACTTTGAAGGGCCGGACTGGACGCCGGTAGAAAACGCAGTAAAGGCTGGCGAACTGGCTGGCGGACTACCCACAATGATCGATTTTGGTGGCAGCAATCCTCCGCTACCTATCCGTGAGCTGTTCCTGGAAAAACTGAACCCTGGCGATATTTTTACCCACGCTTTCGGCCAATTGGGCAGTCGGGAATATATCGTTGACCTGGAAACGCAGAAGGTAAAGCCTTTTGTATACGAGGCCCGCAAACGCGGAATTAATTTCGATGTGGGTTACGGCGGTATCAGCTTTGCATTTTCGCAGGCTATCCCCGCAATAAAGGAAGGATTTTACCCGAACTCCATCAGTACCGATATTCACATTGGCAGCATGAACGCCGCGATGAAGGATATGCTGACCGTAATGGATAAATTTATCGTAATGGGTATGCCGTTTAATGAAGTGATTAAAGCATCTACCTGGAATCCGGCACAGATGATTAAACGGGAAGAACTCGGCAACCTGTCCGTGGGTGCGCCTGCAGATGTTGCCATTCTGGGGATCCGTAAAGGTGATTTTGGCTTTTTTGACTATGTAGGTACCCGGTTGGAGGCCGACCAACGGCTGGAATGCGAATTGACCGTCCGGGACGGCGGTATTGTATACGACCTGAATGGAAGAGCAACGCCGCTGAACGTTGATTACCGGAGCTACCTCCGTCAGGAAAATATCCGCCGTCAGACCGGCAACGGAGGAAACCGGCCGCACTAAAAAAAGCAATTTATGTCGGTTTTTATGCGGATATATTTGTATCATTGGAGCCTATTATAATAAACTTCATAAACAGCCATTCCCTTTTGCATCATTTGGTAATGGGAGGCATAAAAACAACAATGATGAGTAAAATAACCAAATTATTAACACTATTGGCCGTAATTGGGGTATGCATCAGCTGTGCGCCGGGCGCGGGCAATAATCAAGAGCAAAACAATCAGCAAATGACTAAAGACACATTGGACGTTGCAGAAGTGGAAGCCACCGTCGAATCATTCCGGCAGGCACTGGTTGCAGCCGACGAGGCCGCATTAACCAATTTAACGGCTAAAGAACTTACCTATGGGCATTCCGGAGGCTTGATCGAAGATCAGGCAACCTTTATCAACTCTATGGTATCTAAAAAGTTCGTATTTACCAGCCTGGATTTTTCGGATATCACGATTGCGGTTATAGGAAATACTGCGGTTGTACGGCATTCGCTGTTTGCTCATACAGCCGACCAGGGAAAAGATCCCGGTACGGTTTCGCTGCACGTGCTGTTGGTATGGGAAAAGATTGATGGCCAGCTGAAGTTAATTGCCCGGCAGGCGGTTAAGGTGGCGCAATAAGGCAGATCGGTTAATACTAATCACATCATAGAATGGAAAAAATATTAGCACGGTCGCGTTGGTATCGGCTGATACCCATTGCGTTTATTACGTATAGTCTCGCTTACCTGGACCGGTCGAATTTCGGTTTTGCTGCTGCCGGCGGCATGGCTGAGGACCTGGGGATTACGCCAGGTATGTCATCGTTACTTGGATCGCTGTTCTTTCTGGGATACTTCTTTTTCCAGATTCCGGGGTCACACTATGCCGCGACGAAAAGTGCCAAAAAACTGATTTTCTGGTCACTTATCCTGTGGAGTGCACTTGCTGCAGCCACCGGTATGGTGCACGACGTCAATATGTTGATCGCAATCCGCTTTCTGCTTGGTGTAGTGGAAAGTGCGGTGATGCCTTCAATGCTGATTTTACTAAGCAATTGGTTCACTAAAGAGGAGCGGTCACGCGCCAACACGTTTTTGATTCTGGGGAACCCGGCCACGGTATTGTGGATGTCCGTGGTCTCCGGATACCTGATCGATGCGTTGGGCTGGCGGGAGATGTTCATTATCCAGGGTGTGCCGGGGATTCTTTGGGCATTTATCTGGTGGAAATTGGTGGATGAGAAGCCGAAAGACGCCAACTGGATGACCGAAGAAGAAAAGGCGGATCTGGAAGAAGCGCTTTACAAGGAACAGCAGGGAATTAAGCCGGTTAAGAACTACGCCGAGGCATTCAAGTCGCGGGCTGTTATTCTGCTGTGTGCACAATATATGTTGTGGAGTGTAGGTGTGTATGGCTTTGTCATGTGGCTGCCGTCGATTATTAAGTCGGCTCCGAACATGGATATCGTGATCACGGGCTGGTTATCCGCTGTACCTTATATCCTGGCAATCATCGGTATGTTGGCAGCTTCTTACTTTTCGGATAAGACAATGAACCGGAAGGTATTCATCTGGCCTTTTCTGTTGGTTGGTGCTATCGCGTTTTACCTGTCATACCTGATTGGCGAGAGCAATTTCTGGTTGTCCTTTGCATTACTGGTTATCGCAGGTGGAGCGATGTACGCACCGTACGGTCCGTTTTTTGCCGTGATCACAGAGATTCTGCCGCGTAATGTTTCGGGAGGTGCGATCGGACTGATTAACAGTATGGGTGCCCTGGGTTCGTTCGGCGGTGCTTACATCGTAGGCTATTTGAATGGCGCTACCGGTGGCTTCGGTGCATCGTATATCCTGATGGCCGTTTCCCTGCTTGCATCTGCCATTCTGACCATAGTTGTGGTGAAGTCGCCCAAGCAGATTGCGGCTCAAGCCCAATAAATACAACAATGATGTTTATCGGTAATAGCGATAAAAATATACATTAATTGTTTTAATAAGCCATTCCGACTTGTCGGGATGGCTTATTCATCTCGCAGTAGGCGATTGATTGTAAACCAATTCTTATAATAAACCGGAGTTCCGCTTGCGCTTCTTACATAACCCAAATATGCGGCGGGTTTTTACTTTTGGCAGATTGTTTGTGTGCTGTGGGAAACGGAATAAGGGAAGCGAGGTGCCTCGCGGCATTGTTTTGTAAATTTTACCACGAAGAAGTAGCGCGATAATAGGATAACAAAGGTGAATTTTGTAGATTTGGTCATAATCCGGATAGATGGATGCAGGGAAAATGCGATGAACTGGAATTTAATTTAACATTAACTATTAACTTTTAATTTTTACCTCATGGAAATGAAAAATAATGAACGCCGTTCCGCATTGCGGAAAATTTTTGCATCAGCGGCCGGAGTTGTCGGTTTAGGCTTCCTGGCGAAAGCTGAAGCAAAAGCAGCTGCTCCTGAAAAAGAAGCTGGTAGCATTACCTATCAACAAAATGTACCGTTATTTTCCGGACATACCAAACATGGTAATCTGGTGTTCATCGCCGGAAAAGGCGCTCACTTTGACGGAGATATTACTGCACACACCAATCACGTGTTGGATGAAGTACAAAAGGAACTTGAAAAAGCAGGTTCTTCTATGGAAAAAGTGCTGAAAGTAAACGTATACCTGGCGGATTTGGCAGATTATACCAAAATGAATGAGGCCTACAAGGGTCGCTTTGGCAACAAACCTCCTGTACGTACGACGGTGGCTACATACGGTGGTGTACCGGGTGATTCCCTTGTGGAGATCGACTGCATTGCTTACGTTTAATAACGGCGCCCGTCCGCGGTAGGCGGTAAACGGATTGTCCGGACGTAATAGGCGTTATTGCTGCATGTTTTTTTTGCGGCAGTAATGCCTATATTTGTTTGTGTAAACCTGATGTTATGAATAGTAAATTATTTCTGCCGAGCCTGCTTCTTCTTTGGTTTGTCGGCCTTGCTTCGCATCCTGTCTACGCCCAGCAGGGCCAGCCATACGCACCACCACAACTCAGTAACTCCCAGTCTTGGTCGCTGGTATTACTGCCCGACCCCCAAAGCTATGTGAAATTTGAACGAAATCAGGGTGCACTCGAACTCATGATGGGGTGGATTGCCGAAAATATTGAATCGTTGCATATCGGCATGGTGCTCTGTACAGGTGATTTGGTGGAACATAACGATTGGCTGAACCCGAACGGGACACAAGGTAACCAACCGGGAAAACAACAATGGGAAGCTGTGGCACGTGCGTTCGGCCGGCTTGATGGCAAAGTGCCTTACGTGGCTGCAACCGGTAATCATGATTATGGGATCAAAAATATCGAATATCGCCGGACGAATTATAATCAGTATTTCCCTGTTGATAAAAACCCGTTGTCGCAACGGTTATTACGGGATGTGGGGATTGACGGCGATGGTTATCCCTCGCTTACCAATGCGACGTATGAATTTACCTCGCCGCATGGACGGAAGTTTCTGGTGATGGTGCTGGAGTTCGCACCCCGGGATACGGTACTCAACTGGGCGTTGCAGACGATCAATCAGCCGCAATACACCGATCATACGGTGATCCTGCTGACGCATTCCTACCTGAACTCGGAAAGTGAGCACATTATCAAGGAGAATTACCCGATAACCGATGGTAATTACGGTGCAGCCATTTGGGAAAAATTGGTAAAGCCTTCCAAAAACATCCAGTTGGTTTTGTCCGGGCACATTGGCAAGCCAGATGATGTGATGGGGCATATCGGGTTCCGGACCGATACCAATGCGGCGGGAAAAAAAGTACAGCAAATGGTATTTAACGCGCAGGCATTGGGTGGGGGCTGGCATGGGAATGGCGGTGATGGCTGGCTGCGTTACCTGGAATTCCTGCCGGATGGAAAAACCGTCAAGGTAAACACATTTTCCCCGCTATTTGCGTTGTCACCTGCTACGCGTCACCTGGCCTGGCGTACAGCGGCATACGATGCGTTTACGTTTACGCTTGATTAGCAGGCCGTTTAACAAGTAACGTGAAAAGGCGTGAAACAAATCCAAGGTAAATAATACACTAACGATTTGCTTCACGCCTTTTTATATGTGCATGGAGGTTAAGTTGCCTTGGCAATGTCCGGCGCGCGGTTCTCTAGCCTCTCAATTGCTCAGCTCCGGCTTTGATTTCTTCAACCACGGCAGGATCAAGCAGGGTGGTAGTATCACCTAAATTGGATATTTCCCCTTCGGCAATTTTGCGCAGGATACGCCGCATGATTTTACCGGAACGTGTTTTCGGAAGTCCGGATACAAACTGGATCTTGTCCGGCTTGGCGATCGCTCCAATAATACGGCTCACGGTTTTATTAATGTCCTGCCGGGTAAGATTTTCGTCGGTATGGTGATTACCAGCGATAACGAATGCATAGATCCCCTGTCCTTTTACGGCATGAGGGTATCCAACAACCGCAGACTCAACAACATCACTGTGCATATTGATCGCATTTTCCACTTCAGCCGTGCCGATCCGGTGTCCCGATACGTTAAGTACATCGTCTACGCGCCCGGTAATACGGTAATATCCATTTTCGTCGCGTAAACAACCGTCGCCGGTGAAATACATGTTTTCATACGTCGAGAAGTACGTCTGCCGGCACCGTTCATGGTCGCCATAAGTAGTTCGCAGCATGCCCGGCCAGGGGAATTTCATGCAAAGGTTTCCGCTGACGCCATTGCCTTCGATCTCGTTGCCCTGTTCGTCAAACAAGGCGGGCTGTACGCCGGGCAATGGCAACATGGCATAACCCGGAATGGTCGGCGTAATACCGGCGATGGGTGAGATGAGAATACCACCGTTTTCCGTTTGCCACCAGGTATCTGCAATAGGAGCCTTGCCTTTTCCGATCTTCTCATCATACCAGTGCCAGGCTTCTTCATTAATCGGTTCACCAACGGAACCCAATTTGGTAATACTGCTAAGGTCCTTGTTGTCAACAAAGCTGTCGCCCGCAGCCATCAATGAACGGATGGCGGTAGGTGCAGTGTAGAGAATATTTACTTTATGCTTTTCGACAATATCCCACAAACGGCCTGCGTCCGGCCAGGTGGGAACGCCTTCGAACATGAGTGACGTTGCACCCTGGGATAACGGGCCGTACACAATGTAAGAGTGTCCGGTGATCCAGCCAATATCCGCCGTGCAAAAATAGACTTCATTGGGTTGATACTGAAATACATTGGCAAACGTATAGCCCGTATAAACCATATACCCGCCGCAGGTATGTACCACACCTTTGGGTTTACCGGTCGATCCGGAAGTATACAGAATGAAGAGCATGTCTTCAGCGTCCATTTCTTCGGCCGGGCACGCCGGGTTCCCCTGCGTTTCTACTTTCGTGATCTCATCCTCCCACCATACATCGCGTCCCTTGATCATGGATACCGGCGTACGTGTACGGGTAAGCACGATAACCCGCTCGACTGACTTACACTGTACCAGTGCATCATCCACTATGCTTTTGAGTTCGATGGTTTTAGTACCCCGGAAGCTGCCGTCCGAAGTGATTACCAGTCGGCAATCCGCATCGTTGATACGGTCGGCAATGGATTGTGCGGAAAATCCGCCGAATACAACAGAGTGTATTGCACCGATGCGGGCGCAGGCCAGCACTGCAATGGCCAATTCAGGTACCATGGGCAGGTAAATACATACCCGGTCGCCCTTCCGGATACCATTATTTTTAAGCACGTTGGCAAACTGCTCTACTTTTTCAAGCAATTGCTTATAAGTCAGTACCCGGTGCGCTTCATTCGGATCGTTGGGTTCCCAGATAATCGCGGGCTTATCTCCCAGTTTATAGATGTGCCGGTCCAGGCAATTCTCGGTAATGTTGAGCCGGCCACCCTCAAACCATTTGATTTTCGGATCTTTAAAATTCCAGTCCAACACCTTGTTCCATTTACGGCGCCAGTAAAAATGATCGGCGACCCCTGCCCAAAACTCTTCGGGTTTCTCCACGCTATATTGGTAGGTCTTTTGATAATCGGCAAACGATTTGATCTGTAAATCCATGATTTAGTTAGTCTTTTTGCTTTACTTTGTTAGTTAATGAAATACGCCCTATAAATTTATAATCCTGATAGCTCCGCAATTATAAATGAAGCGGCTTATCTTGGTTTTTGTGCTGGCTAATTTACGTACTTTTTGGAAAAAAGAGAATTATCTGCCAAATGTTATGTGTTATTGATACATACCAAATGGCGTAAAATTACAGGACTAAATAGATGACATTGAAAATCTTCAGGGAGCTGCTTGATTTGATGATCTTCAGTAATGTACTGATCGCCTGCTGTGCGGTGGCGCAGGGTGCGCTAACCTATCGCCTGCTCGCAATCCCGGTAAACAATAAGGTGCTGGCGATTCTGGGCTGTGCCACGCTGGCGCTGTATAATTTCAGTATGATCCTTGCCAAACCGACCCATCCCGAGGCCTCTCCCTATCGGCGGGTCCGTTGGATATTCCGGCACGAGCGATCGCTCTGGATGTGGACGGGCGTAGCATTATTGATAGCAGCAGGGCTTTCTTTTCAGTTCCATAGTGAATCACTTTTATTGCTGCTGGCCGTGGGCGCTATGGGATTGGCTTATAATGTGCCGTTCCTTCATGATGCAGCCGGCAGGCGATTCGGCTTACGGCAGATTCCGGGACTTAAGTTGTTTTATATTGGACTGGTATGGGCAATGAGCTGTGTGCTGCTACCCGTCGCCGAAGCTCACCACAATGGCTGGCCGGTGCAGTGGTCCCCCGTTATGCAGCTGATGGGCTGGGTATTTTTATTCATTGTGGCCATAACTATTCCTTTTGATATCCGCGATATTTACCAGGATCGACACTACGGTTTAAAAACCATTCCAGTATTGTTGGGGGTTCGTGCAGCCCATGGGTTATGCGGCATATTGCTGGCTATACACGCCGGGTGGGTGCTGATGAGCGGCTATACGCCGGAAGTGCGGCTGGCGCTGGCAGGCGTTTCCCTGCTGTGCGCGGGAGCCATTCTGCTTCCGAAAAAAGAAAAGGGTACCTATTATTATTTCTTTGTGCTCGACGGCATGCTGATCCTACAATTCCTGATGGTCGCGTTCTTCGCCTGATACGGACTTCGTTGTCTTAACCTCCGCTTATGCGGTGCAGAAGTTCACGACTTTATCGGCGAGTGTATCGGCGATCTTGAAATAGCTTTCTACACTCCAGCCGGCAACGTGTGGACTAAAAATGATCCGTTCCTGCTGCATAATTTCGGTAAACCACGGAGCAGCTTCCAGTGCCGGGAACTTCTCAATGGGCAGTACATCGAATGCGGCACCGAGGATTTTCCCCGTATCAATGGCCTTTAAAACCGCGGGAATATCCACTACCTCGCCCCGGGCGCCATTCAGGAAGAAAATCGGCTTGCGGAAATGGTACAGGTACTCTTCATCTACCAGCGATCGGGTTTCACGTGTCAATGGGATGTGAAGGCTCAGCACATCTGCACGCTTCACCACTTCTTCCATGCTTACTTCGGTGGCAT
>NZ_JBEBRB010000091.1:0-9304 GCF_040395035.1 Parapedobacter lycopersici | reverse complement strand
GTTGCAGTCCGGCGAGGTAATAGCGGGTTTGTCCGTTGAACTGAAACCCTTCCGACTGGGAACCGAGATCCAGAAAAGCATTCAGCTTCGGCACGGCGTATTGCCTGTTCATATGCAGCGCGGTTTCACGGATGCCGATGGCCACAGCCAGTGATTTCAGTTCTTCACGTTCGGCCGGGGTTCCCTGCGGGCTATGCAGCATGCCTGCAATCTGCAGCAATGCCGATTCCTGCTGGAATGCCGTATCAATGACAGCATCCTCCGGCCGGTTAAGCAGGCTGTTGAAATACAGCCGGGCATTCTGTGTATTCAGTTCTGCAGCCGTGAGCTTCGCCCGAGCGGCTGCCACTTCGCTGTTGGAGCGCAGCACATAAGCGGGCAATCCCTTCCCGTTGGCCACCAGTTTTTCGTTGGTCCGCAAACCTTCTTCCGCCAGCCCGAGTGCCGACCGGTAAATTTCAACGGCCCGCAGTGCGCCAAGAAAATTAAAATAAGCCGTTTTGATTTCTTTTACCAATTCCCGCTTATAGGTATCCACCTCCAGCGCGCTCAACTGCACCTGCTGCGTCTGGATACGTTTGTTATGTCCGATATCGGTATTGAGCAGCGGCAACGTAGTACGGATATGCGCATCGTAATAATTCCTGGGAAGAAAATTGATGGTTTCATTCTGGATCTGCGGAAAACGGTCCGACTGCGTCAGCTGGTTAAGCGTGCGGTATACCGGATTGAGCAGGTCGCCAATGGGCAGCGGGATATTCCGTCCACCATCGGCCGTCTGGTAGCCCGCCTGGAGGTTGATTGCAGGCAGAAACAGGCTTTTGGCCGATTTCAATGCGAAGGTCGCTTTTTCAAGCGACACATGGCGTTGTTTCAGTACCAGATTTCCCTCCAGCCCCTCAGCAACATAACGCTCCAGCACATCTTGTGCAATGGCGGGCCGCTGCAGAGCCAGCAGCGCGAAACCCAGCAGGGTTATTTTACATGTTATTAATACTGTTCTCATAATTAACAGTGTTTATTTTTCGGTAAAAAAATTACTTCATCCGTTCGATTACCTTCATGTAGGCCTGGAATACATCCTCCAGCAGCGAATCCTTCTTAAAGTCCTGATGCGGGGCGCATTTTTCTGCAATCGACCTAAAATGGCCGGTAATGTGCAGCGAACACAGGCCATGTACAACGTTCCATGAAAGGATGGCCATTTCCTGCGTACCGATATCGGTAAAATAACCGGCTTGCTGGCAGGCATGGATGGTTTGAAACAACCCGTCCAATACCCGTTCCCCTTCCGGCCAATCCTGCTCGGGGTGATGGGTTTCCAGGTAATCCATCGGCTCGCGCATAATGAACATAACTTCATAAAAATCAGGGTGATCAAGAGCAAACTGGATGTATGCCTTACCCATGGCCCGAAGCCGCTCAAAAGGGTGTTCAACCAGTTCCAGTACGGCCAGCCGCTCCCGGAACAGCAAAAATCCCTCCTGATGCAGGGCGTAGGCAATGTCCGATTTATCCTTGTAATACAGGTAAATGGTGGTCGGGCTGAACTCAATTTCCGCCGCAATCTTCCGGATAGAGGTTGCCGCATACCCTTCTTTCACGAAAAGCCGTTTAGCCGCCTCCAGGATCTGTGCTTTCAGGTTTTCTTTATGCCGCTCTTTCCGTTCTCTGATTCCCATGATTTCGATTTAACGGAGCAAATTTAGTTAACACTGTTAATTATGCAAAATATTTTTTTGAGTTTTTTATAAGTCGGTCCTGGGTAACTGATAGCCTCCCCTATGCTGGTATGCCCATCTTTCCACGGTACTTGTGTTATCATATTGTAAATTATTCTTAATAACTACACTTATTTTGAATATTGTTCTTTTATAGTGTACTTTTGCAGAATTATGGACGAAATTACTTATAATCTGGATCAGGTGGACTATCATATTCTCCGCCTGATGCAGGAAAATGCACGGATTAACAACGCGGACATCGCCCGTGAGCTGGGCATGGCACCGTCGGCCATTTTGGAGCGTGTAAAGAAACTGGAGCAAAAATCGGTTATCCTCCAGTACACGGCAAAGATCAACCCGGCTGCGCTGGGCCAGAAACTACTCTCCTTTATCTTTATCCGGGCGGCGGACGGGATTGGATGCGCTACCACCGGCGAGGCATTGGCGGCCATCCCGGAAGTACAGGAAGTGCATGACATTGCGGGCGATGACGGGTACCTGGTCAAAGTCCGCACGGCCGACTCGGCGGCATTGGTGGAACTGATGCGCAATTCATTTGCCAAGATTCCAAGCATCATCTCCACCCGAACCACCATCGTCCTGGAAACGGTAAAGGAACAGCAGCAACTGGTTATTCCGGCACCCTGAAGAGACACACAATCCCGGACCAGGTCAGCGACAGTACAGTTGGTCGCGCCCGTCCGGATATTAGTATACGGTACTTAATTAATGGAGGCAGCGATGACAGCAACCAAATACGCACAGTGGAAAATATTTCTCGCATTCGCGATGATTTACGTCGTGTGGGGATCCACGTACTTTTTTATCCATAAAGCCCTGAGCGGTTTTGAACCGTTCTTATTGGGGGCTGTGCGTTTTACAACGGCGGGATTGCTATTGCTGGGTTGGTGTTACTATAAGGGCTACCGGGTGTTTGACCGGAGCCTGATCATCAGGGCAGGATTCACGGGGCTGCTGCTGCTGTTTGTAGACAACGGCATTATTATATGGGTAGAGCAGTTCCTGCCAAGTGGGTTGGTCGCCATCATGTCGGCCTCCGCCGCCATCTGGTTTATCATCCTCGACAAACCTAACTGGAAAGCGAATTTCGGCAGTCTCCCGATCATCGCTGGCTTGTTTATGGGCTTCTTCGGCGTGGTGATGCTTTTTGGCGACCAGGTGGCCAATGCCATGGATACCGGCCAGCAACAGGTGAACCTGTGGGGTATGCTGCTGCTGATCATCGGCGCCATTGCCTGGACAGCCGGCTCCCTCTATTCAAAATATTTCGGGAAAGCGGAAAAGACGGCGGGCAATAGCCTGGTCAATACCGCATGGCAGATGACGGCAGCAGGCGCGGTATTTGCGCTGACGGCCTTCGCGCGTGGTGAAATCGGCCGGTTTCAGTTCAGTGAGGTTCCTGCCCCGGCCTGGTGGTCTATCGGCTACCTGGTACTCTTCGGTTCGCTTATCGCCTACAGTTCCTACATCTGGTTGCTTCAGGTCCGGTCCGCAACACAGGTAAGTACCCACACCTATATCAATCCCATCGTGGCGGTACTACTGGGTGTGTTTTTTGCCGGTGAAACCGTTACGTCCACCCAGCTCACCGGTCTGGTGGTCATCCTGCTCAGTGTGCTGCTGGTCAATTGGGAAGTCTATAACCTGTCTGCGCTGTTTTCCGGAAAGGGCATGCCCCGGACGTTCCGGGGCAGCGCACGCATCCGGTCGAAAATCAGGACCGGCGCACCCGCCACTGCGGGTGAGACGATGGAAAACCAGCTTGGGGATTAAAGAAGACATAACCGGCATTTAACAATTAATTTTTCCTGATTTCACGGCCATTGGCTACCTTTACCATAGGCTGCAATTGCCGAATACGTAATGTAATGGCACGCGATGAAATGTACTTCTGCTAACCCCCTGTTCCTTTTCGGCGTAGCTTTGCTGAGTCTGTTAAGCACCGCCTGCAGCAGGTACTCCCTGCCATCCGGACCACCGGCTTATACCGAGCACCGGATCGATGGATCCATTGCGCCGGATACCGCATTTATAGCGTATTATCTTCCTTACAAACAACAGCTGGACGCCGAAATGAGCCGCGTGATCGGACACAGTGCCGTCCGGCTCACCAAGCCCGGATCGGTCCCCGAAACGCTGCTTGGTAATTTTTTTGCCGACGCGCTGCTTACCGAAGGCCGCAAATCCGATCCCGGCATTGATTTTTCATTTGGTACGAAGGGCGGTCTGCGCACGGAGCTACCGAAGGGTGAGATCACCATCGGGCACCTGTTTGAACTTATGCCTTTTGAAAACGAACTGGTAATCCTGGAGCTGTCGGGCGAAAGCGTTCGCCAGCTTGCCGGATTCATCGCTGCTACCGGTGGGCAGCCCGTGGCGGGCCTGCAGATGGTCATCCATGCCGGCACTGCCAACGACATCCGGATCGGCGGCAAACCCGTGGACGACTCAAAAACGTATCGGCTGCTCACGTATGACTACCTCGCCAACGGCGGCGATAACATCCGCGGACTGGAAACACCGGTCAAGCGGATAAATCTCGGACAAAAAGTACGCGAGGCGCTGATCACCTACGTACAGGATTGCACCCGCGAAGGAAAACAGCTAAACACGCAACTCGATGGAAGGATCAAACTGGATGAATAGGCGGAATTTCCTGAAAGCGGCGGGATCGCTAACCGCCGTCTCGGCACTGGGCGCACTCCCCTACGCCGCACTGGCCGGCAGCGGGGAACACCTTCAGCTCACCATCCTGCACACCAACGATGTGCACAGCCGCATTGAGCCCTTCCCGATGGACGGATCGCGAAACCAGGGGCTTGGCGGCGTAGCCCGCAGGGCAGCGCTGGTCGACCTTATCCGGCGGGAGCAACGCCATGTACTGCTGCTGGATGCGGGCGACACCGTACAGGGCACTCCCTATTACAACCTCTTCGGTGGAAAAGTAGAGATGGAACTGATGAGCAAAATGGGTTATGATGCCAGCACCTTCGGCAATCATGAATTTGATAACGGAGTGGATGCGCTTGCGGGCATGATCACCCATGCCAATTTCCCTTTCCTTTCCGCCAACTACGATTTCAGCGACACGGCATTGGCGGGCAAAACCCAACCATATACCCTATTCCGGAAGCAGGGCCTGCGGATCGGCGTATTCGGCCTCGGCATCCAGCTTGATGGCATGGTCGACCCCAACAATTACCGTGGAACCGTTTACCTGGACCCCATTGCCGTGGCGAACGATATTGCGGCCAGACTGAAATACGATTATAACTGCAGCCTGGTGATCTGCCTCTCGCACCTGGGATATCGGTACGCGGGCAGTCAGGTATCGGACCAGCTCCTGGCCGCAGGTACCCGCCATATCGACCTGGTCATCGGTGGGCATACCCATACGTTTATGCCCCGGCCGGAACACATACGTAATCTCGATGGCGCCATCACAACGGTGAATCAGGTGGGGTTCGCCGGCATCAATCTCGGCAGGCTTGACTACCTATTCGAACGCCGATCGGGCAAAAAGCAGCTGCTTGCGGCAGGCTCATATGAGATTTCAAACGATCTTGCCTTTCGGCCCACCGGCGCTTTAAACTCATATAGTTAACCATATAACAGCTTTTGAAGGCATTTTTACGTTTATATATCGATGCATACCGGGACCTTTCGCGCCCGGCCTGGATGCTGGCACTGGTTATGCTGGTCAACCGGACGGGCGCCATGGTACTGCCCTTTCTGGGCATCTACATGACGCAGGCCCTCGGCTTCAGCATACCCGAGGTCGGCATCGTACTGGCCTGCTTTGGTCTGGGCGCAGTTACCGGATCGTGGC
Organism: Parapedobacter lycopersici; assembly: GCF_040395035.1. Taxonomy (GTDB): domain Bacteria; phylum Bacteroidota; class Bacteroidia; order Sphingobacteriales; family Sphingobacteriaceae; genus Parapedobacter; species Parapedobacter lycopersici_A. The sequence continues at coordinate 3,730 of NZ_JBEBRB010000091.1, read as the reverse complement.
TCGGCGGCTGGCTGACCGACCGCTTCGGTAATTTCTGGGTGCAGGCCCTCAGCCTGCTGCTGTCGGTACCCCTGTTCCTGGTGATGCCCCTGTTCACCTCGGTAGAAACGCTAGCCGTGGCCATTTATGTCCTGAGCGTAGTGACGGAATCTTTCCGCCCGGCCAACTCGGTTTCCGTAGCACGTTATGCCCGCCCTGAAAACATTACCCGGGCCTTTTCACTTAACCGCATGGCCATTAACCTCGGCTTTTCAATCGGTCCGGCGCTGGGCGGCTTCCTGGCCGCCATTTCCTACAACTGGATTTTCTATGGCAATGCACTGGGCGCTCTCCTCGCCACCGGGGTGTTTATGGCATTCTTCTACAAACGCAAAGGAACCGTACGTACGAAACCGGCCGGACAGGCAACGGAACCAACCACTCCTTCCCGATCGCCCTACCGCGACTGGCCATTTCTGCTGTTCAGCCTGCTGTGCTGCCTGTATGCCATCTGCTTCTTCCAGCTGCTGAGCACATTGCCTCTGTTTTACCAGCAGGGCCATGGGCTGAATGAAAAGCAGGTAGGTGTCATCCTGGGATTCAGCGGCTTCGTGGTCGTCCTTTTTGAAATGCTGCTGGTGCATATGGCCGAACGGCGGCTTTCCTACGCGGGCAGTATATTGCTGGGCACCGTGCTTTGCGCTGCTTCTTTTGCCATGCTGCCCATACCAACCGGTTACTGGATACTCTATGCTTCCATATTTCTGCTCAGCATCTCGGAAATACTGGCGATGCCTTTCATGGCATCCGTTGCCGTTAAGCGCGCTTCCAGACAGCATCAGGGAGCCTACATGGGCCTCAATGCACTGGCTTTTTCTGCCGCGCACGTGTTTTCGCCCTTCCTGGGCACACGGATTGCAGACATGTACGGTTTCAATACACTCTGGTGGCTTACCGTGATTGTATTGGTGGTCATATCCGCCGGATTTTACACCGTGGTAAAGCGGATGTAAAAACATCAGTGTCCGGCCGGCCTTTTTATTTGATAAGGGGGTTCTTTTCTTTCGCAAACAGCTTGAAAACCTGCTGATCTACCCAGGCGGGCAACAGTTTATTCATCCATACGGCCAGTTTGCCCTGCCGGGTCATGACGAGGGTACGCCTGCGGCGGATAACCCCCGTTACGATACGTTCGGCAACTTCTCCAGCGGTCATCATGCTGGCTTCGTCCATGCTGGTTTCGCCATGGGCGGTACCAGCGGCATCCAGTGCCGTCTCCCGGATGCCCGATGCGGTAAACCCGGGGCACGCAAGCATGACATGCAATCCGGTACGGAGATTCTCAACGCGTAGCGATTCCATAAACCCATGAATGGCAAATTTGGATGCCGAGTAGCCTGTCCGGCCCGGCAATCCGCGGTATCCGGCGATGGACGACACAGCCACCACCGATCCGCGACTGTGGAGCAGCGCGTCCAACGCATACTTAGTACAGCATACCGTACCCCAGAAGTTCACATCCATCAGCCGGTGTAATACCGCCAGGTCCAGGTCGGCAAACAGCGCCCGCATGCTGATACCGGCATTATTGACCAGCACATCCACCCCGTTAAAGGTCGATATCGCCTGGTCCACCAGCGCTTTGCAGTCCGCTTCCCGGGCTACATCGCACTGCACGGCCACCGCACGCACCGCATATTGCCGTTCAAGTGACCGGGCAATTTCGCACAGGTCCACATACCGCCTTGCACCCAGCACCAGGTTGGCACCGCGCCGGGCAAATGCCTCTGCACAGGCCAGGCCAATGCCCGAAGAGGCCCCGGTAATGATAACGGTTTTATTCCGAAGTGATGTGCTATCCATAGGGTCTGTTATGCAATGCTCCGTTCGTAAGGCACCCGGGTGGCAATCGAACGGCCGAGTGTTACTTCATCGACGTATTCCAGTTCCCCGCCAAATGCAATTCCGCGGGCGATGGTACTGATCTGCACACCAAAGGCTTTCAGTTTCTTATAGAGGTAAAAAATGGTAGTATCCCCTTCCATGGTCGCGCTGAGGGCCAGGATAACCTCCTGCACCCCCCCTGCTTCCAGGCGTTTCACCAGGCTGTCGATCTGCAGATCAGACGGACCGATGCCGTCCATTGGCGAAATCAACCCACCCAGCACGTGGTACACGCCATGGTACTGGTCGGTATTTTCAATGGCCATCACATCGCGCGTATCCTCTACAACGCAGATCAATCCTTTATTCCGCTTATGCGAGGCACAGATTTCACAGGTTGCCTGGTCGGAAATATTATGGCATATACCGCAGTGCCTGATCTCACGTTTCAGCCGGTCGAGTGTTTCCGTAAAACGCGACACGTCGGCTTCCGGCTGCTTCAGCAGGTGAAGCACCAGGCGCAACGCGGTTTTCTGTCCCACGCCCGGCAGCCGGCCGAACTCCGCCACGGCCTGTTCCAGCAACTTGGAGGAAAAATTCATGGAACAAAGATAGGAAAACGTAAATTTGTATGGTATAGCCAATCCGGAATTATCCAAGAAGCCTACATTGCTGTTTTAAGTTAAGCGCATACTATGCAACGGACCGGGGTATATGGAAGATTGCTTCGGAGTGAGTCCAGTGTGAGTCCAGTATGAGTCCAGTGTGAGTCCAGTATGAGTCCAGTTTTTTTCGAAAAAACACCGGACTAATACCGGACTCATGCTTAATAAACCCTGGCCCCGTAGCGAAGCAGGTTTCTGCTAACTAAATACGTACACGGCTTTACGGGCTTCCGAGCCCCAATCAAGGCGGGGTAAGGCGTGCCGCATCAAATATCGCTACCTTAATGTGAAATTTATTATTTTAGCAAAAATCAGCAAGTTTTATGGCAAGGACACGGGAAGATAAAATCATCAGGGCCTTTGAAAACAAAACCTGGCAGGAAATCAAGGTCAAGGATTCCTGGCAGATTTTTAAAATCATGGCCGAATTTGTGGATGGCTTTGAAAAACTTGCCAAAATAGGTCCCTGCGTATCCATGTTCGGTTCGGCACGTACCCCGCAGGATCATCAGTATTACAAACTGGCCGAGGATATTGCCCGCCTGCTTACCGAACGGGGGTACGGTGTGGTATCGGGCGGCGGACCGGGCATTATGGAGGCGGCCAACAAAGGAGCCTATGAAGCCGGCGGGAAATCCGTAGGCATCAACATCGAACTGCCTTTCGAGCAATTCCATAACGCGTACATCGATTCCGACAAGCTCCTGCAGTTTAACTATTTTTTTGTGCGCAAGGTGATGTTCATGAAATATTCCCAGGGTTTTATCGTGCTTCCGGGCGGTTTCGGGACGATGGATGAGCTATTCGAGGCACTTACCCTGATACAGACGGGGAAAATTGCCCGGTTTCCTATTGTACTTGTGGGGGTGGATTATTACGGCGGGTTGTTTGAATGGGTAAAAAAGACCATGCTGGAAGCAGGCAACATCAGTCCGGAAGACCTTAACCTGTACCGGCTGGTGGATACGGCTGAAGAGGCCGTAACACACATTTTCCGGTTCTACGACAAGTACCTGCTGAAACCGAATTTTTAGCGGCTACCGCGGCGGATGGAATAGGATCGACTGCATATTTTTCAGCATAACCCGTTAGTCAGCAGCCAATTAGTCATATATCCGCAATTTTACACGACAAAATTTCCGATTTGCCAATCAAATCGGCACTGGTATTTGTTTTGATCATATCCCAGCAAAACTAAACAT
>NZ_JBEBRB010000090.1:0-9334 GCF_040395035.1 Parapedobacter lycopersici | reverse complement strand
AACTTACATTAAGTATCAAACAGTTAGTGAATTATTTTTTTCTTTCGGAAGGACAGGGGTGAAAAACCGGATTCATCGGGATCGGTTTGACCTGCGTTCGGGATCGTTTCGGGAATTCCCCGGGACTTCTTCGAGATTCCTTCGGCTGGGCTTCGGGGTTGTCCGAAGCCCAGCCGAAGGAATCTCGAACAGCAGTCGAAGCGGCCCCGAAGCGCAGTCGAAGAAGCCTCGAAGCAGTCTCGAAGACGTGTCGAAGCGCTCCCGAACACTTCCCGAAGCGGGATCGAGGGAATGGTTACGCTGTGCCGCCCTGCGTGTCCTGCTTTTGGATCATGCGTTCAAGTGACTGTAACCCAAACATCAGCTGGCGGGGTTCGTGGTAATTTTCCATGCTTTTGGTCCGGAGCACGGCTGCCTTGCGGTCGGCATACGAAGGCCAGAACTTATAACCGTCCTGGATAATTTTTTCTTCCACGTAATTCAGCGTCCGCATATAGGTTTCCCAGGCCCATGGATCGCCCGAGCGTTCCACGAGCATCAGCGTGCCGTTGAGCACTTCCATGGATGTCCAGAGCTGCTTATCGAGTATCCAGGTATATGCGGCCACATTTTTTACGGTGTGGAAGTATCCACCGTACACCCGGTCTTCGGCAATTTCAACATGGCGCTTAAACGCGGCACTCGCGCGCTCAAACAGCGCGTCGTCCTTTCGGCGCTCAGCCTCGCGCATAACAAACATCAAGGTTTCAAATCCGTGGCCAATGACCGAAAACTGGTCGTACCCATTTACAGGTGTCGACAGGTCGTGGTTGATCACCTCGTTCGTCAGCCCATGTTCCCGATTGATGTGGTGATCCATAATGGCGTTCACGCTGCGGTTGGCCAGCTCCTCCAGGTCGGCATCCGCACCGTGCTTTAACATTTGCGTGGATAAACTCAGAAAAATCATCCAGTGCCCGAGTATCCGCGGTGCTTCTATGGGCGGCAGTCCTGCCGATCCGACCACGTAGCTGTAATCCGGGCGGTCATAACGGTCCACACAACTAAAGATCAGCTGCTTGGCCAGCTCGCGGTATTGCGGCTCGCCGGCAGCTATCGCATATTCGGCCAGTCCCTCGGCAACAAAAAGATTCCCGTAGATATCGCCAGGGCCGTCCAGGGGTTTGCCTTCCCGGCTGTATGTCTTTACCCAGAAAGCATCGCCCTCCGGCCGGAGGGATAGCAGCAGGTCCTTCGTCTTCCCGGCAATTTCAAGGTATTTCGGATTCTTTTCAAAATTATTGTACAGGTAGGCGTAAACCCAAAGCCCCCTCCCGTCGAACCATGAACGCTTATCGGTGCCCAGCAGTTCGCCCGTAGCGCAATCCACCTGAAGCAAAAAACCGCCGTATTCGTGGTCAACCACATAGCTATCCATATTAGGCAGGAACTGGTCGAAGAGCGCGGTGCGGTATTGATCGCGTAATCGGTTGAGGTCGGCCAGTGTATAGGGACTCCCCTGACCGGATGCGGCGGCTGCACCCGGGATAGCTACGCGGGTTAACAGCGGTGCGCTTAGCCCGAGTAAGAGGTTGTTTTTGATGAATGTTCTTCTGTTGTTACTCATAGCGAAAAAAAGCATACCATCCGAAACGGATGGTATGCGGTTAAAATTAAGCAAATAGGTTCGAAATATTCCCTTTTCTTTCGATCATCCGGTCGACCGACAGCAGCGCCAGCATCAGTTGGCGCGCATGGTGATAGTGTTCCATCAAACCGGTATTGGGGTCTTCCATTTTCCGGTCGCCGCCTGAATTCCAGAACTTGTTGCCCGGTTGATAAAATTTCGCATACATGTACTGATACGTTTCCGCGAAGGTCCGCAGCGCCCATTCGTCGCCGGTGTGCTCAATTAAAAAGAGGCTGCCATTCAGGACTTCCTGCTGGTTCCATAGCGATTTGCGAACATCCCAGACATAATTATCGATGTGCTGGATCGAATGAAAATAACCGCCGTAAACCGAATCCCTGGCCACATCTACATGCTTTTTAAAGGCCTGCTGTGCCCGGTTAAAGAGCGCGGAATCTTTCTTCCTCGCTGCCTCAAACATGACGAACGCCAGCGTTTCCAATCCGTGTCCGATGACGGAGAATTGGTTATACGCATTGTCCGGTAAACTGAAATCGTGGTTTATCACTTCGTTGGTAAGCCCGTACGCCGGGTTTAAGTGATGTTCCATGATTGCGCTCACGGACCGTGCGGCCAGCTGCTCCAGCTCCTCGTCCGGCTCATACTTCAGCATCTGGGTCGATAGGCTCAGGAAAATCATCCAATGGCCCAAAACGCGTGGACCGTTGATTTCCGGCGCATCCTTAAGGTAAGACATGTGGTATTGGTAATCCGGCTGATCGTAGCGGTCGACACAGCTGAGGATAATCTGTTTAGCCATCGCCCGGTGCTGGGGCTCGCCGGAGGCCTTTGCATACTCGGCCAGTCCTTCGGCGACGAATAAGCTGCCGTAAATGTCGCCCGGACCGGTAAGCGGCTCACCCTCCCTGGAGAACCGCTGCGGCCAGAAGCTGTTATCTGTTGGCTGCAGCTTCAAGAGGATATCCTTTGACTTCGCCGCAATCTCCAGGTACCGGGCATCCTGCCGCAGGTTGTTGTATAAAAAGGAGTATACCCACAGTCCCCGCCCGACAAACCAGGCCGTTTTCTCCATATTGGTGAGCGCCCCGGTGCGGACATCCAGTGAACACATTACCCCGCCGAACTCATGGTCTATTGCGTATTGATCCATACTGGGCAGAAAATGGTCGAACAATTCCGTATGTAGCTTATCCCGCAGTTCCTGAAGCGACCATCCGCCAATGCTGGAAATCACATTGTCTCCTGCCGACCCGGAACCTGTCCCGGCGTTGGTGCACGATTGACCGACAGCCCCCAGGGCCAGCGTACCCAGTCCGGCCATGGCATTCCCCTTGATAAAATGGCGTCTCGATATGATATTTTTCATCTTTTTTGTTTTTAAATGTATAATGACGGCGGTTATTTTTTATCCCACCACAATTTGGTTACCCCGTTATCGGCCCCGCCCAGCAGGGTAATGGCCTCTTCAACGGCCTCCCGGTTGGTATCGAATTCCGAACTCACATAAGGTAACCGGCGCGGGATATCGCTCACCGTGAAATCCGGATTGTCACTCATCAGCCGGTCGAGCAATACCGGATAGCCGGTCCGGCGCCTTTCGGCCCAGGCTTCCTCGCTGTCGGGGTAAAGTGCGATCCACTTTTGCGTAATAATCTGCTCCAGCTGGCGCTCTTTGCCGGCGCTCGCATCGTAAGCAATGGGGACCGTTGAAGCGGGCGCGGTTACGGCATCCGGCTTGACGGGTACCCGCGTACTGGTCAGGTAATCGTTACCCAGCAGGTCGGTTCCCGCATGGCCGTATTCCGCGAGCGACATCAGGACGCCCTGATTGTATAACGCCTCCGGGGTTCCGCCCATGTTCCACCCCTCCAGGGCACCTTCCGCCCGTAAAAAATACGCCTCAGCCGCGCGGAGCAATTGCCAGTTGGGGCCCTTGCTGCCCACTAATAAATAGGGTGCGGCCATATTGGAAGCCTTCGCGTTAAATCCCTGTCCCTGCTTATCCGATTTGGACTGCCCGTTCCGGATGCCCTCGTAATTGAATACCACGCCGGCAGGGTCATCCGCTGCGTCGGGCTGTGCGGCCTCCGAATAATAATCGGCTACCCGGGGGTCCAGGTATCCCTTTAACACGCTTTCCATATCGGCGCTCATCCGGAAGTCGCTCCACTGGGTAATGGTGTTGTACGGGTTGGGCCAGTCGATGGAGCTGGTTACATAGCCATTGTCTGCATTATCGGTAATTACGCCGTCGGCAACAGCCTGTTCCGCATGTGTTTTGGCCAGTTCAGGTTCCACATACTTTATCCGCATGGCGAGCCGGAGCCGGAGCGTGCTGGCCAGTTTCAGCCATTGGTCTACCTTGCCCCCATAGATCACATCCTGACTGCCCAGGAACGAGGTTTGCCCTGCATTGGCCTTAAATACTTCAATGGCTCCTTCCAGCGTGCTTAAAAAGTCGTGATAAATCACGTCCTGCGAGTCATAGCGTACCGTCTTTTCCCCGTTTCCAAAATTCGAATACGGAATAGGCCCCCAGAAATCCGTGATTTTATGGTACGTGTATACCCGCCAGACTTTCATCATCGCCGCTTCAACCTGGTAATTATTCGCTACCGCGAAATCTTCGACGTACTTGATCTGAGGTGCGGCATTCCGGTAAAATCCAGTGAAAAACTCGTTCAGCCAGGCACCGTTTAAAACAAAGCTGTCAGAGAAAAAATCCGGGTGGGTATGTGCCTGGTAATTGGCATAAAGATCGGTGAAGGCAGCATGCCCCCTTAGAAAGGGCATCACATCGCCATAAAATACCGCTCCATAAAATGCCTTTTTCACGACGAGCCCGTAGGACGACTGGTCTAACCCATTGACGGTTACACTTTTGGGATTTGTATTGATTTCGTCAAATTTTTCCGTACAGCCCATGCCAAAAGACAGCATGGATACGGCTAATAAGTATCGTATCGTTTTCATTGTTACAGGGTTTAAAATCCGAAATTAAGGGATACGCCAAACGACCGGGTAGTTGGCAACGACAAGGCTTCCCTTCCCTCTGAATTGTTTGAGATATCCGTCATGATTTCAGGGTCCACGTATTTTGCCTTGTTCGATATAAAAAAGAGGTTTCTGCCAACGACCGAAAGCCGGGCCGACTTAACGAATGTTTTCCCGAGCAGGCGCTGCGGCAGGGTATAGCCGAAGATCAGCTCGCGCAGCCGGATATTCGACGCGTCGCGCACGAAGGCTTCCCCCGAAGGGGCACCGACGCCACCCAGGTGATTCCATAAGTCCTCCGAAGACACCTGTATGGTATTGGGATCACCGGATTCGGTGACCGCGGTTTCTTCGTCAAATATGTTTTCACCGAATACCAGCGAACCGTCCCGGCCCTGTGCGGTATAATCCAATACGCCGATACCGGATTCAATTGCCTCGGTAAATGAAATCAGCGATCCGCCCTGCCGGATGTCAACCAGGGCACTCAGGGTGAAATCTTTGTACCTGAAGGTATTGCTGATACCTGACAGCCAGTCCGGATTATAATTGGCTACCAACACGTCTTTTCCCGTTGTGATTTTGGGCAGCCCGTTGGCGTCCACAATAACCCTTCCCTGTTCGTCACGCACGTATCCCCTTGAATAGACCGCGCCAAACGGCTCGCCTTTGATCAGCTTATATGTTCTGATGTAATCATCCGCCTGGTTTAAGACATCAAATCCTTCCGCAATTTCGAGGATTTTGCTCCTGTTTCTGGAAAAGTTGACATTGATGTCCCATGAAAAGGCATCCCGTGATATGACTGTTCCTCCCAACGCCATCTCCACACCGCTGTTCTGCACATCGGCACCGTTTTGAAACACACTGGCCACCCCCGAACCGACAGGAACCGGAGAGGCAAATAACTGGTCAAACGTATTGGTCTTATAATAGGTAACATCAAACCGCAGCCGGTTATTTAACATAGTCGCCTCCAAACCGATTTCGGTTGAGCGGGTCGACTCGGGTTTCAGATCCGCATTGGGCAATGTTGGGTTAAGCGAAACAGTACCCTTGTTGATGGTGGCCAGTCTGGCCAGCATATAAGGATCGGTATCGTTGCCCACCTCGGCATATGAGCCCCTCAGCTTGAGGTAATCAATCGCATCCGGGAGGGTTGCCAATTCACTGATAACCGCGGTTAAACCCACAGACGGATAAAAATACGACCGGTTATCGGCCGGAAGCGTGGAACTCCAGTCGTTCCTGCCGGTAAGGTTCAGGAACAGCGCATTTTTGTAGGAGAGTTCCCCGAAGGCGTACACCGACTGAACTTCTTTATGCCGGTAATAGGTGTCGATGGGCCGCGGGTCCTGCGTGTTCCCCAGCGCGTACAGGTTTTCTATCTGGAAGTTGACTCCGGAGGCGCCGAGGGCATCGGATTTAAACACCCGGTGGTTTGCCCCAACGTTCAGATCCAGGGTAAAATCCGTGGACAATGCCTTATGGTAGTTCAGCAAGGCATCGGTATTCCATTCGTATGCGTTGGAATTATTACGCGCATACGAGCCCCGGTTCGCCGTTACGTAGGTGTCGTTTGCCAGCTTGGTTTCGGCTGCCGCATTCGTACGGTCAATGGCCGAACGGCCTAAAATGGATAAATCATCCGTCAGCTGATAGTGCAGGCTTAACATGCCCAGTAAGCGCTCCTCCAGCTTAGGGTTCAGCACGTTGTGCTGCGTCCAGTAAGGGTTTCCGGCACCGTTGAAGCCGGGACTGTAAAAATGCTGTCGCGTTTGTCCGGCGCTGTTCACAAACTGATAGTGCTGGATATCCTGCGTACGTATATTCCGCGGGATCTGGTACAAATACCGCATCGGGTTATTAAAGCTTTCCCCGGTAAACAGCACATTGTCGAACTGTTGCCGGATGTAATTAACGCGGGAATCCAGTTTTAACCGGTCGCTTAACGATGCCGTTGTCCGGATACTGAGGTTATGACTCTGCAGGTCATTGCCATCCACAATTCCCGTGGCATCGGTATGGGTATAGCTGAGAAACGTATTGGACTTTTCGGAGTTGATATTAACCGACAGGTTGGTTGCGAAGCTCCGGCCCGTCTGAAAAAAATCTTTAATGTTGTCCGGCTGCGCAGTGTAGGGATAGGTCTCGCTGCCGTTCAGCTGATTGGCAATATAGCCGGGGTCATTTGACCAGTGCTTTACCTGGCTTCCATCAAACCTGGGGCCCCAGGAAGTAACCGCGTTTTCCGAATAGATACCGTTGGCTCCCTGGCCGTATTCGTTCTGGAATTTCATTAAGATAATGGGCGTATTCGCCATAAAGTTGAAGCCCAGGTTGGTGCTCACTCCTTCTGGCGCGCCCTTTCCGGACTTGGTGGTAACGATGATTGCCCCGTTGTTTGCACGGCTGCCATAAAGCGCGGCCGCATTGGCTCCTTTCAGTACGGAGATAGACTCGATGTCATCCGGACTCAGGTTGGCGATATCCCCGTTTAATGTAATACCGTCAACGACATATAGCGGCTGGCTGCTGCCGCTGATCGACCGGTTACCCCGCAATAAGACCTTGGAGGACGCACCGACGCCGGCACCGGAGCTGGTAATGGTCAGGCCGGCAATTTTACCGCTGAGTCCGTCAACCAGGTTTGGTGTCCGGGCCTGGCTCAGTTTTTCCGCATCGGCACTTTGCGTAGCATAACTCAGTGATTTTTTTTCACGCGATATTCCCAGCGCTGTTACAACGACTTCGCCCAGCTCACTGACCGACTCCTGCAGTACTACATTTAATGGGGTACCGGCAGTACCTTCCTGCTCAACCGACGAATACCCCAGTAAAGAGAAAGTAAGTGCCGCACGCCGCTGCGGCACTTCAACCCGGTAATTGCCCGCGGCATCCGTTGTTGTCGCCACCTGGGTGTCCTTAACTCGCACGGTAACTCCTTCCAGCGGATTTCCTCCCGCACCGGCAACGCGGCCGCTAATGACAAGCTCCTGCAATGGCGCCCGCTTTTCCGCTGCTTTGGCAGGACGGTTGATTAACGTAATGATGATATTCTTATCGACAATCTTATAGCTTAGTCCCTGTCCCGTAAGGCTTTTGGTCAGCGCTTCATCCAGTGTGACGTTGCGCACGTCAATCGTAATGGGCTGTGCCCTGCGGATCATGCCCACATCATAGAAAACGTGGTAACCGCTCTGCTTTTTAATGTCTGTTAACACATCCTCCAGTGAGGCGTGCTTTTTCCGAAGGCTAATATCCTGCGCATACATGTAAGAATATGCACTTACTTGTAAAGCACTGACCAATAGGAGTACGCAGGATAATTTCATGGCAAGGCTATACTTGGAAATCGCATGTATGATATGGTGATAACCTTGTATAATAAATTTTTTATACATTTGAATTGGGTTTATAAAAATTGGTTTCCAAATCCGTTTTTTTAATCCTAATGGCTTCATTGTCATTTAATCAGGGGCGTTGCGACCGCTCCTGATTCTTTTTTTGACAACAAAGCCAGCTGTTGCAGTCGCTAAGTCATCACAATCACCCTCCTTCCTTCAATTTTGAACTTCACTGTTCCCGTCAGTTCAATCGTTTTTAGTAATTTTTCAAAACTTTCAAACCTTGAAATGGTTCCTCCAAAGCGCTTGTGCTTTACCGCCTCTTCTTCATACTCCACGTCTACGTCATACCACCGTGCGATAGTATTCATTACTTCAACCATATCGCTGTTATGAAAAGCAAAATTGCCGTTCTTCCATGCGACCGCATTCGCCGGGTCGACCGGGACTACCGAAATAAGGCGACTTCCATGTTTAACGGTAGCCTGCTGATTCGGAGCCAGCACATTAGCAACCGTTGTATTGCTGCCTGATTTTTCCGGGATGGAAACACGGACCTTCCCTTCAAGAAGCGTGGTTTTGGTGGTGCTCTCCCCGGGATAGGCCTTGATGTTAAAATGGGTTCCCAAAACCTCAACTGCCTGGTCAACTGTCTTTACAATAAAGGGGAGCCGGCGACCGCCCCTGATAAAACCACTGACTTCGAAGTAGGCTTCTCCCGTGAGTTCCACCCGGCGCTCATCGCCCGTAAAACGGACCGGATAACGCAGCGACGACATCGCATTAAGCCATACCCTGGTGCCGTCTGGCAACGCCAGTTGATATTCTCCGCCTTTGGGTGTATTTACGGTATTGTACATGGCTTCCGTATTATCCGCCGCCGTGCTGATCGGCTCATAGAAAAGCTGCCCGTCTTCCGTTTTCACAATCCGGAAACCGGCCTGTTCTGCGAGCGCGCCATCCCCAACTTCACCCAAGCTGATCGTGCGGCCATCGGCTAAGGTGAGCAGCGCTTTTTGACCACCCGGATGAATTGCCTGCTCCACGTGTGCATGCGCGGCCTTTTTCACCGACAGAGCGTCAGTTCCGAACTCAACGTATGGGTACAGCAGAAAAACCGCGCAAATCGAGGCGGCGATGCCGGCCACCGAATACCAGTAGCGTTTAACCCGTAGCTTTTTCCGTGTGGCTTCCTGCTGATACCGATCGGCCAGGATCCGCGGATCGTTCAGTATCTTTTGGAAAATATGGTCGCTGCGGATCGGCAGGGGCTGGTCAACGTCCAGTTCCGTCCAAAGGTCATCTACCGCCTGGTATAAATCCGTTTCATCCCCTTGTTTTGCAACGTAGGATTTCAGCTCCT
>NZ_JBEBRB010000089.1:0-9475 GCF_040395035.1 Parapedobacter lycopersici | reverse complement strand
TTTTTCTTTTTTTTCCGCTTGGCATAGCTTAATTTTTTTAAATGAATAAATTAATGATTATTTACTCAGTTCATCAATTTTACGATTGATAAACTGCGTCAGGGTCGGATCCGCAGCAAGATCCCTGCTTTTTTCAAAAGCAGCTACTGCTTCACGGTTCAGCCCAATGTTTTCGTAACTGGTTGCCAGGTAAAAGTAGGATTCCGCATCAGGCTGTAACGCCACAACCTTCTTAAAGCGGTCAATTGCCCGGTCAAACTGCCGGGATTGCATGGAAAACAACCCCAGGCTTTTATTCGCTCCGACATGGTCCGGATCGGCCTTAACGACTTCCTGCAACAAGGCAATACCGGCCATCGGGTTATTGGTGCCACTTACATATGCGCTACCCAGGCCGGTTTTGGCATCCAGGTCGGCAGAATTAATTTCCAGCGCCTGTTCATAGGCATTGATCGCGTAATCATTGAGCGCACGGGCAGTCACCGTATCCTGCAGGTTCGTATAGGCCGCACGGTAAGCGTCGCCCGCCTTCAGCCAGTAGCTAAACTGCGGATCAATTTTCGCCATCTCCTCGTACACAAATCCTAATGGAGCAGATTCATTCACATCGTCCCACTTGGCAGCAAGTTGCTCCAGCAGATCCAGCTTTGCTGTGCCCGATGCATCAGCCAATTTGGACTCCAGATCGGATATCTCCTGGATAATACTGGCGTTTAACCCCCTTTTGGCCTGCTGCGATACCAACTCAAAATTCACCGTATTGGCAGCGCCGGCCCCTGCGGCATCGGCCGTACTTTTATCTTCATTGACCAAACCTTTGATGGGTTGTGCTAATAAAAACCCCATCAATAAAACAACAGCGGTAACAGCTATGATTTGTTTGGTCCTGTGCATAATGGAACGCTTGAAAGGTCCGTGTTATTTGTTGCCGGTTTTCACCTTCTCAACAAATGTTTTAGCCGGCTTGAACGTGGGTACGTAATGCGCGGGAATAATGATCGCTGTATTTTTTGAAATATTACGGGCTGTCTTCTCTGCCCGCTTCTTTACCACAAAACTACCGAAACCTCTTACGTAAACATTCTCGCCACTAATCATGGCATTCTTCACCACCTTGAAAAAAGCTTCAACAGTTTCCTGAACATCTACTTTCTCTAACCCCGTCTTGTTAGAGATTTCTGCGATAATTTCTGCCTTAGTCATATCTATATTTTTGTAATTAATTATTTTTCAACACGTAAGCCCTTCCCATGTTGGGGATGCAAAAGTATTGCTTTAAAACGAGATCTTAAAATAAAATTGTTAAATTTTTGTAATGAAAGCCGCTCACCGTCCGCGGTTTCCGGGGTTGTATATCGGCAAATGTAACCGTACACGGATGTTTATGTCCGGAAGGGTCCTGCGAATTTGTAAAATGTTAGCCTGAATCCGGGGTGATTTGCCTAATATTGGGATGTAGATTGAAAACGACAGTGGGACAAATGGACCGGATAGCGGTCAGGAAAGGAGAACGACAGCAAATAGATTTTGACTGAATAACTCGATTGGAATGACAAAGAAATTGACACAAGCATGGCGCTGGTACGGACCGGCCGATTCGGTAACCTTAACCGACGTGAAACAGGCCGGCGCCACAGGCATTGTAACCGCCTTACACCACATTCCGCATGGGGATGTGTGGCCCGTTTCTGAAATTAACGAACGGAAGCGCATCATTGAAGAAGCAGGACTGCGCTGGTCGGTTGTGGAGAGCCTACCCGTGCATGAAGCCATTAAGACCCGCGGAGCCGGGGCGGATGCATACCTTGAAAACTACAGGCAGAGTCTGCGTAACCTCGCCTCCTGTGGAATTCACACGGTTTGCTATAATTTTATGCCGGTACTTGATTGGACGCGTACACAACTGGACCTGGAAATGGCGGATGGGTCAAAAGCGCTGTATTTTGACTGGAATGACCTTGCTGCGTTTGATCTCTTTATTCTCAAACGGGAACAGGCGGGGCAGGATTATCCTGAAGCTGTCCGAACAGCGGCAGAAAAAAGGTATCAGTCGTACACCTCACAGCAGGTGGAGGAGCTGTCTACCAACATACTGATGGGTATACCCGGCGAACGCAATATCGGACTTAGCGAGTTGCAGGAAAGTATACGGGCATACGGGATTATCGGGCATAAAGGGCTTCGTGAAAACCTGATCTGGTTCCTTTCCTCCATTGCGGAAGTATGCGAGGAGGCGGGGGTCTACATGACCATCCACCCAGATGACCCTCCCTATCCCATACTCGGCCTACCGCGTATTGCCAGCAATCGGGAAGACCTGCTTTACATCATCCGTACGGTGGACAGGGCCTTTAACGGCATCTGTTTCTGCACCGGGTCGCTGGGGGCCGGTGTAACCAACGACATCCCGGCGATCTTCGACGCCGTTAAGGAGCGCGTATATTTTGCGCACCTGCGGAATGTACGTAAGGATGCACAGGGTAGCTTCTATGAGGCGGACCACCTGGACGGCGATGTGGACATGTATGCGGTGATGCGGGCCCTGGTGGCGGAAAACCAGCGACGGGATACCCCGATACCGTTCCGGCCCGACCATGGACATCAAATGCTCGACGACCTGGGCAAAACCACCGCGCCCGGCTATTCGGCCATCGGGCGCCTTCGCGGGCTCGCCGAATTAAGGGGGCTGGAAGTCGGCATTCTCGGAAACAACTAATAGGAAATCAACATGGGTGCCGGTTATTTTTTAAGTGATCATTTTCTGCTGCAGTCCGATATGGCGATCAGGCTGTATGACGGATATGCCAAAGGCCTGCCGATTATTGACTATCACTCCCATCTTCCACCGGATGTTGTCGCCTCCGATACTGCCTTTCGGAACCTGACACACATCTGGCTGGCGGGCGACCACTACAAGTGGCGGGCATTACGGACACTTGGCGTTTCTGAACGATACATTACCGGCAATGCATCCGATGAAGAAAAGTTTTACAAATGGGCCGAGGCCGTCCCATACACGGTCCGCAATCCGCTTTACCACTGGACCCACATGGAGCTTCGCGACCCGTTCGGCATTACCGAGCTGCTGGGTCCGGACAACGCGACCCGGGTTTTTGAACGCGCAACGGGGATGTTGCAGTTGCCCGAATTCCGTCCGCGCGGCCTGTTGCGGCATTTCGGCGTGGAAATGGTAGGCACAACAGATGATCCGGCAGACGGTCTGGAACACCACGCTGCTATTGCCGCATCGGGGTTTGAAACCCGGATACTTCCGTCCTTCAGGCCCGATAAGGCATTCCAGCTGAATGGCGGCAATGTTTATCGGAGTTATATCGAACGTCTGCAGGCCAGCAGCGGCACCGCTATTGTAGACATTGACACGCTGCTTGACGCCCTTTGGAACCGATTGTATTATTTTCACCGGCACGGATGCCGCATTGCAGACCATGGACTGGATCAGCTGCCCCGCGCCCGTCAATTGCCTTTGCCCCTGGAAACCGTATTTAAACAGGTTCTTCAGGGCGATGACCGCAACGCCGCCGAGTATGAGGAAACTTTTACATACACGGTGCTATCCGAGCTATGCAAGCTTTATCACGACAAAAACTGGGTACAGCAGTTTCACCTCGGCGCCCTTCGGAATACGAATAGCCGACAGTTGCGGACGCTTGGCGCCGACACGGGATTTGATTCCATCGGCGACTTACCGCAGGCCGGTAGCATGCAACGCTTTTTTAATGCCCTGGAGGACGAGAACCGGCTAGCCAAAACCATTATTTACAACCTGAATCCGGCAGACAATGCGGTATTTGCAGCCATGACCGGCAATTTTCAGGCGGAGGGTATCAGGGGAAAGATACAATTCGGATCTGGATGGTGGTTCCTTGACCAGTTGGATGGCATGACCAACCAACTGAACACCCTGTCCAATATCGGGTTGATCAGCTGCTTTGTGGGCATGTTGACCGATTCCAGGAGTTTTCTTTCCTATTCGCGCCACGAGTATTTCCGCCGGCTGTTATGTAACCTGTTTGCGGAGGACATCAATAGGGGTGTTTTGCCTCGCGATGAGCAGTGGATCGGCAAAATCATTCAGGACATCTGCTACCATAACGCCAAGTCATTTTTTGCCTGATCCGCACGATCGACGATCCGGATGCCAGCCGTTTTCATCACCAATTACGGCATGTCCTTACTCCGGGTAAAGGGCACGAACCGCACGGGGATTAAGGCCGTTTTCACCAGTTCCCCGTTTCGTTTTTCAATTAAAACAAGGGTCTGCTCCTCCGTTTGAGCTCCGACCGGGACGATGATTTTCCCACCTTCCTTTAGTTGAGCAATCAGCGGCGGCGGGACTTCCTCGGGTGCTGCGGTTACAATGATGGCGTCATAAGGTGCTTTCTCCGCCCATCCGTTATAACCATCGCCGACGATCACCGTCACGTTTTTGTATCCGAGTTCGCTTAATAGCTGCTTCGCCTTCGCGCCCAGCTGCGGAACAATTTCCATGGTATATACCTCACCTGCCATTTCGGCCAGGATAGCGGCCTGGTATCCCGACCCTGTACCGATTTCCAATATCCGGTCATCCGGCGCGGGTTGAAGCAGCTGCGTCATCATAGCCACCATAAAAGGCTGGGAAATGGTTTGCCCATATCCGATGGGGAGTGGCATATCCCGATAGGCATCTTGCTGGCAGGCAGGCGGAACAAACCGGTGGCGTTCCACCTTCCGCATGGCTTCCAGTGTAGGGGCATGGTTAATTCCGCGGGGTTCGAGCTGCAGGCTGACCATCTCGGCACGCCGCTGACCAAAATCCTGCGGCAGGGCCTGTTGGTATGTGGCCAATACAATCAGCGCAGGCAAATATGTTTTGATACACATGACTGCCGGGGGTTTTCCCCTAATAACCACGCTGACCGTCAATTGTTCTAAATGTCAGGTTAATGCGTGGGGTTCGGATTTTTTTGGTTGGGGGTAATCGGTGAAGCCAGTGGGTCTGCGTGGTCCCCTTCATTAACAGCAGGCTGCCATGTGCCAGCACGATGGCAGTTTTTTCTCCGGTGAGTTTATGTTTAAAAGCAAATTTGCGTTCGGCACCAAAACTTAATGAGGCGATGGTTCCGTTTTTTTTCAGGTCTTTTTCCGCATCGCTATGCCAGGCCATCCCTTCCTGGCCATCATGGTACAGGTTAAGCAGGCAGGAGTTAAACGTTTCCCCCGCATGCCGCTCTACGATGTGCTTAAGCGCCTGTAATTCCCTCGTCCAGGGCAGGGCCTGCTTGGTGATATTAGAATAGGTATACCGGAAGGCCGAGTCACCATACCATGCCACCATGCGTTTCGTTTGGATGAGGCGTCCGAAAACCACCGCCTCATCGTTCTTCCAGGCCACCGCATGCAGCAGGTAGTCGAGGTAACCAGCGGCTTCCTGCGCGTCCATTATTTTTCCGAGATAGTTTACCTCGCCGTCCCGTGGCAATAAATTAGCCGCTTTATCCGTGCCGGTACCGAATAGATCCATCACCTACTGTTTTCTTACTGAGCGTATTGGAGCTGTGCGGGATCAGCGCCCATTTTGGCGCCTTCCCAGCCAATCATAGCCGTTTTCCGTGTTTCTCCCCACATGTAGCCGCCGAATGTACCGGTGGATTGGATGACCCGGTGACATGGAATTAGGAACGCTACCGGATTGCTTCCAATGGCAGTTCCTACTGCGCGGGACGCGCTTGGCATTTCAATTTGCTGTGCAATGGAGCCATAGGTGGTGAGCTGTCCCATGGGTATTTTCAACAGGGCCTCCCAAACCTTCAACTGAAAGGCCGTCCCTTTCAAATGTAGCTTCACTTCGGGAAGTTTCTCCCAGTCGCTTTGGAAAACCGAAAGCGCATCCTGCTGGATATCAACCGATTTATGACTCAGGCTGGCATTGGGAAATTTGACCTGCAGGTCGGCTATGGCCTGCTTTTCATCCGTGAAAAAGGCCAGGTGGCATACCCCTTTGGAAGTTGACGCTACGATCAGACGGCCAAACGGACTGCCGCCAAAATCATAAGCAATTTCCAGCTGCTTCCCGCCATTTTTATATGCTGCCGGAGTCATCCCCTCGATCTGTATGAACAGATCGTGTAGCCGGCTGGTGCCCGATAAACCTGTTTCGTAGGCTGTGTCAAACAACGTTGCTTCCCGATTTCCGCGTAAAACGCCCTTTGCATGGGTTAGGCTGGTATACTGTAGAAATTTCTTGGGACTAACACCGGCCCACTCGGTAAATAACCGCTGAAAATGAAACGGGCTTAGATTTACCTCCTCGGCAACGGCATCCAGGTTGGGCTGCTCTCTAAAATGCTGCCTGATGTAGTCGATCGCTCTGGCGATACGTTCATAGTTTAACTGTTGCTGCGTTTCCATATGATACCTGTTATTGGACAAAGATCTGAAGGTTTTATCGATAACGAAACCCGAAACTTGCTTTCGTTGAAAACGCGGTAACCGGCTATTTAGCCAAAGTGGCCAGGGATTCCGGCTGTAATTCAGCGTGTCCCTCCTGTTCCCTGTGCATATTTCCCCAATCGGAAATGCTGTTCAGCATGGGTTCTGCCGAATGGCCCAGTTCCGTCAATTCATACTCTACCCGGGGTGGCACCTCCGGATAAACAATGCGACGGACCATTCCGTGCTTTTCCAGCTCCCGCAATTGCGCTACCAGCATGCGTTCCGAAATACCGGGAATACATTTCAATAATTCGCTGTATCGCATTTTACATTTTATCAGGCTAAATAAAATGGTCGGCTTCCACCTTCCGCCGATGATCGACAAGGTATAGTCCATTCCGCAATTCCGAATCAGACGTGTTTCGTTGAGGGAATTGGTAGAGTTCGGTTTACGCATACTTACTTTTTTGTTAGTACTTAACAATTTTTACAGTACTAACAAAAGTAAGGCTTTCCCTTTACTTTTGTTTCAAGTTATTAATTAAAAATTAATCAGATGGAAAAACTACAGAACAAGGTGGCGCTGGTTACGGGAGCGAGCCGGGGTATTGGTGCCGCTATTGCAAAAAGATTCGCCCGTGAAGGAGCCTCCGTAGCCCTTACTTATCAGACTTCAAAAGACAAAGCCGAACAAGTGGCACAGGAAATCAGGCAACTGGGCGGCAAGGCCATTGCCCTTCGGGCAGACGGTGCCGACCCGCAGGCCGTCATTTCGGCGGTGGATAAAACCGTTCAGGAATTCGGCGGATTACATATACTGGTTAACAATGCGGGGATTGCCTTCTATCATGACATTAGCCAGCTTACACTGGAAGACTTTGACCACATGATGGCGGTCAATGTCCGGGCCGTATTTGCGGCTTCACAGGCGGCAATAAAATACCTGGGGGATGGCGGACGTATTATCAATATTGGCAGCTGCCAGGCCGAAAGGATGCCCGACCCCGGAGGTTCACTTTACGCGATGAGCAAAAGTGCGCTGGTGGGCTTAACTAAGGGAATGGCGAGGGATTTGGGCTCCAGGGGCATTACAGTGAACGTCATTCATCCCGGCCCCATTGATACAGACATGAATCCGGCCAGCGGCCCGACTTCTGCTTATCAACGTTCATTGATGGCCCTCTCCGATTTTGGAACCGCCAACGATATTGCCGCGCTCGCAACCTACTTAGCCGGACCGGAAAGCGCTTATATGACGGGGTCGGGTCTTACCATCGATGGTGGAACAAACAGTTGATAACGAACGGATTGTCCGGCAAGTATACGATGAACTATCCCTTTCGGGCACACCGGGCAATATATATTCCACCCACCGCTATGTACTGCCTGTCTTGGTCTCAAACGCCTCCGATCCGAAACGCTCGGGGGCGTTGCTTTATTGCCCGGCATTGCTTTTCCTTTTTGCTAAATAGCTATCTATACCATAAGCATGTCCCTTGACCGCTCCCAGCAAAAGGCAGCCCGCCGCGCCAATCCAAACCGAATAGTTCAACGTTGATTTTATTCCAAACGAAATGGTCATCGCTATAGCAAAAAGCGCCAGCAGGACAGCAGATCCGTAAGCAGCCCACTTGATCCGATACCCCACCAAAAGCAGTACGGCCAAAACTACCTCAAGTGCATTTGCGGCGCAGGCCAGGAACTCCCTCAGGAACTCCGGGACGAAGCTGTTTACCTGATTTGAGTAGAGGAGAAATTGCTCCCAGTTTCCCCAGGTGGCATTGGGGCTGCCCGGTTTTCCCCAAAAGCCGAGTCGATCCGCAAATTAATAACAGATATTTATACAGTTCAATATCGTGTAATCAAAAACGTTGAAGCTGATTAACGGCAGCCCTCTGAAAATTTTCAGAAGATTGCCGTTAGAAAAGGACACTGAGGTGTATCCCTGTTTCTTTAGAATTTATAAGTCACCCCCGCATTCAGTACGGACACCCCATATCCCAACTCGGCATAGGCACCGATTTTGTTGGTAAAAAACCAACGTCCGCCTACAAACCCGGTAAAACCAAGACCACTGCCGTAGCTATTGGCATAGGCAGCAGCATCCCCGTCTGAGGAGTACTTGGCGATATTGTAGCCGAGCATGGCACCACCATAGACGTCCAGTTTTGGTACATTGGTAAAGCCATTGTAATGGTAAGCCCCGCGAACGCCAACAATGGTGTAGTTCCACTTGTACGTATAGGTACCGCTTGTATACTTGTAGCCGGTATTGCCGATGTAGCCACCAAGGCTGATCACGCCGGGGCCACCGATATCCCACATACCGTGGTCAACGGACAAAGAAATGGCCGGCCGGGCTTTGCCGAGACCGCCCAAAGCAGTTCCCAAGCCAATACCGAGATTGGCTGCGGTGGTTCCATTCTGAAATTGCTGCGCCTGGGCAGCGACGGCGATAGCGACCGCCATAAGGGTAAAGATTGCTTTTTTCATTGCTTTTTAAAATGTATGGTTAAAATGATCTATGATTATTCTTCTTTGCATTCGCAGCTCACACCCGCCGCAACCCCCCCCCCAGAAGTGGTTTCTATGTAATTGGAACGAGCAATGGTAAATTCAGCTTCGATGGGCACCAGCGCAACCTCTTGTGGATTTTCTACGCCTCCTTCCCATTTCATAACCGTTCCGGTGATGCGAAACCGTATCTGTTGGTCAGAGTTTTCCTCTACGGAAAGGGTAATCTCACCTTGGTTTCCATGCCTCCCTTTGTCATATTCAAACCCGTCAAGCTCCGGAGCACTTAATTGTAATGCATGAAAGAAATTGGCCGTGTAAGTTGTGCCCACAGGGGTTTCACCATTGAACTGGGCTCCGTCAGACGAGAAATCGAATACCGGATCTCTTGATCCATTCGCTTTTGTTTGTACAATCGAAAGAAGAAACCCTGCATCTCCTTCCGCAGGATATGAGGAGGAATTTAAGATGATGTTGTCTTGCCCGAAGCGGTTTGGGAGCGTCGTCTGCCCGTCAATCGTGATTT
>NZ_JBEBRB010000088.1:0-9551 GCF_040395035.1 Parapedobacter lycopersici | reverse complement strand
CCGGTTTCCTGACCAGGCCGTGTCTGTCCATTCCTAAATTTATTGGTCGCGCCGGTCTCTACTCATTGTTACTGTTAGTTTCCGCCTTGGGTGCGGATGCAATGCCCGTGAGCCGAAGTCCGGCCGGTATAGCCGTCGGTCAAACCCAGGCTACGGTAAGGGGTCGGGTAACCGATGTCAACGGCAACGGGATAACGGGTGTCAGTGTTTCCCTGAAGGGAACGGGTTCAGGTACTACTACCGATGCTTCGGGTAATTTTTCTATTAACGCACCGGAAAACGGTGTTCTTGTATTTACCTATGTTGGTTTTGTTGCACAGGAGATCCCTGTAAACGGCCGGCAGACCATTGAAGTGGTGCTGAAGGATGAATCAACGGCCCTGGAAGAGGTAGTAGTAACCGCGCTGGGTATCGAACGCGAAAAGCGTTCACTTACATACAGTACGCAGAGTATCGACACAGAGCAACTGACCGAGGCACGCGAGCTGAACGTGGTTACTTCGCTCCAGGGTAAGGTGCCGGGGCTTACCTTATCCACGTCCGGAGCCGGTGTCGGAGCATCGAACCGGGTGGTTCTGCGGGGTAACCGCTCCATTTCCGGCGACAGCCAGCCGCTCTATGTGATTGACGGGGTTCCCATTGTCGGCGACCCCTCAGACATCAGTCCCGATAACATTGCATCGCTTAATATATTACAGGGGCCGAATGCCGCAGCATTATATGGTTCCGCAGCGCAGAATGGGGTAATTATTATCGAAACAAAACGAGGCCGGGCAGGTACGGTAAGCGTCAGTCTCAACCAAACGACCCAATTACTGGAGCCCATCCATAACATCCCTTTCCAGAACGCATACGGCCAGGGCATCGGCGGGGTTTACCAGGCCAATGCCGAATCGTCGTGGGGGCCGAGGATGGAGGGCCAGCAGGTCGCTTCGTGGTCTATCCGGCCGGAAGATGCGGGAGCACAGTACAGTTTAACGCCGCAGCCAGATAATATCCGCGATGCCTTCCAGCGGGGATACAATACAGCGACCAATTTGGTGGCCACCATGGGGGGTGAGAAAATGCAGGGCATGTTGACCTATACGCGTACGGATGCCGCGGGTATTATCCCGGGGAATAAGCTGGGCAGGAATAACCTGGCTGTGCGGCTGAATAGCCAGCTGACCGACAGGCTGTCTGTGGATGCGAAGATCGACTACATGAAACAGACGACCCATGATCCGCTGATCGAAGACATCAACAACTTTAATCCGACGAAACAGATATACATGATGCCCCGGAATATCCGGACCGAAGATGCCAGGAACTATTCTTATACGAATGCCAACGGCATTATCCTGCAAAATTACTGGACGCCGGGCTCCACGCTGGGGCTGAACCCTTATTTTTTGATCCATCGTGCCAGTAACATCAGTCCACGTGAACGGACGATCGGGATGGCATCATTGTCCTATCAGTTTACGGATGAAATCCGATTAATGGTGCGGGCTTCTTTTGATAACGTGTTCAATGGCAGTGAGGAACGCTTATCGCGGGATTTTTATGCCCGGGCGTTAAATGGCAGGTATACGGTATCGAAAAGGAATACGTCGTTGTTTAACAGCGATTTTCTCCTGACATATAACAAGACGTTTAATCAGGACTGGCAGTTCGACGTTAATGTGGGTGGCAACATCCGGCAGGAACGTAACTCGTCATTGAGCTCAAATACTGGGGTGGCGATGATTGTGCCCGATTTCTGGACGTTGTCAAACACGCTGGATGGACTGACCAGTAATTCGCCGGGCCCCAATATGGACATTCATTCCTTGTATGCCTTTGCTCACCTCGGGTGGCGGAATGTATTATTCCTCGATGTAACTGGAAGAAACGACTGGAGTTCTACGCTACCGGCGTCCAATCGCTCTTATTTTTATCCTTCGGTGGGATTAAGTGCAATTCTGTCGGACCTGATTGCCGCCCCCGAATGGATTACGCTTGCCAAGCTGAGGGGATCCTGGGCCAAGGTGGGCAGCAGTGGCCCCGCCTATCGGCTGAGCCGAACGGCGGCCTTCAGTGCCGGTGGCGCCAACGGATTTTTGCAGCTGAGCAGCACATTGCCCAATAGTGACCTGCGGCCCGAAGAAACCAATGCGTACGAAGTTGGCCTGGATGTCGGGCTATTCAATGACCGGCTGGGCTTCAGCATTACCGGGTATAAGACCAACACGCTGAACCAATTATTTACGGTCGCCCTGCCGCCCGGGTCGGGTGCTTCGGAATATTTTACTAATGGGGGCAACGTGGAAAATAAAGGTATTGAAGTTAGTCTGAATGGCGCACCCGTCAGAAATGCGAACCTGGTATGGGAAACCAATTTGACTTTTTCACGGAACCGCAACCTGGTAAAGGCGCTTAATGACCAACGGCCCAAGTTAATTGTCGGGTCTGACCAGAGTTTCCGTGATTTTGTTGTGATCCAGGGGCAACCATTCGGTCAGATTTTTTCAGTCGGCTGGCTGCGGGATGACCAGGGAAATATTGTTGTGGGCGATAACGGGCTGCCGCTGAATTCAGGTTCCCGGAACCGGGCTGTGGCTAATGCGATCCCCGATTGGATGGGGGCCATAAACAATACACTGACCTACAAAAACTTCAGTCTCAGTTTCCTGATCGACCACCGGCAGGGGGGTACGATATTGTCGGTTACCGATGCTATGCTAAAATTTGAGGGCCTTACTGAAGAAACACTGGCCGGCCGGGAAGGCGGACTTGTGTTTGGCGAAAACTTGTTTGCGGAGTACAGCGCGGTGAAACAGGACGGAAGCCCCAACGATATCCCGGTAAACGCACAGACATTCTGGCGGGCTACCGGTGGTGTGGTCAATCCCGTTGGCGAGGCATTCGTAGAGAGCATGACCAATACCCGCTTACGGGAAGTCACCCTTGGCTTTGCTTTACCCGCGTCGCTAATCGAAAAATTGCCGATTGCCGGTGCACGATTGGCCATTGTAGGTAGGAATCTCCTGTTTTTGTATCGTGCATCAAAGACCATCGACCCGGATATTACAGCAGGCACCGGCGTGATAGCTGAGGGACAATCGTCGTTCAGTCCGCCGACCACCCGGTCCTACGGCCTGAACCTGAAAATCGATTTTTAAGTATACCGGGTAATTATGAATCCTTACGTAAAATCATGAATCATGAGACGTCAACGAAATAGTCAGCAGCGCTTCGGACATTTTTATATGGCCCTTGCCGCATTTACGTTAATCAGTATGCTGTCCTGTACTTCAGAATTTGATGAACTGAATACTCCCCAGGACCAGATTGTGGTGGATAAGATCGATGCAAATTTGCTGGGGCAGGCGTTTGCACAGGCCCAGTACAATTCAGTCAGCGGAATGAGTACCTACATCTGGAATTCCGCACTGTATTCGGATCGCTATGCACAATATCATTCCAATATTCACCCGGCATTCGAATCCGACCAGTACGTGGATGCCGGCGCACATAAAGACCGGCTATGGTCTAATTTTTACGCCATGGTTGCTACACAGCTGGCTTTTGTGGAAAAATTTACCGTGGATGCCAATATGCCTGTTGAAAACGCGATTGCAAAAGTACAGCGGGTGGTGGCTTACCATCGGATGACCGATCATTTCGGCCCGATTATTTATTCCCAGTTCGGCAATGCGGAAACCGTAGTGAATTACGATTCTCAGGAAGCGATATATCACGATTTCTTCAGTACGCTGGATGAAGCCGTGGCCGTTCTCAAAGACCATGTCGGTACTGCGAGCGCATTCGGCGTTAACGATCAGATGTATAACGGCGACGTTGGCCTATGGCTGAAGTTCGCCGGTTCGCTACGGCTCCGGCTGGCCATGCGCGTTGTATACGTTGACCCCGAACTGGCCAGGACCGAAGCGGAAAAAGCCATCAATGACGGCGTCATCACGGCTAATGCCGAAAGCGGCGAAATTGCCACGACGATCAATTCGCTGAATGGATTATCGAAGATAACCTACCACGAGGAGTGGCGGATGAGTGCCACCATTTACAGTTTGCTCATTGGTTTTGATGACCCCCGGACCGCAGTATACATGTCGCCGCGCTGGGATGGCGGCGGGTACCGCGGCCTACGGAACGGGCTACCTGTGGAACAGCGGGACCGCAACGGGATGACCCTGAGTTATTCCGCTATTGGAAACCGATGGCGCCCGCTGTACACCGGGTTGTGGGGCGAGGCTGGGGTTAATGCGCCGATGGGGGTTATTTCGGCAGCTGAGGTATATTTCTTACGCGCCGAAGGGGCATTGCGGGGGTGGAATATGGGCGGTCCCGCAAAGGACTTATACGAAGAGGGGATCCGGATGGCGCTTTCGTCCACGACAACGGCTTCGCCGGCAGAAATTGAAACATACATCCAGGGTACCGGTTTACCCGTGCCGATTGACGACCCCTGGAACAGCCCGGCGGTTACCAACATTCCTGTCGCCTATCAGGCAGGTGCAGGCTTTGAAACCCAGCTCGAACAGATCATTACCCAAAAATGGCTGGCCCTGTTTCCCGACGGATGGGAAGCCTGGTCGGAACGGAGAAGGACGGGGTATCCGGTTGGTTATGCACTGATTGCTTCTTCCAATCCGAATCTGACCAAGTTCGAACTGGCTAGAAGACGGGAATACCCACCGATTGAAACTACGTCCAACGCCGAAGGGTTTAAGACAGCGCTTGAATTACTCGGCGGACCGGACCGGATGGACACACGGTTGTGGTGGGATGCGAAACCCATCGAGCTGTTCCCCACACCTGCAGATTAATTCAGGGAATGTTATCGCAGACGATTATAAAAACAGATGAAGTACTCAAGGAAGGAATTTATCACGCGGTCTGCCGGGGCCCTGCTTGCGCCGATAGCGATTGGCGCGGGCGGGTGGATAAACGAGGCACCGGTAGCGGACATACCGCGTAACCCGGCGGAGCGAAGTGCATATACCCGGGCGTTGCTGGACCGGTTATGTACAGCGATTGGCCCCCGCGCTACCGGTAGCGAACATTACGCTGCCGGTGCAGCCATCATTCACGCGGAATTTAAAAAATCATTGCCTGTGGTCGACTATGATGACTACGCGTTTGACAGGTGGGAATTAATTGGCCGGGCGAGCATGGAGGTCGGGCAACAGGTGATCGAGACAAACCTGGCGTTTGGTGGCCGCGGAACACCTGAAAATGGACTCTCCGGTATACTCAGCTGGCAGGATAGCGGTTTTAGCGTTGTCCATCCGGAAAATAAAGAATTGCTGGCCAACATAACTGTCAATAAATACGGCCGGTCAATTCCGGTGGACCGGAGTATGGACCCGACCCTGCCACCGCTTTTCGGTATCGGGTACCGGGATGTTCCGCTGCTTGAAGGGGCAGCAAAGTCCGGCAGCCCGGTCCGTTTACATGCCCGTGTTCGTCTTTCCTCCGATGGAAAAGGAATTAATGTGATTGGTCGGTTACCCGGAAAGCAGCCGGATGAGATCCTCTTTCTTGCCCATGCCGATACCATGTATACGACACCGGGTGCCATTGATAATACGGCTTCCGTGATCGTCATGATCATGCTGGCTCACGAAGCCGCTAAAAGGGGAAACCATAAGCATACCCTTACATTTGCGGCAACTGACGGCGAGGAATATGGCCTATTGGGTGCTAAGCATTACGCGAAAGTGCGGTCGGCTGCTGATACGATGAAAAATATCCGTTACGTAATCAATTTTGATTCGCTGGCCTGGGGGCCCAATTTATGGGTGAATTCGTTAAACGACGAAATAAAAAGGATCATCCGTTCCGTTCATGGCGATTTGGGTCTGAAGTCCTATCCCCGTTTTGAAAGCAATGACGGGTTTTCAATGGACTCAGCACCGTTCCGCCCATCGGAAGCGCGAGCCGCACACATCAATAGCCGGGGTTACGACGCACAGACACTGCCGCGTTATCATCGTGCAGA
This sequence comes from Parapedobacter lycopersici, assembly GCF_040395035.1. Classification (GTDB taxonomy): domain Bacteria; phylum Bacteroidota; class Bacteroidia; order Sphingobacteriales; family Sphingobacteriaceae; genus Parapedobacter; species Parapedobacter lycopersici_A. The sequence continues at coordinate 3,568 of NZ_JBEBRB010000088.1, read as the reverse complement.
CGACCTTCCGCAGCATGTGCCCCTGGATTGTACCGAGCAGGCTTTCCGCGTATTCGATGAGTTTATCCAACGGGTTGACCGGTTATAAATGCATGCTATGAACGGACAACGACAGGTTTCCTTCGGATCAACCGGGCAATTCAGGCCGGAAAAACTGGCAGAACGGTATCAAGCGGAATTAATGGACCGCCTTATCCCGAACCTGGACAAGTTTGTGGTGGATCGCCAATATGGCGGATTTATGTGTGAATTTGATATCGCTGCAAAAAAAAGGCTATCGACCAATAAACGGGCCTGGTATGAGGGAAGGGGCATATGGGCGTATGCTTTCTTATATAACCGGCTGGATGCGGACGACCGTTACCTGACGATTGCCACCGGATCGAAAGATTTCATCATGCCGCACGTACCGGAAGATAACGGTTTTTTCCCCGCGTTGTTTGCGCGTGACGGGAGCGTGATTTCCGGTGAGGGGGATATTTTTGGTAATCTGTATATTGCGGAAGGATTGCTGGAATATGGCTGGGCAATGTCGGCGCCAATGTATCGGGCGATGGGAAAGGACCTGATACGGAAAAGCCTGCAAGTGTGCCTGGAAGCGGACTACCGGTATGCACCGTTTAAGGATGTTGCAGGTGGGCAGTTCCTTAACCATTGGATGGTGATACTATGGGCTGCCAGCCAGGCACTGACCCACGAGGCTGATGCGGGGATGGTGCGTATTATAGACCAATGTATAGACTATGTGCTGCACCGTCATTTACATCCGGAATCGGGGTTGCTCAACGATGTGTGGGTGCCTGACCGGTTGGCGACTACCGATTCAGGACTGGACAGCTGCAATTTTGGAATTGGCATCCAGCTGCTGTGGATGATGATGTATGAAGCTGAGCGGCGACAGGATGCCACGCTTTTTCTGCGTGCTGCCCGATTATTTAAACATCATGTGACGGTTGCCAAAGATGAGGTTTACGGTGGATATTTAGGATACCTCAGTGGCATTGAAGACCAACGCTGGCGGACAGACAAGATCCTTGGACTGCATGAGGAAATATTAATCGGTTCGCTGTTCCTTGTCGAACACTTGGACGACACCTGGGCAAAGGAATGTATTGAAGAGACATTCAGTTATGTGCAGCATAGCTTTGCAAAATCCGGTTATGCGTTCTGGGTGTCATCGGGCGACCGGACATTGGCGGTAGAAAACCGGCAGCGTGTCGAATTTTATCATCATTCGAGGCACTTGATGCTCGGCTTATTGTCATTAAGACGACTCATGAAAAGAAAAGGCCGGGTGTCGGATTTTCTGGCCAATACCACGGATATAAACCAAATATAACAGCATATGAACAATATCGAATATTCAAGACGCAGTTTCATTAAACAGCAATCCCTGTTGGGGTTGGGTATGCTTGCTTTCGGTCTCCCGGGTGGTTTTCTGAAAGCCGCGGGTGCCACAACCGCAACCGGCCCGGTTATCGATACCCTTGGCGCCATGACGCTGAAGCAGCTCCGTGACCGGTATCACGCGGCGCTGTTTGATCAGTTTATCCCCAATATGGATGCACTTGTCATTGATCATGAATACGGCGGATTCATGTGTAATGTGGATATCGTCACCAGGGAACGGAAATCAGATGCCAAATCGGCTTGGTATGAAGGGCGCGGACTTTGGACGTATTCCTTTTTATATAACAACTTCGGTCAGGATCCCGCTATCCTGAAGGCAGCAACGGGATCAAAGGACTTTATCGTTAAACACATTATCCGGGATACGCCCGCTGACGGCGATTTTTGGCCGGCGTCCTATAACCGTACCGGTACGGAAGCGTCGGGCGAGGGCAATATCTACGGCCACCTGTTCATCGCCGAGGGACTGGCTGAATTTGCGCGTGCCTCGGGCGACGAAGCCTATTATCAACAGGCAAAGGAGATTGTCTTGGACTGCCTGCGGCGGTATGACCAACCCGATTATGCGTATCATGTTAACTATTTGTCGGCAGATGCACCACGTGTTCCCGGGCCGCGCGTACTCGGACACTGGATGGTGTTTTTGCGTGCCGCTACCCAGATCCTGGAGCGACGCCAAGACCCCGAAATTGAACGGCTGGCGAGCCGCTGTGTCGACGCCATTATGAATCACCACTTAAACCCCGAATACGGGTTGATGAATGAGTTGCTGAATCACGACTTCAGCAGGCCCGACAATGCGTTTGCTAACTTCTCCTACCTGGGGCACGCCATTGAAACGCTGTGGATGGTAATGTTCGAAGCCGGACGGAAAAAAGACCGGGCGTTATTCCGTACCGCAGCTGCGGCATTTTGCCGGCACGTAAAGGTTGCCGCTGATCGTATTTATGGCGGATTTTTCCGCTCACTTGACCATGTAGACCAATACACCTGGAAAGTGGATAAGGTGCTATGGCTGCAGGAAGAAGTACTGATCGGCACACTCTTCCTGCTGGAGCATACCGGCGATACCTGGGCACAGCAGTGTTTCGACGATACCTATCAATATGTCCAGGATAAATTTACGAAACCGGAATATGCCTTCTGGATTTCGGCAGGTAATAGAAAACTAACCGAGTTTCAACAGGTTAGGGCCGAGCATTATCATCACCCCCGTCACCTCATGCTTAATCTGCTGGCATTAAACCGGATGGTTGAAAGGGGCGGTAAAATATCGGGTATTTTCGGCTGACAGCATCACTCGGCTGATTTCATTAAGTTGCTTTAATCTTTCTTCGGAAGTCCCACGGCGTCCTGCATTTACTTTATGTAAAAAATGAGAGGCTGATGGGATTTTTTCAAGTTGGCTGGTCTTAACATTAGAAAAGCCAGGCAACTTGATTTGCGGTCATCTCGCTGTCCGCGTAAGTAATAGGATTTAACCAATAAATATACACTTGATGAAAAGAAAGAAAATCAGATGCCCGGCCTAATCAGGGAAACCGGTTGCCAGCCCGGACTGCGGTTGCAGGGGTAGGCCTCACTAAAAGCTGTTTTTTATTAATTAACTTAAAACGACCGAAGATTATGAATTTTTTTACTATTCCCTTGATGTACTGCTGTAAGAAGCATCGGGAGTCCGTGTTTTTTACCAGGCTGGGGTTGTACTCCGGTGTATTCCGCAAGGCAGGCCTATCCCTGTTCCTGTCGGTTATGATGACTGCCGGGTTATACGTAACCGTATCTGCACAGGGTAACGGCACTGTCAGGGGACGGGTTACCGGTACCGATGGAAGCGCGCTTACCGGTGTAAGTGTGTCGCTAGAAGGCACAAGTACAGGTGCCACCACCGATGCAGCGGGCAATTATTCGATCAGCGCGCCAAATGATGGGACGCTGGTGTTCTCCTATGTTGGGTTTGTTTCGCGGAAGGTACCCGTTAACGGGCAGCAAACGATCAATGTAACGCTGGAAGCCACGTCGACCGCGCTTGAAGAGGTGGTGGTAACGGCACTGGGTATCGAGCGGCAGGCCAGGTCGCTTACCTATAGCACGCAAAGTGTTGATACGGAACAATTGACGAAAGCCCGCGAACCGAATATCATGAATTCATTGCAGG
>NZ_JBEBRB010000087.1:0-9626 GCF_040395035.1 Parapedobacter lycopersici | reverse complement strand
CTGCTCCCCGCTACGGAACCGGTGCTAATATGGCATCGGTTTTTTTGTTTAAATGAGTTTTGTGGCCGATGTTTTCAAGACGCGAAAACGGTAAGAATAATCCGCTTGCCGCTATGGCGACCACTGCGCGGTTCTGCTCCTGTGAAGTTCTTCTTTACCCATTATCACTTCCGGCCGCCTAGCGGGATATAAAACGATCGTACAGGGGCTATATTATGCCAATCCGACGCGGTCTAAGTTGTTTAAAAATACAAGGCCCGATTTTCATGAAAACCGGGCCTGATAAATAAGGAATGGGTGCTTAGTTTTATTAAGCGCCTAATTGCACTCTTTTGAAAACAGTAACCGTTAAACCTTTGGAAACACCATCAAGGAACTGTGCAATATTCTTGGACGAATCCTTTACGAATTCCTGGTTGAGCAGTGTCGATTCTTTATAAAATTTGTTCAGTTTTCCCTGTGCTATTTTCTCTACCATTTCTTCGGGCTTGCCTTCAGCACGGATTTGCTCTTTGGCAATATCCAGTTCGCGCTGGATTGTGGAAGCATCCACGTCTCCCTTGTCAATAGCTACTGGATTCATGGCTGCAATTTGCATAGCAACGTCCCTGCCGGCTTCTTCCGCACCGTTAACGGCATGGCTAAGTCCAACCAATACACCCAAACGGTAGTTTCCATGGATATAGGCAACCACGTTTTCGGCTGCAATAGTTTCGTATTTCGAAATGTCGATCTTTTCGCCGATTTTGCCCGTTTGATCGAGCAATAAGTCCGAAATCTTTACCCCGTCAATGGACAGTGCTTTCAGGGCTTCCAATGAATCCGGTGCATGTTCAATTGCTACATCCGCAATCTGCTGTGCAAAAGCAATGAAATCATTGTTTTTAGCAACGAAGTCCGTTTCGCAATTCAATTCAATAATTACACCTTTCTTACTATCGGCGGTAGTTTTAGCGATTACAACCCCTTCATTGGAGTCGCGGTCCTGACGGCTCGCAGCTACCTTAGCGCCTTTTTTTCGCAGGTAATCAATAGCGGCTTCAAAATCACCGTTTGCTTCCGTCAACGCTTTTTTACAATCCATCATTCCTGCGCCGGTTTGTTGACGCAGCTTATTTACATCAGATGCTGAGATTTGTACTGTGGACATGTTATTTTTCCTTATGTGTATTTACAAATGTGCGCCACGCTGCAAAGGTGGCGAAAAACTTAAAACAAAAACCGGATGGCAATGCGGGTTAACGGAAAAATAATGCTTCCGAAACCTACTGTTTACCATCCGGCTTCTGAAAGCAGATTATTCTTCGTCTTTTGATGCATCCGCTTCGGCCGCAGCCTCCGCTTTTGCCTTGCGCGGGCGTTTGCCTGAAGTGTCGGCGTCCGTCTTTGCTTCTTTTACTTCTATCTCGGCTTCCCCTTCTTCACCATTGTCAATTTTTGCCTTGGCGGCAGCGGCTTCTTTTTCCGCTTCTTCTTCCTTGTCACGTTTCCGCTCTTCAAGGCCTTCCTGAATAGCTTTGCCGATAATCGCGCTGATGAGGCTGATGGATTTGGTTGCGTCATCATTGGAAGGGATCGGGAAGTCGATGTGGGTCGGATCCGAGTTGGTATCCACCATCGCAAAAGTAGGGATGTTCAATTTCAATGCCTCACTTACTGCGATGTGCTCTTTTTTGACATCAATGATGAAAAGCGCAGCTGGTAACCGGTTCAGGTCAGCAATACCGCCCAATAGGCTTTCCAATTTGATACGCTCACGCTGAATCATCAGCTTCTCTTTCTTAGACAAAACATCGTAAGTGCCGTCTTTGGTCATCTTGTCGATATTTGCCATCTTTTTGATGGATTTGCGTACCGTAGCAAAATTGGTAAGCATACCGCCCAACCACCGCTCGGTGACAAAGGGCATGTTCACAGCCTTTGCCTGCTCCGAAATAATTTCCTTTGCCTGTTTTTTCGTTGCTACGAATAAAACTTTCCGGCCTGATTTAACGATTTGCTTGATAGCGGACGCAGCTTCCTCCAGCTTAGTCAGCGTTTTATTCAAATCAATAATATGGATGCCATTCCGTTCCATGAAAATGTATTTGGCCATTTTCGGGTCCCATTTACGGGTAAGGTGGCCAAAATGTACACCGGCATCCAGTAATTCCTGATATGTTGCTCTTGCCATGTTCTGATTCTCCTTAAAAAATTAACGTTTGCTAAATTGAAATTTCCTGCGTGCTTTGCGGCGGCCCGGTTTTTTACGTTCAACCATCCGGTCGTCACGTGTTACCAATCCTTTTGCACGCAATGCAGGTTTCACTTCCGGGTTGAGCTCAATGAGCGCCTTCGATATCGCTAGACGAATGGCCTCAGCCTGTCCTTTGATACCGCCACCCGCTACGTTAACTTTTACATCATAGTTGCCGGACGCACCAGCAATTTCTGTGCTTTGGGTAACGATGTATTGCAAGGGCAATGTAGGGAAATATGTTTTATAATCTTTACCGTTTACGGTTATGTTGCCGTTGCCTGCAGTCAGATAAATGCGGGCAACTGCTGTTTTTCTTCTTCCTGAAGTGTTTGTTGTTGACATGTTCGTTCTCCTTAGAATTTAACAGTTTTTGGATTTTGGGCCGCATGCGGATGCTCGCTTCCAGCGTAGACATACAGGTTCTTGAACAATGCGCGTCCCAAACGGTTTTTGGGCAACATGCCCCGTACCGCTTTTTCTACAATGCGATGGGGATGTTTGGCCAATAACTGCTTTGGAGACTCAAAACGCTGGCCACCCGGATAACCGGTATACCGTTGGTACACCTTGTCATCCAATTTGTTGCCAGTTAGCCGAACTTTGTCTGCGTTGATCACGATGACGTTATCGCCGCAGTCTACGTGTGGGGTGTACGAAGGCTTGTGCTTGCCACGGATTACCTTGGCAATCTGGGATGACAAGCGCCCCAAAATCTCGCCCTCAGCGTCAACAACAATCCATTGTTTGTTAACGGTGGTTTTGTTGGCAGAGACAGTTTTGTAACTTAACGTATTCACTTGCTTTAATGTTAATTAAATGATATATTATATCCTTAGTTTTTAAGGGACTGCAAAGGTACAAGAAATAAATTGATTTTTCAAAACCGGTTTTCGTTACCTGTTTTTTTAACGAATAATATAATGTGTATTCGCGTAAATAGAATTTGCTTATGTACATTTGGAGGCGTGGGAAACCATTCATTACCGCTGTTTTAAATGAAGACAGCAGGACGACGGACGCCCGCTGATAGGACGATAGCTGGTTACAACTGATGATGAATCTGCTAAGAAAGGCCGCAGTAGGCTTCATCATCGATAGAACTTAACATAACGATTCCATTGATGCCGCTGGACGGTAAAAACAGATCGATATACAAACTGCAAAGCATTCATTGATGCCAAAGAAAGCAGACATAAATTAATAGTTATACTAATGAGAATAAAATGGTACTGCTGTGCTTTTCTGATCTGCTGTATATGTATCGGTGTATGGGCCCGTCCGGTTGCTGCACAGGAGCACGCCGCACTTATGCCCCGGGTATTGAATGCCGGCGATAGTCTGCTGATCAAGGAATTGTATTTACAGGGTGTTCAGCAAAAGGCATCAGGACAGCTAACCGCTGCTGAGCGGACTTTTGATAAAGTGATCGCCTTACAGCCGGATAGTCATGCCGCACATTTTGAATTGGCCCGAATACATTTCGAAAAGGAAGACTACGCATCGGCTGAAGAATCCGCCGTGCGGGCTACTACACTGGATCCCGATAACCAGTGGTATTGGAAGGTCCTGCTTGACGTTTATAAAAAGACAGCCAATTTTAAAAAAATAGCAGGGGTTTTCGGTGAGCTTATCCGCCTTGAGCCGCAGGAAGAATCCAACTATTACGATAAGGCGTATGCACTGTATCTCGATAAGCAATACGATGCGGCTTTAACTGCGTATGACGAGATTGCAGGGAAATTCGGTAAAACGGAAGACCTCTATATCATCCGCCACCAAGTTTATCTCGCCCGAGGTGATCGCCGTTCAGCCACTGCAGAGCTGGAAGCACTGATTGCCACGAAACCAGCAAGCAGCAAGGGATATGTCCTACTGGCCGATTTATATACCGGTGCCGACAATGCAAAAAAGGCGCTCGCATTGCTTGATGATGCCGGTAAAACCTTTCCCGATGATCCATTGATTCTGCTTGCAAAATCGGATGCCTCCCTGGCAATGGGGCGACAAAAACAGGCTTATAGCCTGCTTCAACAGGCCTTTTCCAGCGATGCCCTGGATATCGACACCAAAGCAGGTGTATTGTATACAGCTGCCGGTAATCCCAAGCGGTCGCCAGGGACGGAAGCCCTGACAGGACTGGCTGACCTCCTCGTGGAAGTGTATCCCAGGGAAACAAAGGCGCATGCCGTACGGGGAGATATTTACCTGCAGGTGGGTCAACCTCAAAATGCACGGGAAGCCTATTTAAAAGCCTTGGATATTAATCGTTACATTGAGGGGATTTGGCCACAGCTTTTGCAGACAGAATTGCAGCTTGGACGGTATGACGACGTCGCAACCCATGGCAAAGAAGCCCTTTCCCTGTTCCCCAATAATACGCTGCTCCTGTTTTTCACAGGGCATGGTTTTTTGGGGAGTAAGCGGTATGAGGAAGCGCGGTCCTATTTTGAAACGGCATTGAATTCAGCGGATGAGAATAATGTGCCGTTGCTGACCCAATTATACAGCAGCCTTGGTGATATTTACCATGCCCTGGACATGTACGCCGAGTCAGACGTGGCTTACGAGGAAGCCATTGCGGCGGACAGCACCAATGCTTATGCGCTAAACAATTATGCTTATTACCTGGCGCTACGCAAGGAAAACCTGCAGCGGGCTGCGGAAATGTCAAAAAAATCAAATGAACTGGAGCCTGATTTCGCCTCTTATGAAGATACATATGCCTGGGTACTGTTTCAACAAGGAAATTATGAAGCGGCATTAACCTGGATAAAAAAGGCAATTGGACACAGCAATACGGTATCGGATACCCTGCTTGAGCACTATGGAGACATTCTGGCCCAATCTGGCGATATACCGGAGGCGGTAATACAGTGGAAAAAAGCCAGAGACGCCGCCAAAGCCCTTGGCAAGGATATTGATAAATTAACAAAGAAGATCAATGAACGGCAGTATGTTGAATAAAATCTGTCTTTTTATGGTTGTCTTATCGGGCAGTTTTACCCTTTCATGTGCATCCCGAAAAGCATTGGTTTCACCTACCGGGGAAACGGCGAAAATAGTATCAAGGGCTGAACGGACGCACATTATCAATGAAGTAGTCCAGCACCGTACCTATTACACGACGTTCAGCGGACGCGCAAAAAGCCGGATTACCATGAATGGCAAGGAAACGTACGATGTAACGGCTAATGTCCGTATTGAGCGGGATAAGGCGATCTGGATTTCAATAACTGCCCTGATGGGGATTGAGGCCGGGAGGGTGCTCATCACACCCGATAGTGTAAAGATGATTAACCGGCTGCGCAGCGAGTATTTTACTGCACCGCTTGATTCGGTGTATTCATTCACAGGCAGCGATCTGGATTTTTCAAGCTTTCAGGCGTTACTGACCGGCAATGTTATCGACCAGGCAGTTAGCCGGGATGCGGAGGTGTCCGCGATGGAAGCAGGAAATATTTTAAGCAGCGATGCATTGGACGGTGGGCTATCGTACTGGATCGCGCTGAACACCGGTTACCGACCGGTTACCGTCCTATTGGAAAATACCGAAGCGCAGCGCTTAGAGGCAGCATATGCAGGTTATCAGGCTGTCAATGGTCGACTGTTTCCGTTTGAAACGGCTCTCTCCATCCGGGCTGGCCGATGGGATATACAAGCCAGTATGAATTATAACCGGGTGGCCTACGACGAGGCAGTGGAATTCCCTTTCGGTATACCCGCATCCTATAAAGAAATTCAATAATTACAGGATGGTATGGTTTATCGAGGTGGTTTTATTACTTTCGCAGACAATAATCGGCAAAATACCGATTAGCAAAATAGCGTGGGCGTTCCTGTTTTACAACATCGTAAAAGCAACGTGAATTGATGAAGTTTATTAGAGGCATTTTAAGTATTGCGGCTTTTTTTCTGGTAGTAATCAATTGCCAGGCACAAAGCAGTGCCGAACTCAAGAAGCAGCGGGAGCGGTTAAACCGCGAAATCGAACAGCTTAACCAGAGCCTTAGGCATACTTCCAGCGACCGGAGCCTGTCGCTTAAGCAAGTCAATGCCCTGAATGCACAATTGCGCCTCCGGGAACAGAAAATAAGCACCATCAGCAGCGAAATACGGTTGATCAACAATCAGATTGCATCCCACAACAAAACCATTCAGAACCTGCGGAACCAGTTAGCCAAACTCCGTAAGGATTACGAAGGCATGATCCTGTTTGCCTTCAGGAATCGGAATGCCTACAACAAAATGATGTTTATTTTCGCTTCTAAAGACTTCAACCAAGCATTCAAACGGGTGAAGTACCTGCAGCAGTTTAATGAATCGCGTAAGGAACGTGCCAAAGAGATCGAAGACACACAAAAGGAAATCGCGTTAAAGGTTGCGCAGTTGGAATCCAGCAAAAAAGAACAGGCAACGTTGCTTGCGGAGCAACAGCAGGAGCGCAAAACGATATCAACGGAACAGGGCAAGCAATCGCAGGTATTGAGCGCGCTTACCCAACAGGAAAAACAATTCAAGCAGGAGCTGCAAAAGAAGCAGCAGGAAGATGCCCGCCTCGCCAGGGCAATACAGTCGGCTATCCGCCGGGAAATTGAAGAGCAGCGGCGACTGGAGGAAGAGGCGCGTCGCGCGGCGATTGCCCTCGAAGCGGAACGGTCGGGGAGAACAGTAAAAGAAGTGGAAGCTGAGAATCCGGTTACGCGCAAGAGTGATACGGAAGTGCTCGCTGCAACACCTGCGGCGGCCAAACTTTCTGCTGATTTTGCAGGCAACCGTGGACGGCTACCCTGGCCGGTTACGCAGGGGATCATCACTCAGGGTTTTGGCCGGCATACTTATGGAAGAAACGTTACCGTCAATAATACCGGGATCAATATCCGGACAACCAATGGCAGTCCCGTTAAGGCTATTTTCAGTGGAACAGTGTTAACTGTGGTAAATCCGCAGGGTAATTATGCGGTGGTTATTTCACATGGAAAGTATTTTACCATTTACCAGAACCTACGGAACTCAACGGTGAAGAAAGGGCAGAAGGTCGAGGCCGGACAAACGTTGGGCGAAGCGCTGGTTGATCCGAATGACGGGACATCGGAAGTCCACTTCGAATTATGGGAAGGTGCGGCGCCAATAAATCCGGAGCCTTGGCTCGCAAAATAGTCCAGTCGCTTTGTCACATTTTTCATAAATTTATATAAATAAAAATATTATATTTACATTTGTGAATTGCCCATGTGTGATAATTGGGTATCCGCTGACAGGATTTTTATAAATTAAAACAGATATTATGTTAGATTCAGTGTTGTTATTCCTTGGTGCGCAGGAAATTATTCTGATTGTTTTGGCACTGCTGCTGCTTTTCGGCGGCCGTAAGATTCCGGAATTAATGCGTGGTATGGGACGCGGTATACGCGAGTTTAAAGAAGGGCAAAAAGAGGCTCCCAAAGAAGAATTGAAAGAAGAAAAGCAATAAAAGCGTTGGCTTAGACAATACATTGCATTATTGGAGACTTTATGTCGGTAACTCCAAACCGGTATAAAGTCTTTCTGTTTTTAGGTAGGTATCAGTTCTTTTTGTTAACTGTTACATAATAAAAAAGTAATCCCGGCGTTCTTAGTAGGTAAGTTATGGACACAATGCCAAGTATATGCTGATCAACATAAATGCTTCAGCCAGCAAGCTTTTTATGGGATCGCCTAAACACTTACGGACGATAACATGATAAAGAAAGTGATTCCGGTACTAACTGCGTGTAGTTTGTTGTACATTCACGCAGCCCAGGCAGAAAGCCGCACCATTACACCAACTCCCATTGATTCCTTGGCGGACGAAGCGGTTGACGATCGAATCAACTCGCGCCTCGACCTGATCGGGGATAGCATTAATTTTGTACATCTCAACGATGACCTGGTTTCTTCACCCATGCTGGAACTGGTTCCCACTACCGTCGAAGGCCGGCTGGCCTACGTGCAAAAAGAAGTTCCGCTGAATTATAATGAGCAGGTACAGTCTTACATTGATGTGTACAGCACCGATCGGTATAAGCGGTATCTTTCCCGTATGATGGGATTGGGCCAGTACTATTTTCCCATTTATGAGCGGATATTTGCGGAAGCGGGTGTGCCTGAAGAAATAAAATACTTATCCATTGTGGAATCGGCATTAAATCCGCACGCCGTATCACGTGTCGGGGCAACAGGGCTATGGCAATTTATGTTTTCCACGGCCCGTATGTACGGGCTCACCATCGACAGTTATGTTGATGAACGGAAGGACCCAATAGCAGCCAGCCATGCCGCTGCAGCGCACCTCTTAGACGCATACGATCAATTCGGCGATTGGCTCATGGCTATTGCGGCATATAATTGCGGAACAGGTAATGTACTGCGCGCCATCCGTCGTTCGGGGATTGATAATCCCGACTATTGGGCAATCAGTCCGTACTTACCGCGTGAAACCCGCAATTATGTCCCCGCTTTCATTGCCATGACCTATATGCTGGAATATCACGAAGAAAATGGAATTGCAGCAGCAGAAACCGAAGTTTTGCCGGATACAGAGACGGTATGGGTCCAGCGCACCGTTCCGTTCGCAGGTGTAGCCCAGGCACTAAACATTGGTGAAGATGTTATTGCAACATTGAACCCCGCATATAAGCGGGGCATGGTAAACGGCTCGACAGAGACGCCAAAGCGACTTATTCTGCCCGAAGTAAAACCGTTGGCTTATCCGGCGTTGTACGCGGTACTCAATAACGCCCCCGTACCCAATCAGCTTCAGGTTGTCAATGCTTCAAATACAGCTGGAAAGGCAGTGACAGTGACAACGCACCGGGTGCAAAAGGGCGAGACGTTGGAAAAGATAGCTAAAAAGTACCATATTACCGTGCAGGACCTCCGTGCCTGGAATAACCTCCAGCAACACCTGATCGTGCCTGGCCAGCAGCTGAAACTATCAAGTGGCCAACAGCATCAGCAGAACAATACAGCTGCAGCAGCCCCTACTTACCTTACTTATCGTGTTAAAAAGGGCGATACGTTATCCGGCATTGCACAGAAATACCGTGGCGCTACGGTATCCAGCATCCGTACAGCGAACGCATTGAGGGGAAATACAATCCGCCCGGGGATGACGCTGAAGATAACGGTGAAATAAAATATTAGGAGTATCAGATCAGCCAGGCGGCATCCTCGCCGCCATCGCATTCTGTTAGGTTGACTTCTACGTGCTCTTTCAGGATGGTGGAGAGTTTCAACCCAGAGTAGTCACTGAAAATGGGAAACTTATGGTGGCTCCTGTCAATCAAAACCGCCGTCCGCATTTTCTTAATAGGAATATCGAAGAAGATACCTAAACCATACGCGAGTGTCCGGCCGCTGTTCAGCACAT
>NZ_JBEBRB010000086.1:0-9730 GCF_040395035.1 Parapedobacter lycopersici | reverse complement strand
GGAGATCGATGGCATTCAGTGTACCCCACGGCGGCGCGATTGCCGGTTTCCCCGACGTGCTCAAAAACCGGTTATATCCCGATATGTTGTACGGAATCCGGCGAAAGACCTCCATCGGTGTCGGCTTCCTGTTTTCAAAAGGCTTATCGGCCGCCGGCCCGGCGCCAAGCACATAGGTGGCAATGGCGGCCTGCTCCTCCGCTTCCAGGTGGCGGAACGCCGGCATCATCCCCCGGCCAGCTTCGATAAATTCAGTGAATGTCTTTGGCGTATACCGCTCCGAAACATCCGCAAGCGAAGGATAATTCCCGCTTCCTTTCCGGTCGGCACCATGGCACGCCATACAGTGCTGCTGGTACAGGGCCCTGCCGGCTTCCCCGTAGGTAACGGCTTTTTGTTCCGCCTCATCCACATCCCACATTTCCATCACCCAGGCCATCTCATTGGCGTTAACGTAGAGCATCCCTGTCGTCGGGTCCACGGCCGGACCTCCCCACTCTGCGCCGCCATCAAAACCCGGAAAGATCACGGTTCCCTGACGGGACTGCGGCGTGAACATACCGTCCGATTTATACGACCGCAGCCGTTGCCGCACTTCTTCATATTCTTCCGTCGATAAATGCGGATTGATGTCCTTTTCCGTGAATGACTGCCGCACAAACGGGGCAGGCTGCTGCGGAATGGGCTGCGTAGGCCACAGCTTTTCCCCTACCAGTTCCGTAACGGTATCTACCGGTGTTTCGCTGATCGGAAAAAGCGATTTGCCGGTTTCTCGGTCAAACAGAAACACAAAACCGGTTTTCGTTGTCTGGGCCACCGCATCGATCTCCGTCCCGTTATGATTCACGGTCAGCAACACCGGTGCCGACGATGGATCCCAGTCCCACGTATTATGGTGGATGTATTGGAAATACCAACGCAGCTCCCCTGTTGCCGCGTCCAATGCCAGCAGGCAGTCGGTATACAGGTTGGAGCCCGTCCGCTTTCCGCCGTAGAAATCCATGGCCGCCGAGCCGGTAGGAGCATATACGATGCCCCGGGCGTGGTCGATGGTCATCCCCATCCAGTTGTTCCCGCCGCCCGTCCATTTCAGTATTTCCTGGTCGTCCCAGGTCTCCGACCCCGGCTCACCCGCTAGCGGGATGGTGCGGAACGTCCAGGCAATTTCACCCGTACGGGCATCGTAAGCCCGGATGTGCCCCGGCGCCGCGTCCATGGCCTCCGATACGCGCGTGCCGGATATTACCAGGTTTTTATACACCGACGGAGGTGAGGTGTTGGTGATGAAAAGATCGGCGAAATCTGCGCCCAGTCCATCGTGCAGGTCTTTCCTGCCATGCACACCGAAAGCCTCGACCGGCAAACCCGTCTTGGCATCAACCGCATGCAGGAACGGGCCTGCACAGTAAAAAATACGGCTGTTGCCTGCATCATCGCTCCAGTAAGCTACGCCCCGGTTGTTATTAAGCCCGAAATCCGCCGGACGGTCGCCGTCCACCCCGAAAGGCGTATACACCCATTTTTCCGTGCCCGTTGCCGCATCAATGGCAAAGAGGCTCAGCTGGGGAGAAGTACCGTAGAGCACACCGTCTACCACGATGGGGTTGCATTGGATCTGGGAATGTGCTGCGGTATCGGCGTCGCCGGTATGGTATTCCCATGCCACCTTAAGCAAATGCACATTGCCTGTGTCGATCTGATTGAGCGCCGAGTACTTATTTCCCGTCGCATTGCCTCCTGCGGTTTCCCACCCGTCAAAATGGTTTTGTCCACGGTTACACGCACAGCAAGCAGCGAATACCGAACCGGCCATCAAGAGGTTGCTAATGTATTTATTCATGAAATTACCCATTCCGGGGGAGTGTAATGTTTAAACTGGCTGCGCAAGCGCGCTAATCCAAAGAAAGGAATATTCGGACATAATTCCAAATAGCGTCCCGAAGCCGGCACAAAAACATACCATTAGCGGGGATTCTTCGGGAATCCGTATCTTCGCTGCACAAAATTCACTATGGGTATCGCACCACGTTTCTTCATCAGTATATTGTTTTGCACGCTGTTGCTGCCCGCGGCAGCGCAGGAAAAGAAAAGCCTGTGGGAACACAAGTTGATCAAGCGCTTCATTTCATCCGAAAAAGACAGCAGCCGGTCAGCGGGTTTCGTAGCCGTACCAGCACTGGGTTATGCCCCCGAGACCGGATTGGAGTTCGGTCTTGCCGGTGTTTATAATTTCTACCTCAACAAAGCCGATACCACGATCCGCACCTCGAACGCTACGTTTGTCGGCACGTTCACTACCGAGCGGCAGACCAACCTCAAGCTGGAGTCCGATATCTGGACTACCGGCAATCAATACCATTACACCAGCGAGCTGCGCTTCCGTAATTTCCCGTTTAATTACTATGGGCTCGGAAATGCTACAAATCATGCCGACGAGGATGTGCTGGTCCTGCGGCTTATCCGTATCCGGCTGGAAGGCGAACGCCGGCTGGCGCCCCATTATTATGCGGGACTGAATTTTGCGTTTGAGGACTACGGATTCAGCGATAAGGAACCCGGCGGAATTTACGGCACACAGGTGCCTGTCGGACACAGCGGGGGTACCCACGTTGCCGTGGGCATTTCCCAGTCGTATGACACGCGTAACATCAATACTTACACTACCAAAGGTTATTATGCCCACCTGAAATATGCTTATTCGCCGGGACTGTGGGGTGGCGACAGTTTCAAGGGAAGCCTGCTCGAGACCGATCTTCGGGCGTTTTATCCGCTGACCGGCTCTCTCACACTCGGGCTGAATGCCGTCTACAAAACGACCATTGGATCCCGCATCCCCTTCTATGTATACCCCGAACTCGGAGGCGACATGATGATGCGCGGCTACTACACTGGGCGGTACCGCGACCGGAGCCTGCTGGCAGGGCAGGCTGAATTCCGCTACCGCTTCCATCCGCGGATCGGCGTAGCGGCGTTTGCCGGAACGGGATCAACTTATCGGGACGGACTTCAGAATGCCCGCTTTATCCCCTCCTACGGCGGCGGGGTCCGTTATTTCTTCGACCTCGAACACAACAGCAGCATCCGTCTGGAATATGGTGTGGGCGAAAAACGCCCCGGAGAGAAACGCCAGGGCGGATTCTATTTGTCGTTGAGCGAGGCCTTTTAAGCAAAGCGGACCTTAAAACGGCGCCGCAATCAACCCCCATGCACCGATAACGCCCGGTCGATCAGAAACACCAAATGCTTCCGGTGCGCTGCCGATTGCGGATCGGAACCTCCGGCACCTTCCAGTTTGGTCCGTATTTCCATCAGTGCAGCGAACGATGCCGATTTGCTGGCATAGTCATACCCTCCCGTAGCTTCCAGGATACTTTTCAGCGCATTTACATAAACTGTCTGGAGGTTCTGGCGCACCAGGCTGACTTCGCCCCGGAGGTCCGCATCAAATATGTTCGATGTCAGGTCGTGCATCACCTCAGCCACCGAATAATCATTGCCATACAAACTGCTGTTGTTGATGCGCGACAGCGTGCTGGGATGCAGTATGTGGGAAAGGGTGGTCGTTTGCAGCGAACGGAACGTGTTCTGCGGCTTGTAATCTTCCGTTGTGCTGAAAAAATTAAAGCCGCGGCGCTGGGGTTGCAGGTAAGGGAACAACGGATAGTCCGCGGTGAACGCATCGGGGGCATAAATATAGCGGCCCAATAATTCCATGGCTTTCTTCTGGGTTTCCAGCGGTACCGGTGTGTAGGGTCGGGCGTCTGTCTCCTGTCCCACGAAGCTGCGGTCTACATATACCCCGCCGATATACCGGCTGATGGCATTGGCCATATCCGCACGCTGGCGGTTCAGCTGGCCATACCGCAGCAGCAGCTCCTGATACCCCTGGTCCGGACGGCTGAACCGCGCCTTTAGCAGCGTCATCATATCATTGACCAGCAACAGCCGTTCCTCACCGTAAACCATCATGTCATTGGAAAGGTCATTGATATTGACCCGTGGGTCAATCGCCTTGCCCGGACTGCGCATATCATCGGCATCATTTCCGAAAGCCAGTTTCGGATCGGTGCTCCGCGCCAGGATGCGGTGAAGCCCCGCTTCTTCTGTTTCCGGTGAAAAGGGGGTATACCCATATTCAATTGCCCAGATATCATACGGTCCGGCTTTCGTCGTGTAATAATCACCCTGCCGGCTGCGGTCGCGGCTCACATTGATGGCCGGGTAATCCATGACCGAACCCTGTAACCCGAGTTTATGGGTCAACTTCGTATCGTGCAGCTGTTCCGGGCTGAGCATCTGGCTCGCCCGCATGTTGTGGTTGAGGCCAAGGGTATGGCCCATTTCGTGCATAATCAGGTAATACAGGAACTGTTTATGCATTT
The DNA here is from genome assembly GCF_040395035.1 of Parapedobacter lycopersici. Lineage (GTDB taxonomy): Bacteria > Bacteroidota > Bacteroidia > Sphingobacteriales > Sphingobacteriaceae > Parapedobacter > Parapedobacter lycopersici_A. The sequence goes on along the minus strand of NZ_JBEBRB010000086.1, from coordinate 5,348 downwards.
CCCGGACAGTTTCGGCCCGGCGTTCCGCGGTCAGCTCCGCATCCAACGTTTCCACGGCCACCAATCCAGTCTGGAATTGCAGGCTCAGCTCATTGCCTATCCGGCACAGCAAGGCCGGGTTTGGCGCCCCATCCGCTGTCGCTTGTTCCTGCGGTGAAGCCGCCTGTTCCGGATGCGTCCAGGACGGTGCTACAGCGGGCACTCCCCCATTAAACAAGTAATCGTATACCGGCGTTCCCGCACCGGTCTTCCACTCCACCGTAATGTCTGCCCCCATGATCTGTCCGGTCAACGGATTGAAGAAACTCGGGCCTATGGCACCGTAACTTGGTTTAGCGGACGATTTCCAGCGGATCACATTGTAGGCAACATCTGCGGGATCCCAGGTTGCTGTGTCAGGCATCTCCTTCATTACAATCGCATTGCGGAAACCGGCAGCTTCAAACGCCTCGTTCCACTTTTCTCCTGCCTCTTTGATAATCGGGCGGTATTCCAGCGGCGTGGTGTTTTCGATCCAGAATACAATCGGCTCCACCGGTTCGCTGATCCGGGCGCCGGGGTTTTTCTTCTCCAGGTGCCAGCGGCTGATGAAGTCGCGGTACGGCGTAGCGGAAATGGATGTCAGGTCGTCGACCTGTGCACCAAAGTAACCCACACGGGGGTCATCCCGCCGTGGACGGTAGCTGTTTTCAGGCACAGCCAGAAAAGAATGCTGCATCCGGACGGTCACGTAACGTGCATCGGTGATGTCCTTCCCGCCACCGTTCAGCGGCGCGGGGTTCTCGTAAGCCAACCGCACCACAATATCCGTATTGCCGGGAAATGAACGCACCGTATCGTAACTCGACTTCGAGGTACTCAGGCTGCCGAGGTTAAACACGGTTGCCGGTGACGTGCCCGGGGGAATCACCGGCTTCACGGCATCCAGCTTGTTGCTGATGAATAGGCCATCGATTGGGATGAGGTAGCCCGTGCTGTCGGAGGCAGCGATCTTCTCCGAATGAAAGATGGCTTCTGCAACGTCGGCGTTGGCGGCCTTGCTCACCGGATTGGCCGGGTCATAATAGAAAGCGGTGTTTTTCCGCAGGAATTCGATTTTATCCTGGTTCCTGCGGATACTGAACAGCCACGTTTCCCGGATCATATTTTCATTGAGGTACAGTTCGTTGGGCCCGCCCATGGAAAAGCTTTGGTAAATAAAATTCTTGTCCAGCTGGTCTTTGGCGACGTAAAGCTGCAGGCTGGATGTTGCCGTATCGCGGTATAACGTAAACAGCCCTTCGATTTTCCGGCTCGACTTTACCTTATCGGCGACGGTGGGCTTTTCTTCTTTTTGCTTTTTCGCATCAGCCGTGTCCCTTTTCGCGGTATCGGCTACAGCCGCCGTGTCCGGTTTGCGTTTCAGCGTGTCGGTAACCAGCGTATCCATGCCGGCGGATGTTCCTCCGATCCCGCCTGCAAAAGCCGCGCATACCAGTGGGCTGATTAGAAGCAACAACGCTGCCCATTTTTTTATTTTCATAATGACCATTCCTTTCGCTATTTTTTACTTTTTCAGGTTTCCGTCCGGTTGGCGAATGCAAATATAACGAAAGATCTTTTCGGGCAAATCGTACCGGCCGCACAACGGTGCGGAGGCCGATATAAAATGATTTCATTTTTGCCTTTTTGTTGTAATTTCTTCAATATCATCCGGTTCTTTCAAAAAAATCATTTATTGGATACGGTATTTGACCGATGATTTAATAAAAATGAACAACATCGGATTTTTGGCCGGCCTTTCATCGGGATGACCCTGGGATAGGATAAGACACTGCCTGTATCTTCTTCGGAGTGAGTCCAGGATGAGTCCAGGGTGAGTCCACGGTGAGTCCACGTTTTTACGGAAAAACCCGGACACACCGTGCAGGCAATGCGCCTGCACCGTCCACGGACACCGTAGCAGGGCCGACCCATATCCGAACCGGCCGCCTACGTTGCCAGGCCCGCACCGGACCAGCCGCAAAACAATTTTCGCACACCCGAAGCAAAGTCGGCCAAAGTTCATTAGCTTAGTCCCCGTACACCTAATTCGTTATAAACTTATGGAAAAGAAGATTCTCCTGAATGAGCGTGATATGCCCACGCAATGGTATAATATTGTGGCTGATATGCCTAACAAGCCGCTGCCGCCACTGCATCCGGCTACCAAGCAACCGGTAGGCCCGGATGATCTGGCACCGTTATTCCCTATGGAACTCATCAAACAGGAAGTGGCCACCGCGCCGTACATCGATATACCGGAGGAAGTACAGCAAGCCTACCGCATCTGGCGGCCTACGCCCCTGGTCCGGGCAACCAACCTGGAAAAGGCGCTGGGCACCGACTGCAAAATCTACTTTAAATACGAAGGAACGAGCCCAAGTGGCTCGCACAAACCCAACACCGCAATTCCCCAGGCGTACTACAATAAGCAGGAAGGCGTAAAACGCATCATCACTGAAACAGGCGCCGGCCAATGGGGCACAGCACTGAGTTTCGCCTGCAGTCACTTCGGTATCGACTGCGAAGTGTATATGGTACGGATCAGTTTCGACCAGAAGCCTTACCGCAAAATCCTGATGAATACGTTCGGCGCAAAGGTGTATGCCTCCCCGACCAGTAATACGCAGGCCGGCCGGAATGCCCTCGCCGCCGATCCCAATACACCCGGCAGTCTGGGCCTGGCCATATCCGAGGCCATCGAGGTCGCCGTTGGCGACGGACAGACCAAATACGCGCTGGGCTCGGTACTCAATCACGTCCTGCTCCATCAAACAATTATCGGGCAGGAAGCCAAAAAGCAGCTGGAATATACCGGGGATTATCCGGATATCATCATCGCGCCGCTGGGCGGCGGTTCCAATTTCGCGGGCATTTCCTTCCCGTTCCTGAAAGACAAGATCGCGGGGAAACCCCTGCGCTGTGTCGCCGTGGAACCGGCTTCCTGTCCGAAACTGACCAAGGGGAAGTTTATGTATGATTTCGGCGACACCCAGGGATACACGCCGCTGCTGCCCATGTACACGCTGGGACATACCTTTACCCCCGCAGCCATTCATGCGGGTGGCTTACGCTACCACGGTGCCAGTGTACTCTGCAGCCAGTTGCTGAAAGACGGACTGATCGAAGCACAGGCCATCCAGCAGCTCGAGTGCTTCGAAGCCGGCGTTCTGTTCGCCAAGGCTGAGGGTATTGTACCCGCCCCCGAAGCTAACCACGGCATCGCGCAGGTGATCCGGGAGGTCAATAAGGCCCGCGAAGCGGGTGTATCAAAAACCATTCTCTTTAACCTCTGCGGCCATGGCTTTGTGGATATGGCAGCCTACCAGGATTACTTTGATGGCAAACTGCGGAATCATACGTTTACGGATGACGAATTAACCGCGGAACTGGCCAGCCTGGAAGCGCTGCAGCCCTAACGGGCTAACGAACCGGCAAACGGCCATACAACGCTTCGGTTAACGGATCCTGAAATGTTCCCGTGCCTGGCCGGAGCGGAAAAAAACCAGCTGCACCCGGAAGAGATCGACCGTAACAGTCACTTCCGGGCGTGCTTTGATGGATTGCCAAAGTAATTTTGCCTTTGCATTCCGGTAGCTGTCAGTAACCAGCAGTACGCTGCCGGGATGGAATTTAGGCCAAAGCGCCTGAAGCCCGGCGGCAGTCTCCCCGGCATCACGCCCGGTAGCCAAAACGAAATCCAGCGGTTCGGGTATCGGCCCGCTGCCCGGTGCATATACTGCTCTCGGCCTGAAATGGTCGACCAGCCGCGCGGTCAGCCGTACGACCCGGTCGCTGGATTCCCCCGGCTGACGCCTCGCATAGATCACTTCATCAACCAGCCGGTATACAAAAGGTGAATGCGTGCCATGCCGCGTATTGGCGGTCAGCAAATGCTGCATGTAATCCAGGTAAAACCGGGCGCTTTTCATGCGGACAAATATGTCGATTTTTTCTAATCCTTATTTTGTAACTTTGTCTTAATGGATAATAAAGAGTTAGATTCGTTAATCAGGCTGCTGGACGATCCGGACTCGGAAGTTTTCGAGCACGTAGAACAGCGGTTGCTCACCATGGGTCCGGAAGTCATCTCCCAGCTGGAGTCGGTGTGGGAGCAGTCTTTTGATGTGCTGCTTCAGACGCGGATCGAAAACCTGATCCACAAGATCCAGTTCAAGGATGTGCTGGAGGAGTTGGAGCTGTGGCGGCTGAGCGGCTCATTCGATCTCTTGCAAGGGCTCACCATTGTCAACAAGTACCAGTATCCCGATGTGGATGAACAGAAAATCATCAACCAGATCGAGGCCATTAAAAGAGACGTATGGCTGGAAATGATTTACAGCATGAGTGCGGTGGAAAAAGTACGGCTACTGAATAATGTGCTGTATAATGTGTATGGTTTCTCCGGAAACACCAGTAATTACCACGACCCGCAGAATTCCTACATCAGCCAGGTACTTGAAAGCCGCAAGGGCAACCCCATCCTGTTGTCGTGTGTTTATAGCATTATCGCCCAGAAACTTGACATTCCCATTTACGGGGTAAACCTGCCCAAGCATTTTATTCTGGCCTACACGGAAGACCATACCCCCGTTGAGAATAAGAACGGTGTGCTATTTTACATTAACGCCTTTAACCGGGGCCAGATTTTCGGACGGCACGACGTAATCGCCTTTCTCAAGCAGCTTAACTTAACACCCAATGACGATTTTGTGCTGCCCTGCAGCAATTTGGACATCATCACCCGGGTACTGCGCAACTTATCCACTTCCTATGCCCAGGCCAGCAATGCCAGCAAGCAGGCGGAGATTGACCAGCTGTTGGATGTGCTGACAGCCGACGAAGTGTAGCGGACGTTAACTAAAACACCAGCGTAAACACACTGCCCTCCCCCTCTTTGCTATCGACCAGGATATTGCCACTGTGCAATAACATGATCTGTTTGCTCAGCGTGAGGCCAATACCGCTGCCGTTTTTCCGGGTGGTAAAGAATGGGATAAAGATGTTCTCCAGCAGATCGGGGGGAATACCCTTACCATTATCCTGCACCTTGATATAAGCCCGTTCATTCTTCCGTGACGCGCTGAGGCTGATATACGGAAATTTCGTCGTGCTCACCGCTTCAATGGCATTGATCAGCAAGTTGATCAGCACCTGCTCAATCAGGTCGACATCCAGGTCAAGTTCCAGTTTGGTATCTTTGAGAATAATATCAAGTTCAATATTTTTCTGCATCAGCGTGGGTTCCATCAGCTGGTAAAGATTTTCGAATACATCGGCAATCTGCACCCGGCTGGTATTCAGCCGGTCGATCCGGTTGAGCGACC
>NZ_JBEBRB010000085.1:0-9975 GCF_040395035.1 Parapedobacter lycopersici | reverse complement strand
GGCAGAGGCCATAGACATCCAAATGTCCCTCGGATGAAAGCGCCCCCAGCAAAGCAGTTGTATGGTCTTCGAGCCTGATCGATTGATAATCAACAGTCGGCGTGATCTCCAAATAATATCGGCCTTTCGTATCCTGCACCAGCCGGATCTGACCAGCAGCATCTGCAAAGAGATTCTGGCTACTTCCTGTACCATTCGTTATTGGATTACCAGCAGCATCTTGAATGGTCACATTGAAATAATGGTCGCCCAGGGCAATACCATTCAACACACCGTTCACCAGTCCACCTATCGAACCGGCAAGCAGCGAGTTCAGTATATCCTCTTCATAGCCAATACGGATGTACGATGAAGTACCTGCTGGAACCAAGGCGCTGAAACCCAATTCCACGAATCCCGAATACGCGCCAATACCTGCAACCAAACCAGCATCCGACCGGATGGTCGCATAGCTATTGTGGTTGCCGTCCGTCAGGTTCTGGATATCATCCACATTTTCAGAGTCACCAATCACATCTGCACATACCTCAAACGGAGGCACTTCATAATCGGGATCAGGACAAGCATCGGAGATACGGTATACATTGTATAAGCGCACAGGACTTGCCACTCCTACGCCAACTAACGACGCCACTTCAAAGCGGATACGGTCATAGGTAATACCTGCACCCGGCTCCAGCTCCACATTGACCCGTCCACCTGAATTAAGCAATCCGAGTAAGTCTAATTCAGGAATTAATGAATTTTCCAGCGTAATCGGCGAACCAACCGGCTGATCGCCGTTGAATAGGTAAACCGTATATCCGCCCAGAAGATCTACATTTGCCAACGCTTGCGGCACTTGCATGCGCAGCCTTATTTTATCCGTGGCGGTTGTCGTTACCTTTGTTTTGAAATAAATATCTTGATGTAAAGAAGCCGCAACACCAACACCAACGGCACCCAACGTAATTTCGGAGTAGTTAGCATTGTTATCATCAATCGCATATTGCGGGTTGATGACACCAGCAGGATTAGCTCCTTCGAGTAGACTTACACTCAACCCTGTTCCATCAAATGTCGTAAATGCTCCCTGCTCACACGGATCGAAGACCGTCTCGCGGCACATGCTGTACACATTCATCGTCGTAACAGCATCCAATCCAGCTATGGCCGTATTTTTCAAGGTAATCCGCACCGATTGATAAGGCACATCGGCTGTATAGGCGATGTAAGTACGTCCAAATTTGTCACGAACAATGCGAACATTGGCTCCGGTAAACCCTCCAGCACTTGACGCATCGCCGATGGTTGTTATCGGAGTCCCTGTAGCATCCCGTACTTCCAGCTCGAAAAAATGGTTACCCAACAGTACGATATCCCCAACATCTGCTAATAAACTACCTAATGTACCACCCACGAGTGCATCGAGTAATCCGTCATCGGCCATATCAATGCGGATATAGGACGTTTCCAGTGCCGGAACCGGCTGATCATACCCCAATTCAATGAAACCGTCATATGCACCAGCACCCAATACCACACCGGAACCGGCCGATAACGTGGCATACGTATCGATGTCGCCATCAATGGCGTTGTAAGCAAAGTTGACGTTTTCAAACTCCCCGAGTTCAACACCGCAGTCTGGTCCGTTAAAAGGCGACTCCGTATCCGGGGGATTCGGCAGGGGATTCGGGTCAGGGCAGTCCGCACCAAAACGTTTAATACTGTATATGCGTATCGGTGTGCTGAGTGCATTCACGTCGACAAGCGTACTCACGCCTACCGCCACGCGGTCAAACGCTTTACCCGGGCCAAGCGGGATAGTTACGACGTTATCAGAGGTTAATAGTCCGAGAATATCCAATCCAGCCACCAACCCGTTTTGGAGCCGTTGCGAATAAACCAGCTCATCACCACTGTAAGCCCGGATCTCGATATTATTCAACAGTTCGACATCAAGCAGACTACCGTTTTCAACTCCCAGTTTAACCTTGAAGTAATCGGCAGGCGAAGATAACGTATGGAAATCCACGAACTGGAAGGTACTTGCGCCGATACCGGCAGTACCGATACCGATTTCTGAATAGGTATTGTCATCTTCCACGGATGGATCATCATCGTCAATTGCCAAATGTGCATTTTTGACACCTGCACTACCTACGCCTAAAAGGTCGAGACTGATTCCACTCGATTCCGAATACGTGGCGAAAGCCTGCTCACAATCTTCAGCACCCGTAGAATAACACAAGCTGTAAACTTTCATTGTCCGGCTGGCTTCTGCACCAATCAAAGCGGGGAAATGTTCCGTAATTTTCACACTGCGGTAAGCCGAAGTGGGGGTAACGGCTACATAAAATGCACCATATTTATCCTGAACAATCCGTATAGGCAAGCCATTGAATGCGTTTGCACTGGATCCGCTCAATACAGGCACGCCGTTTTCATCATTTACCTGAATATCAAAGTAATGATCTCCGAATAATACATTATCCAGCACACCGCCCAGCAATCCCCCCAAGCTACCATCCAATAGCGCTGTTAATAGCCCATTGTCTCCCATATCTATTTTAAGGTAGGAAGTCGTATTCGCAGGCACATTACTTTGGTAACCGATTTCAATGTTACCCGAGTAAGCACCGATACCCAACAGCGAGCCGGAGGTCGCTTCCAACACAGCGTAAGTGCCGGGGTCGCCGTCTATCGCATTAAATGGAAAGTTAGCATACTGATGGCCTACTAATACGTCGGCGCATTCCCGGTTTAGTTCCAGCATGTGATTATCACCCTCGTCAGCTAATGGCGGTTCTGGATCAACACAGGTCAGTGGTGAATCACCGAGACCATAACGTTCTACGTGATATACTTCGAGCGGTGACGAGGCCAGATTAAGTGCAGCTGTTGTATTGATACCGATGGCAACGCGGTCAAAAGGTACGCCCGGAGCAAAAGGTACTGTTATGGGATTACCCGACTCCAATAAGGTAAGCAAATCAAGGCCATTGACTAAGGCCCCTTGCAGTTTTTTGGTATATACCAGCTGATCACCATTATAAGCGCGAACCTCAAAATTACCCAACAAATTTAGATCAAGCGCACTTCCGCCGCCGATTTTAAACTTAATCTTGAAATAGTCCTGCTGAGCTGAAAGCCCATTGAAATAAAATGTCTGGAATACTGATCCCAGGAGATTTAATGTACCCGTAGTAATGGTTGAATGAGTATTTGCGTCATTATCGACAGCCAAACCCGGATCCAAAACCAGATCGCCAATGGAAACAGTGACTCCTGATGCCTGTCCCAGGTCAGCAAATGAAGAAACCCCGCAAGAGGGAGTTTCATCTAAGGTGAATGCATGATAAACATTTAGACGGAGATTGGACGCGACTGTAACATTTAAACCTGAAAATGTCAGTTTCAGCCGTACTCCATCATAATTGGTTACGTTATCCGGCGAATACACCATTAGGTAATGATTACCGTCGCCACCCAGAATAATCTTTGAAATGACATTGATACCTGTTATTGCAGTGCCCTCGCTACCAGAAGTACTCCCAGTATATAATTCAGCTGGAATGATGTTATTGGCCATACTTAACAGGCTGCCCAGATCTAAACTAATGCCTGTTAATGTAGGTGCATCAATTCTAAAAAAGGTTGCCGATTTCGCAGGAATATCCGGACTCCCTCCCGACTGCTCCGGAAACTTGACCTGAAGCCATGCATCTCCAGATCCTAATATACCTGCAAGCACCCTTGTAGAAACCAATTCCGCCGCTGCATTATCATCCGGATCCGAAGCGGCGCTCGGGTTATTGACCGTTGCATTGCCAGGGCCCAAAAGTGGGTTCAGGACTTCAACTCCGGAACTGACATCCAGCGTAGCATGGATTTTCTCCTGTCCACTCACCTTTCCTACCAGACCCGGTGCAAACAACAATAGTGGAACAGCTAAACACGTAAAAAGAAACCGTAAAAATGAAGTTTTCGGATAAGTAGATGATGCTTTCATATACAGGTGGGTTTATAATCTAAAACGGTAATTTCAAATTTGACAATAGGCATAAAAATCTGGAAATAAGTAGCTTGCGACAAAACAAGCGTAACTAAGGCTTAAAACGGTATGGTTATTGCATTGATTCATGTGGTAGATGTTTTAGACATTTCTGAAGGGTCTCGTACCCTTTGGAAGTGTCTTCTTTAATCAAAACAGGTGGCGCTTGCTGTCTACAATGAGTCAAATCCCACTCAGAACCGCTCCGTTTACCAGCAAAGATAGCCCTGCAATAAGTTCAACCCTTTGTTCACTGTGTTCATTTTGCGATCTTCCGTTCATTTCATTCATGTTTATTTGGTGTTTTTGATTTTTTAATAAAACCAAAATAAAAATGAGTTCATTTTCTTGTCTAAAATATAAATAAAGCCATATTTCAAAAGCAGGCAGAGTCTTGTTATTGTCCACGTAAAGATGTGTCTACTCGTTTCACCGTATTGCCCGCGGGTAGGTCGGTGAAAAGATTGCAGACCCCGTCATTTTTGCTTAAGTTTGCTATGAGATAAAACCAGCCTTGCCTATCAGAATCAGGCAGTTGGTATTGTCGGAATTCGACCAACTGATATTACCGGACAATGTATTTGGTGAAAATGGAACAACAGGAGTTGTTTTTATATTTAATTAAACAGTAAGTTATTGTCTTAAACATCTACCACCAATGAAAACCTATTTACAGGCTTATTTCGATGAGCTAAAAGGCCGCGTACTGGACAAATCTGAAATTACCCAGATTGTTCCGGCCGATTGCTATCGCCTGGCACTGGACATCAAAACAGCGACTCATAAAAGCGTAAGTGAAACCACCATCAAACGTGTATTCGGTTTTGCATCCTCTATCCATCAACCTTCTATTTATACACTGAATGCATTGGCCGAGTATTGTGGTTTTACGAGCTGGGACAGCTTCTATACTCACATGGAACAGGATAAGCTACAGACGTCCCAACAGAAGTCATGGAGTGAGGTGCTGGTAAATGCAACAAAGATTAGTCTATTTAGTATCCAAAGTAATAAACATAAATGTGGCATCCCCTATCACAAAACGGTAGATCGTGAGAATATGGTTCATTTTGTAGATCACCTGCACGGCAGCGGAGCTACGGTGGGCATATTAAGCGGACCTGTAGGTTGTGGAAAAACCATTGCCGTAACCCGATGGGTGGAACAGCAGATCAGTCAGAGCCATACCAATAATGACAGCAGCATTTTCCTATTTACCAATAGCCTCTCGCTACTGCAGGGCACGGCGTTCGGGTATCATAGCAATCGCTGGCTGGCGCATTTATTGGGCATGGACTCAGCTGAATTGCTGGACCGGTTTATGGACGACCATAAAAATGCGGCACCGGGTAAGTTTTATCTCGTTATCGATGAGTTTCATAGTGACTTGGTTGCCGACAGACAGTTTTATACGGTAATCAAACAGTTTGTGGAAATGGTGCGGCATTTTGCACAATACAAATGGTTCCGAATCATCCTGGTGCTGCGTACTACCACGCTGTTTAAATATGAAACACTATTTAGCAGCACTGCTACCGACCCGCTCTGGTTTTCATCACTTAGCGGCACCGCGGAAAGTGTATATGCCAGCATCGACTCATTTTCAAGAGCGGAACTGCATCGCCTTAGTCGAAAATTCCATCTGCCGGTAACCACGAAGTCATTAATCACGCAGCATAGCATCATTAAGAACCCCCTTTTCTTCCAGTACTTTTATGAATGCTACGGAGCGGACATGGACCCAACCAATGTGAGTCCGTTCGACGAATACGTGATCACAGTACAGTATATTAAGAAAAAAATATTCAACGGCATTAACACCATTGCCAAACAGGCTTTAATGGAAGAATTATCCGATCTTGTTGATAAGGAAAACTTGTTTGTTAATAGGAAACAGGCCTATGGCATCATCAAACTATACCGTACTGCTTATAATGATTTACTTTATTCGGGCATACTGAATGAAAAGGGCACCGGCCTTGAAATGAGGCAACAAACGTTCATCGAATTTCAGTCGATTGAGCTTATCGCTTACTTCAAAGCCCTGAAATTTTTCAATCAGCAATATACGGTGCAGGAGCTTATTGACCACTTGAATTATTCCACCGCTGGAACCGCCATAAAAGTTAGTCAGCTCAAGTGGCTGCTGCTCTTTTATATCGAAGCAAAAGACACAAGCCTGCTTCATCACCTGAGCAGCATCTCATTTATTAAAAGCAATCCTTTCCATCTCATCGCGTTTGCCTGCGATGGACTTCAAAAGTTTGGCTTAGCAAGCCAATGTTCTACCGGAGGTAATAGTGCTCAGAGCATGGTCCATTTACATGATAATTCGTTTGTCCATTACGTTTCCAGCCAGCTGTGTTTTCAACCTAAATTCGGCATACACGCTGAAAAACTACTTGATTTTGAACTGGCTACAGAACAGGAGATCATTCTGCGGAGTAAGCTGGCGGTAATTGCCTTATTACGATGGGACGAAAAAGCGTTGTTGAACCACCTGGCAGGCCTGGCTGCATTACCCGCTGGAGCTTATGCCGGATTGATGGTCAACCCCTTAAATTTGCTTACCTACTTATACCATTACTTTGACCATCGTACTGTCGAAGATTCACTGGTTTTCGAACTGGATAAGCTTGCAATTCAACTATCCTATCCGGCGGACATAGCTACGGACTATCACTTTGATGTTTTGCTGTACCTCGCAATTAAAGTTACCGAACATCAAGAAATGGCTCGGAAATATGGTGAAGTAATCCGACAACGGCTCGAAAAAACTGACCCGGAACGGATTTATGAAATTGACTTCACCATAATGATGCATGCACTCTTCCTACTGGAATCAGGTGACGAAACGGCGGCCTCCCAATGCATTGAACAATTGTCCACTTCTAATCTGCAGCAATATCCTGTGCTAAATCTACTGCATACTATTTTCAATATACATGTATTGAAATTACATGGCGAAAGCTGTCGGCATCTCGTGCAATCTGCTATCATAATAAGTGAATCGTATGGTTTTAAGCTGTTGGAAGCTTATTGTTCCTTGTTATTACTGGACGAAATGCCAAAAAACAAGCAACTCCGGCAATTGAGTCACCTGAAATTCCAATTTACTTCTGCATTGCCCAGTTACATGCGTACCAGCTCCCTTCCAAACAACTATGGTTGATCCGGAAGGCTGTCACGGCGATCAGTAAGGAAGCTGAAGCTTCCTAAATAGAAAATGTAAGAGCCAGATGGGTCCAAGCAATAACAGCTTAAAAAAACCACGTAGGGAAACGGAAGGCTTTTCCAAGGTTTTACCTGCATATAGCGCCAATAATGAAATCAGCAATAGTATACTGCAAACCAGCCAAACCGCCGGTCCCCCATCCTTTTCGATATATTCCAATTGCACAATGAAAAAGCTGAAAATCCCGACAAACAACAGTACGCCATAGGAAAGCGTAGGTGCCAAACGCAGGTAATAATAGATCATTGCGGCAATAAAAAAGGAGCCCCAATTCAGAAAAATATCATATCCGTGTTTCGTCAAAAAAGCTATCTCGGGAAACGGAATCATCCAGATCAGTCCCAGCAGAGCAAACGAGAAAACGGGAATACCAATAGCCTGGATCACACGATTTGCCGGATTTCGGTAATCGTGGGCCAATTGCTCAAAGTGTATGTCTACCGCACGCTTAGGAAGCGCCGCGACAGTTTCACGTTTTTTCTTTTTATTCGCCATGAATCGGAACAGTAGATTATTTCGCGTATGACACCGATCGTGTTTCCCGGATCACCGTTACCTTAATCTGCCCAGGGTAAGTCATTTCTGTCTGGATACGGGTAGAAATATCGGCCGCCAGCAATTCCGCCTGTGCATCAGATACTCTTTCGCTCTCCACCACTACCCTTAATTCACGGCCTGCCTGAATGGCAAAAGTCTTTTCAACACCTGGGTAAGACAGGGCCAGTTCTTCCAGCTCCTTCAGTCGTTTGATGTAATTTTCCACAACTTCTCTGCGCGCTCCCGGACGGGCTCCGGAGATGGCATCACACGCCTGAACCACAGGTGAAATCAACGAGGTCATCTCAATTTCATCGTGGTGTGCACCAATGGCATTACATACGTCAGGGTGCTCTTTATATTTTTCGGCTAATTGCATACCCAAGATCGCGTGTGGCAATTCGGGGTTATCATCCGGCACTTTACCAATGTCATGCAGTAAGCCGGCGCGTTTTGCGTGCTTCACATTCAGTCCCAGTTCCGCCGCCATTGTCGCACTGAAATTAGCCACCTCCCTGGAGTGCTGAAGCAGGTTCTGTCCGTATGAAGAACGATACCGCATGCGTCCGACCATGCGGATCAGCTCCGGATGGAGACCATGTATGCCAAGATCGATAACGGTACGCTCCCCTATTTCGACAATTTCATCTTCAATTTGATTTTTGGTTTTGGATACGACCTCTTCGATACGGGCCGGGTGAATCCGGCCATCGGTTACGAGTCGGTGTAATGCCAGGCGGGCAATCTCGCGACGTACCGGATCAAATCCCGAAAGAATAATTGCTTCGGGTGTATCATCGACGATGATCTCAACGCCGGTTGCAGCTTCCAATGCGCGGATGTTCCGCCCCTCGCGCCCGATAATACGTCCTTTAATTTCGTCATTTTCGATATTGAATATCGACACGGTGTTCTCAATGGCGCTTTCTGTCGCTGTTCGCTGTATGGTCTGGATAACTACTTTTTTAGCTTCTTTGGTTGCGGTAAGTTTGGCCTCATCTACAATATCTTTAATCTGGATTACAGCTTGTGAACGAGCTTCTTCTTTCAGGTTTTCAACAAGTTGCTCCCGTGCTTCATCGGCTGAGATACCAGCCATGGTCTCCAACTGCTTGATGTGCTGCGATTTCAGCTGCTCCACCTCTTCACGTTTCTTTTCGTTAAGTTCGGTAAGCCGTTCCAGGTTTTTACGCGTAGTTTCCAGTTCCTGTTTTTCGCGGTTCGCATTTTCAAGCTTCTGGTTAAGCGACTGTTCTTTCTGGCGCAAGGTGTTCTCGCGCTGGTTGAGTGTGTTATTCCGTTGATTGGTTTCCTTTTCGTGCTCGGCTTTAAGCTGCAGGAACCGTTCTTTGGCCTCCAGCTGCCGTTGTTTTTTGAGGTGTTCGCCTTCCTGCTCGGCGTCCTTCAGAATCTTTTTTGCTTTGTGCTGTGCTGCCACCTCCTGTTTTTTGAAGAGGAACCGCAGCATGAAACGGCCAACTGCCGCGCCTACAATAAAGGCTATTATGATGTAGATGATCATATCCATTGTTTCTGTTAATTCTATAGTTAATTTTCCATTAAAGCACACCCGTATTCTGTCACCGGGTCTCCGTTTTTATTATCCCTTTTTAGCTTTAATACCGGCGCATTTAATTAAAAAAAAACCGCAATTAAATAATCAGGTCTCATGTATTATAAACTTCTCTACACAGGTTTAGCGTATTGATCATGACCAGGTGGCATAAAGCAAAATGGCCTGCATCTTATTTACGCTTTTGTGATATTGAAGCGTTAAGTTTAAAATAGTGAAACCCGAATTTAACTGCGGTAAATTCGTTATTAAGCTCGATGTATTAAGAACGTACGTTGTTGAAAAACTCAGATAACATGCTATCCAGTTCATTTACTGCCTTTTCCACGCCTACCTCATCTGCATTTGTCTTTTTTTCCGACTTCAGCATCCCCGTTGCATAGTGCAGCACGCACATCGACAGTAAATCCTGTTTATCCCTTACAGCATAATTCTCCTGAAACTCTTTAATTCTATCGTTTATCAACTTAGCCGCCCGCCGGATCACCTCCTCTTCCTCCATATCTACACGTAATGGGTAAATCCGGTCGGCAATGTTTATCTTTATGGAAATTTCTCCCATGTTGAGCTAATTCACTATGTATTACCTACTTGCTA
>NZ_JBEBRB010000084.1:0-10044 GCF_040395035.1 Parapedobacter lycopersici | reverse complement strand
TTTTAATTAGATGAAAAAATGAAATATAATAAGCCCTCCGCATTTCGGAAGGCTTATTATATTTCCAATATATGCAGCATCCTACCCACTTCAATATCCATTCTTGAAAAGGCAAACCACTTTTTGCCCAGGTCTTTTAGCGATGCTCCGATATGGTAGAGTTCTGTATTGTCAACAATAATAAAACGGTCATGGGCATTAGAGAAGAGCTCAATTTCAATAGCTGGATATTGGCTGTTGTAGCGTTGCAGATCAAGCTGTAATTGGTTACTGAAATTTTTGGTGTAAATCGTGGCAGTTACTGACTGATCACGCTTTCCGAGCAATGTGAGGACTGTATCGTCAACATAATTATCAATGAGTATAGTTGAAATTTTGGCACTTCGGATAATATCAGAAATAAAGGTATAAGCGTCAAATATTTGTCCATCATAGAAAATACCTTTTCGCTATGGAGTTTATCGCTTTCCAAAGCCTTAAAGATTTCTTCAAATTTCTGGTCGGCTTCTAACTGCTTCAATTCAATCTTATCCAAACGACGAAACAAAGAAGCGTTGCTGATAAGCATTCGTCGCATTTCTACAAAGGCTTCCATAATTTCAACACTGACCCCAAGTTGGGTAAGATTTTTTTTCTTATTCAGGTTTACTTTTCTTTATATAATACTGAATGTGATTTGTTTTATATCAAATTTAAAAAGCAAAAAAAAACTGCTTAGCACAAAAGATGTTATTCATATTTTGTAAATTTGCACTGAGTTACAAGGAGAAAACCACTGAAAGTGAGTGCAGTTAGCACCATTACTAAATCGTTACCTATAACAAACCTCCTTAACGTAATCTACTCTGTATTAACTCGCTTAGAGTTTTCTAATGTTTTTTTTAAAAAAATAAAAAGGGTGAAAGTAGCTTGCCATAACGGACTTTTAATGCCTTAAAAAAAATAGCGGCTTGCCGGGCTCCTGTCTTGCGGAATTTTCATTATTAAAGGTAATATTTGCATGCGGTGCAACCGATGGATGGCGGGTTATGATCTGACGGTTAAACGCTACGTGAAATGATAACAGCGATGAATGAACTTTTACGAGACCATATTGCTCAACACATATCCCTTGATTCAGCCGAACTTCAGCTTGTTGAGGCTGCCCTCGAACAGCGGACATTGAAAAAAAATGACTACCTGTTAAGCGAAGGGCAGGTCTGCAATTACGAATACTTCGTGATAAAAGGCGGGCTTCGGCAATATGAGGTTGATCCCAACGGCAGAGAGATCATCATCCATTTTGGCTTTGAAAACTGGTGGATTACGGACAAACAGAGCCTCTACTCGCAACGCCCGTCTATTTATTACATCGAAGCATTAGAAGAAACCGATGTTTTGCGGATAAGCCGCGAGGACTTAGCCTGTTTGTCTGTGAAGATACCCCGTCTGGAGCGTTATTTCCATCAGGTATTACAGCAGTCGTCCGTAATGTGGCAAACTAAAATATTATACCTTCAAAAACCGGCGGAGCAGCGTTACCTCATGTTCAGGGAGATGTATGGTTCGATTGAACAACGGATCTCACAGCAGCATGTTGCCGCTTATTTGGGTATCACCCGGGAGACGTTAAGCCGGATAAAGGGCCAACTATTAAAAAGGCAATGACATGATCCCGTGCAATAACCGGACGTTTTTGATAAATGTCACAGATTTAGCCTAACGAACACGCCTACCTTTGTTCATCAACAAAATTCACAACGTATGGACAAAGTAATCATTGAACAAATTTTCGCAACGCAATCCGGTTGGTCCGGCACGCTTCTCAGGCTGGTGCTTGGGGGTGTTATTTTCCCTCACGCGGCGCAAAAACTCTTTGGCTGGTTTAACGGTCCCGGATTATCGGGTGAAATGCATTTCATGACCCAGGTAGCTGGGTTATCAACGGCTACCGCGATAATGGCCATTACCGTTGAATGCGGCGCTACACTGATGCTCTTACTTGGACTGGGAACAAGAATTGCAGCGATAGAACTTTTCGGACTGTTTATCGGGATGATTGTTTTCATACACGCCCCGCATGGATTTTTTATGAATTGGTTTGGAAAGCTCCCTGCCGGCCAGGAAGGTTTTGAGTACCATTTATTGGTTCTTGGAATATGCCTCGCACTCCTTATTCAGGGCGGAGGCAATTTTTCGCTCGATAAATTAATCGCAGGCCTTTCAGATGCCCGGTAGCCGGCTATTTCGTTTCCATTGGTAACCGTATGAAATGGCTTACGCATGCAGTAAAGTCCTACAGCACCTCCGCTTTGGGCCGGGAAGACGCACGGGTCACCAGCGTTGCATTAATGCGCACCTGCTCTACCCGGTTGTCGTCCGTGCGGTCCAGGTTCTTAATCAGGATTTCCACTGCCTTTGTCGCAAGCAGGTCGACGGACTGTTTTACATAAGAAATGGGGCACTGATACAGGTCGAACCACTCTGCCTGTCCGAAACTCACCGCTGCAAAAACCTGCGGTATTTTCAAACCCAGCCGGTTGAGGTATTTGATGCTGTTCACCGCCAGGTCATTCGTTGAGAAAATCATGGCATCTATCGGGTCGTCCGCACGGAGCATTTCTTCCAGTGCGGCATTGATCTCCTCGCTGACATTGAACTGGTTGATTTTGCGCAGCCAGCTTTCCTGCGGCACAATCCCGCTGTCATGCAACGCGTCCTGGTAGCCCTTTATCCGTTCCTGCATGTGGAACAGTGTGGTATCGTAGGCCATCATCCCGATTTTCCGGTAACCGCCGGCCACCAGGTGAATGCCCGCGTCATACGCAGCCCGGTGGTTGTCGGTTACTACATAATCTGTTTTCAGCTGGGGAAAATGCCGGTCCAGCAACACGAATGGGATGTGCTGCTGCTGGAGGTAACGGAGCTGTTCTTCCGACCCTTCCGAGGAAACGATAATGAAACCATCTACTTTACGGTTGATCATTACCCGGAGCACGTTGGCCGACTTTTCCGCATTTTCGTCGCAGCTGCCGATAATAATGGTGTAATTATACTTCCGGGCCACGTCGTCGACAATCCGGGCAATGTTTGCAAAAAACGGATTGGCAATATCGGCAATGACCAGGCCGATCGTAAATGACTTCCCGCTCCTCAGGCTTTTTGCAATCAGGTTGGGCTGGTAATTTAATTCCTCGGCGACCTGCATTATCCGCGCAGCTGTCTCCTTCCCTACCCGGCTTTGCTGGGCCTTGCCATTCAGCACATAGGAAACCAAAGCTGTTGATACGCCCGACTTTAAGGCGATGTCCTTCAATGAAACGTTTTTCTTTCTTGCCATGCTATTGTCCGTTCAGTTCCCGGCCCGGCCGTCCACACCTGAATTAATCCCTAAAAAACCCGGTTGCCGGTCTGTGAAACGATGTGTATGCCATTACCAGAAGGCGAATATAAAAGAAGTTTTTTATTCCCGTACGATACGGCGGCATCCGTTTCCTGCAGAAATGATCCGGGTTGGCTATTTTTGTTTGCTTACTTCGGACAATGAGTCCCGCATCAGCAATTCCCCGGGATATGGTAAGTGGGCAAGTCTGTATCTTCGTGCTACCTGCTTCGGAATAAGTCAACGGCCAGGCCACCGTGCTTCCACCATGAGTCCGGTATTTACCGGCAAAAGGTGGACTCACCCTGGACTCACTGTGGACTCACCCTGGACTCACCCTGGACTCACTCCGAAGAAAGCGCGGTGCAACGCTTTACCTGTCCCGTTCCGGAAACTCACAGAATATGGTCAGGTTCCATTTCGAAACCGGGTCGGACCACAGCGGTCCGGCGTCATGCCTCTCCTGTAAACAGTTAACATACGGCATACCGGACGTCGATCCGGATGCAGGAAATGAAAAAATTCATACCGGATGGTGCGGAAAATTCGCTTATCCCGATTATTTTCAGGAGCTTTATCCCTTGTTCAACCAAAGATAATACCATGATCAATCACCATTTGATTCCAATACCCGGCTACCGGACCAGTTCGATCTGGCTGCACCTGCTTTTCCTGCTTACCCCTTTATTGGCTGCCAGTCAGCAGGGAACGGCATCGTCCGATCCGCTGGTGACGCAGATCGTGACGGAGGCCACGGAAAACTCCCAGCTGGAAAAGCTGGCCCATGAACTGTTGGATGTGATCGGTCCCCGCCTGGTGGGAACACCGCAGATGGACCTCGCCCACGAATGGGCGGTGAAGACGTACGAAGGCTGGGGCATACCCGCCCGCAATGAGCCGTTCGGAGAATGGCGTGGCTGGGAGCGCGGCATTTCCCATATTGACCTGGTTTACCCGCGGGTGAAAAGCCTGGCAGGCACCCAATTGGCATGGAGTCCTTCTACTGGCGGCCGGGCCGTTGAGGGGGAGGCGATCACGCTACCCGATTTTGCCGATTCCAGCGCATTCCGCGCATGGCTGCCCCAGGTGAAGGGGAAACATGTGCTGATATCCATGCCTCAGCTGACCGGCCGGCCGGATCACAATTGGGAGGAATATGCCCGCGATGCATCTTTTGACCGGTTAAAGGAAGCCCGGACCGCCCAAACGGAAGCCTGGGTAAACCGGATGCGGAAAATCGGCCTCATGGAAATCTCCGAATATTCGCTGCCCAGTGTCCTGGAAGAAGCCGGAGCGGCGGGGATTGTAACGTCTTATTGGTCGCGGGAATTCGGATCAAACAAGATTTTCGGCGCCCGGACAACGGAAATTCCCACCGTGGATCTCTCGCTCGAAGATTACGGTATGCTATACCGCCTGGCCGAAAGCGGCCATCATCCGCGGATACGCATCACCACGGAATCCAACGAACGCGGCATGGTCCCGATCTTCAATACCATCGCCGAAATTAAGGGTACAGAAAAACCCGAGGAGTATGTTATTTTATCGGCCCACCTGGATTCGTGGGAAGGCGGAACGGGGGCAACCGACAACGGCACCGGTACCATCGCCATGATGGAGGCGGCACGGATATTAAAAAAAATACTGCCCAATCCGAAAAGAACAATCCTGATCGGCCTTTGGGGCAGTGAAGAACAGGGATTGAACGGCTCCCGCGCATTTGTGCTCGATAACCCCAATATCGTAGGCAAAACGCAGGCGGTTTTTAACCTCGATAACGGCACCGGGCGTGTCTCCAGCATCAATGGGTCCGGGTTTCTTCATGCTTACGATTTCCTGGGCCGGTGGCTTGCCGCCGTTCCGTATGATGTACGCGGGGATATCGAAACAGCATTTCCCGGTATGCCGCCCACCGGTGGGTCAGACCACGCCTCCTTCGTCGCAGCGGGTATTCCGGCCTTTATGCTGAGCGCCCTTTCGTGGGGATATTCCACGATTACGTGGCATACCAACCTGGACACCTATGACAAACTGGTGTTCGATGACCTGAAATACAACGTTATTCTCGCTGCGGTACTGGCTTACCGGGCCAGCGAAGAGCCTGAACTGGTTAACCGCGAACAGCGGGTGCTTCCGGCGGCCGCAGACGGGAAACCGGGTAACTGGCCGGTTATCCGCCAGCCACGGCGGAGCGGTGGAGCATTTTAACAGGCATATTTAACCGGCCGGCCGGGCCGTCCGTATTTTTACAGGAGGTACATAATGAATAGCAACATAAACGAGGAAAAACAGCAGGTTAAACAGCACGTAAACGATCACCTGGCCAATGAACGTACCCTGCTGGCCTGGGTGCGGACTGCCATCGGGATTATGGCATTCGGTTTTGTTGTCGTTAAATTTTCGTTGTTCGTCAGGCAGGTGGGCCTGATGCTGGGACAGCAGATGCCGTTGCCCCAGTACGGGTATACCGCACCCATCGGCATTTTACTTGTTGCCGCGGGGGCGCTGTGCCTGGTGCTGGCGCTGTTCCGCTACCGCCAGACCGCCCGGCAACTGGATCGGGGCGTATATGCACATACCTCCGGCCTGCTGTACGGCATGGTCGGTTTAATCCTGGTAATCGGTGTTTTGCTCATCGGTTACCTGATCATGACCACTTAATCGGCGCGGTCCGCCGCGCACGGGACAGGATGAAACGCCTGGCCATCGGAAAAATCAATGGCACGGCTGTCGATGAAACGATGGATTCCCGCTGTTTCCTGCCGTTCGCCGAATCCCCTGATGTAGGTATCGCCCTGCACCAGAAATGCTTCCTCGGTGACGCTATGCATCCCCTCGGCGAAAAAATCGTAAAACACAACCAGCGTATCGCCGCGGAACCGGCCGCTCACCGAGCCGCTGCTGCCATCCACCTGGTAGTTTCTGAAATGGAGGGTACCATTCACGCTGTCCCGGTCGATAACCAGCCGCAGGTGCACGGTATCGCGTCCGTTGACATAACGGTAACAGGCCGTTTGCGACGCAATATCATTTTCAGCGGAAACCTCCGTCCGGCGTTCCGTTGCGGTATGGCAGGCCGCTATCCCGCCCAGCGAAATTGCACAGATAAGCCAGCGAAGCATGGGGTTCCGGTCCATCAACTGCATCGTGTAAATTCCATTCCGCCCAATACCGTTACCGTGTCCGCTTTCCCGCGGGTATCAGCAGCAACACCACACCTGCAGCCAGCACAATCCCGCCTACATATGGCGGCCAGTTAACCTGTTCTTTCCTATCCGCGGAAATCGCCACCGGTCCGAGGTCCACGACCTTTTCTTTCCGGGTGAATGAGAAACCGGTCCACACGAGCATCACGACGCCAATGACGACCAAAATGATTCCGAATGTTCTTGCCATAACGATTGATTTGAGGTTATTATGGTTATCAACAATGGATCGGCGGAAATGTTTGGCCCCCTTCCGAACCGGAGCCGGGCATGCGGCCATCGGCATGGCCGTCCCAACCGGCTAATAATGGCGCTGCAGGAAATCCGCAAGCCCGGCCACCGCAATGGCCCGGTGGCTGATGGCATTTTTTTCGGCGGCGGTCATCTCAGCAAAAGTTTTGCTGAATCCCCGTGGCGTAAACAGCGGATCGTAGCCGAAGCCGCCGGTTCCCCTGCGCTCAAAGCCAATATCGCCTTCCACCGACCCCTCGAAGAAATATTCGCGGTCGCCAATACGCAGCGAGATAACGGTACGGAAACGAGCGCGCCGATCCGGGTTTTCACCCAGCCGATGCAGCAATAGGTCAATATTCTTTTCCATGTCCCTCGAGCCGGAATAACGCGCTGAAAAAACACCCGGCTCATTGCCAAGTGCATCTACTTCCAGGCCCGAATCATCGGCAAAACAATCGTATCCGTAATGGGCCTGCAGGTATGCGCTTTTCTGTGCGGCATTGGCTTCAAATGTATTCCCGGTTTCAGGGATATCGTCGTTACAGCCCACTTCGGCCAGCGTCAGGATGCGGAACCGGTCGCCTACGACGGCCTGCACTTCCTCCAGCTTATGGGCGTTATTAGTGGCAAATACAAGGGTTATCATACCAGTAACTGTTTTATGGCAGTCCAGAACTGCCGTTTCTTTTCGTCGTTGGTCAGCAACTCATCGAATGCCGCCGTCCGCAGGACCGGCAGTCCGTCGCTATCCACCACCTGTCCCGATACGCCAGGTTCCAGTCCGAATACGGCTGGCGGGGCGCCCAGGAGGACAACTGCCCGCGGTTGGAAAAAGGCGGTCAGCTGTGTTTTCGGCGGAACTTCCGGCAACCGGGCCAAATTCAGCAGTGCAATATCATCGGCCGATAATTTCAGTGCCGCCAGTGTCCGGGAGAATGCGTCCAACGCCGGCACCGACATCCACTCATGGTGCCGGTCCTCAACCAGAAAAAGATACCGGCGTTTATTCTCACCGTAAAAGACGAAATGGGGCGATTCCGTTTCAGGGTCTCCCCCACCGTCCGGCCCGGGCAGCCGGGCTTCCGCTATCCCGAAAATGGTTTCATTCAGGAGGTAGCCCAGCGCCGTGGGATCGGCAGTCTGTATATTGGATGAGGCCATACGCTGACGGGTTAGCGAGGTTACTGGCCGAGTACCCAGGCGAAGATCAGGGGAGCGACAATCGTTGCGTCGGATTCCACAATGAACTTGGGTGTATCAATATCCAGTTTACCCCAGGTGATTTTCTCATTGGGTACCGCGCCGGAATACGAGCCGTAAGATGTCGTGGAATCCGATATCTGGCAGAAATAGCTCCAGAACGGAACATCATTCATTTCCATGTCCTGATAAAGCATCGGTACGACACAGATTGGGAAATCGCCCGCAATACCACCGGCAATCTGGAAAAAGCCGACGCCTTTGCCTCCGGAATTTTTAATGTACCAGTCAGCCAGGTAGGCCATGTATTCGATTCCGCTTTTCATGGTTGAGGCTTTCAGTTCACCCTTGATCACATACGAGGCGAAGATATTGCCCATCGTACTGTCTTCCCATCCCGGAACAACGATTGGCAGGTTCTTCTCCGCGGCCGCGAGCATCCACGAATTTTTAGGGTCAATTTCGTAATATTGGGTAAGCACACCGCTATTCAGGAGCTTGTACATGTATTCATGGGGAAAGTACCGTTCTCCTGCCGCTTCGGCTTCCTTCCATATCTTGTGGATATGCTGCTGGATGCGTCGGAATGCTTCCTCTTCCGGGATACAGGTATCCGTAACGCGGTTGTAATGGTTTTCCAGCAATTCCCATTCGTCCTGCGGACTCAGGTCGCGGTAATGGGGTACCCGCTTATAGTGGGAATGGGCAACCAGGTTCATGATATCTTCTTCGAGGTTTGCCCCGGTACAGCTGATGACGGATACTTTATCCTGACGGATCATTTCGGCGAGCGAAATGCCCAGTTCGGCTGTACTCATTGCACCGGCCAGGGTAATCATCATCTTCCCGCCGGCATCCAGGTGTGCCTCGTATCCCTTTGCGGCATCTACCAGCGCCGCGGCATTGAAATGCAGGTAATTCTTCTCAAGGAATTGGGATATGGGTCCCTTTTTTGTTGCGTTCATCGTAATCGCTTGTTAATCGTAATCACTTATTAATAATAGCCTGTCTGTTACAACGTGCAAAGGTAGGGATTCGCAGGGATATGTGGAAGGCCATATTAGACCGACCAATGCGCACACCGGCGGAGAAAATCCGCATCGGCATCCGCACCGATGCCGGGCAGGTCGGGCAGTGAAAGGCGGTAGCCATCGAACCGTACGCCGTTTACGGCGGGATCTTCCAGGTGACCCAGCAGGCAGGTATCCATATCGAAAAACCGGACATTGGGGGCAGCATAGGCAAAATGGACTTTTGCCGACAGTGCGATACGGCTCTCCAGCATGCCGCCGATCATGCAGGGGATGCCCTGCGCGGCGGCTGTATCCTGGATGCGCAGCGCTTCCGCAATGCCGCCCGATTTGGAAAACTTAATATTAATGTAATCGCACGCACCGGCCGCCGCCAGGCGTTCGGCATCCCGGTGGTCGTAACAGCTTTCGTCGGCCATGATGGGGATGGCGGTTTCTGTTCGCAGACGTGGCAGCAGGTGATCGTTATACCGGCGCATTGGCTGTTCACAGAACTGGATGTCAAACGCCTGTAGTCCGCGCAGGGCCATGCAGGCCTGCGGGTAGTCCCATCCCTGGTTGGCGTCGATCCGTATGGGTAACTGATCGCCAACCGCCTCGCGGATCGCCCGGATGCGCCGAATGTCGTCCACCGGGTCTTTCCCGAGTTTCACTTTAAGTACCTCCGCTCCCTGGTTACGGAACGCCAGCGCCTTATCGGCCATGGCCTCCGGACTGTCCAGCCCAACCGTGATATCCGTTACGATGGGCCGCACAATGCCGCCCAGGTATTGGTAAAGCGGCACGTTGGCATGCTTGGCAGCCAGGTCGTGCAGCGCCATGTCAAATGCGCTTTTGATCGTCGTGTTTCCGGCAATGAATGCATCGAGTTCCGCCAGGCGAGCAGATATATCCAATGCATCCTTCTCTTTCCATAGCGCTGCGAAATCCCGGGCCAGCACCAGGCAGGTGTCCTGCGTTTCGCCCACGATCATGGGAAATGCGGAGCATTCGCCCACACCATATAAGCCGG
>NZ_JBEBRB010000083.1:0-10285 GCF_040395035.1 Parapedobacter lycopersici | reverse complement strand
TTGAAAAAGGAAAGGAATGCGCTACCTTTATGCCAACGTTAGCATTACGGCACTGCACGGAATTAACCATGTTATTACTAGGCATTGATATAGGCACTTCTTCCATCAAAGTTTCCGTGGTCGATGCGGATACCCGACGCTGTGTTGCTGCGGTACGTTACCCCGGTGATCGTGAAAATGACATCCTCGCCCCCTTTCCGGGTTGGGCTGAACAATCCCCCGACCTTTGGTGGGAACAGGTCCAGCTGGCCATCCGTCAGCTCACCGCTACCGGTTCGTTTGATGCACAGGCTATTGCAGCCATCGGCATCGCCTATCAGATGCATGGGCTGGTCGTGATCGACCGGAACGGGAACGCGCTCCGCGATTCGATCATCTGGTGCGACAGCCGTGCCGTTGCCATTGGCGAACAGGCTTTTTCAGCTATCGGCAAGCAACACGCATTGACTCATTTACTGAATTCACCCGGCAATTTCACAGCGGCCAAATGGGCTTGGGTAAAAGCCAATGAACCCGATATTTACCGAAAGGCCCACCAGATTATGCTTCCGGGCGACTATATTGCACTGCAATTAACGGGCAGCGCAACCACCACTATTTCTGCTCTTTCCGAGGGCATATTCTGGGATTTTAAAGCCAACAGCATCTCGCGGGACATCGTCAGTCACTTCGGGTTTGATGAGGCGGTATTTCCGGACATCGTACCCGTATTTGGCATACATGGCACGCTTCGGCATGACGTGGCCGCTGAACTGGGACTGCCACCGGATATTCCGGTTAGTTATAAGGCGGGCGACCAGCCCAATAATGCATTGTCGCTCCATGTGCTGCGGGCGGGCGAAGTGGCCGCTACGGCAGGTACTTCAGGTGTGATTTACGCGGTGAGCGACCAGCTGGTTTACGATCCGGAATCCCGGGTTAACACCTTTGCACATGTGAATTATATGCCCGAAGACCCACGAACCGGGATCCTGCTTTGCATCAACGGAACGGGCATCCTGAACCGCTGGGTGAAGTCACAGCTGGGTGCCGGAATGGACTACGACCGGATGAATGCGCTGGCCAGCACGATAGACCCGGGAAGCAATGGCCTGCATATCCTTCCTTTTGGCAATGGTGCTGAACGGATGCTTCACAACCGGATACCGGGCGCGGCATTTCTCGGAATCGACCTGAATACACATGGTCAGGCCCACGTATTCCGGGCGGCCCAAGAGGGTATTGCCTATGCGTTCCGCTATGGCCTGGATGTACTCCGTGAAAACGGATTATCACCTGCAGTAATCCGGGCAGGCAGGTCCAACCTGTTCCTCAGTGATCTGCTGACCACCATTTTCGTCGACGTCACGCAAACCGCTGTGGAATTATATGACAATGACGGCAGTGTAGGAGCCGCGCTTGGTGCCGGCATTGGAGCAGGTATCTTTACCTCCCCAGATGATGCATTCGAGGGAATCAAACCGCTGAAAACGGTGGAACCAACTCAAGATAGGACGTATGAGTCACTATACGAGGAATGGAAACAGCTCCTGGACGACCGACTCAGCAATTTATCAATCCCAACCTCATAAATCCAATTGGCAAAATAATTCACTCATTACAGACATACATTAAACAGCTATGGCAAGCACGTTGATCGGAAACCGGGAATACTTTAAAGGAATAGGAAAAATAGCTTACGAAGGGCCCGAATCGGATAATCCACTATCGTATCGCTGGTACGATGCCCGGAAAGTTGTGGCCGGGAAAACACTGGAAGAACACCTGCGGTTCGCCGTTGCCTACTGGCATTCATTCAATGGCAATGGCAGTGATCCGTTTGGCGGGCCTTCGCTGTATTTCCCGTGGGACGAACACACCGACGTCATCCAACGGGCGAAGGACAAAATGGATGCAGCTTTTGAATTCATCACCAAAATGGGCTTACCCTATTACTGCTTCCACGATGTGGACCTCGTTGATTATGGCGACGACATTGCCGAGAACGAACGACGACTGCAGACATTGGTAGCATATGCCGGGGAAAAGCAGGCGGCGAGCGGCGTCAAGCTGCTCTGGGGAACCGCCAACCTGTTTTCCCATAAACGCTACATGAACGGCGCGGCAACCAATCCTGATTTCGCTGTGGTCGCGCATGCCGGTGCGCAGATTAAGGCGGCCCTGGATGCCACCATTGCACTTGGCGGTGAGAACTACGTCTTCTGGGGCGGGCGCGAAGGGTATATGACGCTGCTGAACACCAACATGAAGCGGGAACAGGAACATCTTGCGCGGATGCTGCACATGGCCAGGGATTATGCCCGGGCACAGGGATTTACCGGCACCTTCCTGATTGAGCCCAAGCCATGCGAACCCACTAAACACCAGTACGATTACGATGCAGCTACCGTCATTGGCTTCCTGCGGCAATACGGCCTGCTCGATGATTTCAAGCTGAACCTTGAAGTAAACCATGCGACGCTGGCGGGACACACGTTCCAGCATGAGTTACAGGTTGCGGCTGACGCTGGATTACTCGGTTCCATGGATGCCAACCGTGGGGATTATCAGAACGGCTGGGATACGGACCAGTTTCCCACAAACATCAATGAACTGACCGAATGCATGCTCATTATTCTCGAAGCTGGCGGATTTGCCGGCGGGGGTATCAATTTCGACGCCAAGGTACGCCGGAATTCCACGGATCGGGCCGACCTGTTCCATGCGCATATCGGCGGCGTGGATACGTTTGCCCGGGCACTCATCACGGCTGACCGCATCCTGCAGGAATCCGACTACTTAAAAATCCGCACCGAACGCTATGCTTCATTTGATGGGGGCCGCGGAAAGGCTTTCGAACAAGGTGAGCTTCGCCTGACCGACCTCCGTGACCTGGCAGCAGCTTCCGGGGAACCGGAAACGATCAGCGGTAAACAGGAGTTACTCGAAAACCTGATCAACCGCTTCATTTAGCGGGGAAACTGTTATCAGGCACACCCTTTCATACAGCCCTATGGATGCGATTCCAGAAAAAAAAGAATCCAACCATGGGGCATTGTTTTATCCGTACTTTTGTTTGGCGGTAAGGCCGGCCGTACCAGCTATTTGCGCCTTCGGAACATGGAAGAAAACGAACTTATCAAACGATTATCGGGTGTAATTACTAAACACTACCTTCCGGAACTGGTGGCGTTGGGGGAAACCGGCACCCTTTCCGCTGCTACACTGCACCGGCTGTGCTATACCCAGGCGCGCGGCCCGGTGGCTTTCCGTGCGGCCTGGGTGCTGGAATACATCGCCACACGTGCCCCCCAACGGTTTCTTCCCGTTTTTACCGAGTTTATGACTCGATTACCAGGCCAGCAAAATCCCAGCTGCCAGCGCCATTTCACCAAGATACTGATGGTCATTACCGGACCAAAAGCACCTCCAGCCTATCAGGAGGCTTATGCGGCAGCTGATAGGGAGCAATTGGTAGAAACCGTTTTCGGATGGCTGATTAATCCGCAGACCCCCGTGGCTGTACAGGTCAATTGCATGGATATCCTTTTTAACCTCACCGCTGAATTCGGATGGATTGGCGAAGAGTTGCAAAACCAGGTGGAGTTTTTATTACGCGACGGATCAGCGGCATTGCAAAGCCGGGGAAAGAAGATAATCGGGAAGCTGAAAAAACTTAAAACCGCAGGTTAACACCCAAAGACAGGAATCCATAGGTGTCGTTCTTGGTATTATTAGCCGGGGACTCACCGCTATAGCCATCCAGTTCGTCATCAAACGCAAAATTCAGCTGCGCATTAACCACCAGATTCCACACGTACGAGTCGAGCAGGTTGGGTTTTAAGTTATGGAGCGGTAATTCGATTCCCACATTGGCATTGGCTAGGTAATTCAGCCCGTGATTTTTCCCGGAGAATTCCGGAAACGCCCGGCCATCTACATCCTGAACCCGCCGTACGTTCCATTGCAAACTATATAGCGCGCCAATACCCGCTCCGATATAGGCGCTGCTCAGCGCGCGCTTTCCCCATGAGTTACGGTATTCAATGCGGCGCAGGTGGTCATCCTGCAAAAATTTGACCGGCTGGAACTGAAAGCCCAGCGTTGCAGCATGGTAAAAATTGAGGCTCCGGCGCGTCAATCCCCGCTCCGGCTCATCATCAACACCGCGTAACAATCCTTCCTGCAGCTCCAGTCCGACGCTCAGTCCATGCCGAAGGAAATAATTTCCCCGCAAATACCCTCCTGGACCAACCTGTGCCTGATCCAGGTCGCTGTACAGCTGGGTTGCGCCGATCCCGGCAGTTACCGAATAACGAAAATAAGGGATAGGTGATTCCTGCTCGGATTGGGCCATTAGCGACACCGGTATTAACAACGCCAGTATCAGCCCCGGTAAATAACGTCTTTGCATACGAATATGATATATTTTCTGACTAAAACAGTGTATTTCCCTTGGTATAATTGTTTTTCCCCAGGTGCCGGTACGCCAGTTCAGTACATTCCCTCCCGCGTGATGTCCGCATCAAATAGCCTTCCTGGATTAGGAACGGCTCGTAAACTTCTTCGATGGTACCCTCGTCCTCCCCCACCGCGGTAGCGATGGTCTTCAGTCCGACCGGCCCACCCTTAAATTTGTCGATGATCGTCAGCAATATCCGGTTGTCCATCTCATCCAGGCCATGCTCGTCTACATTCAACGCATTCAAAGCATACTGTGCAATCGCCGTATCAATATTGCCATTCCCCTTAATCTGGGCAAAATCCCGAGTACGGCGAAGCAGCGCATTCGCAATCCGCGGCGTTCCCCTGCTGCGGCGCGCAATTTCAAAAGCCCCATCGTCGGTAATTGGCGTACGAAGGATATCGGCCGACCGGAGTACGATGGTGGTAAGCAGTTTCGCGTCGTAATACTGCAGCCGCGCATTGATGCCGAACCGGGCCCTGAGCGGTGCCGTGAGCAGGCCGGAACGGGTAGTGGCCCCCACCAGGGTAAACGGGTTCAGCGTGATCTGTACCGACCGCGCATTAGGCCCCGTTTCCAGCATAATGTCAATCTTAAAGTCCTCCATCGCCGAATAGAGGTATTCCTCAACCAGCGGGCTCAGTCGGTGGATCTCGTCGATAAACAGGATATCACCTTCTTCCAAGTTCGTAAGGAGTCCGGCCAGATCACCGGGCTTGTCCAGCACAGGGCCGGATGTGATTTTGATGCCCACGCCCATTTCGTTGGCAATGATGTGCGAAAGTGTTGTTTTCCCCAGTCCCGGCGGGCCATGCAACAGCACATGATCCAATGCTTCGCCGCGTAACTTTGCCGCCTGCACAAACACCCTGAGGTTATCCAGAATCTTCTGTTGCCCCGTAAAATCGGCAAAAGCCTGTGGGCGCAACACCTTTTCCAGCTCCCGCTCGGTATTTGACATTCTATTCGGATCCGGATCTAAATGCTCGTTCATTTTTTAGTTATCAGCTACCGGGCCTTTAGCAATCACCAGGCCATCAACTTGATACGATTTATGCTTATGTTACGTTGCGCGACCAGCTATTGGCATCCATGGCCGCCCTTCGTTTCGTTAACCCCAATCTGCCCCCGTCATCCTCCGCTTGCCGGCGTACCCTTCTACAGGTTATTACTACCGATCAGCTTCAGATCACCGGTACCCCTCAGTGTTCACGCTGGTATTTTCTGAACCAGCTGCTTATCTTCATCTGGATGACCCCAAAAAAAGCTTCCCTAAAAATATGGGTACTCATTTTGGAGGTTCCCTCCGTCCGGTCAGTAAAGATAATTGGTATTTCCACTACCCGAAAGCCATATTTAACGGCAGTAAATTTCATCTCGATCTGAAACGCATAGCCAACAAACCGGATCTTATCCAAAGGAACGGTTTCCAGCACCTGCCGTCGGTAACCCACGAAGCCCGCCGTCGTATCTTGCACACCTATGCCAGTAATCCAACGAACATAAGCCGAAGCGAAGTACGACATCAGCACCCGACTCATTGGCCAGTTGACCACATTAACGCCCTTGATGTAGCGCGACCCAATGGCCATATCGGCCGTTAGGCAGGCTTCCCGCAGGCGGGGTAAGTCTTCCGGATTGTGGGAAAAGTCGGCGTCCATTTCAAAAATGTAGGCATATGGACGGGCAATGCACCATTGAAAGCCATAGATATACGCCGTTCCCAATCCCGATTTCCCTGCACGTTCCTCTAAAAACAGACGGTCGGCAAATTCCGTCTGTAACCGTTTGACAATGGCGCCCGTACCATCAGGGGAGCTGTCGTCAACCACCAGCACATGAAAAGGAACCGTAAGTGAAAACACCTTCCGGATAATCTTTTCGATATTTTCCTTTTCGTTGTATGTAGGGATAATGACGATGCTATCTGACACTGACTGGCAAAATTTATCTGGTAAAGGTAAGGAATATTACTTAATGAATACCATGCATCATCCGCTTCAGCAGCGGTGAAAATGCAATCAATATCAGTCCCGCAATTCCGGGCAATACCGCAAAAATCAGGAAGAAGGCAGACATCGAATACGTTTCGCTGATCCGGTCGATTAAACTGCCGGACATGCCGGCCAGCCAGTTGGCGATTGCCGAACAGAGGAACCAAAATCCAAAAATCAGCCCGACGAATTTCTTGGGTGATAGTTTGCTCATGTAGGAAAGCCCCACCGGCGAAACACACAGCTCACCGGATGTATGGAAGAAATACGCCAGCACCAGCCAGATCATGCTTACCTGTGCCGTGGCGGCACCCTGGGGAATATTCCGACTGCCATAGGCCAGTGCAGCAAAACCGATACCGAGGAGAATAAGCCCCAGCGCAAACTTAATGGGGCCACTGGGATTGAACACCCGCTCCCAGATTCGGCTGAAGAGCGAAGCCAGGGTGATAATAAAAAAGGAATTGAGAATCTGAAACCAGGAAGCAGCTACTTCTGTTTCCAATGCGGAAAACTCACGGTTGATCTTCCAGATTCCCAGCCCCCAAATAATCAGGAAACTAAGCGCTGTAAAAAAAATAGACACCGGGTATTCCCTGAAAATTTTCCGCGCCAATGAAATCAGCACCCAGGATACAATGACCAGCGGGAAGAGGGTCAAAATCGCATCCACCCATTTAAAAGTTGTAGCAGCATTTCCTTCCAATATCCGCTGCGTATAGTCGCGTGCAAAAATACTCATCGATCCGCCCGCTTGTTCGAACGCCATCCAAAAGAAAATACTGGAAAGGGAAAGCACTACAATGACGATAATACGGTCGCGCACCACGTGCGATGATTTTTCCTCTTCAGCAATTTCCGAAGCCCCCTGTTTCGTGCTGGCCGTTGCCCCCTCGCGCAACTGTGTCTCTTTCGGTGATTCTCCCAATACCCCAAAAATGCGTTGCGCAAAGTAGAACTGCAGCATGCCAAAAAACATGAACACGCCCGCCAGACCAAAGCCATAATGCCAACCGATCCTTTCACCGATATAACCACAGAGCAGCATGCCGAGGAATGCTCCCGCGTTTATGCCCATATAAAAAATCGTATAGGCAGAGTCTTTTTTCTTGCTATTGTCGGGGTACAATTGGCCCACTATGGATGAAATATTCGGTTTAAACAGGCCGTTACCCAGAATCATCAGGCCCAAGCCAAGGTAAAAAAAGTTGCTGCCTACACCCTCAAGAGCCATCGCTGCATGGCCCAGGGTCATAATGAATGCGCCCCAGATCACGGCTTTGCGATAGCCCATGATCCGGTCGGCGATCATGCCCCCGATCAGCGGGGTGAGATACACCAGTCCGGTATACCAGCCATACAACTGCATGGCGTCTTCGCGTGACCAGGCCCAGCCGCCATCCAGCAATTCCGTGACCAGAAAAAGGGTGAGCAGGGCACGCATGCCGTAGTAGCTGAACCGCTCCCACATTTCGGTAAAAAAAAGCACAAACAGCCCTACCGGGTGTTGAAATACTGTTTTTGTATTCACCTCATATTTAACCAGGTGATCTTTTAGTTGTTGATCTTCGTGTGATACTTGCATATCCGCTTTGTTGCGTGAAAGAATACGGGTTGATTATGTTTTATCTTCATAAACCATTCAAAATCAGACAAAAAACCGATACTGTATAACGTCTGATCGTTGGGTCGGTAGTTGCAAATAAAATAAACTTTTTGGGAATTTTCCGAAAGTTAACTAAAATAATTACCCTAGCGAGCCGGTATTCATTTTTCGGGGAAACCACTCTTTGGGTGGGTCGAAGGCTTCATCGGATCGTTGTAAAACGCGTCATTTCCGTCCGGTGCATTGGTGAATTCCACATCCGGAGACAATACCAGCCGCCCATTAGCCAGCTCCCAGGCATCGTAGGTCATATCCGGCCCATATTGCGCATAATTATCCGGATCCCGTGGATCTGCCGGTGCGAGGTGATCCAGCAGGATGCGCTGTTGCGCAGGGTGATAATCCAGGTACATACTGGCCTGCCGGTTAAACCGGTAGATGATGCGGGTGTGCCGGTCGCCTTCACCGCCACTGAAAACCGTGCCGCCCAATTGGACACCGCCACCCGAAAACCGGAGCACTTCCATCACCTTCTGGGTGACCTCCGGTGTATGCCCCTTCCATCCCAACAGCACGTAGTCGCCACCTAGGGGAATGATCCGATAATATTGCGCGCCATACCAGTCCGCCGCCGAAGTAACCGCTGTTTCCGGTGTGTCAATTTCATAGGTTTTATCCAGGAGCGGAATCATCCGAAGGTTGCCATCGGGGGTATTCAGCTGAATGGTGCCGTAATAAAGGTAAGACCCATCGTTCAACGGGAGGTGCCAGGTAAATATGCGAAACCGGTCGTCCGGCGACCGCAGTAGCGACACCATATTCAGCGAATCAAACGGGAAGTCATACGAATGCGGGGTTCGCAGTGCCGAAACCAATGTTTTAACAAAGGTAAAATTAGCCTGTAACCGTTCCGGTTCACTGGGGTTGTTATACATGGTCCGGCCAAGTCCCACCAGGCTGTCCTGCAGCGCAAGGATCCGGCTGTGGTCGTTTGTCTGGGCATAGATTACCGACCATCCCAATCCGGCCCAGGTAATAAAAAAAAAGAAAAATTTTGTCATTTTCATCCGTTATTGGCTACCAGCCGTGAGGCACTGGCTATCGGGCCTTGGCCATCAGTCATCAACGATTTGGTTTTACCCTTTAGAAGTTATAGCGCTTCACCGGTCCCCTTCTCACAAATCACCTACCACCCTTACAGCGCATCCGTCATCCGTTCCACCACCAGCGCGCTCGCTCCCCCGCCCCCGTTGCAGATGCCTGCTACGCCGATACGCCCATCATATTCAGCCAGTACCGAAAGTAACGTAACCACAATACGCGCACCTGAAGCGCCCAGTGGATGACCGAGCGACACTGCACCGCCATGTACGTTTACCCGGTCGGGGGAAAGGCCCAGCAATTGGTTGTTGGCAATTGCAACAACTGAAAAAGCCTCGTTGATTTCATAGAAATCCACGGTATCTGCTGCAATCCCGGCCTGCTGCAGTACACGCGGGATTGCTTTTGCCGGTGCAGTTGTAAACCGTTCAGGTTCCTGCTGACTGTCAGCATAACCCAGAATGCATGCCAAGGGAGTCAGTCCCAACGCCCTGACCCTGGATTCACTGACCAGCACCAACGCCGCCGCACCATCATTGAGTGTTGAAGCATTGGCGGCCGTTACGGTACCTCCGGACTGAAAAACCGGCTTCAGACCGGGGATTTTTTCAAAATTAACCACAGCTACCTCTTCATCGTCCTCCACCAGTCGTTCGTCGCCCTTTCGGCCCTTCACCAAAACGGGTACGATCTCCCGTCTGAATTTCCCTGATTGCTGGGCAGCCTGCGCACGCCGGTAAGATGTTATTGCATACGCATCCTGTTCTTCCCTGCTGATATTGCATTCCACGGCGCAGCGTTCAGCGGCAACACCCATATGGAAATCATTGTACACATCCCACAGCCCATCCTTCACCAAGCCATCGATCACCTCACCGTTTCCCAGCCGGTACCCCTGCCGTGCGTGGTCGAGGTAGTACGGCACGTTGCTCATGCTTTCCATGCCGCCTGCTACCACAATGTCATTCAGTCCCAGGGCTATGCTCTGCGCGGCCAGCATGATGGCTTTGGCACCCGATGCGCAAACCTTGTTTATGGTGGTCCCCGGAATATCCGGCAATCCAGCCAATTTGGCCGCCTGCGTAGCCGGCGCCTGGCCCAGGTTGGCCGACAACACATTACCCATATACACCTCTTCTA
>NZ_JBEBRB010000082.1:0-10538 GCF_040395035.1 Parapedobacter lycopersici | reverse complement strand
GGGTCCCTGGGCGGCCAGCAGGCGCTGGAGTGGGCAATTACCGATCCGGAGCGGATTGACAGACTGGTGCTGATGGCAACGAATGCAATGCATTCGCCGTGGGGTATTGCATTCAACGAAAGTCAGCGGATGGCCATAAGCTCGGACCGCACATTTTATGCAAACAGACCAGATGGCGGAGCCAACGGACTGAAAGCTGCGAGGAGTATTGCCTTGTTGTCATACAGGGGGTATGAAACTTATGCAGCCACCCAATCAGAGCCGGAACCGGAAAAACAGGATGATTTCAGGGCTTCCTCCTACCAGCGTTACCAGGGTGGAAAACTGGTCAGGCGGTTTAATGCATACAGCTACTGGTACCTCAGCAAAGCGATGGATGGCCATCATGTGGGACGGGGGCGACAAGGCGGTACTGCGGCAGCACTGCGCAGGGTAAGGGCAAGCACACTGGTAATCGGCATCAGCACTGACCTGCTGTTTCCGGTTCAGGAACAAAAGTTAATTGCCAGCCACATTCCCGGTGCAGTGTATACTGAAATCAGTTCCATCTACGGACATGACGGCTTTTTGGTTGAAACAGGACGCATCACCGAGGAGATCGTTGCCTTCCTGAGGCACACCGCCGGGGAACGGCAACCGGCCGGAATTCGTTCCCGCCAGCTTGTATAATAATTAAGATCAATAAATACCGATAACCGCACACGACAACTATGAGTAAACAATTAACCCTTGGTTTCTTTGGTTTTGGTGTCGTAGGACAGGGACTATACGACATTATCAAAACAAAGGATCTTAACCTGACCGTTAAACGATTCGTCATTAAACATCCCGATAAAAAACGAACGCTTCCCGCTGAATTATTTACCACCGACCCGGATGCTGTGCTCCACGATCCGGAAATTAATACGGTTGTTGAGTTAATCGACGATGCCGATGCTGCCTTTGATATCGTGTCGCGTGCATTGCGGTCCGGGAAAAACGCCGTATCGGCCAACAAGAAAATGATTGCCACACACCTGACCGAACTGATTGCCATCCAGCAGCAATATGGCACCAGCCTACTCTATGAGGGTGCGGTGTGCGGGAGCATCCCCATCATCCGGAATCTGGAAGAATATTATGACAATGAGTTGCTTCATTCTGTAAGCGGCATTTTCAATGGCTCGTCCAATTATATTCTGTCCAAGATCTTTAATGAGGGGCTGGAATATAGCACTGCATTGAAACAGGCGCAGGACCTTGGCTTTGCGGAAACTGACCCAACGCTTGATGTCGGTGGTTTTGACCCCAAGTTCAAGCTGGCCATTATTGCATCCCATGCTTATGGCTTATACCTCGACCCCGATACGATCCTGAACATCGGCATCGACAAACTGGCTCCGGCCGATATTCAGTTTGCGCGGGAAAAGAATTTCAAGATCAAATTGATACCAACGGCCCGTGAAATTGACGATCGTGCCGTCATCCTGTATGTGTTGCCCAAACTCGTGACACCGGCCAATATCCTGTACAACGTAGAAAACGAATACAACGGGGTATCAGTTAAGGCTGCCTTTGCCGATGAACAGTTTTTTTATGGAAAAGGTGCCGGCGGCCACCCTACCGGCTCGGCAGTAATGTCAGACATCACGGCGCTGCGGTATGATTACAAATACGAATATAAAAAACACCTCGGGGCTGGTAGCTTGCGGTACAGTACGGACTGGGAGATCCAGGTATATCTGCGATACGAAGATGAGGAATTGATCAACAAACTGGAATTCTCGTCCATTACTGAACGCTATTATGCCCAGGATTTTAAATACATTATCGGCCGGGTAAATCTCGGCAACATCCTGAAAAATAAAGAATCCGTAAACAGCAATGGGGTCTTTATTGCAGAGATTGCCTAATACAGTATATCCCTATATATAGACAACTAAGGCCGCGCGGAAAAATTAAAATAAAAAAACATAACGGATATTTGTGTATTAATATTTTGTATATTGTACAAAAACACAGATAAACGTTATGCACTATATATTCGCCCTTTTTTTAGCGGTTTCGAGCCATTTTGCATGGGCACAGGACACGAGCAGCAATGTAACAAACGACGGAGGAGCATGGCCTTCCTACGGCTATATTGCGCTTGGGGCCATTGTCATTGCCGTAGTTATTTTTATGCTTATCCGCAAGCAGCACAGAAAATTCAACGAGTAGTTTAATCCATTGAAGACTACGCCTCTCGCTTGAGGCCAAATTTCTCGATTTTACTATACAGGTGGCTGCGCTGGATGTCTATTTCATCGGCCGTTTTGGATACATTCCAGGCATTCTTTTCAAGTTTGTATTTAATGTACTCTTTTTCTACATGGTCCTTGAAATCCTGGAAGGAACCGAAATCATCGTAATCGGCAACGCTTCCGTTTGACGACGCCGTGGTCGGCACTTCGGATACACTGCTAGCTTCTGCTGTTTCCGTTCTGGTGACCGTCCCAAACGCGCCGGGATTGGCGAAAGCATGCACGTCCTTATCCGTAATGGCTTTATCGCTTAAGATGATCAGGCGTTCCACCATGTTCCGAAGCTCCCGGATATTGCCTGTCCAGGGTAGATCCTGCAGTACTTTAATGGCTTCAGCCGTAATTTTCTTTTGGGGTATATTGTATTCTCCGCATATCTCTTCACAGAAATGCTCAGTCAGCACCGGAATATCCGCCTTCCGTTCGGTCAATGGTGGTACGTGAATTAGAATAACACTAAGGCGGTGGTATAGGTCCATACGGAAATTGCCCGCATCAATCTCTTTCAGCAGGTCTTTATTCGTTGCCGCAATGACGCGCACATTAACGGATATTTCCTTTTCGCCACCGACACGGGTAATCTTATTTTCCTGAAGCGCCCGAAGTACTTTGGCCTGAGCGGAAAGACTCATATCCCCGATTTCATCCAGAAACAGTGTGCCGTTATGCGCTTGTTCGAATTTACCGATACGCTGCTTTACCGCGGAAGTAAATGAGCCTTTTTCGTGACCGAACAACTCACTTTCAATCAACTCGGAAGGAATGGCTGCACAGTTCACTTCGATGAGCGGAGCTCCTGCCCTACCTGATTTTTCATGCAGCCACCGGGCGACCAATTCTTTACCGCTGCCGTTAGCCCCGGTAACCAACACCCGGGCATCCGTAGGTGCTACGCGTTCAATTGTATCCTTAATTCGCATCACGGCTTCAGAATCTCCCAGTATATCACGGGTCTTGCTTACTTTCCGTTTCAGCACCTTGGTTTCAGTTACCAGTGTGCCCCGTTCCAGGGCATTCCGAACCGTAATGAGCAACCGGTTCAGGTCGGGTGGCTTCGATATAAAATCGTACGCACCCTTTTTGCTTGCTTCTACGGCGGTTTCGACCGTTCCGTGACCCGATATCATGATAAATGGCAGATCGGGCTTTATGGCAAGTGCTTCAGTCAACACTTCCATGCCATCCATCTTACTCATTTTGATATCACAGAGTACGAGGTCGATATCGTCTTTCTTAATAATGGCCAACCCGTCGATCCCATTGTCCGTATCAATTACCTTATAATCCTCATATTCCAGGATCTCACGCAATGTACTCCGAATGGCCCGCTCATCGTCTATAATCAGTATTTTGGTCATTTTCCGTTGTTTTCCTAAATAAAAGCAAACCCTATAAGCCGGATTCTGTCTCCCGGTAAACCGGGACTTCTATCATTTATCTTGGCTTACCATCACTGGTAAGCTCCAGCGGCTTACCCGTTGCGGTTTCCACCGGAGGTGGAATGGAGCGAGCAACTCCCGGACCGCAACCTATTTAGCCTTTCAACCCCCGGGGTTTACCGCGATGCGTGTCACCACGCAAAGCCGTGGGCTCTTACCCCGCGTTTTCACCCTTGCCCCAGCATGTGCCGGGGCGGTCTGTTTTCTGTGGCACTTTCCGTACCCCGACCGATGTCGGAATCCTTCCCGTTAGGAAGCGGGGTGCTCTGTGTTGTCCGGACTTTCCTCCCCGGCTTTTATACCGGAGCGATAGAACAGGTCTGCTTTGCTACAAAGATACAATTTTTGTCTGTTATTGTTTGTTTCCGTGATCGGTTCGGGTATTGCCGAACGCGGGGATTTTTAGTACAAAAGTTCAATCGAAGAACGAAAGTTGAACCTTGCACAAATGTTCAATCGAAGCCGTTCAGCCTCGCTCTTGGCAATACCTTGTTAGCGGCAGGCATTTTTTCAATTTAACTGTTTTCCGAATTATTATTGTAATTTCTCACCTCTTGCCAATTTTTCAATAATTTCTTTGATACGCCTTTCTCTTGTCTCTTGTTTTTTTGCGGTCTGAAGTTTAAAGCCAATGGAGAAAAGATTTGTCTTATTGAGACCCTTAAAAAATTCTTTTGCTTTTTTGTTTTTGTTCAGTTCTTTTAGAAAGTCTTCAGGAATAGTCATTTTGCTTGAGGAATCATATGCCTTTTCCCAACTACCGTCCTCCTTAGCCCTTTCAACAACTTTTAATCCTGCTGTTCGCATTCTACCTTCATTGGTTAATCTTTCTATATGTCCAATATTTACTTTAGACCAAATACTTTTGGCTCTGCGGGGACAAAATTTTTGTAGCCACGCTTGTTCGTCATACGCTTGTTTTTGACCGTCAATCCACCCATAGCAAAGAGCCATGTCCAGTGCCTCCGCATAGTTGATAGTCTTATTTCCAGAATCTTTCTTGAAGATTTTCATCCAAAGTCCATTTGACTTGTCGTGATGCTTTTCAAGCCAAGTCTCAAATGCTTCGGCTGTTTCAAATTCTATTGTTGAAATAGTATTTATTTTAGTCATATTACTATCTGGCCGTTGCACGGTTATCGATTTGTTTTGTAGAATTTCGCACCGAAAAGGAAGATTACCAAATAGCAGATAATAGGCAGGTAATAGGCTGTGGCCACGT
Source organism: Parapedobacter lycopersici (assembly GCF_040395035.1). Taxonomy (GTDB): domain Bacteria; phylum Bacteroidota; class Bacteroidia; order Sphingobacteriales; family Sphingobacteriaceae; genus Parapedobacter; species Parapedobacter lycopersici_A. Next base: position 5,595 of record NZ_JBEBRB010000082.1, on the reverse strand, counting down.
CCTGGTCCGCTATTTTACCCATTAGAAATGGAAATATCGCTGCACCGACAACCCCCATTACGATAAAGGATGACGCCTGTTGGGTATGGGCACCAAGGTCTTTAAGCCCCAGACTGAATATCGTTGGGAACATGATACTGAAAAAGAAGTTAAGCATCAACAGGGCGGCAAAAGAGGGCCATCCCAGGCTCTGTCCGATAATGACACACATGAGCACATTACATGCGGCGAAGGTGGCCAGCAACCTGTTTGGAGCGATGTACCGCATCAGGAAAGTCCCCACAAACCGACCCACGGTCATCATCACCATGCTAAGTGCAAAATAATAACCGGCCAGTTCATCGGTAAAGCCCATTTTTTCATGGCCATAGTTGATAAAAAATGCCCAGGTACCGCCCTGTGCCGCAGCATTGAAAAACTGCGCAATAATAGCCCATATAAAATGTCGACGCTGAAACAGCCGTTTCGGTGCTGACAATACGGCGGATTGTTCATCTGCTTCCACTTCATGGCCAAGCGGTGGTACCCGTAAAAAGCTGAACATAACCGCAACCAGGGATATCGCGACGCCAATGCCGATATAAAGCATTTCAATGGAAGTTAAGCTTCCAGGCGCCCCGATATTTCCACTCAGGATAAAGTAACTGCCCAACAGCGGCCCGATAATGGTGCCCAGACCATTGAATGACTGTGCAAAATTAATCCGCCGGTCACTGGATTCCTGTTTACCCAACGCGGCCACAAACGGATGAGCCACGGTTTCCAGCGTTGCCAGGCCGCAGGCCAATATAAACAGGGCTATCCGAAAGAAACCGAACGACTCGGCGCCCGCTGCTGGAACAAAAAGGAACGCCCCCACGGCATAGAGTGATAATCCGAGCAATACGCCGTTTTTATAGCCAAAGCGTTTCATGAATATTCCTGCGGGAATTCCCATAACGGCATACGCTCCAAAGATAGAGAACTGGACGAGACCCGACTCGGCTTTGGATACGCCCAGCACGTTCTGAAAATGTTTATTCAACACATCGCCCATCGTGATGGCGATACCCCAGAGCATGAAAAGCAGGGTAACAAATCCAAATACTACCCAGTACCTGCGTTCCGTTAATTTGGCTGTACCCGCCTGAGGCTTGTCTGCGGCGGAAGGGATTCCTGCTGATGTGGTGTTGTGATCCATTACTTCAGATTTATTGGCTATTGCGATTGGCCAAATATAATAAACCGTTTTAGCAATCCAACAATTTTTCGTTATCCAGCACAACGGTCCGTTTTTCACGCCAGCTTTGTTCCGCCAGCTCAATTATCCGGATGACATTGCGTGCTGCTGCCGCAGTTACTGCCAGCGCGGAACGGCCATGTACGGCATCGCACACATTACGGTAGAATGCCGGATAATCGCCACGTTCGCTTTCCACATAGGCAATGTGATCGGCACCGTCTTCCAGTACATTCAATTTTCCCCATATTGATTCCGGTTCTTTTCCCCACTCGGGGTCTTCCAGTGGGGATGCACCTGCTTTCAATGCGGCTTCCTGTGGGTCAATGCCATATTTCACAAATGCGCCCTGCAATCCGTACAGGGCATAACGCGGCGATGGTTCTTTGACCAGCATGGAGCTTTTCAGGGTAACCTTAAGTTGGGGATAGTGCAGAATCAGTTCAAAATCATCCACAGCCTGTGCACCCGGGCGCTGCATGCGCAGGTCGGCATTAATGGCCTGCGGTGCGCCGAACAATTGCAACGATTGGTCGATCAGGTGAGCGCCCAGATCATATAGGATACCCGATCCGGGCAGGTTCATTTCACGCCATGCATTTTTCTTCAGCGCATTACGGAACCGATCGTACCTGGCTTCAAAAGAAACCAGCTTCCCCAGGCGGCCGCCCGCGATTATTTTTTTGATGGTTAGGTAGTCGCTGTTCCAGCGGGCATTGTGATACACACTGAGTAAACGGTTGTGTCTCTGGGCCAATGCGATAAGCTCGTCCGCCTCCGCCGAAGTATTGGTAAATGGTTTTTCCACCACAACATCTTTACCGGCCAATAATGCCGCCTTGGCTAATGTGTAGTGAACATCATTTGAAGTGGCGATCACAATCAGGTCAATATCATCGGCATGAACAATTTCGGCTGCGGCCGTTACACCGGTTGCATCCGGATACCGTGCTGCCAATACTTCCTGCTGGTCAGGTCTTCTGGTCGTTACCTTATGTAGCCGCAGCCCGTCAACCGTAGTGATTGTCGGTGCATGGAAGACCTGGCCGGCCATACCGAAGCCGATGAGGCCCACATTTATTTTTCTTACTGGTTGCATCACATCCGTTCCGGCACTTCAATACCGAGTAACTTCATTCCGTCGGCAATGACACGGGCTGTGGCTGCCGAAAGGTTCATTCTAAAATCACGGACGATCCCATCCTCCGCCTTCAGTATGGATTCTTCGTGGTAAAATTTATTATATTGTTTCGCTACGTCGTAAATGTAATTGGCCAGCTGGGCCGGACTGAATTCCCTGGCAGCCGATTCAATTACCGCGGGATAATTACCCAGCAACTGAATCAGGTCCCGTTCAGCCGGCGCAAGGGCTACCGGAAGCTCAATAGTTGATTGCGAACCATAGCTTCCTTTTGTCAACACCGATTTTATACGTGCATGGGTATATTGAATAAAAGGCCCCGTGTGTCCCTGAAAATCAATGGATTCGTTCGGATCAAAAAGCAGCCGCTTCTTCGGCTCAACCTTTAGCAGAAAATACTTAAGTGCCCCCATACCAATGATGTGATACAAATGAGCCTTCTCCGGCGCGGCAAGCCCTTCCGTCTTTCCGAGTTCTTCCGTACGTTTGCGGGCAGTATCCTCCATTTCATCCATCAGGTCATCTGCATCGACCACGGTACCCTCCCGTGATTTCATCTTTCCGGAGGGAAGGTCAACCATCCCATAGGACAGGTGGAACAGGCCGTCTGCCCAGGACTTGCCCAGCTTTTTCAATATCAGAAACAACACCTTAAAATGGTAGTCCTGTTCGTTGCCCACCACATAAATGGATTCATCTAGACCAAAATCATCATACTTCAACTGTGCAGTTCCCAAATCCTGTGTGATGTATACCGACGTGCCGTCGCCACGGAGTACCAGCTTTTCATCCAGTCCATCGGCCGTCAGATCGATCCAGACCGACTGGTCTTCCTTTCTGTAAAACACACCTTTATCAAGCCCTTCCTTAATCAGATCTTTACCTAATAGGTAGGTGTCGGATTCGTAGTAATATTGGTCAAAATCGACCCCCAAACGCCGATAAGTTTCTTCAAATCCCTGGTATACCCACCCATTCATGGTTTTCCACAGTGTAATCACTTCCGGGTCCCCCGCCTCCCAACGTCGCAGCAGCTCCTGCGCATCCTGGATTAAGGGAGCATTCTTCTTAGCCTCTTCCTCACTTTGGCCCTGCGCTTTAAGCACATCAATCTCCTTTTTATACGCTTGGTCAAAAAGCACATAGTACTTACCCACGAGGTGGTCGCCCTTCATGCCACTGCTTTCGGGTGTCTCTCCATTGCCCCAGCGCTGCCAGGCGAGCATAGACTTGCAAATGTGTATTCCGCGGTCATTGACCAGGTTGGCTTTAGTTACCTCATAACCGGACGCTTTCAGAATTTCCGCAACCGAGTAGCCCAACAAGTTATTCCGGATGTGACCCAAATGCAATGGCTTATTCGTGTTGGGTGAAGAATATTCAACCAGCAGTTTCCGGCCATTGGAAGGATGTCTTCCAAAACCTTCCGCCGAGATATGCGTTGTGAATAATGTAGCCCAATAGACATCGGACAGGCTGATATTGAGAAAGCCCTTAATGGTATTAAAAGATGTGATTTCCGGGAGATGCCGCATCAGGTATTGACCAATCGCGTCGCCTGTCGCTTCCGGTGATTTCCGGGAAAAACGGGTAATCGGGAAAATAACGGCGGTCAGCTGGCCCTCAAATTCTTTTCTCGTTTCCTGCAGCGTGATCTGACCTTCGGGCAAATCACCTTCAAATAACGTTTTTACGGCCTGCTTAATATGGTGTATAAGTTGTTGTTGTATCGTTTGGGTCATGTAAACAGTAAAGCATTAATTTATTTCTATTGCAGGTATATTGCGTTTCATACCGAAAGCATATCTTTGCCAAAAATATAAAAAAATGCAGAGCTATCAGGAATTTCTTGACCTAAGCGTGGGCTTCCCGCAGGATGGATTCGAAATTATAGATGACGAGTTATATTTTCATGACCTGAATCTCATGGAGATGATCGAAACCTATGGTACGCCATTGCGGTTTACCTATTTGCCGATCATCAGCAAGAAGATCCAACAAGCCAAAATTCTGTTTCAGACCGCAATTCTTAAACATAATTATAGGGGTTCCTATAAATATTGCTACTGCACGAAAAGTTCGCATTTCCGCCACGTGGTGGAAGAAGCGCTTAAAAACGACATCCACCTGGAAACGTCTTCCGCTTTTGATATGCCGATGATTGAGGCCATGGAGAAGAAGGGTACCGTTACCAAGGATATCACGGTGATCTGCAACGGGTTTAAGACCTACCAGTATAAGCAGTACATTATCGATATGCTGCACGACGGCTATAGAAACATCATTCCGGTACTCGACAATAAAGAGGAATTCAATCTTTATGACGATGAGGTGGAACTTGATGAACCCTGCAACCTGGGTATCCGTATTGCAGCAGAAGAACAGCCCGATTCGCCGTTCTATACCTCGCGCCTGGGCATCCGGCTGGAGGATATACTCGATTTTTATAACAGCAAGATAATCTCGAACCCGAACTTCAAGGTTAAGCTACTGCACTTTTTTATCAATTCCGGCATTTCGGATACGCCGTATTACTGGACTGAGCTGGAAAAATACGTAACACTGTACTGCAAGTTCAAAAAGATCAATCCCGACCTGGACACCCTCGATATTGGTGGCGGTATGCCATTCAAGGATTCGCTGGTACACGACTTCGATTACGAATACATGGTAAACGAAATCGTGAACCGTATCAAGCAGATCTGTGCCGTCCATGAAGTAATGGAACCCGACATCATCACCGAATTCGGCAAATACACCGTGGCCGAGGCGTCGGGCATCTTATATAAGGTAATTGGGCGGAAACAGCAGAATGACCGTGAAAAATGGCTGATGCTAGATGGATCGTTTATTACCAACCTTCCTGATGTGTGGGCGCTCAATCAGAAATATATCCTCCTTCCAGTAAATAACTGGGACTCGGAATACGAACGCGTTAACCTTGGTGGGATCACTTGTGACGGACAGGATTACTACAGCCAGGAAGCTCATATCAATAGCGTATTCATGCCTAAAACACGAAAGCTCCAATATCTCGGCTTTTTCCATACGGGCGCTTACCAGGAAGTGTTGAGTGGATATGGCGGCATACACCATTGCCTGTTACCGTCGCCCAAGCATGTGCTGGTACGCCGGAATCGCGATGAAACTTTTAATTTCGAAGTATTTGGTGAGGAACAGAACAGCAAACAGGTACTCCGGCTGCTGGGATACCAATAAGCTGTAAATACGCCTT
>NZ_JBEBRB010000081.1:0-10651 GCF_040395035.1 Parapedobacter lycopersici | reverse complement strand
TTTGTGTGCAACACAAAAGATTAAGCAAGTATCTTGACACATCCCGTCAGATCTTAAGTTAACCCTCGCTTTCATTGATAAGTACCTTGTTAATTAATTACTTTAATGACCAATTGGAGATATGAATGCCAGCCGTTAGGTTTCCAGAATAGCTTGACGGCATATTTATCTCTTTTGTTTTATTATTCTTCTTCTTGTCACTAGCGGCCGGTCATTTGCGGGTTTTTCACCATTTGTGATACGGCCCTTACGATCGGGTACGTTATCCGTTTTTTGTGGATGGCTTCGTATTGGCTTCGGGTCGGCTTCGGAGATTCATCGGTGCTTGGTCGGTGCTTGGTCGTGCCGGCTTCGGGATTTTTCCAAGCAAGTACCGACCAAGCACCGATGAATCTCCGAAGCCAACCCCTGGCCATCCGCAGGAAATCTGCCAGCAAGGTGTTCGGGCGCCACCCCTGCAGGGTCACCGGCAAATGAAGTAAGCTGACCCCAATCATCACATGGCCGGAACGGTCATTTACACCTCCGACAAAGCGGTATCCCTGGCATATAAATCAGCAATTTATATATATTTGGAAACAGGTATACTGCAATGGAACGATATGATTTTTTCAAACGATTTCACGACATCAGTGTAACGGACTATCATTTGCTGACTGATTGTCTGAAAACCAAATCGTTTAAGAAAGGCGACTTCATTACTGTCCCCGGACAGATTCAACGGAAGCTCTACTTTGTAAAAAGCGGTGTCCAGATGGCTTACTTTGACACAGGCGATAAGATCTATACGCTTTCCTTTACCTATTTTCCATATCTCTGCGCCATCGCTGAATCTTTTTCCTTTCAGGTGCCCTCGAAATATTTTTTAGTTTGTTTGACTGACAGCGAACTGGAGTACATCACTTATGATCAGCTACAAAAACTGATCGATCAATCGCAACAAATAGAACGCCTCTTCCGGCGGATGACCGAAGCCATGTTTGCCGGCATGATTGACCTGCATATTGAACTGCGTGCGCTTAGCATTGAAGAACGATACAAGACGTTTTGCCGAAAAAGTCCCCACCTGCTCCAACTGGTGCCGCATAAGTACCTCGCTTCCTATCTGGGCGTTGACCCGACAAATTTTAGCAGACTGTATAACAACGTTACGTTTTAGTGCCTGTCCGAAAATTGACAACTTGGTGTAGACCAAGATTTGTCTGTCAGTAAGTTTTGACCTTTGTAAGGAATTAAACACTTAATCAAATGGACAAAACAAAAATCATGGCAGTCAATGAACAAACAGCCGACTCAATAACGGAAACCGCCGGAAACTATGCAAACGTCAATGGATTACAACTCTATTATGAAGTACATGGTCAAGGGGAGCCGCTCCTGCTGCTCCCAGGTGCAATTTCCGGAATCGGTACAGCATTTGGAAAGTTAATCCCCTTACTCGCCGCACAAAGACAGGTTATTGCTATTGAATTTCAGGGATATGGCCATACAGCCGATATTCCTGGACGCCCCCTTTCATATGAGCATTTTGCAGATGATGTGATTGAATTACTGCGCGTTCTGGACTTGCCAAAAACAGATATTTTTGGCTATAGTACCGGAGCAGGGGTAGCTTTACAGGTTGCTATGCGTAGGCCTCACCTAGTCCGTAAACTCATATTGGCTTCTGTTAGTTACCAGAGCAAAGGGCGTCACCCGGACCTTAAAACCCTCTTCAATCCGCAATTCATGCAGGAAGCATTGAAGGATAGCCCATATGAAGTTGAATACATGCGGACTTCCAAGACACCCGAAGACTGGTCGGCACATCTCGCCAAGGTAAGGACATTTGAACAACACACGCAGGACTGGTCGGCAGATGAAATCAGTCATATTAAGGCTCCTGCCTTGATTATAGCCGGAGATGCGGACATCATTCAACCTGAGCACGTCGTAACGCTGTACCGATTATTTGGCGGTGGAAGCTTAGGTGAATTGTCAATGCCTGCCTCACAGCTCGCCATATTGCCGGGAACAATGCATACGGCATTGACACAAAAAACAGATCTATTAATGGCGATGATTCCCAACTTTCTTGATTTTTAATAATGGGGCATTTCACAGGTGAGACCAACCTAGGGGTTGTTTTTGAACGCGCTGTCATGACTGCCTGCTGGTTTAGTTGTCAAAAAATCACAGGGACATGAAGCTATCCAGGTTGATTAACCTGCCCTGCTTCTGAATCTGCTAATACAAGTATATTTCCAATTGATGTGTTCACCCTGGCTTTTTCAATAACAAAACCTGGCTTTGCATCCCATTGAATGAAGATACTTAATTTAAAATGCAGAAAGCCGCTTGGCAACAACCGGATAGAGCAACAACAATAATATTCCGATCAATAATGAAAAGACAATGTAATTGATTGATAGTCCGCTTACGTCGTAAATATTCACTGCGCTGATGAGTCCATAACTCGCAAATGAAGTCACGATATAACTGCCCCCGCTGGTAACACCACCAGACAATCCCGCCATTGCCGGAAACCGTGTCAGGCAATAAGTAAAATAGCTATTATAGATATATCCCATCAGAAAATGCAGTAATGCGACAAACACCATCATGAAAATGAGATCTTGAAAATATGGTGCTGTTACGTACATAATAACAGCGATCCCCAGCTGCAATACTAATCCATCCCGCAGCTTCCGAAGCAACGACTTCCCGATCAGCCATTTGCTGGACAACCCACCCGCAAGCAGAGCCAAGCCAGACACCAATGCGCTGTTTCCCGTCTGCAGAGCGGTATAATGAAAGTGATTTTCAATAATAAACGGTGCTGACATGTTAAATACAATGATCATTGAATAACTCAGCCCCAATACCAAGATACCACAACTAAAATCCCGGGCAGTCAGCAATTGCCGGTAGCTATTTAGGATAGCCGATAAATGGAATGGCCGTGGCTTCCGTAATGTCTCACTGCTGAAAAGCCCCTCCAGGACCAGCAAAGCCAGTGCATAACATCCGAGGAAATAAAAGTTGGACCGCCATCCGAAAAAGTGTTCCAGGTAGCCCCCTAAGAAAGGGGCTAATATAGGCGCTGCCGACCAAACAATAGAGAGCAGACTTGTGTAATGCCGCTGTCTTTCCCCTTCATACACATCAATAAAATAGGACCGCTTGGCCACCATGATTACGGATATCAGGAAACCCTGAAAGACACGTAGTATCAGTAGCCATTCAATGCTATTGAGTTGCGTAATCCACAGGTTGGTCAGCGCAAAAAGCGCTAGTGCCCCCATGCCCAGCCGGTATCTTCCAAAACTGTCTACCAGACTCCCAACAAAAAGCTGGGAAATTCCATAGCTGACCAAGAACACCGTCATGGTTAAACGTACGTTCGCCGCGGTAGTATGCAATCCCTCCACCATTTGAGGGAACGAAGGAATGTAAATATCAATAGCAAGTCCTGATATCGGGATCAATAAAAACGCCAGCACGGTAGATACACCAGATTGTCCTTTGATTTTTTGCATAACTGAATACCTGAATAAGTAGCAAAATTAACGGACAGACAATCTCACACTGGTACCCGATTCAAATTATTTTATACAAAAATCAAACATGGTCATAATACATTTTTCCGGTACCGGCCCGGCCGCTCGCCCGTATGTTTCCAAAAGAACTGTGAAAAATGCTGAACATATTCGAAGCCCAGGCTGTTACCTATCTCCGAAATATTCCAGTCCGAATTTTTCAACAGATCCTTTGCCTCTTCCAGCACCCGTTCACGGATCAGGCGGCTGGTGGATTTACCTGTCAGCTTCCGGACCGTATGATTTAAATGATTCACATGCACATGTAATAACAAAGCGAAATCACCCGGATTTTTAAATCGGAGTACACTATCCGGTGCATCGATGGGAAACTGGCCGTTGAGCAGCTGCAAAAAACGGGACACAAGCCGATCCGGTCGTTCCGATCTTTCATCACCCTGGATGCGGGCTTTCGCGAAACGGATCACGGTATTGAAAATCAATTTCAAAAAACTCAACATCAACTCCTTCTTATATGGCAATGAGCTGCAATACTCTTTCTCCATCAGCTGAAAGTAGCCGTAAAGTGAATGATACTCCTCACTGGACAACAATAAAAACGGAAACAGCCGATCGCCAAGTACGCGTTGTACTTTTATAAATTCGCGCTTTAGGTCCGGCGTAAGATACTGTTCATTAAAAACACTTAGATATCCATCCTGGGCCTCACGATAAAACTCGAACCCCATCTTAATGTCCGGATCTGTAAAACAGACGACCGGTTGATCAACGGTCACCTCTCCTTCGTCAGTGCGGAACACGGCGCCTCCGGTAGAGAGACAGACTTTGTAGTAATCCCTGCGATGGAACGGCAAAGACCGTAAACTGTTCTGCCGCTTCAACACATTAAAATGCTGCGACTTTCCACCAGAACTGATCAGATCGTCGGGCACCATCCGCCCGGTGGATTTGTAATATTGGATAATGGTTTCCAAGAATTCCATGTCACGAATATACAAAATTCAAACATTAGCAAGAGCGACTTAATCTATGTATCGACTTTACCGGGTATTAGCGTTACCTGGCGAACCCAAGAAGCGACGTAGTTTGATCTGCAACAAAAAAAAAGCAGTGTTGAAAAATAATCCCGAATTCACAATTAATAATCCCTAATCCACAATATACATCTCAGTGAAAATTGTTAAAAATATCCCGCCCTAATCCCGAAAAAAGTATAAATATCTGGTTATACGATTGAAGAGGGTAAAAAAGGGTATATTCGAAGGCATATCAGGGCATTATTGATCGATTATCCAATCAATAGGAAAAACAAAAGGATATGGCTGCTGAAATCATTAAAAACATCGCCATTATCAACGGACGTATACAGGCGGCCTGCAACAACTGTGACAGGAATCCTAGGGAAGTAAAATTGCTGCTGGCAACGAAGACGGTCTCGGCGGAACGTATTAAGGTGGCATTGACGGCAGGGTATACACTAATAGCGGAAAATAAGATACAGGAAATTAAGGAAAAGCACGAGGCATTAAAGGACATCCCGCATAACAGTCATTTTATCGGGCACTTACAGACCAATAAAATCAAGGACCTGCTAGCATATGATGTTACCTGTCTTCAATCGCTTGACCGTTTTGAGCTGGCCGCGAAGCTGAACCAGCGACTTCAGGCTAAAAACAAAACAATGGAAGTCCTCATCCAGGTAAACACCTCCTTTGAGGAAAGTAAATTTGGTGCTGCACCCGACGATACCATTGGATTGGTGAAACAGGTGGCCCAATTGGAAGCATTGAAAATAAAAGGATTAATGACTATTGGCGTGTTTAGTGCAGATACCGAAAGCGTGCGTAAGTGTTTCCGTTTACTCAAAAGCATTCAACAGCAAATTACCGCATTGAATATACCTAACGTCGAAATGAAAGAGTTATCAATGGGTATGAGCGGCGATTTGGAAACGGCTATCGAGGAAGGAGCTACCATCATCCGGGTCGGCACTGCCATCTTCGGGCAACGGTCGACACCGGATCGTTATTATTGGGATGAAACCGCCAGAAGTTAAAACGGATAGAACGATGCAAGTCCATTTTGTGCAGCATGAAATTTTTGAAGCGCCAGGAGCTTATCTGACATGGGCAAGGGAGCGAAGTCACACGGTCACCTTTTCAAGGGTATACGAGTATGATCCTCTACCCCGGACCGTAGAAAATCTGGATTTGCTCATTGTGCTCGGCGGACCACAAAGTCCAACCACTACATTGACAGCATGTGCGCATTTTGATGCAAGGGCCGAAATCAGGCTAATACAGCAATGTATCCAGGCCGGGAAAGCGGTAATAGGCGTCTGCCTGGGATGTCAGCTTATCGGTAATGCCCTTGGAGCAGTATTTGAGCGCAGTCCTGAAAAAGAAATCGGTGTTTTCCCCATTGAGCTTACACCGCATGGATTAGCGGATAAAAAAATCTCCCATTTTGATTCTCCACTTCTTGTAGGACATTGGCATAGCGATATGCCCGGATTAACTGCGGAAAGTAAGGTGTTAGCCAAAAGTATAGGCTGTCCAAGGCAAATAGTGGCTTATACTGATTTGGTATATGGTTTTCAATGCCACATGGAATTCACTTCGGACGTAGTGGAGTTGTTGATCGCTGAGGAAGTCGATTTCCTAACGAAGAATACAACACATCCATTTGTTCAAAAACCAGAACAGATCCGTCATCATGATTATCGCAAAATGAACAACCAATTATTTTTGTTTTTGGATAAACTGGCTGCGGAGTACGGGGCAATATGACCGGGTGAATTATTTGAAGTACCCGAAGCTATGCAGAAACTTGGTGAAATTTCTATTCAAAAACTTCGTTATACAGTTTACTTTATAACAGTTATAAATTAAGAAAACTAAATTCGACGACTACGAATATAGCAAGCTGGTTTTGACTGGCAGCATTTAAGAACAGAGAAAGCCATTGGGTGTATGCCTGTAACGACACAAATCAGCCAAAAAAGCACAAGATAATGACTTCTTCCTGGGTAAACCGAGAGGCAATCGCTATTTTTGGCCACAATGGCGAGCATTGGCGTTCGTTGTATTATCATTGATACCGGTAAACCTTATGGAAACACCTCTTACATTACCGCAGCTATCCGCGGAAGAGCAACGGGTACTGGGTGCCTTAATGGAAAAGGCTAGTACTACCCCTGAATATTACCCGTTGACACTAAACAGCCTGGTTACAGCCTGTAACCAAAAGACATCACGTAATCCGGTGGTTAATTACGATGATGACACGGTAATGGCTACGCTGGATTCGTTAAAGAAAAAAGGACTTGTTGCCACGGTGACCGGCGGTTCCAGCCGCGCAGTAAAATACAGGCATAATTTTGCCGTGGTGTATCCCGTACTTCCGGCTGAAGTGGCAGTCATCTGTCTGCTGCTGCTACGCGGCCCTCAGACATCGGGTGAGCTCAATGCACATATCGGAAGAATGCATGCGTTTGAAACATTGGACGAGCTGCAGTCATTATTGCAACAACTGGCCAACGCTTCTCCGGCCTATATCAAGCAGTTAACCAAACGGCCGGGCCAGAAAGAAGGTCGATATGCCCACTTATTGGGCGACATCAAAATTCCCGAAACCGATACGGAGCCAGGTTCCGTACCGAACGGCGTAGAAATGCGGCTGGCCACGGTAGAAGCTGAATTAGCCGCGTTGCGTGAAGAGTTTGATCAGTTGATGCGGCAGTTGTCCTGAATGTTTGTCCGCCTAGAGATGACCTAATCTTTTGGATTTCAGCCAAAAACTTCGGAGAAAAAAACCAAATTCCGTTCGTGTTTGTTATATTTACATATAAAATTACAAATCAACCCTTCTGTTATGGATACGACACCAGCAAAATACGAACGCATACTGATTGCGACCGATGACAGCGACTGTTCGAAAAAAGCATTGCAGCACGGATACAACCTCGCAAAGGCCATGGGTGCGGCTGTTGCGTTAGTACATGTCATTGAACCGGCGGCACCAACCAATTATGGCGCTGACCCGTTAATGGGGCAGCAACCGATCATTATTCCGGAAACGACGGAAATACAGGAGGAGAATTCCAGATCGATGCTGGACGAAATAAGTAAAAAATTTACCGGAATTACGGATATCGTTACATTCAGCCGGATTGGCACACCCAAACAGGAAATTCTTGACTTGGCAGGAGAATGGGCGGCCGATCTTATCATCATGGGCACGCATGGCCGAACCGGATTTGATCATTTTATATCGGGAAGCGTATCAGAAAGCGTAATCCGGAAAGCCAATTGTCCTGTCTTGGTTGTCCCTGGCAAATGCTGAACTTATTTTTATCCCTTAATAAGAAGCGCCGTCCGGACATGTATCCGGACGGCGCTTTCTGTTAATCCAGCCTGCAGGTGGTTATTCGTTATGTAACCACGCCTTCTTGGCTAACAATTCCTCTTCCGTTTCCCGTACGTCTTCATCGTCTACGCAGCAGTCAACGGGACATACCGCGGCACACTGCGGTTCATCGTGGAAGCCAACACATTCCGTACATTTATCTGAAACGATGTAATAGATTTCATCGGATATCGCCGCCTGTTCCTCCTCTGCATCCAGGGTAGTGCCATCACCAAAATCAATAACACCGCTTAATCCGGTTCCCTCTGAGAACCGCCAGCTTACACCGGCATCATAGATTGCGTTGTTTGGGCATTCCGGTTCGCACGCGCCGCAGTTGATGCATTCATCTGTTATCTTAATTGCCATTTATTTCCTTTCAATAGATGATAAAAAACAAAAAACTTATTTTTGTGCCTGATCGAGTAAAAGATATTTGACTATGGGATTAGTCGTCTTTTTCGAACAGCCCTATTTATAGGATGCAAATATACAACAATTATTACGTAATTCCGGTCCAAAAAAATTAGATTTTGACAAAGAAACAACGAATCGAAGCCTTTACCCGTTTAGGAGCATACCTCCTATCGACTGATCCACACTTGCAGGAGGTGTTGGAAACCGCAGCATCACGCAATCCCTGGTTTACCCTGCCGAATGTGCAGCATGCCGTGAAGGCAATTGCGGCAAATCTGTCCGAAGCGCAACTGGGCGACTGGCTGGCCCCCTACCCATTCGATGGCGACACCAACCAGACGGTCGGCCTGATACTGGCAGGCAATATTCCTTTAGTTGGTTTTCATGATATCCTAAGCGCACTCTGCGCCGGCTATCGGATACAGGTCAAACTGGCAGCTGCCGACCAGCAGCTCACCACGCATCTGCTTGAACAATTACAGGCCATTGAACCACGTTTCCGCGACAGGATACAGCTAACGGAGCGTCTTAAGGACTTTGATGCCGTAATTGCAACCGGCAGCGACAATAGTGCGCGATATTTTGAGTATTATTTTGGCAAGGTCCCCCACATTATCCGGAAAAACCGCAATAGCGCCGCGGTGTTAACGGGAAATGAAACCGCCGATGAATTGCAACGGCTGGGGCACGACATTTTCGATTTCTTTGGATTGGGTTGCCGGAATGTATCCAAGCTCTTTTTACCTAAGGGGTATGACATTGCACTTTTCTTCGAAGGTATCGCCGTATTCTCGGGGGTTATTGACCATCATAAATACCGGAATAATTACGATTACAACAAATCCATCTACCTGATCAACGGCGACCCGCATTATGACAATGGATTCCTCTTGGTGAAACGCGATGCGCGCACCGCTTCTCCCCTTGCCGTATTATATGAAGAGGAATATGAAACGACGGCGGAATTGCACACACGGCTATCGGCCCTGGCACCGCAGCTGCAATGCATCGTCACCGGCGGAACGCTCCCGGTACCAACACCCGTGTTTGATTTCGGCCGCAGCCAGCAACCGGAATTAAACGATTACGCCGACGGCGTGAATACACTTGATTTTCTGGCTGCCCACCGAGGTTACCCCGGCGGAGAGCACTCGGCAAAACGTTGATTATCCGGCCAAATTATACTAACTTTGCGGTCACATGTATGTCATTAAAGTTAAAGGGGTGGCAAAAATACCGGACTACGTTCAGCTCCGGGATGATGCCTTTACATTACTCGCCTACTTCAGGGTTGACCGGCCGGACAAATCGCTGGAAAAACTCGGACTGGGCGATAAGATAACCCAGATTATGGAAATTGTAACGGCATTACCCTTTGGACAGATTAAGAAATTAGATTTATAACATATGATTGGCGAGACGGTAATCACACTCAAAAACGTAGACATCTACCAGCCCAAGCACCTCGTGCTCTCAAATGTCAACCTCAAGATCGATAAAGGTGAGTTCGTATTCCTTATCGGACAAACCGGGAGTGGCAAAAGCAGTCTTCTGAAAATCATTTACGGTGACCTGCATATTGCCAGCGGCGAGGGAATGGTGGCGGGGTTCGACCTGAAGAAGCTCAGTGAACGTGACGTACCCTACCTGCGCAGGAAACTGGGCATCGTATTCCAGGATTTTCACCTGCTCACCGATCGTACCGTGGAAAAAAACCTCGAATTTGCCCTACGGGCTACGGGATGGAAAGATAAAGCATTAATCAAAAACCGAATGCTTGATGTTCTTGAAAAGGTAGGGCTTCGTTCCAAGCTAAAGAAAATGCCGCACGAACTATCGGGCGGCGAACAGCAGCGCGTGGTCATTGCCCGGGCTCTGTTGAACAATCCCGAAATCATCCTGGCCGACGAACCAACCGGGAATCTCGATCCGGAGACCTCCGAGGAAATTGTGTTATTGCTGAAAGAAATCAGCCGGGGCGGCACTGCCATCCTCATGGCAACACACGATTACCAGATTATCCGTAATATGCCATCGCGTATTGTAAAAACGGCCGACGGTGCACTGCATGACAATGTCACCATCACGGCTTCATGAAAACGCTGACAAATCCTGAAACCATACGTCAATTTGTAAGCTTAATAAACCAGAAAACTGACAGGCTGGCGGTATTTTCCCATTGGCAATGAAATTGAGGCAGGGGCACAAGACTTGATTAGTGAATTGATATGGCACAAAAGAAAAACAGAAACGACGAAAACGACCATAGGAACGAAAATGAGTTCATT
>NZ_JBEBRB010000080.1:0-10652 GCF_040395035.1 Parapedobacter lycopersici | reverse complement strand
TGGCAGCCATGACGTATATGATGGCCAGCGGCATCGCCGCTGCCGCCACCATAAAAACAGGCAACAGTTTCGGTCAGCGTAATTTTTTCCGGTTGAAGCGCTACGCGGTGTCGAGCTATCATATCGTACTGGCATTCATGGGAATCACCGCATTGTTATTTGCGCTGCTGAACCAATGGCTGCCGTGGATTTTTACCAGCGACCTCATGGTAATCGGCATTGCTGCGGAACTGCTGATCATTGCCGGCCTATTCCAGCTGTTCGATGGTACACAGGTTGTCGGTCTGGGGATTCTGCGGGGTATTGGCGACGTGAATATCCCCACATTGATTACCTTTATCGCCTATTGGATCGTGGGGCTCCCGGGGGCGTATTTATTGGGCATCACCATGGGGTGGGGCATCAAGGGCATCTGGTTCGGGCTTACCCTCGGTTTATTGACTTCGTCGGCATTGCTGTATCTCCGTTACCGGCAGGTAGTCGCCGGACTGTACCGGGAATCGCGCTGAAAACGGGAGCCGCACCGCCCGGCAACAACTGGCGAAGCGGGGGATAAGCCGGGGAACCAATAATAGGGCTTAAATTTCGCGGTTGATATCCCAGTTTTCCAGGTAATCCGCTACACGTTTCAAAAACCGCCCACCGAGTGCGCCATCCACTACCCGGTGATCATACGACATCGAGAGGTACATCATGTGCCGGATACCAATCATATCCCCATATTCCGTTTCAATTACCGCCGGCTTCTTGGTAATGGTACCTACTGCCAGGATCGCAACTTGCGGCTGATTGATGATCGGGGTGCCCATAATGTTGCCAAAGGCGCCGATATTGGTTAACGTGAATGTGCCGTCCTGGGTATCGTCGGGTTTTAACTGGCTGTTGCGTGCGCGGTTTGCCAGGTCGTTTACGGCTTTGCTGAGGCCGACCAGACTTAACTGGTCAGCGCGCTTGATCACCGGTACAACCAGGTTGCCCGAAGGCAGTGCCGCGGCCATACCAATATTGATGTTTCGTTTTTTTATGATCTGCGTGCCGTTAACCGAGATATTGACCATGGGAAAGTCCCGTAATGCCTTGCTTACCGCCTCAATAAAAATGGGCGTGAACGTGATTTTTTCACCTTCCCGTTTTTCGTAAGCGGCCTTTACTTTATTGCGCCAATTCACAAGGTTGGTGACATCGGCCTCCACAAAGGAACATACATGCGGGGCAATCTGCACACTTTTTACCATGTGCTCGGCGATGAGCCGGCGCATACGGTCCATTTCGATAATCTCATCCGATGGTGAAACGATAGCCGTGCCGGGTCCGGCGGAAGGCTCCGGTGTATATACGGTTCCGGTGGCCGCAGGTATTTCGGTAGGTGACGTTAGTGGAGATGCGCCGCCGTCTTTTCTGGTTTCGAGGTAATCCAGTATATCCTGCTTGGTTACGCGGCCTTCGGCGCCTGTACCCGTAATGCGTTCCAGTTCGTCTCCCGTAATCCCTTCCTGGGTAGCGATGCTCTTTACCAGCGGCGAATAAAACCGGGTGCCGCCAGGGTCGGTTACGGGTGCCGCGGGTCTGGCAGCGGGTGCGTCATGGCCGGTTTCTTCAAGCTGGTCGATTCCGGGGATAGCCGGTTCGGTTATTTCCTGCGCGGGCTCCGGCTGCTGCTCCATGGCTGTTTCCGCGCCCTCCGTTTCAATGGTAGCGATTACATCGCCGACCTGAGCTACGTCATTTTCCGCAAACAGCCATTCCTTCAGGATGCCGGACACGGGCGACGGTACGTCCGAGTCCACCTTATCCGTGGCCACTTCCAATACGGGTTCGTCTTCCTCAATCCGGTCGCCTGGCTGTTTCAGCCATTTTACAATGGTTGCTTCCGATACGCTTTCGCCCATGCGGGGCAGTTGTAACTGATGTATAGCCATACCTTGATCGTGCTATTGATGAAATCGGCCTAAGTTACATAGATAATTGATGAAAATTAAAAGATTAAAATATTATTTTGAAAAAAAAGCCGATGACGTAATTAAATTTCATTATTCCAAATAAATGATAAATTGTCGCTTAGCGGAGTGCCGGGTTTTCGGCAAACAGCAATTGCCTTAGCAACAGCAATGCAGCTGTACCTGCCCGTTCAATATTGACAAGCCGGTCGTTCCCAAAGCGGTACTCCCGGGTAATTACCTGCTGTTTTCCGGCAACGGCGATCCACACCAGCCCGACAGGCTTTTCGGAAGTGCCGCCGTCCGGTCCCGCGATTCCGCTTACCGCCACCGCGTAGTCGGTCCGGAAATTGATCCGCGCACCGGCGGCCATTTCCTGCACCGTCTTTTCGCTGACTGCGCCGTGTAATGCCAATGTTTCCTTGTTTACACCCAATAACTGCATTTTCAACGCATTGGAGTAGGTAACCGCGCCGCCCTCAAACGCGCGGCTGCTGCCTGGTATTGCCGTAATGCGCCTGGCGATATCACCTCCGGTACAGCTTTCGGCAGTCGAAAAGTGATAGCCGGCGGTCTGCATGGCCGTTAAGATCAGGGATTCGAGCGTAGCCTCTCCATCACCCAGGAAATAGTCGCCAATACGCGATTTGAGCGTATTGGCAATCTGCTGCGTTTCCTGTTGCAGCGCCCCCAGGTCCGCTCCGGTAGCCGTAAGCCGTAAGCGTACAAGTCCCGGTTTAGGGAGGTAAGCAAGGTGAATGTGGGGGGGCAATGCCCGTTCGATATCGGCAATTTTTTCGGCGAGAAACGACTCACCAAGGCCACCGGTAAGCAGCGTGTGATGCCAGCGGGGTACACGGCCATCCAGCCGTCCAAGCCTGGGAAGCACACGTTCCAGCATAATGTGTTTCATCTCAAAAGGAACGCCGGGCATGATGATGTATGTTTTATTGCGGTAATCCTGCCACATACCCGGAGCCGTGCCGAGGTCATTAAACAGTACCGTGCTGCCGGTAAGGACATCTGCCTGTTTGCGGTTTATGTCGAGCATGGGACGTTGGGTGCGACTGAAAATGGCTTCCACGTGGGCAAGTACATCGGCATCCCGGCGGAGGCCACAGCCAAAATAAGTGGCGAGGGCCTGTTTGGTTACGTCGTCTTTCGTGGGACCAAGACCACCGGTGACGAAAATCAAGTCGGCTCGGCCCGCTGCCTCGCCGAGCGCCGTGATGATGGCTTCCGCGGTGTCCGCCACCGAGCTGATCTGCCGGACATGGATGCCGGCTGTATTCAGCTGTTCAGCCAGCCAAGCCGAATTGGTATCTACAATCTGGCCGATGAGAATTTCATCGCCTATGGTAATGATTTCAGCAAACATGATGTTTAATATACGGTGCGTGGCGGTAAAAGCCACGCATTAAAACCTATTGTATGAATCGTTCCGCTTGGTCAGTTTCAGGTCCTGCAGGATGGAGGCCTTCGCCCGGATGGTGACGTTATAACTCTGGAATTGACCGAATGGTACCCAGCCGAACGACATATCCCAGCAATGCAGGTCGCGGTAAATACTGAACCGCGTCAGTGACACTTCCTTCCGTTTAAAATCATATCCTGAATTAAACTGCACCTTCCATTTGGGCGTGACACTGAAGTCGCCATGTACGTTGACGGTACTGGTGATGTTTGCGGTATTGCCGAATTTTGAATATTGAAAACTGAACGATCCGGCAAGGTTCCACGGGATATTGAAGTCGACAAACGCATTGGGATCCGAACTGATCCGTGCCAGTGCCTGCTGCTGTTCAGGGGTCATGCTGTTGCGCTGGTTGTTGAGTGAGTCGAGCCCATTCTGCCGGTTTCTGTTCGCATCCGGGTTAAAACTGTAGTCGAAAGACAGGCCAAAGCTTGTCAGACGTGCCAGCTTACCGTCCTTAATGGCAAACCGGTTGACACGGCGACCGTTTTCATCGATACTGTACGGATCAAACGTACCGTTGAAGTTCAGGTTAATCTTCTGATTGAACAGTGCCGTACGGCCCGAGAAATTGATGTTGGACAGATTGAACGAGTCGGCCACAAAATTATAGTTTCCGGTAAACGTCAGACCCTGCAGAATCGGTATTTTCTTGATCCCGCTTTCCGACGTATCACGCCTGCTGAGTACTTTTGCCTCAATGTTATTGTTGATGGAAAAGCCGATTCCCATGGAGCGGCCGCTGCCCGGTGAACCGAACATGCCACCTTCAAAAATGGAGTACTGCGTCTCCAGCCCCTGGGCATTTACAAATGAACGGTAAAACCCGTACATGTCTTCCGAAAAATCCGGGCGGTAGTTGAGGTTTACCGAAGGTGTAATGACGTGCCGGATGGCCTGGATCCGTCCGATCTTCGGGTACATGCCGTATATTTTCGTTGCCAGGCCCGTCGATACCGAATAATCATAAGCCCGGTTAAAACCCTGTAACGTATCGCGGACTTCCTCGAACCCCGAAGGCGTGTTTTCCAGTCGCCTCCGGATACTTTGCAGGTACCACCGTTCCGTGTAATTTACGCTGGTGTTGAACTGGAAGAATTTAAGGACATTGAGCGATAGGCTAACGGGAATATTGTGCTGGAAGCCATTGCGGAATTTCCCCAGCGTTTCCTTGTTAAAAAGCCCGGTTTCCTCGGCGTCGAGTGAATTGCGTCCCTGCAAGCTATAGGATACATTAATCCGCTGATACCATTTCTGTTCACCCACCCGGTCTTTGGAATCAAACGGGTTGAATGAGCTTACGTTCAATGCAAAGGTCGGCAGTTCCAGCTGCACCCTTCCGGTATTGATGTCCTGATTGTGACGGAATGCGGAAGTGAAGTTTACCCTTCCGTCGGCAAATGTTTTCCCATAGGCGATGCTGGACTGCATGTTGTTCCGCGTCATCTGTTCGTAGTTGTACGAGCCGTTAGCCGCGGTGTTCTGAAAATATGAACCGGTACCGAAGTTAACGGAAGCGCTGAACGTAGTTCCCGGATTGGCCTCCTGGCGCTGCGTGTGGTTCCAGGTGAAATTGAAGTCTTTGGTAGGCCGGTATTCCGGCGTGCCCTCCACGCCGTTGCGCAGGGAGGCAAAGCGGAAATTAAAGCCACCATCATATTTATAGTTTACCCGGTAGCGCGTTGCCAGGGAAACTTCCCACGACCCCTTTGAATACAGGTTGCCCCGTACCTCGCTGTCCCAATAATCATTGAACGCGAAATACCAGCCGATATCACGCAGCCAGAACCCTCGGGTAAAATCCTCACCGAAGGAAGGGAAGAGAAAACCGGAAGAGCGCTTGTCGGGCTTGGGGAAGAAGCCAAAAGGAATAGTCAGAAATTTAAGCGGCACCCCTTCCATGACCAGGTACGCGGGTCCGGAGATGATCTGGTTCTCGGTTACAATGCCTTTGCTGATCTGGATGCCGAAATGCGTGTGGGGCTGGGGGAGGTTACAGGTACTGTATAGCCCGTGGTAGAGGGACATCTCGTTGTACTGGTTTTTGCGTACCCGTTCCGCCTGGATATATCCTCCCTCCACTTCGGTAAAAATACCGTGCGTAATTCCCACCGCTGTGTCAAAATTATAACGCAGTGAATCAACCGATTTCGGGGTTTCATTGGGAAAAATGACCACGGGCCGGCCCACATATTTATTGTTGTGGTCATACCGCCCGCTGGCAAACACCTCTTTGGTCGTCTGATTCACGCGGATGTAATCTGCCGAAAGTTCGAACCCTTCGTATTTTACCCGCGCTTCCCGGTACAAGTGGATGGTATTGGAGGCCATATCGGTAACCTGCGAGTCGGCCGCGACAATGCTGACCACGGCATTCAGCCCACCCGGATCCTGTGTTAACGTATCCGGATTGTTACCCAGTGAATCTGCCGCCAATGTATCTGGTTGTGTGTTGCCAAGGGTATCAGCCAGGGGCTGCTGCTGAAGGGTGTCTGTGGCGGCTTTATCCCCTTCCGAATTTTCCTGTGCATATACCGATACACCAGAAAATATCGTTAAGAAGAATAAAGTATAAGAAAAAAAAGCTGCAACTGACTTCAAATTTGACAACGAATATTATTTTTGCAATAAATCGGATTGCGCACAAAATTAATTAAAAATAGTTAGGATTTCGGTGTTTTCAAATATATTCACCCGATCGTTAACCAACAGGATAACGAATTTGAATGCCGCGGTGTGACAGCATGACGCGGCAGGAAAACCGAACCCCCAGAATAGCGATATGATCAGCAAATATTTTACACCATACATTTATTGTTTCCTGT
Organism: Parapedobacter lycopersici; assembly: GCF_040395035.1. Taxonomy (GTDB): domain Bacteria; phylum Bacteroidota; class Bacteroidia; order Sphingobacteriales; family Sphingobacteriaceae; genus Parapedobacter; species Parapedobacter lycopersici_A. The sequence continues at coordinate 4,416 of NZ_JBEBRB010000080.1, read as the reverse complement.
TTCTGCTTGCCTTATCCATATCAACGGTCGCATCGGCAAATCAGTATGCCGATTCGGTCTATACCATCCGGACCATTGTTTTGGATGCAGGCCACGGCGGTGATAAGCCCGGTGCCCGGGGGAGTTCCTCGCTGGAGAAAAACCTGGCGTTACAGGTGACATTAAAGCTCGGTAAGGCCATCGAAGCAGCGATACCGGGGGTCAAGGTTTATTATACCCGCACCACCGACGTAGACGTTGAGCTGTATAAGCGCATTGAGCTGGCGAACAGCAAGCGGGCGGATCTGTTTATTTCGATTCACTGTAATTCCGTGCCTGCCAAACTGGCGAAGCGGATTACCGGTACGGAAACCTTCGTGTCCGGATTCAGCCGGTTGGGCGAACAGGATGCCGCGTTCCGCGAGAATGCGGATATTCTGCTGGAGGAGAATTATGAAGATAATTATCAGGGGTTCGACCCGAAAGATCCGGAGAGTTATATCGTCTTTTCTCTGATGAAAAATCAATACCGCGACCAGAGCATCCGTCTGGCTTCGTTTATCCAGGGTGAATACGTCAAATCAGGAAGGCCTGACCGGGGTGTGCAGGAACTGAGCCTGGCCGTACTGGCCCGTGCGGGGATGCCCGCTGTTCTTACGGAAATCGGCTTTATCAGTCACCCCAGCGAGGAGGCTTACATGAAGTCGGAAAAAGGGCAGGCGGAAATCGTGAAAAATCTATTGGATGCCATCAAAGCATACAAGCGGCAGGTGGAGCGCTGAACAATTCGGCACCAAACTTGTTCTAAGGATGAGTAACATGCAACGCATTATTGACTGATAAATCAATACCATTTTGAAAATTCCAAACGAAACCAAGGTCGGGATCCTGGCCGTTGTTGCTATTGCAATACTGGTGATTGGATACAGCTTCCTGAAAGGGAACGATGTGTTCAGCAGCGACCAGACATTCTACGCCGTGTATGAACGCGTGGACGGACTGACCTCATCGAAACCCATTCTCGTGAATGGTTATCAGATTGGCCGGGTATCTGAAATGGAATTGCTGCCCGATGGACGGATACGGACGGAGTTTAAGGTGAGCCGCAATTACGCGATACCTTCCAATACCATTGCCCAGCTGGCCAGTACCGATCTTTTAGGAGGGAAGGCGATCGTCTTTGAATTGGGGGATAGCCCGGAGTACGCGCAAAACGGTGATGAGCTGCAGGCATCGATCCAGAAGAACATTATGGAACAGGTTGAGCCTATCCAGAAAAAAGCGCAGGATATTGCTGCGGTGCTGGATTCCGTGCTCAGTTCGATCAATAATACCATCAATGCGGATTTTCAACGTGATTTTAATCGAAGTGTCAGCAGTATTGCCAACTCCCTGCAAAACCTGGAGGGGATCACGCGCCAGCTGGATGGACTGGTTGTTTCCGAGCGCAACCGCATCAGCGATATCATGACCAATGTGGTGTCCATTACCGGAAACCTGAAAAATAACAATGAGAAGATCTCGCAGGTACTGGACAACCTCAACCAGATCACCGATCAGGTAGCCCGTGCCAACTTCGCTGAAACAATAACCAGTGCAAATAAGGCGATGGCTGACTTCCAGTCGATTACCGATCGCATTAACCAGGGCCAGGGCTCGATAGGCCTGCTGCTGAACGACGACGAGCTGTATAATAACCTGAATCAGGCTTCCATGAATCTGGAAGCCCTGATTGGCGATATGAAGGCAAGGCCCGGCAGGTATGTGCATTTCTCCGTATTTGGCCGGAAAAACACCGATTAGCCAGCCGGAAAAGGTGCCGGTAAATCCATTGCATTTAATTAAAAAAGGATTTGCCATTTTGCAGAATAACCGTTATTTTTGCAGTCCAAAACAAAATCCTATGCGGAAGTGGCGTAATTGGTAGCCGCACCAGACTTAGGATCTGGCGCCGCAAGGCGTGGGGGTTCGAGTCCCTTCTTCCGCACTTGAATCCTCCCGAATACTTCGGGAGGATTTTTTATATAACGATGCGATAAACGCTTACTAATGAGTATGAATATTTCACACGAAAACATCGACGACGTCAACGCCGTCATTACAGTGGACCTCGGTCCGGAAGACTACACCCCCCAGGTAGACAAGGCCATTAAAGAACAGGCCAAGAAAGCAAAATTGCCGGGATTCCGCCCTGGTATGGTCCCTGTATCACACATTAGGCGTACATATGGAAAAGCCATTCTGTTTGATGAGATCAACCGGGTGGTCAGCGATAAGATCAACGAATATATCGGCGAGCAGAAACTGGAAATCCTGGGCCAGCCACTGCCGAAGGAAGATGACAAGAACGATTATAACTGGGATTTTAACGACCAGTTTTCTTTCCAATACGAAATCGGCCTTGCCCCGCAGTTTACTATTCCGTTTACCGAAAAATCAACGTTTACGGAATACGAAATTAAAGCAGACGAGGAAACATTGGCTTCACGCATCAAAAACCTGCGCCGCAGCTATGGCAAGATGACCAACCCGGATGTTTCGGAAGATGGAGATGTCCTGTATGGCGAACTGCAACAGGTGGATGCCAAGGGCGAAGCAGTAGCAGGCGGTATTGTGAATACGGCGTCCGTACGGACGGATCTGGTGGATGATAAGAAGATAAAGAAACAGCTGATCGGACTTAAGAAAGACGATGAGGTGGTTGTGGATATCAAAAAGGCGTTTAAAGCCGAAAGTGATATTGCCCGTGTACTCGGCATTACGGAAGAAGAAGTAGCCGGACTGGACCCCGCTACCGTGAAATTAACCGTGAAAAATGTAAACCGGCTGGAAGAAGCGGATCTTAATGAAGCGCTTTACGACAAGTTATTCGGTGAAGGAACGGTAAAAACCGAAGAAGCCTTCAGGGAAAAGGTGCGGGAAGAAGTTGAAGGCATGCTGGAGCAGAATGCCACACAGAAATTGCAGAACGACCTGTATACAGCGGGTATGGATGCTGTGGATGCGGCTTTCCCTGAGGAATTCCTCAAGCGCTGGCTTAAAGCGACCAACCCGAACATTAAAGCGGATGAGCTGGAAGAAGGTTTTCCTGACTTTTTACGGAACCTGAAATGGACGATCATTGAAAACCGGATCATCACCAAGAATGGCCTCGAAGTAAAATACGAAGAAGTACTGGCACTTGCCAAGGAACGGATTGAAGCGCAGATTAAGCTTTACGGCCAGGGACAGGAAGTTAATGAGCAGCAGTTATCGCAGTACGCCGTGCAGCTGCTAGGCGACAAGGAACAGGCCAACCGCCTGTTTGATGAAGTAAAGGCAAAGAAGGTATTTGATTACCTGAAAGGGTTGGTGAAACTGGAGAAAAAGGAAATCGCATACGATAAATTCCTCGAATTGAAATAAGACCCGCCCCGTAGGGGCCGATCTCCTGAAAACCTCATCGCACGGGCAGTATTGTAATGCCGATGCGATGAGGTTTTTTTTATTGGCTGATTTTTATTTGTCAGGTACCGCTACAAATTTGGCCAGTGGCGCCATCCGTGCCCGGAATAATTGCAGGGTGTCTGTGCTGGCATGGTAGCTGTCTGCAGTTTCAAGGGCTCCAATCATGTCGTTTTCGATTTCCATATTTTCACAGGCCATCATGGTACGGACCATGTGGGAGAAGCGGATGCGGTTGGGCGCTTTCAGCTCGAATGCACCGCCCATGCCATTGCAGCCCCCTGTTCCCTCAACGCGGTTTGAGACGGCAGTCAGCCGGATAAAGGGTTCTTTCATCGTGCTGCCCGGTTCCACTGGCTTGCCGTGCAATTCGACAAGCTTCCAGTATTTCCCGATCAGTGTGTCGTCTATTTTCTCAAGTATATAGTGGTCGGCCAGCGTACCCGTTATGCGGTTGCCCTCGCGGTCGAGCTGGATCAGCCTGTTTTCGCCTACCTGGAGTTTCTGGCCGTCGCCATCCAGCGTGATCTTACCGCCGGCATCGTCCCAGGTAAATTGCCCGGTTTCGGTAAACACCGAATCACCCCGCTCCAGGTAACTGGTTTGCAGCGTATAACCGCCGTCCTCCGAGAGTGTCAGCGTGGTCTGTATACCCGGACAATCCGCACACGGTAATGTCCCCTGATACATGCCGGCCCAATCGAGTGCATTTTGACTGTTGTGAGCCGGATCCGGATTTGCCTGTCCGGCTTCCCTTTTACTTTTGCAGGCAGTGGTGGTGACGACTGCCAGTATCAGCACACCTAACGCCCATTTTCCGGTTCGTGTTTTCATGATGTTTTTTTTTAAGAACCCATGTACATAAAATGTACCAAAAAAGATCAATGTGTTATGTTGAGTGGATTAGCAGATGCTTAATAAACCAGCTGTTGAAAAATAGTCGGCTGGCATTGCACGCAAGTATGGAGAACTGCCCTGCAATACCCTGTTCCC
>NZ_JBEBRB010000079.1:0-10940 GCF_040395035.1 Parapedobacter lycopersici | reverse complement strand
CTTTCGCTCCAAGAGATCCCTTCTTCTTGCAAAAAGAGAAGGGATTTATTGTTAGTACCTACTTTGTTGCCTGGATGGTGGAACTGGTAGACACGCAGGACTTAAAATCCTGTTCGCCCTAAAGCGAGTGCGGGTTCGATTCCCGCTCCAGGTACGTAAACAAATAAAAAGCCGGGGATACCGTCCCTGGCTTTTTCCGTTTAGGGGCAACCGGTACTGGCCGGGCGGTCTAACGCGGCCGTTTACTGTACAACCTGCGTTCCCCCTATCCACACTTCGGCAATCTGTTGCAGGTTCTTGATGTCATCGAGAGGGTTCTGGTCCAGCACAACCAAGTCGGCCCAATAACCCGGCTTCAGCAGACCGATATCTTTCAGCTTCATACAGGGTATGGCATTGCCGGTGGCCGATTGTATTATTTCCATGGGTGTCATCCCTGCCTCTGCCATCAGCTGCATCTCCATATGCTCAAAATAGCCAATAAACCGGGCAGGCATTCCGCTGTCGGTACCCATGATAATGGGTACTCCCCGATCGGACAATATTTTCATATTAGCCATTGCAACAGGCAGCTGGCGTTTGTAAGTCTGCGCGCTTATGCTGTTTCGGATTTGCTGCTGTCTTTCCGGATCAAGCAACGGCTGGATTTCTTCCCGGCTATATACACGCAGAAAGAATGGATCATCAAAAAATGCCGCGGTATCCTCGTATACGTAAGTGGATACTTCCCGGGTAAGTGTCGGACAATAGCAGGCGTTGTGGGCCTTCATCAGATCAATCAAGGCGTCGTCTACCTGCCGGTCACGTATACTGTGGGCCACCAGATTAGCCCCCGATTGAAGCAGTTTCTTTGTATCATCCAGGTAATAAGTATGCACGGCAAGCTGATAGCCCAGTTCATGCGACCGGTCAATAACGGCTTGATAGATTTCCGCCGGCATTTTTTTGCTGGTTCCCAGGTTATCGTCCACGCGGATCTTCATGAAGTCAACACCCATCCGGTGATTACTGTCTACCACTGAAACAGCTTCTTCGGGGGTGCTGCCATTGACTACCTCGCCGGCGATATATAACCGCGCCCGCTGATTGGCGGTTGTATCGTTGACGAACCGCATCGGAACAGCTTCCTTCCGGTCTCCCCCCAGACTTACTACGGTGGTAATGCCATACTGCGCATAGCGTTCCAGGTCATGAACGACATTTTCAGCGGAATAATGGCCGCCTTCCACCCCTTTCACATCGCCTACGTGCCCGTGTGTATTGATCAGTCCGGGAATGACGGTCTTGCCTGTTACGTCCCTGATCTCGGTAGCTTCCGGAAGCGCAACCTGATCCCGGGAGCCCACCGCAACGATGCGGCCGCCGTGCACCAGCACAACGCCATCCGCGATCGGGGCTGCGCCGCTGCCGTCAATGACCGTAGCCCCGACAAAGGCCGTATATGCAGGCTCTTCCGTGGTACTGTCAGCCCCGCAAGCGGAAAATAACAACAGTAAAGAAACCACAGTTAAGCATTGGAATGTTTTCATCAGCACTGGTTTTACAGGTAATTAATGACTTAAAAATAGTCACTTTTTCCGCTTCGATCCACACGGAACAAAAAAATTACCAAAATACCGGCCTAACCAGCCGGCATTGGCTATCCTGCAAAACTTTGTTATCTTGGTGGCGGTCTCTTTATGATCCCGTAACATGCCGGTTCAAACTACGATAAAAGACATCGCCCAGGCACTTGGAATTTCAGTGGCTACCGTATCCCGCGCCCTGCGCGACACCTACGATGTCAGCGAAACGACGCGCGAACGGGTGTTAAAAAAAGCCGAGGAGTTAAATTACAAGCCCAATGTGTATGCCGTGGGGCTTGCCGGCGGTAAATCAAAAAATATCGGCATCCTAATACCGGCTATTAACCACTACTATTTTTCCACCGTAATCACGGGCATTCAGGAAACAGCTTACCGCGAGGGATATAATATCATCCTTTTTGTCACCAACGATGCCGCGGATCGGGAAACAACCATTATCAAAAACCTGAATCCCCTGCATTTGGATGGCATCCTGATTGCCGCTTCATCTACTGCCGACGCCACTCCGGTTTTTGAGAAGCTGCTGGAGAATATGCCGGTTGTTTTTTTTGACCGCGTCCTGCCGGATATTGCGACATCGCACGTCAGACAGGACGATTACAACGGTGCCGTTGCGGCAACGGAGCACCTGCTGGCACAGGGGTATCGTCGCATTGCACACCTCGCCGGGCCGCCCGACCTCGACTTCACGTTACGACGTAAGCAGGGTTATACGGATACCCTCATCAATGCGGGCCACCCTGTACGACAGGAATGGGTGGTTCATTCGGGTTTTTCCCGGCAGGACGGGTTCGGTGACATGGAGCGCCTGTTGGCGCTGGCCGATCCGCCCGATGCGGTGTTTGCTGTTAATGACCGAAAGGCCATCGGTGCCATGCTGGCGTTGAAGGCAAACGGTATCGCCATCGGTCCGGAAATCGGGGTCATTGGCTTCACAGGTGATCCATCAGGCGAAATCATTTCGCCATCCCTCACCACGGTCGCGGAGCCTGCCTACGATATCGGTAAGCAAGCCTGTGAATTACTGATCAGCCACATCACCCGGAGCACATTCCAGCCACGTGAAGTCGTTCTTCCCGGAAAACTACTGATCCGCGATTCCACCCGCAGGTGTCCGCAATAACGAAGCCGATTCCTCATCGAGAAAGAAATAGCAACTGGGGTGTGTCTGTAAAATACTCGCCGGGTACCGGTTGCTTACCGGCTGTTCCAGACTGTCTTTAACGGCCTGTGCCTTTCTGCGGTCAGGTACGGAACAGATAATGTGTGTCGATTTGAGGATCTGCTTCACCGACATGCTGATGGCCTGCCGGGGTACTTCGCTGATGTCGGCAAACCATCCCTCATTGCACTGCTGCGCCCGGCAGGGCTCATCAAGGTCCACAACGAGGTACGGGGCATCCGTTTCAAAATCCGCGGGTGGGTCGTTAAAGGCCAGGTGACCGTTTTCACCAATGCCCACCAGTGCCACATCCACGGTAATTCCGCCGATCCGGGCGGCCAGGGCGTCAATGACCGCTATGGGATCCGACTCACCATCAATCAGGTAGGCTGCCTTCAATGGTCCGGTTCTGGCCAGCACACGCTCTATCAGGTATTTACGGAAACTAGCCTGGTGATGCACCGGCAGATCAATGTATTCGTCCAGATGGAATAACGTAACCGCTGACCAATCGATCTCCCTGTCCTGCAGTAGGGTATCGAGGGTTTCAAACTGACTGGTGCCCGTGGCGACAATAATAAAGGCTTCCCCCCTTTCGGCAATCGCTTTCCTGATATACGTTGCCGCCAATTTTCCGGCCTTATCGCCAAGAGCCTTTGCATCCGTTGAAATGATAACGTTCATGATAATAATTTATACTGTTGAATAATGTTAAGCACTGATAACCTGTGTTGTGCCGCCGGCAGTTAATGAAATATCGACGGGCTGATTCGTTTTCCAAGAACCCCCGGTAAAATCGGGCACCGGGATCGGCTGGCTGCCGTTCGCTACCGACCATTCCGACAGTGGTGATACCACGCTCCACGATGCGGCGTCATAAACGTCCATATCCACCGGCAGCCCATTCCGCAGGCAGTCAATTAACCGCCAGTCCATCAGAAAGTCCATACCGCCATGCCCCCCGATTTCCCGGGCAAGCTCCCCGAGCTTCCGTACCAGCGGCGGCGTATGCTGCGCTTCCAGTGCGCTGACTTCGGCCTCATCCAGCCAGCCGGTATGGCTGTTGGATATCCGTCCGGGCAATGGATATTTCTGTGCCGTTCCCTTGGTACCGCTCAGCAGGTGGATGCGGCTATAGGGTCTGGGCGATGTCACGTCGTGCTGGAGCATGATGGTCCGCCCCCGTTTAGTACGGATGATACTGGTATTCATGTTCCCCCGGATGTTATCGCCGATATACGGTTGGTAAGAAGGGTCCTCGGCAAGCTTTTCCTTGGCTGCTGCGCCGATCATAAAATCATTGGACGCCATGGAAACCATGTAGTCCATGCAGTCGCCGCGATTAATGTCCATCGCCTGGCAGATCGGCCCCAAACCGTGAGTGGGATACAGGTTTCCGTTGCGCCGCGTATTTTCTTTCAGCCGCCAGAGATCGTAACGCTTTTCACGGTCGAAGAAACTGTCCATGATATCGTGGATATACGCGCCCTCACCATGAATTAATTCACCGAAGAACCCCTGCCTGACGAGATTAAGGGTCAATAGTTCAAAGAAATCATAACAGCAGTTTTCCAGAATAACGCAGTGCCTGCGGGTGCGTTCCGAAGTTTCCACCAGTTTCCAGCAATCTTCTACCGTAGTGGCTGCTGGGATTTCAACCGCAACATGTTTGCCCTGTTCCATGGCGTACAATGCAATTGGAGCATGCAGTTCCCAATGGGTACAGATGTAAACCAAATCGATATCATCGCGTTCGCATACCTGCCGCCAGTCTTCCGCCTTTCCGCCGTATAGCTGCGGCTTGTGCCCCGGCCGTTTGATCCGGGCTTCGGCAACCTTCGTCCGTTCCTCCCGGATGTCACACAGCGCAACGATGGATACGCCCTCGATGTAGCTTAACCGCTCCACCGCAGCGGCTCCACGGTTGCCGACACCAATGAAAGCCACGCGCACCCGGTCCATTTTAGGTGCCGCATATCCACTCATGTTAAATGCCTGGGCATGGGACTGCATCGCCTGCTTCCGGATATGGCCAAGGGCCGATTCCTGTTCGGGAGTGCCGGCTCCCGAACAGGATACCATTGCGGGCGTGGCCGCCAGCCCGATCCCGGCGAGGCCGGACAGTTTCAAAAATGCTCTTCGGTTTCTTTTCATATTCGGTTTATTTAGGATAAGTGGTTCGGACTATTCAAACCGGACATCCACCTGTCGGTTTGCATTACGCTGCATGGTCTTGAAAAAACCCCAGTGTGCACGCAACGCAGTAGCATCCAGCGGACGGCCGGAAAGGGTGCACGGATTCCGGAAGGTGATGGGTCCGTTCGCCAATGCAGCCAGCATTCCGATGTCACCCCACGGAAGGATACCCGGAACGTGGACGCTCATGTTATAATGATCGATTCCTTCCGCTGTATCAAAAAGGTAGCTCACGGGCGTGTCCATAACAGTGATTTTTTTTGGCGCGAGGGTGAAAGGTGCAGCATACAGTGCCGCCAAGCCCGCTTCGCGGAATCCGGTTAGCTGGATGGCTGCCTTGGGATACTCCGACTGCACCCATTGCATTGCCAGGCATAGCTCACCCGCCCATTGCCCCATCATCGTATGTCCCAACCACAGCATGGAACGCGACAGCGTGTGATGCGGGCTCAGCCTGCCGTCGATTTGTGTCGCGGTAGCGGAACCCTGCGATCCGGTGCCCCACAAATCCAGGGTAAGAATTCCCTTTCCCTCCGCCACAATATCCGAGACAGCCGATGCGGGCAACCGGTCGCGGCCCTGACCGTGCACCAGCACCGTCATGCCGGCCGCAGGATCGGCAGGTTGCTTTAGCCAAATTGGCAATACATTGCCGGATACCGTTGTCAGCTGCACGGCTTGCCAGTCATCGGTCACAGCCTGAGGGTCCGCCTGCCGAAGTTGTTCTTCTTGCAGGCCGAGAAGTTGCCGCAGCCGGCGTTTCTTTTCTTCAGGTTCAATGGACAACGCCTGCATCAGCGCTTCCCGGACCCGGTGTCCTTCGCCCGTACAGAAGGTCGCTGTTGTCTGTACCGCGGCTTCTCGCGCTCCGGGACGGTACGTAGCCAGTTCTCCGGCACTGCGGATGTCGGCATTGGGTACGGTCAGCGGCGGTTCATTGGCTGGCCGCTGCTTCAGGTGCCTGTTAAACCAGGCTATCATCGACGCCTGCATTGCGGCATTATAGCCATGCACACCGGCTATTACCTGATGGTCGATGTGATTTCCCACGTCCAGCTGCTCGAATATTGGCTGTGCATAACGATAACTCCGTTGCATTTCCGCCGGCATAAACGACGGATTCGCCTCATCCGCTGCGTTGATGATTCGGAGTGCACGCGGGGCAATCAGTCCCAGTACGCCGGCTTCTTCCGTAAAAGTGAGCCCTCCCGGCAATAACTCGCATACACAGTTGCTGTTCATGATGTACGACTGAAATGTACCTACGCTGACCACCGGAACAACTGCTTTGACACGGGTGTCCAAAGCGGCCAGCCACATGGCCTGGTTCCCTCCCCCGCTTGCGCCGGTTGCCCCGATACGCGCATGATCTACATAAGGCAGCGTACACAACAGGTCCACCGCACGGATATTTTCGGTAACCTGCATACCCAGCAGCGTTTTTCCGATATTCAATAACGAAGCACCGAGATTACTGCCGTGGTATTCTTCCACTCCGGCAACGGTCGAACGCTCGCCGGCGCCCCATGCGTCCGGCACCAGGCAAACATAGCCATGCCGTGCAATGTATTGTGCGACCTCCTGGAACAGTTCGGAATTCCGTGCACCTTCCCAATGGCCGTGTGTCAGTACAATACCGGGATGTGGTCCTTCCCCCGAAGGGATGTAGAGACTGGCGGTGGCAAACACGTCCGGAAGCGTCTGGTACCGGATGGCTGCAACCGTCAGCCCCTGTAACGGTATCCGTTTTGTTTCCTTCAGCAGCAGCGGCAATTGGGGATAAAACGCAACCCCAGCCTGTGCAACGATATGTTCCCTCAGCTGTGCTGCTGTTTCTTCCCAGGCAATCGCCTGAAGGGTATGCCAATGCCGGCCGGCTGCTTCCGCAGCCCGCATGTGCAGCTGCCGGGCCAGCGGATCGTCGATAATTCCACTGTGGCTACGGTCGCCCGCAAGGGAATCAGCAGATGGGGAGTTTTTCATAACCGGTTAATATGGTGATGCAGACACTTGTGTGCCTACCAAAAATAACCGTTGTGCCGTTAGCAGACAAGCATTGATCCGTCAAAATTACCGAGAACGTTATCGAAATTCCGTATCTTGCTGCCACTAATACCGATTACGCAAATGAAAAGAAGAAATTTCCTCCACCTGGCCGGGGCATCCGCAGCGCTGGCGTTTTTTCATGGACACGCTTCGGCGGCACCGATCGGAAACAACCGGAAAGCACACGCCATTACCGGTACATGGTTCGAGTTCCAGCATCATAGCGAAGTAGAGGGAACCTACTGGAATCCGGCTTTGGCGGCATTTACGGCGGACGACTGGGAAGCAAAGGTTGCGGAAATCGCCGGGACCGGCATCCGCTACCTGGTACTGCTGGATGTGGCGATCTATGGCAAAAGTTTTTACCCCTCGGCTCTGCTGCCCCAACACGCGTTGACCGATAATGATCCCCTGGAAACGGTGCTGTCGGCAGCGGATAAACATCACCTGCGCGTATTTATGAGTAACGGCTTTTTTGGCGACTGGCGCAATCCGGCATTGCTGATGCAGGATAAAGACGTACACCAGTTGCGCGTAAGGGCCATGGAGGAGCTCACTGAAAAATATGGCCATCATCCCAGCTTTTACGGCTGGTATTATCCCAACGAAACGGGCATTAACGGCCATTTCGACGATAACTTTATCCAATATGTGAACAAATGCGCTCGGGAGGCCCGTAGGCTTACGCCCCGAGCGAAAACACTGATTGCGCCCTACGGCACAAGAAACGTAGCGGCCGACGACGGCTATGTAGCGCAGCTCGACAGGCTGGATGTGGATTTTATTGCCTACCAGGACGAAATCGGCGTGCAGAAAACACGGGTGGATGAAAGCAACGCAATTTTTGAAAAACTACAACGCCTGCATCGTAAATCCGGCCGTAACGAGTTATGGGCCGATGTTGAGGTTTTTGCATTTGAGGGTGAGGTCTATCGCTCGGCGTTAGTGCCCGCTGCCCCTGAACGCGTGCTGGCACAGCTGGAGGCACTGGCTGAACTGGTGGAACAGGTATTCATTTACCAATATACCGGGATGATCAACCGGCCCGGGTCGTCGGTAACGATTGGCTATCGCGGACAGCACGACCTGTATACAGCGTTAACGGAAGCGGGATGGCTGAAGCGCCGGTAACGCGCTTGCCTCTTGTCAGATATTCGCCCAGCCATGTGCCAGCACGTCGGCCAGGTGCATGGTTTTGATGGGCAGTTGATGTTTGGTGATGTAGGCCTGCAGCTGCATGAGGCAGGAAGCATCCGTGGAAATCAGGTAATCGGCTTCCATTTCCAGCGCGTGATGCACTTTCTGTTCAGCCATGGCACTGGATATCGCCTCAAACTTCACGGCAAATGTACCGCCGAAACCGCAACAGGTCTCGGTATCGCGCATTTCCACAAGTTCCAGGCCATCCACTCGTTCCAGCAACTGGCGGGGTTCCTCTTTGATGCGGCATTCCCGTAAGGCCGAACACGAATCGTGGTATACGGCCCGTCCTTCCAGCTCTGCTCCGAAGTAATCCTTTTTCAGCACGTTTACCAGAAAAGAGGATAACTCATGGATATTGCCCTGTATCGTCCGGCAATGGTTGTGGATCACGGTATTGGTAAACAGGTCGTCATACGCATTTTTGACCATTCCCGTGCACGATGCGGACGGTGAAACAATCGGATGTTCGCCGGAAAAATCATTCAGGAACTTCTGCCCGACCTGTTTTGCCTCGTCCCAGAACCCGGCATTGTAAGCCGGCTGGCCACAGCAGGTCTGCTGCGGGTTGTAGATTACCGTACAGCCTGCTTTTTCCAATACACGCACGGTGTTAAAGGCCGTTTCCGGAAATAGCTGATCGATAAAACAGGGGATAAATAGCTGTACAGTCATATGTCGTTAACGGCAAAGTTAGCGCAATATTGGAAACCCGGGAACAAAAATATTATTTCATAGCTTACGCGGCGTCCATTCCAGTATAGGGTTCTATATGAACTCCGATGATCACTTTTCTTCCGCAGCGTCCCAGCCGGGAACATAATATTCGGCCGTGCGGATCGCTTCCTGCTTTGCTTCGGTTTCCTGGCCAAGGCGCAGCAGCAATTCTGCCCGGTGCCGGTGGTCCTGTCCGGCTACGTAAGAGTCAGGAAATGAACGGGCGGAACGCGTGAAGTATTCATAGGCCTCCCGCCAGGCGGCCGAATCTGTTTTATTCATCAGGGCAAGGCCCGCGGCGTAGTCGTCGTGCCATTTCTTGGCTATAGGGCTCATGCGGTCGGCTTCCTGCAATCCCCGGAACGGAGGAATCTGCGCAACGATGGAATTTTTATCATGGATCGGCAGCGCCGGTGCACTGAAGTAGTTGATCAGCGCATCGAGGTATGCTTCGGCTTCCCGCCTGTTGTAAACGGTATCTTTAAGCCGCTGCTCTTCGGGCGGATGGGTAAAAAACGAGGCCTCGGCCAGTACCGCCGGAATGCCGTAGGTACCCCGCAGCACTGCAGCGCCGGCATCGGCAAAAACCGTATGATCCGAAACGATGCTTACCGGCACCTCTTTTTGGTACATGTGCTTCCGGAACGCTTCTGCCAGCGTTTCGCCGAGCCGGACACCGGCGAGGTTTTCACTGATATTGCCATGGAAATAAATAATCGGAAAATTTACGGCGTCGTCGGCCGTTGCATTGTGGTGGATGGAAAGAAACACATCTGCGTTATTTTCCCTCGCAAGCTCCGCGCGGCGGGCTAACGGCACCTGTTCATCAATCGTCCGCGTCATGATTACCCTGGCTCCGTGTGCCTCAAGCAGCTGCTGTAAATATGTACTCACGCGGAGGTTGACCCATTCTTCCCGCTCACCGGTCGGCCCCTGACGGTAACTGTCGGTCGCCGCGGTGCCGCCATGGCCCGGGTCAATGCAAATAACCTTGCCCGCGAGCGGGCCCGACTGGGCAAACGCATTTCCGCCGAGCGCCACGCTCATTAAAACGGTTGCACACAATATGATGCTGCCAAAAAGGAAATTAACTGTCGTTTTCTTGTAATTCATCTTATTCTTGTTAAGCGTTCCAATGGTGGTTTGTGTCCTTAGGCGGTACAACATACGACAAAAAATCAGCATATGAAACACACTGCCCTTATGCTGCGGAAAAAAAGCCTTCCACATCGCAAAAACGGCCATCGGTTACTGACCGTTTGTCCGCGAAACCCGGAGCATGCGCCACAGCAGCGCCAGCCCGATGAGAAAAAAGATACCCAGGCACAATGCCGAGTAACGGATATTATGGGTGATCTGTTCAATAAGCGCAAAGGAAAATAACCCCAGCACAATGGCCACCTTTTCTGTCACGTCATAAAAACTGAAAAACGAAGCTGTATCCACTTCATCCGCTGGCAACAGCTTGGAATACGTGGAGCGCGAAAGCGACTGTATCCCCCCCATTACCAGTCCCACAAGTGCGGCAAGACCATAAAATTGCACTTCATGGGTAATGTAGAACGCGGAGATACAAATTCCCGTCCAGATACAGACCACCAGCATCAGCACCCGGACATTGCCGATATACCGCGCAAGCAGCGACATCAGGTAGGCCCCCGCAATCGCCACCAGCTGGATAATCAGAATCGTGGCAATTAACTTCGGTGCGCCAAGATGCAACACTTTCTCGCCAAAAGATGCCGCTACAATCATAACCGTCTGCACGCCCATGGCATAAAAGAAAAACGCGGGTAAAAAACGTTTAATTTCCGGTATCTCCCGCAACCTGCGCCAAACCGCTGCCAGTTCGGAGAACCCTTTTTTCACCACATGCCGGGTAACACGCTGGCCATTGTACGTGTTTTTGGGAAGCTTCCGAAACGGGATCTGCGCAAATCCGATCCACCAGAGGCCAACCAGCAGGAAAGATAGCCGCGCTGGAAAACTCGGATCCGTGATACCGAACCACTCGGGTTTCAGTACAAAAACAA
>NZ_JBEBRB010000078.1:0-11057 GCF_040395035.1 Parapedobacter lycopersici | reverse complement strand
TACCCCGGCGTTTTTCATAGGTGTGTACCTTTACCCGGTCGCTGTGCAGCGCCTGGCGGAGCTTGCGCGGTGCGATATAAATATCGTCTTCAAACTCGTCCTCGGGAATAACGAATGCCGAACCATCCGCCGTCATATCTACCTTGCCGATGACAAATGCCTGTAATTCTTTCAGGATATACCTGCCTTTTTCGGTTTCCTTGAACCGACCACCCTGTCCCGTCCGCGACTCCTCTTCAAGAATGCTATGGATGGCGCTGCGCGATTCGGGGTCCGAAAGATTGAGTTTGGCGGCCACCTGTTTGTAATTCAGTGGTTTGTTGCCTGATTTTTCGAATATGTCCGAGATGAGCTGTGTCAGGATATGTCGGAAAGCGTTGGTTTTTTTTGTTGACATGTGTGTTGTTTTTTTAATGCAAATAAGGTTATGCAAAACTAATATCCGTTTGTGCAATTAACGGCTCATTGCGCATCCTGCGCAAGATCTGTGCCGTTGTGATGACATCTTTTTCACAATAGACACGGATACGCTCCAGGTTGTTTTCTTCATAGTATACCCGGTATACATCTGCGCCGCTGATGTCGTCTTTGGGTGTGGGGATACCGAATGCCGCCGCGATCAGGCTGAGTGACGCGCTGCTGCGGAAGTCGCCGAACCGCCAAAGATCCATGGTATCCAGGTGATTAATTTCCCACGGTTTCTTGCCGATGACGTTGAGCTGGGCCGGTATCGGCTGACCGTTAATCAGCAATCGTTTACAGAGGTAAGGGAAATCGAACCCCTTACCATTGTGCGCACAGAGAATGAGATTTGGCGGCTGCTGCTGCAACAGCTGCGCAAAACCGGACAATAATTCCGACTCGTCGGTATGGACGAATGATTTCAGGCGGAAACATAGCCGCCCCTGGCTTTGGTGAAATATCCCTACACTGATGCAGACGATTTTCCCGAATTCGGCATACAGGCCTGCGCGGGGGTATACGTCGGCCGGTGTTTCGTCCGCTTCGAGGGCCTGCTTTACCTTATGTGCCCATAATTCCCTGAAATGGTCGGGCAGCTCCGCGTAAACCGCTTTTTGCGACACTGTTTCGATATCAAGTACCAGTACCTGTTGAAGATCAATTGCTTCGAGCATGTTTATTTGGCTAAAATTTCAAATCGCTGGCTGATCCGTGCGCCGTTGGCATCCACCAGCGTGATGGTATGGACGCCGGCGGGAATCGTCAGCGCCAGCTGGTGAAAATTTTCCGTTTCGCCGACGAAGGTTTCATCAAGATGCCAGTATATCCGGCTATCCTGCCTGCGGTGCGCGACGTTGAAAATCACCTGGCCACGCTGCCCATCGATCTCTAAAGGTATGTAAATTTTTGCATTGTTCTTCGGATAAATCATTTCCATGACCTGATTTTGGTCTTCCGGAATACAGCCGGGCGCAAAAGGCGGCAACTCCCGGTAGTTGCTGTGCCGCATTTTATAATAGTAGGCCATGGCAGGGGGCAATACGAACCACTGTCGGCGCACCATGCCTGCAGCCGGTGTGCAGTCGGCGGTTACCCGCAGATTTCCTGCGACGTTGGTATGTATTGCCTGATGGTACGGGCATACGGTCGATTTAAGGCCCATTACCGGCAGGTATACCGTGTCCGGATCGGGACAGTCGACACCGGCGAGATGTCCGCTCTGGCGGCATACAGGCGTCTGTACCATGCGGTCGACCGGGGGGGTAAACCAGCCCGTCGATGGAAGCAGGTCAAAAATATCGAAAAGGATGGGGGCAGCGGTTTCAATTCCTGTAAGACCCGGTCGTCCCTCGCCATCGGCATTGCCTACCCATACGCACACCACGTATCCTGGGGTCAGTCCAACTGCCCACCCATCGCGGAAGCCAAAACTCGTCCCGGTCTTCCATGCGATTTTTTTTGAAGAAGCAAATTGCTCCCACAATCCCTCTTCACCCGGACGCATAACCTCATTCATGGCCTGGAATGTAAAATACAGAGAAGCATGGTCAATGACGGCCGACCGTTCTATCGTGGCTTTCCTTTCGGAGATACGGTCCATATAGGTGGGAGCATGATAGTCGCCTGCATCGTAATTGGCATTGTAACGTGCATAATGGTTCAACGTACGGGCCATGCTGGCGTAAGTGCCCGCCAGCTGCCACATGGTTGTTTCACATCCGCCCAGAATCATGGACAGCCCGTAGAAATCGGCAGGCCGGTCGAGGCTCCTGATTCCCACTTTTTTCAGGAACGGATAAAAACGCTGGTATTTGTACTGCTGCAGCATTTTTACCGCCGGAATATTCAGGGAGCGGCTGAGTGCGCGCGAAGCCGGAATTGCTCCATCATACCCCAGGTCGTAATTCTGCGGCGTGTAACCGCCGATCTGTGTGGGAACATCGGGAATCAGCGTGTGCGGGAGGATTAAGCCGTCCGTCAGCATAGCCGCGTACAGCAAAGGCTTCAGCGTGCTTCCCGGGCTTCGCAGCGCCGTGATCATATCGACCTGGCTTTCGGCTTCGGGATGCTGCGGATGGTGTACATTCCCCACGTAGGCCATCGCCCGGCCGGTCTCCACTTCCAATACCAACGCCGCGGCATTGTGGATGCCGTTAGCGCTGAGGTGGCGGTGATGGCGGTCGATGATGCGTGCCACCTGTTGTTGCAATCCGGCATTGAGCGAGGTACGGATGCGGGTATCCGGCACGGCATCCCGGTATTCGGCTTTGAATCGCTCAAGCAGGTGGGGAGCCAGCCGGGGAAGCGGATGCGGTTTTTCGGGTAACGGCTCCAGCTTGGCAAGGTCGGCTGTGGCCGTGCTGATGGTCTGGTTCGCCGCGAGCCGGTCGAGCAGGCTGTTGCGTTTGGCGAGGAGCAGTGCACGGTTACGCCCCGGATGCACCAGTGACGGTGCATTGGGTAGAACGGCGAGTGTTGCGGTTTCTGCCCACGACAATTGCGCGGGCGGGCGGCCGAAATAACGCCAGGCCGCTGCATCGAGTCCGACGACATTGCTGCCGAAAGGGGCATTGGCACTGTATAGCTTAAGGATCGCCATCTTGCTGTATCCAGCCTCGAGCCGGATGGCCAGGAATGCTTCAATCAGTTTCTGCCCGATGGTACGGGGTTTATTGCGACTCATCCGGATCACCTGCATGCTCAGCGTGCTTCCTCCGCTCACAATCCGGTCGCCTGCCAGGTTCTGCATCACGGCACGGGCCATTGCGGCGGGGTCAACACCTGGATGGTACCAGAAGCGTTTATCCTCGAATGCGACAATACATTTTATGAATTTATCGGGAATGCTGTCCGCTATCGGGAACCGCCACTGTCCGTCGGCCGCAATGGCGGCGCCCAATAGCTCGCCACGCTCGTCTTCAACAACGAACGAGGTAGGAGCAGTGAAGAGGGGACGGGGCAGTGAAAAGTAAAACACAAGCAGAAAAGCCACGATGCATGCAAGGAAGATACGACCCTTCCCGGTGCGGCAAAATGCACCGAACCGCGCAACCTGTTTTTTTATCCATGCCATGTGTTCGCTAAAAGTACAAAAATATCAATCACCTGAACCTTTCGTATTTAAGCTAAAACAGCATCAAATGTTATACTCTATATGAATATTGATATTTCGTTGTTTATAAATAAATTATATATGTATTGCTAAAATTTTATCAATTTATTTATTGGTTGTTTTAGCTTTAATCGCTGTTACTGCGCCTTGAAAGGCGTTTTCTCCTAAAAGGACAGCATCAGCTCGCCTTCTGCTAAAATATATATGTGTATTTTTAATGTATATATATTGATCTAATTAATTTGTATTAAATATATTAAATACAACTTTGTTAAAGTTTTAGCAGGATATATTTTGAATTTTTAGTAATACTTTACCGGCTGAAGTCGTCGTAAAATATAGGGGAAGGAAACATGGGGTTGCAGGTCGCCAACCCGCGGGGTATGGCTTAACGCTTGAGCTAATCCGTTAAATGGTGTGGGCTTTGTTGTCGGTTACTTGGTGATTGTCGTCGAACGGCACTGCGCGCAGAGACCAACGGCATTAATGCCAACCGAATTGAGTTGATATCCTTTGGGCAGGTTGATCTTGGGTAGCTTGATGTCATCGAGGCAATAGATGCTGTTGCATGCCGAGCAGATGAAATGCACGTGCTCATCGTGATGATGGTGCTCGTCACATTCCGTAGAACAGAGGGCATATGTAGCCGTTCCGTGTAAGTCAAAAATCTTATGAAAAATACCTTTCTCCTCGAAGGTCGCCAGCACACGGTACAGCGTTACCCGGTCGATCTCATTGCCGAGCAGCTTCTCCAGTTCGGGTTGGGAAATGGCAGTATCTTTTGCCGCAACCACACCCAATACACAGAGCCGCGGCTGCGTTACCTTCAGCTTGTGCTGGCGAAGCAGGCGTACAAATTTATCGTTCGCCAAAACCGGGGCAGTGTCGATAGCTCTCAACATGGTTTTGCAAAAATACGTAAGCTGACAAGATAAGCAAAAAAAACCGGAAGCAAAAGCGGTTACTTTACTTCCGGTTTACAAAACGGTGTCGTTGCTTATTTCCCCGCGGCCTTGGCATGGTCAGCCAGAAACTGCGCAAGTCCGCTGTCGGTGAGCGGATGTTTGAGCAGTGCGAGAATGGCGGATAGGGGACCGGTCATCACATCGGCTCCGATCCGGGCGCATTCCAGAATGTGTGTCGAATGCCGGATAGAGGCGGCCAGAATCTGGGTTTCAAAATTGTAATTATCATACACCAGCCGGATGTCTTCGATCAGCCCGATGCCGTCAGTGGAGATGTCATCCAGCCGGCCGATAAACGGTGAAACGTACGTAGCCCCAGCTTTGGCGGCCAGCAATGCCTGTCCCGTGGAGAATACGAGCGTACAGTTTGTCCTGATCCCGTTGCTGCTGAAATGTTTGATCGCCTTTACGCCATCCTTAATCATGGGCACCTTAACCACGATTTTTTCATGGAGCGCGGCAAGTTCCGTTCCCTCTTTAATGATGTTTTCAAAATCGGTGGCAATCACTTCGGCGCTTACATCGCCGTCCACAATGTCACATATCGCTTTATAGTGGTTGATGATATTTGCCTTGCCTGTGATGCCTTCTTTGGCCATCAGGCTGGGATTGGTCGTTACGCCATCCAGTACGCCTAAATCCTGGGCTTCGCGGATCTGATCCAGGTTGGCGGTGTCAATAAAAAATTTCATATGCGTTGTAATAAGGTTATCCAGTGGATAAATGAGGAAAATATAAACCGATGGTAAAGGTACGGAATATTGTCGGACTGTAAAAGCCGGTTGCGGTACTTCGGCTGATGGGGTGTTTTGTTCTTCCCATCCCGGTGCTGTGGTATGGAATTTGTGCCGGATACGGCATTCGGAATACAGCCGCTAATCAACAAGCATGTATATTTTCAGAGCCCTTAAACATCGCAACTACCGGCTTCATTTTACTGGACAGGCCATCTCGCTGATGGGTACCTGGATGCAACGTATTGCGGTCAGCTGGCTCGTTTACCGGCTTACTGAATCTGCATTTATCCTGGGGCTTGTTTCGTTTGTTTCTTTGGCACCATCGCTGGTGCTAGCGCCATTTATCGGTAATTTTGTCGACCGCCATAACCGCTACCGGATCGTATTGACTACCCAGTTTGGACTGATGCTACAGGCAGGTGCGCTGACGCTGCTGATCCTCATCGGACACTATAACGTTTGGTGGATCGGTGTGCTGAGTTTCATCCAGGGGGTGATCAATACCTTTGATGTGACGGCACGGCAGTCGCTTATGGTCGAGCTGGTGCCAGAAAAAGCTGACCTTCCGAATGCCATCGCGCTGAACTCGTCGGCGTTTAACGCCGCCCGGATGCTGGGTCCCGCAGTGGGTGGTATATTGCTGAGTAATTTTGGCGAGGCGGTATGCTTCGGCGTCAACTTCGTCAGCTTCATTGCTGTACTGGGTTCGCTTTTTGCCATGAAGCTGGTCGAACGGCCGGTTCCACGAAAACAGGAAAGTGCGTGGCAGGGACTGAAGGAAGGATTTAATTACCTGCGCCACTCTCCGCATCTTTCCTCACTGATTCTCCTGTTGGGTGCATCCAGCCTGCTGGTTATTCCGTATACCACGTTGCTGCCTGTTGTTGCCCGCGAAATGTACAATGGCGATGCCACAATCTTCAGCTGGTTTGAGAGCGCCGCTGGCTTAGGTGCCATGTGCGGTGCCATTTACATGGCCCGGCTCAAAGCAGGCGCGAACCTGCGGTTCCGTGTGATGAAAGCTGCCGGTTTATTTGCGTTCGGGATCCTGCTGCTCTCCTTTGCCGCCTGGCTGCCCATTGCATTGATCAGTACCATGCTTGCTGCGATGGGTATGATGGTTCAGAACTCCAGTATCAACACCTACATCCAGACCCATGCGATGCCAGCGCTGCGTGCGCGGGCCATCAGTTACTATATCATGGCATTCCAGGGGATATTCCCGATCGGGAGTCTGCTGATCGGCGCATTGGCCCAGTTATGGGGTATTCATTATACGCTCGTATTCCAGGGGATAGCCGGTGCGCTGATTGCGCTGGCATTTGTTATTTACATCCGGCAACACATCACACGCCGGTACATTCCTGTTGCGGATTAGGCGATTCCCTTTCGGTTTGAATCGAATTTGAGCATAATGAACAGCAGGATGGTAAAGCTCCATAACGAAGAACCTCCATAGCTGATAAATGGCAGCGGAATGCCGATGATGGGAACAATGCCGATCGTCATCCCGATATTGATGGCAAAATGGAAAAAGAGAAAGCTGGCTACGCCGTATGCATAAATCCGTGCAAAGGCCGTCCGCTGCCGTTCGGCGATATTGATGATGCGCAGCAGGAGGGTCAGGTAAATCCCGATTACTACCATACTGCCCACAAACCCCCATTCTTCACCGACGGTACAGAAAATAAAGTCCGTGCTTTGCTCGGGCACAAAATTAAACTTTGTTTGGGTGCCCTGGAGATAACCCTTGCCCCAGAATTGGCCAGAGCCGATGGCAATCATGGACTGGTTCAGGTTGTATCCCTGTCCGCGCGGATCGTCTATTTTGCCTAAAATGACATCGATCCGGTTCCGCTGGTGCGATTGCAATACGTTTTCATAAACAAATTCAACGGAAAACACATAGGCAGAGCAAAGTACAAACAGCACGGCGAGGTTGGTGATGATCTTCCGTTTTTTCCGGAAATAATAGCAACCCAGGCCACATAATATGCCGATCGCCAAAATCACCGTCCACTGACTGAACGCCAGCGTCAGTACAAAAAGCAGGATTGCCAGTCCGCCCAGCAACATCCACGGCCCCGAAATGTATCCTTCACGGTAAAATACAAAGACCAGCGCAAAAAATGCCAGTGCCGAGCCGGTGTCGGGCTGCAACATAACCAGGGCCACGGGGAGTAGTACGATAGCCGCACCGGTAATCAACGTTTTCAGGTTGGGTGTTTTATTGCTGTGATTGCTCAGGTACCTGGCCAGCAGCAGGCAGGTCGCCAGTTTGGCAAATTCCGAAGGCTGCAGCCGAAAACTGCCAATGGGGATCCAGGCCTGGTTTCCGCCGACATTCCGGCCGACGATCAGTACGGCCACCAACAGCAACAAGGTGATGCCATAGAGTACGGGCGATATCGAGCTGTAAAACTTGGCATCGACGACAAGTATGGCCAATGCGAGGATAAGCGCCGAAAAAATATAAATGGACTGTTTACCGTAATTGGTGTTGACATTGAAAATGCCGGGATTGTCCGGGTCAAATACGGCCGCATGGATGTTGAACCATCCAATGAGGCAGAGGAGGAGCCAGAGCAATACCGTAAACCAATCGACATTGCCGCTGAAAAACTTATTGCGCTGTGGATTATTCATTTCTCCTTACCCGGGATTGGTGGTCAACAAATGCGATTTCATCCGCCAGGTGCCGCGCGGGTGTACGTTGTTTCGGCTTGCCTGCCTGTACCGTTTCCCGCCGCTCGGTTTCTACCTTCGGAAGCAGGTCGGCTTTGTAGATCCGGTCCTGAATATACTGCGGCAGCGTGATGGTATCTTTTAAATACTTTTCTACAAGCATACTAGCGATCGGGCCTGCCCAGGTGCCTCCATATCCGGCATTTTCCACGACTACCGCGAGGGCAATTTTCGGATTTTCACGCGGGGCAAATGCAAAGAATACCGCGTGATCGGCACCATGCGGGTTTTGTGCTGTCCCGGTTTTTCCGCACATTTCAATGTCGGCAATCCGGACGGAGTAGCCGGTACCGCCGGCAACGTTGACCGCCCGGCTAAGGCCCTCGATGACGGGTTCGTAGTATTTCTCATCCACCCCGGCGAATACCTTTTCTGCAAACTCCGGTTTGACGATCTTCCGTTCGCCAATTCCCTTGATCAGGTGCGGCCGGTAATAAAAGCCGCGATTGGCTACGATGGCCATAATGTTGGCCATCTGCAGCGGGGTGACCCCCATCTCGCCCTGACCGATGGACAGGGATATGTTAAATCCGGATCCCCAGCGGTCATTACCGTATCGTTTCGTATAAAAATCGGCTGTAGGCAGCAGGCCGTCCTTTTCACCGGGCAGGTCAATGCCCAATGACTGTCCGATTCCGAATTTCATGATCGCCTCGCGCCAGGCCCCATATGCCTTGGTTGACGGCATGTTGCGCTGGTCGATCATCCGCGCATAGGTATAACCGTAATACGTGTTGCACGACCGTTGAATGGACTTGACCAGGGAAGTGGGGCCATCCACGTGGGTGCACCGCATAATGGCTCGTCCGCCTCCGTAGCGGTATCCGCCCGGACAGTTGAAAACCGTGTGCTCGTCAATCATCCCGGCCTGTTGGGCAGTCAGTGCACTAACCACCTTAAATATCGATCCCGGAGGGTACTGGGCCTGGATCGGGCGGATAAACATGGGTTTATAGGGATTGTACAGCAGCTCCATATAGTTGTTTCCCCGTTCGCGGCCTACCATCATGTTGGGGTCATAGCCGGGGCTGCTGACGAATGCCAGGATTTCCCCTGTTGAGGGTTCAATGGCCACCACACTGCCGATCTTATTTTTCATCAATTTCTCCGCCAATACCTGGATTTCCTTATCGAGGGAGGAGATCAGCTCATCGCCGGCAACGGCAACGGTATCGTATTTGCCCTCGGCGAACACACCCTGGGGCCTGTTGAAGGCATCCACCATCACATTTTTAACACCGCGCTGGCCGCGGAGCAGTTCTTCATATGCACTCTCCACGCCGCTCGCCCCAATATAATCACCCGGCCGGTAAAACCCATTGGAACGTTCGATATCGCGGTCGTTGACCTCCTGGATATAACCCAGAAATTGCGCCGCAACACTGTCGGGATAGTTACGAACCGTCCGGTTCTGCACATAAAACCCGCGGAATTTATAAAGGTGTTCCTGCAGCCGGGCGTATGCGGAAGCCGGAATCTGTTTTTCGAATTGGGAAGCCTTGTAGGGCGAATAATTACGGGCGGTGGTCATCCGCTTTTCAAATCCGGCCCGGTCAATCCCGATTAATTCACATAACAGCGCAGTATCGAGTTCCTGGACTTCCCGCGGAGTAACCAGCAGGTCGTATACCGGTTCATTCTGCACCAGCACTTCGCCGTTTCTGTCGAGTATCACGCCGCGTGCCGGGTAAATAACCACTTTGCGGAGGACGTTATTATTAGCGGAGAGGAGGTAGGAATTATCAATCAATTGCAGGTAAAACAACCGGGCAGCGATAATGATGGCGACGGCAATGAAAATGCCCTGAATAATATATTTACGTGCAAAAAAACTATTCATCAAATAAAACTATGCCGCCTGAAAAATCACCCGGTTCCGGAATTCCACCGCCCCCGATTAACGTTGTTTTTTCCTGTAAAACAACAAACTAAACAATAAAATGATAATAACCGTAAAGATACAACTTAAAAGAATACGGATAAGTGTGTAATGGAATTGATGGAATGTAAAGGTTTCCAGCAGGAACAGCACGCCGTGGTGGAATAAGCTGAGGACAAGTACGTACAGAAAAAACCAGCGAAACGGCACGGTTCCCCAGGCGGGCGTCATGTAACTTTCATAGTTGTCGGTCTGCAGGGTAATCCGCATGAATATAATACGCCCCCAGGCGAGTGCAACGGCTGCCGCGGCATTGATGCCCGGAGTGTCGTAAAACGCATCCACCACAAGGCCTGTTGCAAAGGCGATTGCATATAAGGTAAAGTTGCCGATACCAACCGGCAGCAGCAGGATAAAGAGGATGTAAGGGAAAGGCGTTGCCAGGTTGTAGTACCCGACATTTTTGAACAAAAATACCTGTAGCACAACCAATGCGACAAACCGGATAATATTGTATAGCAGTAGTTTAGCCATCTTTATCAGTTAAGGCCTCCAATGCCGTTTTTTCTTCGGCAAACACATCTTCTACCACATACACCTGCAACAGGTTATGGAAAGGGGTGCTCAGCTCCACCCTGATATCCAAGAAGCTGTCTCCGCCCGATGACCCCGAGTCAACGACCTTCCCGATTTCTATACCGGGCGGGAAGAGTGAATACCCAGAAGTGTATACGCGTTCGCCATCGCGGACTTTTACGTGGTTGGGAATGTCCCGAAGAGCAGCATAACGGGCATCGTAGCTGTCCCCCCAGACCAGTGAACCGAAGGCCTGACTATCTTCCAGTGACGCACTGATCCGGCTTTCACTGTGCAGCAGCGATTGGATCGTGGAGAAATGTTCGGAAACATTGAGCACAATCCCTACAATGCCCTTCGCTCCAATAACCCCCATTCCCTTGCGGATACCGTGTTTTCTTCCTTTATCAATGGTGATGTAATTGTTCTTTTGGTGGATGCTGTTATTGGTTACCCTGGCCACAATGTAATTGTATTGCACCTGGTGTGCACTGTCGACCACCGTCACGCGCTCCACACTGTCGGTATGCGTGAACCGTTGCAGCTGTTCGCGCAGCGATGCATTTTCTTCGGCCAGCCGG
>NZ_JBEBRB010000077.1:0-11241 GCF_040395035.1 Parapedobacter lycopersici | reverse complement strand
GTAACTATTTATTATATAACCAGTAACTATTTATTATATAATGAGTTGGTAACTGGCGCGCCATAGGACATATTTGTTGCTGTAGACAAACTATCGGGCTTTTATTTTGTTATCACATCATAATTAACCAATAACTTTTCATTATGAGAAATTCACGACGCAACTTTCTGCAGCAATTAGCCGTTTCGGCTGCAGCGATGCCATTTTTAACATTTGAACAGCAGGCTTACACCCCGGTTCCGCATAATAGGCAGGGTCGTGTGCTTCGCGTGGCGCTTATGGGGCTCGGGGGGTATGCGACCCGGGTAGCCGAAGCCATGCAATCGTGTAAGCGGGCTAAGATAACCGGGTTGATCAGCGGCACGCCTGCAAAAATTAAGGAATGGCAGGCTAAGTATAACATTCCGGAAAAGAACTGTTACAATTATGAGACGTTCGATCAGGTAAAAGATAACCCAGATATTGATGCGGTTTATGTAATTACACCTAATGGCCTTCATCACGATCAGGTGATCCGGATAGCCCGGGCAGGGAAACATGTGATCTGTGAAAAACCGATGGCAATTAATGCCCGGGAGGGCCAGGAGATGGTGGATGCCTGCCGTGAGGCGGGTGTGAAATTACTGGTGGGCTACCGGATGCATTTTGAACCCAATACGCTTGAAGTTATCCGGATGCGAAGTGCCGGGGAATTTGGAAAGATTATGTTTTTCCAGGGGCTGAGCGGGTTTAAAATAGGAGACCCTACCCAGTGGCGATTGGATAAAACATTAGCCGGGGGAGGTGCTATGATGGATATTGGCATCTATTCGATCAACGGCTCTCGTTATATGGTCGGTGAAGATCCAATCTGGGTGACCGCTCAGGAAACGAAGACTGACGAGGTAAAATTCAAAGCAGGAGTTGATGAAACAATCCAGTTTCAGCTGGGATTCCCTGGAGGTGCTGTGGCCTCCTGCCTTTCCACCTATAACATGAATTACCTGGACCGGTTTTTCATGACCGGTGAAAAAGGTTTTGTTGAAATGCAGCCTTCCACCGGATATGGGCCCATAAAAGGTCGTACCCATCAAGGTGCACTCGCACAACCACATGTCATGCATCAAACCCTGCAAATGGACGGTATGGCGGAGATTATCCTCGATGATAGCCAACCCGTTGTGCCTGTCGATGGTTTGGAAGGGTTGAAAGACCTCAAAATTATTGATGCCATTTATGCGGCATGTGCTACGGGACAGCGGCAGAAACTCAGCCTGTGAGTGGGTAAACTGTTAGGCTACGTTCCAGCGTCCGGACTTCTTCAGGTAGCGGATCGTTATGTAATAAATGGCCAGCAGGAGCAGTATAATACCCAGCGAAGCATTCCATTGCTCACGCTCCCAGCCCCAGTAAGGGGTATAATAAAAAATCAGGATCAATGCGATGCCTGCTAACCAGATCACCTGCGTATTGTATTCTTTGACGAGCCATCTTTTCCAGCTGAAATGCATGCCGGTAATTGTCCGTAAGAGTCCGGCCGGATTAATCAGCCAGCGATTCACTTTGCGTGTGTATGCCTCAAACTGGTCTCCGAATTTTTGCCTGAGGTAGTTTTCTTCGGCCAATACAATAGCCTGGTAGATAAAAAGAAATAATGGAATAAAGATAGTCAGGTATAGGAGAGAGTTTATCAGGATACCAACACCGAGTAACATGAGTACGTTGCCCACATACAGCGGATTGCGGCAGTGCGCAAAGATGCCGTTGGTTACCAAACCCTCTGCATATACCTTTTTATTTTTTCCACCCCGAACAATATAGGCAAGTGATATGGTCAGGCCGCGGATGAGTTGCCCAACGACAGTTATAACCAGGCCGCCTATCAATGGGTACCAGTAAAAACCGGGGCCCCAGACCGCCGCGCTAAATACCGGTGGCGATGGGATAAAAAGCGACAGGTAAAGAAAAATAAACAGAAAATTCCGGTATTTAAAGAAGAAATTGCCAATAAGTATCATAGCTTTAGCTCTTTATGGCAATGAATCCGGAAAAATTATACCATTTGAAAAATACCTCAGTATGAGGGAACCCCGCCTCACGTAGCATTTTGATGTTTTCGCTAAGTTTATAGGGAATAAGCACATTTTCCAGGGCTTCCCGCTTTTGGGAAATTTCAAGTTCACTGTATTGATTCCGACGTTTGTAATCGTAATAGTATTTGATGAAATTGCGGTTGAAAAGACTGTCCTCTGCCAGGATTTTTTCAGACATAATGAGCACACCGCCGGGAATAAGGCCCTCGTAAATTTTCCGGAGCAGTTTCTCGCGGTATATCGGTCTTACGAATTGCATGGTAAGGCATAAGATAACCACTGAGGCGTGTTCAATTTCAAAATCCTGATGTAAATCAACATTTTTTAATTCGTAAGACCTGGAAAGTTTAGCCTCTTGAAGCTTCTCCGAACATTTCGTCAACATATCCTTTGAATCGTCAATACCGATGAATTTTACCCGTTGATCCACCAAGGGATCGAGGTTCAGAAACGTAGTGCCCGTCGAGCAGCCTAGGTCGTAAATATTGGTGTCGGGAACAGCAAACTCACTTGCTTGCTCAATAATCATGCGCTGAATCTCGGTGTAGAACGGTACCGAACGTTCTACCATATCATCAAAAGCACTGGCCACTACCGGACCGAATTTAAAATCAGAAGGCTTCTTGATCACCTTTTGAAAAACGTTGTCTTTCGATTTTCCCATCGCGTAGGTCGAATAGCTGAATTGAATAGTGCGATAGTAGCGGTGAAATCTGGAAAAAAATGGGAATGTAATTTAATCAAAAAAGTGAACAGCCGCCTTAAACGTATTGCAATGAGCATCCACAATATCACGAACCTGAGGCGAGTAGCCGCCTCCCATACTTACCTGTAGCGGAACATTCGCCTGCAGGCATTTGTTAAAAACGAGTTCATCGCGACGACGACATCCCGCACGGCTTAAGTTTAACCTGCCAAGCTTATCCGTTGAGAGCACATCTACTCCCGACTGATAAAATACAAAGTCTGGTTTTACTTTTTCGAAAATCACGTCCAGCTGCTGTTCGAGGGTCTCGAGATATTCCCTGTCGCTTGTTCCGTCAGCCAGGCTGATGTCCAGATCGGAGTGCTCTTTGTGAAAGGGAAAGTTGTTCCGGCCGTGCATGGAAAAGGTAAATACCCGAGGTTCCCCATTGAAAATTTCCGCTGTGCCATTACCCTGATGTACATCCAGATCAATAATAAGCACCTGTTTGCTGGCTCCCCGGTGAAGCAGGTCACACGCGGCAATTGCTTGGTCATTTAATAAGCAAAATCCTTCGCCCCAGTCGGAGCCGGCATGGTGCGTACCACCCGCAACATTAAAAGCAACGCCATCCTCCATGGCGAACCGGCAACCTGTTATTGTCCCTTGGACGATGCGCAGTTCACGTGCTATCAACTGCTCGGATAATGGAAAGCCGATCCGCCGGATCATCGCCGATGGGAGGGTTAGGTGGAGTAGCTGGCTACAGTATTCACGTACATGTGCGAGACTAATGGTTTCCAGGTCAGCCGGTTCGGGAGTAAAAAAAGCGGTATCAGGTACAACAGCCTCATAACGCAATTGAGCAGCGATAAGTTCATATTTGACCATCGGGAAGCGATGCCCGTTGGGTAGCGGATGTACGTAACTGGAGTGGTATGCAATTTTAAACAAAACAGGCCGTTTTAACCGTTGCGAAGATAGCAAACCGGGAAATAATCCTTACCTTTGTGCCAATGGAATTTAAGCATGATGAGAAAGAAGATTACAGTTTCTGGACAAAGTATAAGCACTTTGCCAAAAACGAGTTATTGCTGTATATCATTATGATTGTGGGGATTTTATTAGGTATCATCATCTTTAGCTAACCACGGTATTACGAATTATTTAATAGACCATCCCTAAACGCATCCCGCGAAAAATTAATAGCATGAATCTGAATTTGAAACGCCCCCTGGCTTTTTTTGACCTGGAAACAACGGGTGTGAATGTATCCGCCGACCGGATTGTGGAAATTTCTATCTTAAAGGTGCTTCCGGACGGCAGTGAGGAAGTAAAAACACTTAAGCTTAATCCGGAGATGCCGATTCCGTTGGAGTCGTCGCTGTTCCATGGTATTTACGATAACGATGTAGTGGACGCCCCCACGTTTAAAGACGTGGCTGTTGAAATTGCTGAGTTTATCGGTGATGCTGACTTGGCAGGATATAATTCAAACAAATTTGATATTCCGATGCTGATGGAGGAATTTATACGGGCCGATGTGGATTTCACGTTAGACGGCCGCCATTTTGTCGATGTGCAGAATATCTTTCACCAGATGGAGCAGCGGACACTTAAAGCGGCGTACCGGTTTTATTGCGATAGCAGCTTGGATAATGCACACAGTGCCGAGGCAGATGTGAGGGCAACGTATGAGGTGCTTAAATCACAGTTGGACCGGTATCGGGATGTTGAGTGGGAAGATAAATCAGGTAAAAAATCAGTACCGGTTGTCAATGATGTACAAGCCCTGCATCAGTTCACGAACCTGAACAGGCCGGTGGATTTTGCCGGACGGATGGTGTTCAATGAAAACGGAGAGGAGATCTTTAGTTTCGGTAAACACAAAGGGCGTTTGGTAGAGGAGATTTTTGCAATTGAACCCAGCTATTATTCGTGGATGAAACAGGGTGATTTTCCACTCTATACCAAAAAATGCCTGGATCGGGTGTGGGCACGGTTCAAAGCAAAGCAAAAAGAACAGCGTACCGCAGTACCCAAGGCGGCATCTGCTACCAGGCCGCAGCCTTCCACCGGCCCGAACCGGCCCGAAAGTAACCGTAATAACCCCCAGCCTAAACGGAAATCGGGACCAATTACGGATGATATGCTTAAAAATCTTCAGGAAAAATTCAAAAAATGAAGCCGGTCAGGCGTTGTAGGTGACGGAGTGGGACTCCAATACTTACGGCATCCTGACAAAAGGTTATTGAATGGCATGCATTAACACTGTATTTTTGCATTAAAAAAAAATCCAAATGTCGCAAGAGATTGAACACGTAAAATGTCTGATTATCGGTTCCGGACCGGCTGGTTACACCGCTGCCATTTATGCTGCGCGGGCTGATCTTAAACCGGTGATGTATACAGGTATCGTACCCGGCGGACAGCTGACACAGACGACTGATGTAGAAAATTTTCCCGGTTATCCCGATGGCATATTGGGTCCGCAGATGATGGAGGATTTCAAGAAACAGGCAGAGCGTTTCGGTACACAGGTGCGCTTCGGCTACATTACATCTGTTGATTTTTCAGGTGATGTACATCGGGTTGTTGTAGATGGTGAAAAGACGATAACGGCTGAAACGGTCATTATTGCCACTGGTGCTACGGCAAAATGGCTCGGATTGGATAGCGAACAGAAATATAACGGTTTTGGCGTTTCGGCCTGTGCAGTATGCGACGGTTTTTTCTTCCGTGGACAGGACGTCGCTATCGTTGGGGCGGGGGATACCGCCGCAGAAGAGGCTTCTTACCTGGCTAAACTAGCCAATAAAGTGCATATGCTCGTGCGCCGCGATGAATTCCGGGCTTCGAAAGCAATGCAACACCGCGTGCTTAGTACACCCAACATTGAAATTCACTATAACACAGAAGCCCGTGAAATTCTGGGCGATGGGCAGAACGTGACTGCAGTGGCGGTGTCAAACAATCAGACGGGTGAGGAAAAACAACTCCCGATAACCGGCTTTTTTGTGGCAATTGGCCATAAACCCAATACGGAACTGTTTGAGGGTATCCTGGATATGGATGGAAATGGTTATCTTATTACTAAACCAGACAGCACACAAACGAACATTGCCGGCGTATTTGCATGTGGCGACGTACAGGACCATGTTTACAGGCAGGCCGTAACGGCCGCAGGTACAGGGTGCATGGCCGCCCTGGAGGCAGAACGATACCTTGCCGCCAAAGCGCATGTGATGATTTAGGTCGTATCGCTTTTTTAGTATACAGCCGATCCGTTTTCAAGCCATCGGGCCCAGTTTTTGTCGTAACCATGGATTTCAGTGGTCTGGATATCTTCGTTATTGTACACTGGATTTCGCCTGTTTACCCATTCATACAATCCGCCAAAGAGATTGAACACATGCTGGTACCCTGCTTTTTTTAGCTTTTCACCAATACGTTCGCTTCGGTTTCCTATTGCGCAATAAACGATAATTGTATCTGTTTTCGGAATGTCGTATACGGTCCGCATGTCGAACCAGATGTATCCCACATGTCTGGAATGCCGGATATGGCTTACTTCAAATTCATCCGCTTCCCGGGCGTCCAGCACTACTGCACCACCCTTCATTGCTTCTTTGAGCTCACGCACGGTGATGGTGGGTACGCTGTGCCGATAGATGCTGTTCAGCCGAGCCGCGTATTCGGGATTACGCGTAGGCCCCTGTTCCTGCCAGCCCGCCAACGCCAGCCAAAAGATGCTTATAATTCCCAGCATTAACTTATCGTTGAAAGGTGTTGGATATGTGTTCCCATATCGAAAACAGGAACATTTTTCACGATACCGGCCACAATACTTGTTCCAATGGCTGAACGATAACCTCCAGCGCAATGCACCACGATCGGTTTATCGGTCGGAATTTCCCCAACACGTTCCCGCAGTTCGTACAGCGGGATTTGGATGGACCCTGAAAAACCACCTCTTCCGTGACCGGCGCTTTCCCCGGGATTCCGGATATCCACGATGGTGTAATCCCCGGGGGCACGCTGAAACGTGTCTGGGTCGAAATCTGCTGACACAACTGGGCCGCCATAGCTGATCATGGCACTACGGATTTTGCTTTCATAACCTATCTTTGCCGATTTTTCCAATAATATTGCCAGCGCTTCCGGGTCGCCTGCGCACAGGTAGAACGACTCTTCCGGTGCCACGACCGAGCCAAGCCAGGTTTCAAACTTGGTGCCGTCCGGAATATTAATTGCCCCGGGAGCGTGTCCGGCTTTAAACTGTGCCTGAGGCCTGCCATCGATCACGAGACCTTTTACGGTGAACGGAATATCATCAACAATGCGTACGGCGTCAATACTTGCCTGAAATGCTGGAGCTCCCTTTTCATTCAGCGCCACATCATACGCAAAATACCGAGGTACGAAAGGTTGCTCCTTTAGAATCAGGGCAACAAACTCAGCTTCCGTCATCGGCTGTAGCGCGTAATTTTCGCGGAATTCCCGGCCGATGGTACTTTGCAGTTCGCTTCCCATATTTTTGCCGCAGAGCGATCCTGGCCCATGAGCCGGGTATACGATAACACCGGGTGGCAATTTAGCGAGCTGCTCATGAAGAGAATAATACAGCGCCTTGGCAAATTCCACAGCCTTTTGGGGATTTTTGCCGGCGTCTTCACGGAGGTCCGGCCGTCCCACGTCACCAACAAATAGCGTGTCGCCGGTAAATACCGCATTCGGCTTGCCGGATTCATCCAGTAATAAAACACACAGGCTGTCGGGTGAATGTCCGGGTGTATCAATTGCGCGGAACGATACCGAACCACATGGGATGAGAACACCCGCGTCAAATGACCGGTTTGGATAGGCAGCACGTAACAGGCCACTGATATAAATAGGCGCCCCTGTTAGCTCATGCAATTCCAGGTGTGAACTTACGAAATCAGCGTGTGGATGTGTTTCTATGATCGCAATGATCTGCGCGTCATGTTCCCTTGCAAAATCCAGATAGGGTTGCGGGTTGCGTGCAGGATCAATCAGCACGACCTGTTGCTTACTTATAATCGCATAGGACGCGTGCGCTAATCCCTCATCGTAAAATTGGTGTATCTGCATACCTTCTGCTTCTGCAACAAAGATAGAAAAATGTTTTGTGCGAAAATCAGACCGGCGTCGGAAGCATCCATGTAAAATTTGTATTTTAACACCGTATGGCATTTACAAAGCAAATTTTAGGCGTTTTGATCTGTTGCATGATTACGGACCTGGCGATTAGCCAAACCGGGGTCAATGTGTTTTCCGGTCGCGTGACCCGTGGAAAAATCACCCATCCGGAAATGCATGAAGTTTCAGGTATTGTGGAGTCAACGGCATTTCCCGGCCATTTCTGGGTGCATAATGACAGTGGTGATGGCGCAAGGATTTTTCTTATCGACAGTATGGGGGTACATAAGTCCACGTTTTATCTCCAAGGGATACAGGCATATGACTGGGAAGACATCGCATGGATGAACCGTGATGGCCGTTCTTATCTGCTGATAGGAGATATCGGCGATAACTACGGTCGCCGGAATCATGTAACGGTTCACTTATTGGAAGAGCCTTTGGCGGTTAACAAATCCGGCGTGGATACAATTGCCAACACCGCAATCCGGTCGTTTGTATTAACCTATAAGGACGGCCCGCGCGATGCAGAGTCGTTATTTTACGATCCGGTAGATGAGGCATTATACGTCATCAGTAAACGCGAATTGGCAGTTGGGGTATATCGAACTTTACTTCCAGACACGCCCCCGGATACGCTAACGCTGACCAGCGTGTGTACGCTGCCGTATACTTTTTTTACCGGGGCCGATATCCAACGGGATGGAAGCGAATTCATCGCCAAAAATCTGCTTAATGTATTTTACTGGCGGCGGAACGCAGGGGAATCGATATGTACCATGTTGGCCCGGCCTGCGACAAAGCTAGCTTACGTTCCCGAACCCCAGGGCGAAGCAATTACCTTTGATCGTCAACGCAACGGGTATTTTACCCTCAGTGAAAAAGCGCTTGGTATGGAGGCCGTGTTGTACTTTTATCCGCGAACCATATCCACGGGCGGAACATCAGGGAAAGAATAGCGGATCCGGATGCTGTTTAGCATTTCTATCGGCAGATCAGTTTTGAAGAAGGTATCTGCTGCGGTCGGACTTGTTTTGTTGATGTTGATTTATAGGTGTTTATGACTATTTGGTAAAAAATAATGACTTTTTTGAATAAATTATTTGACAATGTCATGTTATTATCCATACATTTATGGCGCAAACCAACTAATTATAAACTTAAAAAGGTCCGAACCACTGCTGGCTCGGACCTTTTTTTATAAGTCACATTTCCGCGGTCAGCGGTTGCGGTAATTGCACTTGGACGATCAATCATTCCGGGACTTATTAAGCTCCTGTTGCTGCTTTAGCTGCTCCACATTATTTTTGTCTGCGAAGTTGTCTGTTTGCTGTGCAAACGATTCCAGTATTTCATTAACGGCGTCCAGGTTATCGGCTGTGCGCTGATAAATGTCAGGCAATACCTTTTCAAGCCGGTTATCACTCAATTCGATGTTATCCACTTCAATTTTTCCTATCTTCTCCAATAATGCCTGTTGACTGCGTTTCAAATCCTCCAATTCGCGGACAATTTTTTCCATCAACTCAAATTTTTTCAATTTATCCATGGTTTTATCCTTTATTAAAAGAAACAATGCAATGGACAAAATGTTCGGATAGGGGAGTAATTAGTTGATGGATTTAGATTGTCCCGGATTACCGACATCCGTTGAATTAAAGTAACTTTGATATAGAAAGGAACCGGCTAATTGATTTTTGCACATGAACTTCGACATTCAACCCTTATTGGAAAACGAAAGGATAATTCTTTATCCATTGCAAGAAGCGGATTTTGAATCGCTTTATGCTGTAGCGGCAGACCCTCAGATATGGGAACAGCATCCCAATAACGACCGCTGGAAACAGGAAGTGTTCAGGTTGTTCTTTGCCGGCGCAATGCAAAGCAAAGGCGCATTCAAACTGGTGGATAAAGTCACAGGAAAAGTCATTGGGAGCACTCGTTTTTATAATTATAACCAACAGGAAAACAGTATTTTAATAGGGTATACATTTTATGCTACATCATATTGGTGTAAAGGGATCAACCGCTTGGTAAAAGGCACGATGCTGGACTATATTTTCCAATTTGTATCCAAGGTGCATTTTCATGTCGGGGCAGCTAATATCCGTTCCCAGATAGCCGTCAGTCGCATTGGAGCAGAAAAGATCGGAGAGTTGGAACTGATTTCTGCTACAGGAGTGCCACAAACGAATTTTGTGTATCAGATCAGCAAGGAAGCGTGGGTTGCTTCGCCCGCTTAAAGTTGAAGCTGGCAAATAATTGATACGTTATATCCAATACACACCCAATGCTGTTAGATTAACCATAGCCATATTTTAGAAGAATTGGTAACTGAAAAACCCCTATAAACTTCCGTTTTCTCTATCTATAAAACTTTCCAGCTCCTTGCTCATTTCTTCCAATAATTGTTGTTCGGTTGGCAGATAAAGTTGGTACTGACTTGCAAAGATTTGTTTTTGGTTTTCGGGTAATGTGAAGCGTACAACAGCATCGTTTTTATTGGCACAAAGTAAAATCCCGATTGTAGGGTTTTCGTGTGGCAGCTTTTCAATGCGGTCGTAGTAGTTCACATACATTTGGAGCTGCCCGATGTCCTGGTGTATCAGCTTGGTTGTTTTGATTTCTATAATCACAAAGCATTGCAACAACCGGTTGTAAAACACCAAGTCCGCAAAAAACTCATCACCTTCAATATGTATTCTTTTTTGCCTTGCTACAAACGAAAAACCATTGCCCAACTCTAACAAAAAATCCTGCAAATGCGTTATAATGGCATTTTCTAAATCTCTTTCATAATAAGATGCTTCCCGCTTCAGCTCCAAAAACTCCAAGAACATGGGGTCTTTGATGATTTCTTTGGCTTCGGATGGTTGCTTCTCTTTTTTCGCAACGGCCAATACACTATCCTTGTCGTTGCTCAGCAAAAGCCGCTCGTACAAATTGCTGTACACCTGTCGTTCCAGCTGCCGTGAAGTCCAATTGTTTTTAATGGTTTCGGCGATATAGAAGGCTCTTTTATTCTGACTGTCAACACTCAATAACAACTTATACTGTGTCCAGCTCAATTGTGCATGCAGTGCGTGCACAATTGGAAATGTCCTGTAAAATTGACGATACAGGTTAATTTGCCTTACAGAAAAGCCGCTTCCAAATTCGGGTTGCAGTTGTTCTGAAAGGTATTTGATAAGGAAAGTCCCATAATCCGCACGGTCTTTTCCCTCTTGTTCTTCTTCAAAGATACGTTTACCGATATGCCAATACATCAACGTTCGCTGATGGTCTACCGCACGAATAGCATTGTGCCTTGATTGGGCAATGATG
>NZ_JBEBRB010000076.1:0-11582 GCF_040395035.1 Parapedobacter lycopersici | reverse complement strand
AACTGCACTGGTATTTTGATAAAACGGCCCGCGTATGGCAGGCTGTTGCTTCGGGTTTCTATGACAGCATCGGCCTGTTCAGGCAGATCAGCTATGAAAAACAAAAGCAAATTGATCAACTGCTGGCTTTCTTTGAGCTCACTGAAGATAAAAACAGACTGATCACAACGTTGCCGTTGGGGAAGCAACGTTTGGTATTGCTGGCCCGGACCATCATCAAGAACCCGCCGTTGCTGATATTGGATGAGCCTTGCCAGGGACTCGACCATACACAAACAGCGCTTTTCAATGCAGTGGTCGATGAACTGTGTGGCTTCGGGAAAACACTGATCTACGTTGGTCATTATGAAACGCAGTTACCCAGCTGCCTGGAAAAGAAAATAGTACTGGAAAAAGGCGAAGTCCGAGTAATAGAAGAGATTAACGAGCTTGCCTATTAAGCAAGCTACCCTAACGCATAACAGAAAAACAGCTTATTATGTTGCACGATCCTAACCGCATATACGTTTTTGACACCACCCTCCGTGATGGGGAGCAGGTGCCCGGTTCACAGTTGACCACCCCGGAGAAGCTCATCATCGCCGAGGCGCTGGAGACATTGGGTGTTGATGTCATTGAGGCTGGATTCCCGATTTCAAGTCCCGGCGACTTCAACAGTGTCGTTGAAATATCTAAGCTAGTGACCCATCCGACTGTCTGTGCGCTTACGCGCGCAAACAAGGGTGATATTGATTGTGCTGTCGAAGCGCTGAAATACGCCAAGCACCCCCGGATACACACCGGCATCGGATCTTCCGACATGCATATCAAATACAAATTCAACAGCACTCGCGAGGCCATACTCGAACGGGCTGTGGAAGCGGTTAAATACGCCAAAGGTTTTGTTGAGGACATTGAATTTTATGCGGAAGATGCCGGCCGTGCCGACAATGAATATCTCGCCCGCATGATCGAAGCGGTTATCGCCGCAGGGGCAACCGTTGTAAACATACCGGACACCAACGGCTACTGCCTCCCCGAGCAATATGGCGCCAAGATCAGGTATCTCATGGAGCACGTCAAGAATATCGACCAAGCCATTATCTCCGTGCATTGCCACAATGACCTAGGGCTGGCGACGGCAAACAGCCTTGCGGGATTGCAAAATGGCGCCAGGCAGGTAGAGTGCACCATTAACGGCATTGGCGAACGCGCGGGCAACACTTCACTTGAGGAAATTGTAATGGCGCTGAAAGTTCACCAGACACTTGGCTTACATACCGGCATCAACACCAAGCAACTGTATCCGCTCAGTGGTATGGTGAGCCGTATGATGCGTATGCCGGTACAGGCCAACAAAGCAATCGTTGGCCGCAATGCCTTTGCACACAGTTCCGGCATACACCAGGACGGTGTGCTTAAGCACCGCGAGAACTACGAGATTATGAACCCCGAGGACGTCGGTATCGACCAATCCGAAATTATACTGACCGCCAGAAGTGGCAGACACGCACTGAAGCATCACCTGGAACGGCTGGGATATGCCATTGACCGGATTGACCTCGACCAGGTTTATCAGCGCTTCCTGGAGCTGGCCGATGCAAAAAAGGAACTCAAA
The DNA here is from genome assembly GCF_040395035.1 of Parapedobacter lycopersici. Classification (GTDB taxonomy): domain Bacteria; phylum Bacteroidota; class Bacteroidia; order Sphingobacteriales; family Sphingobacteriaceae; genus Parapedobacter; species Parapedobacter lycopersici_A. The sequence continues at coordinate 9,985 of NZ_JBEBRB010000076.1, read as the reverse complement.
GACGACGACCTGCTGCAGCTGATGGGGCGGAAAACAGAAGAAAGTTTCAAAAATGGACTTGCCATCAACGCCTTACAGGTAACCACTGGCGACCAAGACACGCCAACAGCAACCATCAAACTCAGCTATAATGGCGTGGAACACACAGCGGTAGCCACGGGCAATGGCCCAGTGAGCGCTACCATCAAAGCCATCGAAGAGATTACGGAAAAGCAAATTGAAATAAAGGAGTTTAACATTCATTCTATTCACGGCGGCAGCGACGATGTCAGTAAGGTGGATATGCGCGTGATATACGAAGATAAGTCGTATATGGGCTATGGCTTCAGCACGGATATCGTGCGGGCATCTGCAAATGCCTACCTCGACGCATTGAATAAGTTTATTTAGGGCAAAAAGCAAAAGCATAAACAACAACTATAAAAATGAGTAAGACATTATTTGACAAAGTGTGGGATGCACACGTGGTACGTAAGATTGAAGGGGGGCCGGATGTATTGTTCATTGATCGTCACCTGATCCATGAGGTGACCAGCCCTGTGGCATTCCTGGGATTAAAAAACCGGGATATCAAGGTACTTTATCCAGAGCGTACATTTGCCACGGCAGATCATAACACGCCGACCATTAATCAGCATTTACCAGTAGAAGATCCCCTGTCTGCCAATCAGTTAAGGGCACTGGAACAGAATACAGCTGAATACGGAATCCAGCATTGGGGCCTTGGCCATTATAAAAACGGGATTGTGCACGTAATCGGCCCGGAAAATGGCATTACACAGCCTGGGACGACCATCGTATGCGGGGATTCACATACGTCAACGCACGGTGCATTCGGTGCCATTGCATTTGGTATCGGTACCTCAGAGGTAGAAATGGTACTTTCCACGCAGTGCATCATGCAGCCTAAACCAAAAAAGATGCGGATCACCATCAACGGTTCGTTAGGCAGGGGCGTATTGCCCAAGGATGTAGCGTTGTTTATCATTTCCAAATTGACTACTTCGGGTGCCACGGGTCATTTTGTAGAGTATGCCGGCAACGTCTTTGAGCAGATGAGCATGGAAGGCCGCATGACGGTTTGTAACCTGAGCATTGAGATGGGAGCCCGCGGCGGAATGATTGCCCCCGACCAAACGACATTCGATTATATTGAAGGACGGGAATTCAGCCCGAAAGGTGCCGACTGGGATAAGGCAATGGCCTACTGGAAAACATTGAAAACAGACGAGGAGGCCACCTTTGATAAGGAATTCACTTTTGATGGTTCCGAGATTGAGCCGATGATTACCTACGGAACCAATCCGGGTATGGGCATCGGAATCACCGAGGACATACCGGATGCCGATCAGGTGGAAGAAGCCCGGGCAACTTTTGAAAAATCACTGGGTTATATGGGCTTCCACGAAGGCGAAGCCATGATGGGCAAAAAAGTGGATTACGTATTCGTCGGCAGCTGTACCAATGGGCGAATTGAAGACTTCCGTGCTTTTGCTTCCCTGGTAAAAGGAAAACGGAAAGCGGAAGATGTAACGGTATGGCTCGTGCCCGGATCGCATGTAGTAGAAGAACAGATCAAGCGGGAGGGTATCCTGGATATCCTGACTGAATCAGGCTTTACACTGCGGCAACCCGGATGCTCCGCCTGCCTAGCAATGAATGACGACAAGATTCCGGCCGGAAAATACGCGGTAAGTACATCTAACCGGAATTTTGAGGGAAGGCAGGGGCCAGGTGCCCGCACGCTGCTGGCCAGCCCGCTGGTAGCCGCAGCTGCAGCCGTAACAGGAAAAGTAACCGATCCGAGAACCCTTTTACAATAAGAAAAATGGCATACGATAGTTTCACTATATTAAAAAGCACAGCGGTTCCCCTTCCGATTGAGAACGTGGACACCGACCAGATCATCCCTGCACGCTTCCTTAAAGCGACCGAGCGGAAGGGTTTTGGAGATAATCTTTTCCGCGATTGGCGGTACCAATCGGACAATACGCCTAAGGCAGACTTTGTGCTGAATGATCCGACCTACAAAGGAAAAATATTGGTAGGCGGCAAGAATTTCGGTTCAGGATCGTCCAGGGAACATGCGGCCTGGGCCATATACGATTATGGATTCCGCTGTGTCATTTCCAGTTTTTTCGCTGACATTTTCAGGGGCAACTGCCTGAACATTGGCGTGTTACCGGTACAGGTAAGTGCAACATTCCTGGAACGGATATTTGCGGAAGTCTACGCCAACCCGGATACGGAACTGGAAGTTAACTTGTCCGAACAAACCGTAACACTGCTGGCAACCGGCGAAAAGGAGTCTTTTGAGATCAACAGCTATAAGAAAAGCAACATGATGAATGGCTTCGATGATATTGATTACCTGCTGAACATCAAGACCGACATTCAGGAATTTGAGAAGTCTCTTCCGCTTTAAAACGATATGGAAAGCAGGAGCATAGAAATCATGGATACGACATTGCGCGACGGGGAACAAACGTCGGGGGTGTCGTTTTCGGTTTCCGAGAAGCTGACCATCGTAAAATTACTGCTCGAAGAACTGCAGGTAGACCGGGTAGAGGTTGCCTCTGCCCGCGTTTCCCAGGGTGAGTTTGATGCGGTAAGGTCCATTACGGACTGGGCTACCGACCAGGGCTATATCGATCGGATTGAAGTGCTTTCTTTTGTTGACAACGGCGTGTCCATTGCATGGCTGGAACAGGCGGGGGTGAAAGTGCAGAACCTGCTGACCAAAGGATCTTTGAATCACCTGACCCATCAGTTGCGGAAAACTCCGGAACAGCATTTCAGCGAAATTGCCGCAGTCATCGCTAAAGGTCTGGAAAAGGGCATTGCAACCAATGTGTACCTGGAAGACTGGAGTAACGGTATGCGCCACTCCAGTGACTACGTTCTGCAGTATCTCGACTTTTTATCGCAGCAGCCGGTTAATCGGATCATGTTGCCCGACACGCTCGGGGTACTTACCCCAACGGAGGCATTTGACTATATCGCCACCCTTCGGACACGGTTTCCGGACGTCCATTTTGATTTCCATGCACACAACGATTACGACCTGGGTACCGCAAATGTACTGGAGGCGGTAAAAGCAGGTGTCAATGGCCTGCACCTGACGGTCAATGGCATGGGTGAGCGGGCCGGTAATGCTCCGCTGGCAAGCGCAGTGGCCGTTATCAATGATTTTCTGCCGGCTGTAACAATCGGCATCAGGGAATCTGCAATCTATACGGTCAGCAAGCTGGTCGAAAACTTCTCCGGCGTACGTATACCGGCTAATAAGCCTATTGTGGGCGACAATGTATTCACGCAAACGGCCGGAATACATGCAGACGGCGACAACAAAAAGAATCTCTATTTTAACGACCTGCTTCCCGAACGGTTTGGCAGGAAACGCAAGTATGCGCTTGGAAAGACATCGGGGAAGGCAAATATTGAAAAAAACCTACAGGAACTTGGACTCAAACTGAACGAGGAGGACCTTAAGAAAGTTACCCAGCGGGTCATTGAACTTGGCGACAGGAAAGAGAACGTGACTATGGAGGACCTCCCCTATATCATTTCCGACGTACTGACGACCAAAGTACATGAAGAACAGCTACTGATCGAATCCTATGTACTGACACATTCAAAGGGTCTGCGCCCCTCGGCTACCATTGCCATACGGATAAATGGCCAATTGTTCGAAGAACATGCACAGGGAGATGGCCAGTTCGATGCCTTTATGAACGCCCTGACGATGGCTTATAGCAAAAACAATACCCGCCTGCCAGACCTGGTGGATTATAACGTGCGCATTGCACCCGGAAGCCGCTCAGATGCGTTGTGCGAAACTACCATCACCTGGGCTGCGAAGCATAAAACATTTACGACACGGGGACTGGATTCCGACCAGACGGTCAGCGCAATTAAAGCCACACAGAAAATGCTGAATATTGTGCTGAACGTGAAACAACTGGAAACCATACCCGCTTAATTTTTGATCTTTAATTTTTTGACTGTATAATATATTATGAAACTGAACATAGCGCTATTGCCGGGCGATGGTATCGGCCCCGAAGTTATAGGACAAGCTGTAAAAGTCGTAGATGCCGTTGCGGCAAAATGCGGACATGAAGTCAATTGGACATTTGGGTTAACGGGCGCAGCAGCAATCGATGCCGTCGGTGAACCGTATCCGGACGAAACACATGCCGTTTGTATGGCTGCAGATGCCGTATTATTCGGCGCCATTGGCCACCCACGTTACGATAACGATCCCAAGGCGCCGGTGCGCCCGGAACAGGGGTTGCTGAAAATGCGCAAAAAGCTGGGGTTGTTTGCCAACGTCCGCCCTACATTTACCTTCCCGTCCCTCATTGATAATTCACCCCTGAAAAGGGAACGCATCGAAGGTACGGATCTGGTGATTCTGCGCGAACTGACGGGTGGTATCTATTTTGGTGAACGCGGCCGGAAAGATAATGGCGACACGGCGTTCGATACTTGCACCTACACGCGCGAAGAAGTGCAACGCCTGGCCAAACTTGGATTCGAGATGGCAATGAACCGGCGGAAAAAATTGTGCTGTGTGGATAAGGCCAATGTATTGGAAAGCTCCCGCCTGTGGCGCGAAACGGTACAGGACATGGAAAAAGATTACCCGGAAGTAGAAGTAAGTTATGAATTTGTGGATGCGGTAGCGATGCGATTGGTACAATGGCCGAGTGCATACGATGTGCTGATCACAGAGAACCTATTTGGAGACATCCTGACCGACGAGGCCTCGGTGATTTCAGGATCAATGGGCCTGATGCCCTCCTCTTCCATTGGTGTCCACACATCGCTTTTCGAACCTATACACGGCTCATATCCACAAGCGGCAGGAAAAGACATCGCCAACCCACTGGCAACCGTGCTCTCGGCAGCCATGATGTTTGAAGATGCATTTGGCCTGAAAGAGGAGGCTGAACTCATCCGGGCGGTTGTCAATAAGTCGCTTGCAGAAGGGATCGTAACTGAAGATCTGGCTGGCAAAAATAAGGCGTATAAAACCAGCGAGGTAGGCGATTGGCTGGCTGCGAATATCGGACAGCCCAACCTGATTGTTACGTAAACCGGCTTTATGAGCACCCCGTTAATGAAACAGGCGATCACGGCCGCTTACGAACAGTTAAAAGGTGTGGTTAATCACACGCCGCTGCAATATAGCCAGCGGCTGTCGGAGAAATACCATGCGGCTATTTACCTGAAGCGTGAGGATTTGCAGGTGGTACGTTCTTACAAGTTACGGGGTGCATTTAACAAAATAAGCAATCTTTCCGCTTCGGAGCGGGAAAAAGGCGTGGTCTGTGCCAGCGCAGGCAATCATGCACAGGGTGTTGCTTATTCCTGTAAAAAACTGGGTATCAAAGGGGTCATTTTTATGCCAGGGCCTACACCCAAACAAAAAATCGACCAGACCGTCATGTTCGGCGAAGGGCATATCGATATCGTTTTGCATGGCGACACATTTGACGACTGTCAGGAAGCCGCGATAGCCTATTCCACGGAGCAGCACATGGCTTTTATTCCCCCTTTTGATGACTCCGCTATTATCGAAGGGCAGGGCACCGTAGGTCTGGAAATCCTACAGGATCTACCGGATACGGCCGTCGTAATTATGCCCATTGGTGGGGGCGGTTTAGCCTCCGGCACAGGTTATTACCTACGGCATTCCATACCGGACATTAAACTGTTCGGCGCGGAACCCGAAGGAGCACCCTCCATGAAAGCAGCACTGGAGCATGGCGGGCCAATAACCCTCGGCGATATTAACCGCTTTGTCGACGGTGCCGCCGTAAAACGCGTGGGCAAGCTAACATATCGCTTTTGCAGCGATCTGCTCGATGATTTACGGCTGATACCCGAAGGTAAAATATGCAGCACCATCCTGGAGCTGTATAACAAGGATGCCATTGTAGCCGAACCGGCGGGCGCACTTTCCGTAGCTGCCCTGGATTTTTATAAAGAAGAGATCAAGGGCAGGAATGTAGTGTGTATTGTAAGCGGTGGCAATAATGATATCGACCGGATGAGCGAAATCAAGGAGCTTTCACTGCTGTATGAAGGACTTAAGCATTATTTCATTGTGCGTTTCCCCCAACGGCCCGGAGCACTTAAACTTTTCGTTAATGAAGTACTGGGGCCACACGATGATATTACACGTTTCGAGTTCATCAAGAAAACACAACGTGAAAGAGGTCCGGCGTTGGTGGGAATTGAGCTTCGGGACGCTACCGACTATGCCGCACTGATACAGCGCATGCGCCAACACCGTTTCGATTTCAAAGAAGTAAACAGCGATCAAACCCTATTTGAATATTTGATTTGATGGCCCATCGACACGCCATACAAACGGGTGGTGTAACCGGGGAAACGACAAGAAGAATAGGGTATCAATAAGCATACCGAAACCAGGAGATTCTTATTCACATTTTTCAAGCAAACCCACAGGATAAGACGCTCAACACATTGACAATAAAACCGTTAATTCAGTTGTCCCCTATACCGTTTTTCCACATTGTTAATAATTCAACATCTGTTGATAACAATTGCTACCATCAGCAATTTAAATAGTTGATCTTTGTTTGAGGCTGCCGGATTTATCCACATCACCCAGCAGAACCCATTAAAATTTGCTGAAGTCCGGAAGGTATTGAACATTAAATTTTTACCGCTATGACAAGGATTATTAAATTCGAAAAAAACGATTGTGCCCCCTGCAACCAGGTGTCGGAATACCTCGACCGCAAAGGTATCAACTACGAAAAAGTCAATCCATTTGACAAGCCGGAATTAGCCATCCAATATAAGGTCCGTACTGTACCGACGGTCATTGTACTGTCCCAGGGTCAGGAAACACAACGCATCATCGGATTTAAACCAGAAGAGCTGTCAGCATTGGCAGCTGAATAACCTGCCCGGTCGTGGAAACTTAGCAGGAAGATGAATACTAAAGAACCGGATGGGTATGGAATGGATTTATTACGACAGTAAAACGGGTAACGTAGAGCGTTTCATCCAAAAGGTGGCGGCGTTGACGGGCTGGCACGTTCAGAAAATACAACCGGGGATGATGGCCGAACATGCGGGCCATTTGGTGACATTTACCACACGCTTCGGCGAAATTCCGGAAACAACCCGGCACTTTTTACAGCAGGCACAGGCATGCCTGCATTCCGTATCCTCAAGCGGAAACCGCAACTGGGGCCAGAACTTCGGACTGGCTGGTGACCGGATCGCTGCGGAATATGGTTTACCCCTGGCTTTTAAGTTTGAGCTATCGGGAACCATGGAGGATGTAAAACAGTTTATTGACATTATAGCAACAAAATATTATGGTAACAAACGAGGTAGCAAAGAGCTGGATTTTGCTCAATAATGAAATCATGGTCAAACATGATGACGAGTTTAGCCTGCATAAGGATAAGGAAGCTGTACGCGCCTATTTTTTGGAGTATGTAAATAAGAACACGGTTTTCTTTTATACACTCAAAGAAAAAATAGACTACCTCATTGAAAACAATTATTACATCAATTTCTACGAGTGGTTTACCTTTGAGGAAATGGAGCGTGTATACCAATACATCGCTGGCAAAAAATTCCGTTTCCCGTCGTTCATGAGTGCCTTCAAATTTTTCCAGAGCTACGCGCTACGCGATGACTCCGGCGAAAAATTCCTTGAGCGCTACGAAGATCGCGTAGCAGCGGTTTCGCTGTTCCTTGCCCGCCATGAAGGGATTGACCGTGCATTGCAATATGCCGAATTACTCATTAACCAGGAATATCAGCCGGCTACCCCCACGTTCCTTAATGCCGGAAAAAAACGTTCGGGAGAACTGGTATCCTGTTTCCTCGATGAAATCGGAGATAACCTCAACGGCATTGGCTATGCTGTGGATTCTGCCATGAAACTATCATCCATTGGCGGCGGCGTATCTTTCAACATTTCCAAGATCCGGGGCCGCGGTGAAGCCATTAAAGGGGTGGAAGGACGTGCCGGCGGCGTGTTACCCATCATGAAGATCCTTGAAGATACATTCTCTTATGCCAACCAGCTCGGGCAGCGTCCCGGAGCCGGTGCAGTATACCTGAACATCTTCCATTCGGACATCGAGGAGTTCCTGGATTGTAAAAAAATCAACGTGGATGAAAAAGTCCGCATCAAATCCCTCTCTATCGGTGTTATTATTCCGGATAAATTTATGGAGCTGGCAGCGAAGGACGAGCCCTGCTACCTCATTTACCCGCACACCGTAATGCAGGAATACGGCAAATACCTGGATGAGCTGGATATGGATGAGATGTATGATGAGCTTATCACCAATTCCAAAATCAAGAAGAAAAAAGTCAATGCCCGCCACTTGCTGGTTAAAATTGCCCAGACACAAAAAGAGAGCGGTTACCCGTATATCTTCTTCAAGGAAAATGCCAACCGGCAACACGCATTGAACGGCATCGGACAGGTCAAATTTTCCAACCTCTGTACGGAGATTATGCAGGTATCCGAAGTTTCCGACATCAATATTTACGGCCAGCAAGATACCATCCGTTATGGTATCTCCTGCAACCTGGGCTCGCTCAATATTGCCACTGTCATGGAAAACAAACGCATTGAGCAAGCGGTAAAGACAGCCATGCGTGCCCTCACCATGGTAACGGATGTTACGGATATTGCTATGGTACCATCCATCCAGAAAGCGAACCGCGAATTGCACAGCGTGGGATTGGGTGCCATGAACCTGCATGGTTACCTCGCCAAAAACTTCGTCATGTACGAAAGTGAGGAGGCACTGGACTTCGCCAACGTGTTCTTCATGATGATGAACTTCTATTCCCTGCAGGCTTCCATGGAGATTGCCCGCGAACGGAAAAGCACCTTCCAGGGATTTGAAAAATCGGCTTATGCCGACGGAAGCTATTTCGATAAGTACATTACCCGGGATTACTTCCCCACCACGATTAAGGGTAGCGAACTGTTTGATGGCGTGGCTATCCCTACCAAGGAAGATTGGAAGGTGTTAAAACAGCAAGTACAGGAACATGGAATATACCATGCGTACCGCATCGCTATTGCGCCCAACCAATCCACTTCCTACATCATGAATGCTACGGCCTCCGTGATGCCCATCGTGGATACGATCGAAGTCCGGGAATATGGCGACAGCACGACATACTACCCCATGCCGTATCTCACCAATGAGAATTACTTCTACTACAAGTCGGCATACGATATGGACCAGATGAAAGTACTGCGGTTGGTTTCAGTGATCCAGCGGCATGTCGATCAGGGAATCAGTACCATTCTGCACACCAATTCGAAGGATACCACACGGGATCTGGCCCGCTACTATATTTATGGCCATAAGATGGGATTGAAGTCGTTGTATTATACACGTACCCGTAAATCAACCATCGAAGAATGCGTGTCGTGCTCGGCATAAGCGGGCGCCGTTACCAATTTTGTTATTACTATAACCAATAAGAAAGCGTTAAGTTAATAAGTTAATTAAAGAATACAGCCGATCGAATACGAAGCCATGCTTGAACACCAAGAATGGCTTCGTATTCTTATCTAACATCAGCTGGCCACCTTTATAATTTCAAGTGGATATGAAACAATACAAAGCAGTCAACTGGAATGAACCAGACAACGATTATGCGCTCATGTTCTGGGAGCAGAATATCAAGCAGTTTTGGATCGATACCGAATATATCCCATCCAAGGATATCGACAGCTGGAAAGCGCTGTCCCCGGAAATGCGGGAATGTTATAAGAAAGCACTGGGCGGCCTTACACTTCTGGATACACTGCAGAGCAATACGGGAATGCCCAAAATCATGGACCATATCGATTCGCTCCAAAATAAGTCGGTATTGGCCTACATGTGTATGATGGAGGCTATACACGCCAAGTCGTATTCCACTATTTTTACTACCGTGGCTACCTCCCGGGATA
>NZ_JBEBRB010000075.1:0-12369 GCF_040395035.1 Parapedobacter lycopersici | reverse complement strand
CGAAATAAAGAGCCGAAACCGCAGTCCCGGCCATCACATCGGAAATAGCCGTCACCACGTTGGCCGGACGCATCAGCGTTAAATATGCCCTCCATTTCATGTCCGCGCTCCGGAATTAGGAAATCACAATGGAACCGGGATTCCGCCTCGGCTGCTGTCCACCCCGCAGAATGGAATTGCCCTCAAATTTCTGGCCTTGGTCAATGGGGGCCTGCTCCTGGAGCATCACCTCGTCGAGCTGGCCGCTCCGGCCAAAAGCAGCGATGGCGTTTTTGTAACATACCGCCTCAATTGTTTCCCTCGAAATCCCGCTTTTCACCATCAGGGCAGCGGTTTTTGGCACGGCAAGTGGATCGCTGATTCCCCAGTCAGCCGCCGAATTCACCATGATCCGATCGGGTCCGTATTCCTTTACAATTTCCACCATCCGCTCGTTGCCCATTTTCGTGAACGGATAAATCGTAAACGCAGCCCAGAATCCCCTGTCCAGCACCTCCTTGACGGTTTCTTCGGTATTGTGGTCAATAATCACCATTCCGGGGTCCAGGCCATGTTCCAGTGCAATATCCATGCTTCTCGTCGTACCCTTCGTTTTATCGCGGTGCGGTGTGTGTACTTGCACAGGCAACCCGGCTTCCCGGGCAAGATCCAGCTGCAGGCGGTAATATTTCTCCTCGGCGGGTGTCTGGTCGTCGAAACCGATCTCGCCAACGCCAACCACCCCCTCCTTGTGGATAAAGAAGGGAAGCACCTCCATTACCTGCGCAGCCAAAGCTTCGTTATTGGCCTCCCGTGAATTCAGTCCAATGGTGCAGAAATGCCGGATACCGAACTGGGAAGCACGGAAGCGCTCCCAGCCGATCAGGCTGCTGTAATAATCGCGGAACGTATCGATGCCGGTCCGCGGCTGTCCTACCCAGAACGCCGGCTCAATGACGGCGACGACGCCTGCATCGGCCATGGCCTGGTAGTCGTCGGTGGTTCTCGACACCATATGGATGTGCGGATCAAAAAAACGGAATCCTTGCACCAGGTCCAATTCCAGCGCAACGCGCTGCCCCATCGATGCCTGGTCACGATCACTATAATTACACATAGTATCTTAATGGTAAACTTCGGTCGGCCGCCCGTTCGGTTAGCCGGCCGTATTCAATAAATCTGTTAATTCGCTGTTTTCTCTGAGCAATGCCTTTGCCGGCGCAAAATCACTCCGGTGAAACGCTACAGCTATTGCCCGGCTGACGCCGATATCCGGATGTTCCTCCAGGATATTCCGCATCAGGCTATATGCACGTTCATCCATAAAGGGCGCCACCAGCAGCCACAGGTGCGGACTGATCGTCCGTTTGGCCGCATGGAGTTCATAGGCGTAGTCAACCAATGCCGCAGCCAGTCGCCCATTGTTGCGTTTCTCCAATCCGATAATACGCCGCATATCGGCTTCGGTAAAAAAACCTTTCAACACCAGCTGGTTCCAGGCACCTTCATCCAGGTAAGCTGCGGCATAGGGATTGTCGGCCATGATGGCTTCCCGGACAGGTCCGATATTGCTCCTGATGCCCTCGGTACACCGATGACGCCAGGCTTCAGGGTGATGGAATACCGGTAAGGCGGAATATAACGCCACCAGTTCCTCCATTTCGCCGTAAAGAAAAAGCCGTTCAATTAATTGTACATAAGCCGCCTGTTCCATCGGTGGGATATGCATCAGCGCCCACACCCGCAGCAGTCGCGCCGGTGTCCAGCCCTTGACCAGCAAAGGCAGCTGATTTTGCCCCGGGCCGGCGGCGTCATCCAGCACAATCTGCCGGCCCTTATCGCCCGGTTTCACGATTCTGGAAATCCCCGTAAACACACGTGCAATCAGCGAGGGTTGCGGATCTTCGGCAATGCGGCCCAGGTTGCCGGTTAATACCTGCCATTCCGCGTCGCCGACATACGGCTTCACGTGGCTGGCAATTAATTCATTATGTGCAATATGCGTGGTCGAAAACTGATCTTCAATAGGGCTCATACCTTTAGTCAACATCACTCAATCAAAACCGGATCCCGTTGGCGTCCGGTCAGATCAAAGGTACGATTTTTCCAATCATCGTCAACACGCCCGCGCAAATTCCGGAGGTGTTCCCTGCGTCATCCTACAGCTCACCCCACCGGTTCCCAACCGGGCTCATATTCCCTGCGCCAATATTGTTGGGCCCCTGGATTGTCAAGAATATGGCCGTTGGCGGGGTTGATGTGCAGCAGGCTGCCGCTTCGTTGGGCAATGTTGCCCAACTGGACCAGTAAGGTGCTGATGTGGCCGCTCAGAATGTCTGCATGCAGCTTACCCCCGTTTTTTATGCCGTCAAAAAAATTCTGGATATGCCCTGCATCCAATGCCTGGGACGGATTGGTCAGGTTCCTTGAATCGACGTCGGCGGTATGCTCCACACGCTTAACCACCTGGTTCTTCAGGTCATAAATGGTATAGCCGTTATCGCCATTGATCTGGAGTGCACCGGTTTCCCCATAAAAGATCACGCCCACGCTTGAACCTTCCACAACGCGACCGTTGCAGCTGTGCCCTTCCCAGGAAATCAGCCCTTTACTACCGAAATCCAGCTGAATAACCTGTGTGTCGGGTGTTTCCCAGTCGTCTTGGTACCGGTACCGTCCACCCGAAGAACTTACCTTTTCCGGGTAATCCACCTGCAGTCCCCATCGGGCGAGGTCAACCATATGCGTACCATTATTAAGTGCTTCTCCCGTTCCCCAATGCCAGAACCAATGCCAGTTATAATGGATAAGATTGTCTTTGAATGGTCTCCGCGGTGCCGGCCCCTGCCATAATTCATAATCCAGCCACTCCGGTATTGCCGCCGCTTTTCCCGTACCGATGGAGGCGCGGTTATTGGTGTACCACGTTTTTGCGAAATAGGGCCTGCCGATTGCACCATCGTGCAGCGCCCGGATACCTTCCATGACATTGGGCCACGACCGCCGCTGATTGCCCATCTGGATCACGTTGCCGTACTTCTGCTGTGCTGCAACCAGCAACTCCCCCTCATGCGGATTATGGCTACAGGGTTTTTCGAGGTAAACATGCTTGCCAGCCTGCGACGCCAGGATAGCCGCCGGCGCATGCCAGTGATCCGGCGCCGCTACCACCAACGCATCCACGTCAGCATAAGTTACCAGCTTCCGGATATCCGGCTCGGCTTTGGGACGGCGCTGCTGGTTTTTCTCCACCGCTGCCCTGCATTTTTCAGCCGCCCGGGTATCCACATCACATACGTAAACAACCTCACAATTGGGTTGCAGGGAAAAATTCTGCGAAAGGGCCAGCCCACGGGCATTGACGCCCATCATGGCCACCCGGATCCGTTCGTTAGCCCCGATGATCTGGCGGTAACTGGCGGCGCTGAAGCCCGGAAGGATTCCGCCAACCGATAATGCCGCCGTACCGATGGCGGTTTTCCTGATAAAATCCCTGCGTGTGTTAGTTCGTTTTTTCATAATCCGGTATTATTTGAATGTGTATGTTCCTTTTTGGACCGGCGGCGTGCCCCTGTGCTCGCCAAAGACCTCATTGCCCGCTGGCAGGTGCCGGCCTGCGCGCAGCTACCTCCACCCCCGATACCCGGCTGGCCTGCGGTCCAAACCGTTTCCGTACATAGGAAAGTATAATCGCAAGTTCCTTATCCTCCAGGAAATGAAAAGCCGGCATTTCGCCCCTGCCTTCCAGCACCAGGCGGATCAAAGCGTCTGCATCCGCAGCAGCCACCGGCCCGGTCTGATAAAGTGATGGAAATACCCCTGCTACTCCCCGTCCGTTGGCCTGGTGGCAGGAAGCACAGTAATCGGTATACAGCAGTTCGCCACGGCTCACCACATCGGATTGATTGGCCACCGCGGCGGGCGTAGCCTGCTGGTTACGCAGCTGCTGCTTTGTAGCCTTCGACAACCGGATAATCCGGTCGTCGCGCGCCTCAGCGAATCCGTTCGGGTTCCAGTCGCGGTTACTGGTGCCGATGTAAATATCGCCGGCCGGGGTCACGCAAACGGAGCGCAGGCGGCCGAACAGCTGCTGGAATAAGATCGTGTCGGCCACAATGCGGCTCCCGTCCGCATCCAGTTTCAGCACATGGAGTCCATTTCCCTTGAGCGTGGTCAGCAGAATACTTCGGCGGAATTCCGGCAGGATATCCGACTCATACAGGGCCAGTCCGGCCGGACCAATAGTGGGTGTCCAGGCCCGCAGTGGCTCCTGAATAACACTGTCGCGGGCTACCGCCCTTTCCAGGTCTGTATCGGCAAACCCTTCCACCACCGGCCATCCGTAATTTCCCCCTTTGATGATTTTATTGACTTCATCTGCGATCGCGTCCCCGTGTCCGGAGCTGTATAGCTGTCCATCGGTTGCATACGCGAGGCCCTGTGGATTGCGCAGGCCCCACGCCCACACCGGACTGCCCGGGATCGGATTGTCCGCGGGGATGCTGCCGTCGATCCGGTACCGCAGTATTTTTCCATGAGGCACACGGACATCCTGCGCATTCCCGTGCTGCGCGCCATCACCCGTTGCCACCATTAACATGCCATCGGGTGCAATCACGAGCCTGGCGCCATAATGTCCATTCCAGGCCGCATATTCCAGTATTTCCAGCGGTGCGACGAGCGTATCGCCGGCATAAGTATACCGCACAATCCGGGATACCGGTTGATCCACCTCATTCTTCGCCACGTAGGCAATAAAAACATAAGGGCTGGCATCCATATCCGGGTGCAGGGTCATCCCCAGCAATCCGCCCGTCCGCAACCGGTAAACGTCCTTTAGTGAGAGCAGTTCCTGCTGTACGCCTGTTTCCGGGTCGATCCGGCTGATTTTGCCCGACTGTTCGGCAACCCAGAGCTGCCCGCCCGGACCCGCACAGATTTCCCATGGCACGTCCAGGCTATCGGCGACCGTCGTCATGGCCAGCGTGGTAGCCCCGTAGGTAAACAGCGCCTCGGCTTCCTGCGGCGTTGGTTCGCATCCCAGGCAACCGATGGCTAGCAAAGCAATCAGGCAGTGGTACCCCCGTATATCGATCAGTGGATTCAACAGCATCTCATCCGTGTTTATCCGTTTTCAGAAAAGCCCGTACAAATGCAACATCAAGTAAGTCCGGGTACGCCGCAAATACCCGGTCGAGCTCCGTATCCTGGCCATCGGAAAGCGTTTCCTTCGGATCCAGACACCAGATACCGGCCATCAGGCCCCCTCGGCGCAGCACTTCATGGATGCCCGGAATGCAGCCATGGAAATGATGTGCAGGGTCAAAAACAGCGGCGTTTACATCGGTAAGCTGTACGCCCCTAGCCAACAGCTGCCCGGCGTTACGGAAGCTGGATTCCCGGCAATTCCTGATCTCATCCAGCAGACGTACTGCCGCATGTGTCCCCACAGCCCACTGCCCTAACAGCCCTCCTACAAAATGCCTGGAGACGGTATGTCCGTCTACTTCAAAACGGTAGTCCGTCAGCAGGTCGGCAATGATATTATCGTCGTTACCGGTATACAGGGCAACCGTTTTGCCTGACCGGTCAAAACACGCCGCGCGCATGACGTCCAGCGTCTGGTAGCGGTTGAACGCCGCTACCTTGATGGCCAGTACGTTTGGAATGGCAATAAATTCGGTCCAGAAATCATACGAAAAAATCCTTCCGCCCACACTGGGCTGCAGGTAAAACCCGAAGACAGGGATGGTTTCCGCTACCACCCGCGTCCGCTCCAGCAGTTGCGCTTCAGTCAACTCCGGCAGTCCGCCCATGCTCAGTAGTCCCAGATCATAGCCGCAGTTTCGGGCAATCTCCGCTTCCTTTACCGCCTGCCGGGTATCGCCGCAGATGCCGGCGATTTTCAGGAACGGGCGTCCGATGTCCGCCTGGCCGATCTCATCAGCCGCCAGCTGCAGCACCGGCTCGTAGAGGTTAATACCCGGGTTGCGGATGGCAAACTGTGTGCTGTGCACGCCAACTGCCACACCTCCGGCGCCCGCCGCGATGTAATATCGCGTCAACAGCCGTTGCCGGTCTTCATCCAGCTTCCGCCCGGCGTCCAGTGCCAGTGGATGGGCGGGGATCACCGTACCATCCAGCAGCAGCTTATGTTTTTCTTTCGACAGCATGAGTTCCATAGCTTAAAACTTACCTTCTCTTTCCTGGAAATGCGTTGGCTTGTCAAGCAGTTCACCTCCTTGGACAAGCCAGTCGGCGGTCAGCCCGATCATCTCCTTCAGCGTCACTCTCGGGTAGCCAAAAAGCCGATGGGCTTCTGCTGCGTTGCTGAGCAGCGCCGTTGGTTCCTCGGTATGGACAAACACCGGTTCGCGGTTAAACAGGATCCCGAACTGCTGTGCCAGCCACCGTACCGAAACCGTTTCGGGTCCGGTGACATTCAAAATCTTGGCGGGTGCTGTACAATGCAGCAGTGACCGCAGTGCCACTTCATTTGCGTCGCCCTGCCAGATCACGTTGACGTGGCCGGTAGACAGGTCAACGGGCCGTCCCGACTGCACAGACCTGGCAATCTCCAGCAATACACCGTATCGGTAGTCGATCGCGTAGTTCAGTCGGTAAATCAGCACCGGCGTGCTGTATTTTTCCGAAAAATACTGAAAAATACGTTCGCGTCCGAGACAGGACTGACCGTATTCCCCACGGGGATCCGCTGGTTGATCTTCGGAGGAACCGCCTGCCGAAACCGGCAAAAAGGGATACACATTTCCGGTAGAAAACGCGACGATACGGGAATTACGGTACCTTTCGGCAACCCGCCCCGGCAAGTAGGTATTCATGGCCCAGGTGAATGCAGCGTTGCCGGTGGTTCCGAATTTCTGGCCGGCAAGGTAAATGACATTGGGAACGTCCGGCAGTTCCGCCAGCGCCGCGTCATCCAGCAGATCAGCGGCAAGGGTTTCTACTCCTGCTGCATCCAGTGCCGCGCGCGCTTTCGTATCCGAAAACCGCGAAACACCGATGATACGCTGCCCGGTCCCCGCCGCATCGGCCGCCCGGCGGGCCAGCTGCGCCATGGACGGGCCCATCTTTCCGCCCACACCCAACAACAGGATATCGCCGTTGATGCGGCGCATATCCTCAATCAATGCCGCCGAAGGGGTCAGCATCCGTGTTTCCAGTTCTGCCAGTTCATGCATAATAATTACGTTAAAAACAGTTCATTAAAATTATAACAGGCCAACAGCACCAGAACCAGCAGTCCGATGAATCCGCTGTACCGGACAAACGGTGTATTGACATACGCACCCATGAGCGCCCGGTTACTCGAAATCAGATACATGGCGATACCGATAAACGGTACCAGAAAAATGGTTACGCTTTGGGCAAACACGATCAGTTCCAATGGTGGTTTTTCAAATCCAATGGCAACGGCGCTGCCTGCCGTCATTACAATGGCAATCAGCAGCTTCACGGCTTTGGCGTCCAGCCGGCTGCCATAACCAAGGCCATCGGCAAGCAGCGATCCCCCGATGGTGGCATTGCCGATCAGTGAAGAAAAAGAGGCTCCGAACAATCCCACCAAAAACAGCTGCGATGCATAATGGCCGAACAACGGTTCAAGCGCCCGCGCCATATCGGACGCACTGGTTACGCTGATGCCCCGGCGGTTCAGCACTGCGGCCGCACAGATCATGACCACGGCGCTCATGACGCCCAGGATCAGAATGCCCGTGAAACCGTCGTTGCCCTGCTGCCCGGTGGCCTGCCCGATCTTCTTCCGCTCCTGCACGAGGTAGCTTTGGTAAAATGCCCCCACAATGGAAAAACAGGAAGCGAAAAAGGCAATGATCAGTCCCGTTGAACCTTCCGGAACGGAGGGGCGGAAACCGGCAAGCAGCTCAGTGGCCGCGGGTTTAGCTAAAAACAGCGTTGTGAGAAAGGAAAAAAGCATCAGCGCCACAATGGCGATCATCAACCGCTCCAGTGTGCGGTAAAAATGCCGGAAAAAAAGCAGGGCGATTCCAATGACATTAAACAGCAGGATCCAGGGCGCCGGCGATGTACCGCTTGCCTCCGCAATCGAAATGCCTACCCCCACGGAATTTCCCGCCTGAAACGAGGTAGCTACCAGAAACACGCCGATGCCCACCAGTCCCGACACCCATTTGCCATACTGGGCACGGATTGTTCCCAGCAGCGTCTGCTGTGTGGCCAGACCGATGCGTGCTCCCATCGCGGTGAAGATGATCATAAAGAAAATAGCCACCGCAACCACCCACAGCAGGGCATAGCCATACTGGGCCCCCATTTTGGAGGTGATGGTGATCTTGCTCGGCCCAAACACAATAGCTGCGGTTACAATGCCCGGGCCGATCGTGGCCAGCCAGCGCCGCAGCGGAAAACTGTTGCTGCTTTTCGCTTCCTTTGGGGTTATTGCCATTGCTGAATTTTTCCGGTTTCCGCTGAACAGTTGGCCAGCATTACGGCCTTTGCCGAATCACGGCCGGTTTCCACATTGGAAAAAGGCTTTTTCCCGGTACGTATGCAGTCGACAAAGTCGAGTAGCGCATAGGCGGTCGGATCCCGGTTCTCGGCATCCTGGTTTTCAAAGGCAAGCGGTACCGGCTTCCCCTGTCCCCAGGATTCGCTGGTGGCTCCGGTCACGCCGTCGACCGTAGTCAATTCCTTTTTATGGTTTTCAGGGTACACCAATGCTCCGGTGCGCTGTATTTCGATGGTTCCCGCTGTCCCCAGCACCCGTATGGAATAACCATTATAGGCATTGGTCAATATTGAGCTCACGTTCGCCCGTACACCGCCCGGATAGGTGTATATCGCCCGGATGTTATCGTAGGTTTCCCGACCGTCCTTCCAGTAGTCGATGCCCCCCACGGCGGTTACCTGCAAGGGATGACCACCGGCGAACCAGTTCAGGATATCCACTTGGTGGGCACACAATTCCGTCATCAACCCGCCCGAATACGCCTTGTACATGCGCCAGTTGACCTGCCGTTCAAGTGCAGCGTCCGGCACCGGACGCCGCCAGTCCGAATTGCGGTGATACTGGCACTCATACTGCAGCACATTTCCGATCCAGCCCTGCCTGATGGCCTCGTTGACCTTGTGGTACAGCATAAAATAGCGATATTGATGACCGATCTGCAGTACCTGCTTCGGGTGATTGGCAGCTACCGCGACCAGCTGGTCAGCCTCATCGGGCGTATGGGTCATTGTCTTTTCCAGGTAAACGTGCTTGCCGGCCTGCAAAGCGGCGGTGGCCGACTGGAAATGAAGGTATTCCGGCAGGGCAATCACCACACCGTCAACCGCCCGGTCGTCCAGCAATTGCCGGTAATCGGTGTAGCGCCTGACTGCTTCGGGGGCGGCCGCCGACACGCCGAGCTGCGTTTCCATGATATCGCAGCAGGCCACCAACTCCATGCCCGGCAGCGTCCGTAAGATATTGGCGATGCCCCCGCCCCGGTTTCCCATACCGATAATGCCCAGCCGGGTGATGCCGTTTTGCCCCGCACCAGCGAACGCGGGCAGTCCCAACGCCAGGCCGGCCAGCGTCCATGAACCGGCCTGGATAAAATCTCTTCGTGAATATGTTTCGTTGTAATATGCCATGCTCATCCTCCGGGTATGGTTGGTTAACGTTGCCAAAGCGGCACCGATGCGCCTCCGCGCTTCCTGCTTTCGTCGGCCGCTTCAATAAACGCAACCAGTTCCAGGGTTTCCTTCGAATCAACCGGCGGTATGCCGCTGTCAAAAAAATCAACAATCTGATACAGCAATGGGATATAACCGCCGTATTCGCCGATGGCCGCCTGTCCTTTTTCGCCGAAGGCCGTTCCTCCATAGCCGGTGCGGCCCGACCGGATTCCCCGGAAAGTACCCACTCGCCCGTCCGACCACGTACCTACGACGATGTCCGTTCCATCACTGTAAACCCGGGTAACGCGTTCACAGCCCGTACCCAGTAATGCATACAGCATTTCGATACCATGGATGCCATACCACAATAAATCCGGGTGGGTGGGTTCGATAGGTGCCGGGCTATAGGTAGCTGCGCCGGTAACCGGGCCGATCAAGGCGCCGGACCTGATCTCGGCTATTTTTTCAGCATACCGCAGCGACGAGGTAGAGAATACGGGAACCCCATGGGTGGCCGCCGCGTCAAAGATCGCCTGCGCATCCGCCAGGGAAGCCGCAATCGGCTTATCAATAAACACCGGCTTGCCTGCCTTAAACACTTCCAGTGCCTGCTCCAGGTGCAGCCGGCCGTCATTCGTTTCCAGCAACACGGCGTCCACGCCGGACAGCAATGCCGGAATGGAATCCACGACTTCCACGCCCAACTTTTTTACTTCATCGATATAACCCGGAATCCGGGAAAAACTGCTTTCAATGGTTTTGCTTCCGTATGGATAGGCTGCAACAGCCCGGTATCCCTTCAGCTTTGGATCCGGCGACGCCGCATTGAGTGCCTTGGCAAAGGCAATGCTGTGTGAAGTATCCAGGCCGATGATACCGACGCGCTTACCCGACCGGACCGTATTTCCCAGCAGGGTCAGCTGTCCGAGCGATACGCCGAGCCCGGTTACTGCAGCCGATTTAATGAACGTCCGTCTGCTTTGGTTAGTTTCTGTCATCATGAATAATAAGTTAGGGCACACGCAGTGGTATGCGGCACCGGTGCCGGCAGCGAGCCGCCAGATTCATAATCGGGTTACGGTAACGTACACGCTAAGAAAGAAAATAAAGGTTACACTTCCAAATTTATTTCGACATCCGGCAGTTTCCGGCAGCAACACGCAATGATTACGTCGGCTGGATATTGTGTATTCGCCCAACATTTATATCTTTGGTGTCTACGAAATCACACCGACAAACTTAAATATGATCGCTCATGAAGAAAATTTATTCCTTTTTAATTGCCATGTGGTGTTTAGTTACCTACGCCCTGGCCCAGGAAGCCGCGTCTGTGCCGGCCATTATTCCCGCACCGGATGTTTTGCAGGTAGGCGACGGAAATTTCACGCTTAGCGCAGCAACGCGCATCGCGTACGACAACGAAGCAGACCGGGAAATTGCCGTATTCTTCCAGGCGTATGCCCGCGAAGCACTGCAGCTGGATATTCCTGTCCAGCCAAATGCAACCGGCACCTCGGTCATCCATTTTGCATCGAAAAAGGCCGGAAATATCACCAACCCCGAAGGATATGAACTGATCGTGTCGCCTGACGGGATCGCACTGCATGGAAAGGGTGCGGGACTGTTTTATGCTATGCAAACCCTGATTCAGCTCCTGCCATCCGACCCCGATGGGAACCTGGCGGTTCCGGCCGTGACCATCCGGGATGCGCCGCGGTATGCGTACCGCGGACTGCACCTGGACGTGGGTCGCCACATGTTTCCCATATCCTTTATCAAGAAATACATCGATTTCATTGCCGCCTATAAACTCAACACATTCCACTGGCACCTTACCGACGACCAAGGCTGGCGCATCGAAATCAAAAAATACCCCAAACTCGCCGAGGTAGCCGCCTTCCGCGACCAGACACTGATTGGCCGGAACCGCCGGCCGGGCATGTATGACGGTACCCGTTACGGTGGTTTCTATACCCAGGAAGAGGCAAGGGAAGTTGTAGCTTATGCGGCAGCCCGCTACGTCACCGTTATCCCCGAAATTGAATTACCGGGACACGCTCAGGCGGCGCTGACGGCATACCCTCACCTGGGTTGCGGCGAAAACCCGGGGCCTTACCACGTGGCACAGCACTGGGGCGTATTTGAAGAAGTGTTCTGTGCCGGCAAAGAAGAAACGTTCACCTTTCTGGAGGATGTGCTCGATGAAGTCATTGCTATATTCCCCAGTGCATACATCCACATCGGCGGCGACGAATGCCCGAAAGACCGCTGGGAAACCTGCCCCTATTGCCAGAAACGGATCAAGGACGAGGGATTAGCCGACGAGCACGAGCTGCAAAGCTATGTGATCCACCGCATCGAAAAATACGTCAACAGCAAAGGACGCCGCATCATCGGCTGGGATGAAATCCTGGAAGGCGGATTGGCACCTGACGCCACGGTAATGAGCTGGCGGGGCGAATCAGGCGGCATTGACGCGGCAAAACTGGGGCACGACGTGATCATGACAGCAAACAGCTACGGGCTTTATTTCGACCACAAACAGGGGCCTGATGTCAACCGGGAGCCACTGAACATCGGCGGTCTATCCACCTTGCAAAAGGTGTACTCCGCCGACCCGACTCCCCAAGCCCTGTCAGCTGCCGAAAAAAAGCACATCATCGGCGTACAGGCCAATGTTTGGACGGAATACATCGAAACACCGAATAAGGTGGAATTCACGATTTT
>NZ_JBEBRB010000074.1:0-12477 GCF_040395035.1 Parapedobacter lycopersici | reverse complement strand
TGCAGTTCATACCGACCGCGAAGGTAAATGCCGCTGTTGCTGTTTTCATTGTACCGGAATTCGACATGAAGCTTAAAATCCTCGAAGGTGCGTTCCGAAACCAGGTTCGACCCCGATCCCGGACTGGTGAGGATACCATCCCGGACCGTCCAGTGGTTAGTAGCTCCGGTAGCCTTCCATCCCGTCAGGTCCCTGCCATTAAATAAGGCGACAGGTTCTCCCCATACCGGCTCGGCTGTACGGGTTAGGTAAGGGGCCTTTACGCCCTTAAAATCATGGCGTTGTCCATCGCTGGTCTGAATAGTACCGCTGATGGTCTCACCTGAAAGCACACCTTCCAGTACCAGGTCACGGTCAGATGACTCCCACTGCGGCGGAATGGCAAATCCGAATTTGCCGTTATCGAAATTGACTTCTGAAACCGGGCGCGCACTTCCTCCCGAGCCTACAAACCGGCCTACCAGCGTCTTTAATCCGGAAAGTTCCACTTCCAGCCACGACGGCCTAGGTTGGCCATTTACGTCCATGGTGATATTCCAGCGCCCCACCAGATTACCACCACTGACGGTGGCTGCCTGTACCGGCGCAACCTGGCCGGATGCAGGGTTAATACCAACGCCGATCGCGATCAACATCGCCAGGCACCAAAAAGCTGAGGTCATCAATTGTATTCTTTTCATCTTAATTGTGTTTAGCTGCTGGTTATTACGCAATAAACAAATTTATAAAAATAACGCAGTTTTAACGACGCTACATGAAGCTAAAGTCATATTGCCCGGCGATGTTGCAGTTTAACGGATTTTCGCTAAGGTTTTACATCCCACCAAAGCCGGGTGCTGACCTTATCGCCACCCTCTCCCAGCAGGGAAACAGCCGCCTCTACGGCCTTTCCATTCGTCTGCCAATCCAAATCCGTGAACACGATCCGACGGATCATCTGATCTCCCGGCATATCCGGGTTATCGGAGTGAATCAACGGATACATTTTCGGGTAGCCGGTCCGTCTCATTTCAGCCCAGGCTTCCATGCCGTTGGGATATAAAGCCAGCCATTTCTGGGTACCGATCTGTTCACGTTGCTTTTCCGGGTCGGCCGCAAATTTCACCGGAATATCGGTCAGCGGCGGTGTATTCCAGCCGTTTTCCGGTGCCGGGGCAATCGGCAGGCTGGTTCCGTTAATATAGGCATCGATCACCGCCGGATCATCAATCCCCCACGTGCGGAGCGACAGTTCGATTCCCTTATTATAAAACTCTGCTGCCGTTCCTCCCATATTCCAGCCGTTTAACGCACCTTCGGCAAGCAGAAAATAGGTTTCCGCGGCATACATTACGGTCATCGGGTTGGTCGACTGGTTTTCAGGTTTAAACCGGACACCCACATCGGATGTAAATTCATAGGTATTATACCCGACGGTCTGTTCCCCCGGTACCATCCCATTCCGTGCTCCACGCCATTTGCCATCTGCCGCCGCCGGCTGAAAATAAATGCTCAACCGGGGGTCATTATAACCCACAAGCAGGCTCTCCATGTTTGCACTCATCCGGAATTCATTCCATCCAGATATCCGGTTCAGACCGTTAAAGTTAGCAGCAGATGATTCAATGAACGCATCATCAGCTGTCGACTCCATTACACCGCCCGCCAATGCGGCCATTGCTTCGGCCTGAGCTTTTTCCGGCTCAACGAACGAAATCCGGAGCGCCAGCCGCAACCGCAATGAATTACAAAACTTCAACCATTTCGCATTATCACCATAATAGATCAGGTCTTTTTCTCCGTAAGACGGCTGATCCAGGTTATTTTTCAATAAGGTAGCCGCTTCATCAAGTTCCTTGAAAAAATCATAGTAGATATCTTTCTGCGCGTCATACGCTACGCCTTCGCCTTCTTCATATTCCCCCATTTTAGAATAAGGAATCGGACCGAAATAATCAGTCGTACGGTTCATGATAAAAACCTTCCATATCCGCGCTATCGCGTTGATCACCGGAAGATCGCCGGACTCTTTGATAATTGTCACCAATGAAGGCATTGTCTGGACATAGGTTCCCGTCCAGAATCCCTGCATCCACATTTGATTGATTACGTACCGGTGCGAGGCGAATGCCGGTTGTGTACAGGCAAATAGCTGACTGTACATGTCGCCGGTCAGGTTTTGCCCGGTCTGGTAGCTTCCTTGATTCCAGCCCCTGTATAGGGCGTTCGGAAACAGCGATTTTAAATCCTCGGCATTTAGTGATTCTAAACCAGATGGACTTGTATTCCTGTCCTCAAAATTCTTGGTACAGCCTACCAAGCCCATGAACAGCGACAATGCCAGGCCGGCCATTATCGTCATGTAATTAGATTTACGGTATTTCATGTTAGCTAAATTTAAGATAGCAATTGCCGTCGGTTAAAATGTTAACTTTACGTTCAAGCCGATATTCCGCGTAGCCGGCAGCGAGTTATATTCAATACCGCCGTAATTTCCGGTTCCGGATACGAGCTCAGGGTCAAAAGGGGCTTCCCTGCTGAAGAAAAACAGGTTTCTGCCAATCAACGAGATCTTCGCATCTTTTACCCATCCGGTCTGGCTGATCAGGCCGGTAAGCCGATAATCCAGCACCACCTCCCGTAGTCGGATATTAGATCCCGAATAGGCATAAAATTCACCCGCCGGATACCGCTCCCCAACCGTACCGAAATAACTTTGCGGGGTAATACTCGTCGTATTTTTCTCGCCGTCAACGGTATAGGCATCCAAGATAATCCCCCCCTCACGGCCCCACAACGATGCCTTGGAGTGCCCATCGGCATCCAGTAATGCCTGGGTTCCGGCGATTACGGTACCCCCATTTCGATAATCAATCAAAAAACTCAACGAAAGCTCTTTGTATGTCAGGCTGTTATTAAACCCAAGGTTATAGTTTGGGTTGTAATTACCCAGGTATACCGTTTTACCCGCCGTCAGCAACGGTAGCCCCTGATCTGAAACCAATGGCCGTCCCTGTTCGTCCCGCTGCCAGCCCATCCCCCACATATCACCATAACTACCCCCAACTGCAGCATCTATAAGTACTTGTCTGTCATCAACAATAATAGCACGGGTTACTTCGTCAGTTAACCGTTCCACCTTATTGACATTCTTGGAGAAGTTAAGCGTGGCATCCCAGGAGAATTCACCGGTGCGGACCGGCACCACATTCACCGTCGCCTCTACCCCGTGATTATTGATCAGTCCTGCATTGATGTACTGGTTTGCAAATAATGAAGCTGCAGGTGTTGATATCGTGATCAGCTGGTTTTTTGTGTCGGTGTTATAATACGTAAAATCAAACCCGAACCGGCTGTTGAAAAAACGCCATTCAGCCCCGATCTCGAATGCCGAAGTCAATTCGGGCTTATAGGTTGGAAGCGAACGGGTTGACGGGGTACTGACTAACCCGCCGCGTGCCACGGCGTAGTAATTCCGGTCGCGGTAAGCCGAACCTCCCGAGCCGGAATAAGCCAGTGAGAGCCGGACCTTCCCATAGGTCACCCATGAAGGGAACGACAGCATATCGGTCAATATGCCAGATAATCCCACCGAAGGGTAAAAATACGACTGATTACCCGGCGGCAATGCCGACGACCAGTCGTTTCGGGCGGTAACGTCCAAAAACAGGTAATCGTTATAAGATAAAGTAGCGGTAGCGTAAACCGACTGTACCTGTGGGCTTTGCACAAAGTTGTTGTCCGTCAGCGGGCTGCGTGCATTAACCAGAAAAAAGTAATTTTGCTTATTCAACCCATTAGCGTCCACCGACATACTGGTAGCACTGCCCTGCTGCAGGGAAGCGCCCAGATTCGCACTCAGGTTAATGGCCGGTGTCAGATCGCGCCGCAGGGAAAGTAACGCATCTACGTTGGTACTTTGTCTGGAATAATCGCCGGTTATGTAGTTCGATCCCAGTCCATAGGTGGTATAAGTATCGTTGTATATTTTGTTCTCCGTTTTCTCCATTGTTTTATCGATGCTTCCACGCACCAGGAGATCTATCCAGTCATTGAACCGATACCTTGCAGAAAATAATCCAAGCACCCGGTCTTTCTTTTCGTGGAAAATTTCACGGTTCAGGTTCCAATAGGGGTTTGACAAAATAGAAGAGCCCGGATTCCAGTAACTTTGACGCTCTACACCTTCCTCATCTATATAGGCAAAATCCTTCATCTGATCCAACGGAATGGATACCGGCGCACGCAATATGGAAGACAAAGCATACCCTCGTTCACCCGTATGCGGCATATTGTCAATTTCGGAATAGATATAAGAGATTTTCGTCGTAAAGGAAAGCCGGTCGGAAATGGTGTTATCCAGTTTCAGGTCGATATTGTGGCGGACCATATCGTTGTTCCTGAGGATACCTTCCGCGACGACGTTGCCATAGGAGAAAAATGTCCTCATCCGCTCATTCCCTCCGCTGGCGCTGACAGAGTTGGTCACCGTTTTTGCCGTTCTCAGAAAATTCTTTACGTTATCGGGGTGTCCTACGTAAGGCACCACATTTCCGTTCCATAATGTTACTTCCCGTCCGTCGGCCTTCGGTCCGTAGCTTCGTTCGGCATTCGGTGAGTAAACACCTCCGTCGCCCTGACCATATACATATTGGTATTCCGGAAGCGCAACGGCCTGATCCAGGGTCATTCCGCCGTTGTAGTCGACTGTGATTTTACCGCTTTTACCGCTCTTGGTTGTGATTACAATAGCCCCGTTCTGGCCAAGACTCCCATACAGTGCAGCCGCTGATGCGCCTTTTAACACCGTCATGCTTTCAATATTATCCGGGTTCAGCATGCTTATTCCCCCACCACCGTCGCGACCACCAAAACTGGTTCCACCGGAAGCGCGGCTGCCCGAATTCAGCGGAACGCCGTCGATAATGTATAATGGCTCGTTATTGCCGGTTATCGAGCGGCTGCCCCGCAACAGTACTTTAGACGATCCCCCCGGGCCCGTCGCGCTGCGGGAAATGACCACCCCGGCCACCTTTCCCTGCAATGAATTGATCATATTGGTTTCCCGGGCCTCATCCATACTGGAACCGTCAATCACCTGTGCGGAATAGGTGAGCGATTTCGCTTGGCGGACAATACCTAAGGCGGTTACCACTGCGCTTTCGAGCTGTTGGCTGTAGGCGGCAAGGGTGATGTTCAGTGTACCCGATTGTACGGTGGCGACCTGGGTAACGTAACCCAGGTAGGAAAATTCCAGTTGTTTTACGCCTGCCGGCAGTTCCAGGGAATACATGCCGTTATTATCCGTGGTAGTGCCTTGGGGGCCATCGGTCACGCGGACCGTCACTCCCGATATCGGGTTACCCAAGCTATCTGTTACGCGGCCACTCACAACGTTCTGCCGAACCACGGGCGTGGTGCGCTGCCGGGGCGACGACGGATCATGCCGTTCCTCATCACGCAGGGGCTTGAGGATAATTTCCTTTCCTTCAATCTCAAAACTCAGCTTCTGGCCCTCGAGTATCTTATCCAGGGCAACATCAAGCGGCGTTCGTACAAAATCTACATCAACCGGCCCGGCATTATCCAGAAACCTGGCGTTAGCCAGTGTCAGGTAGCCCGTTTGCTGGTTGATTTCTTCCAGGATCTCCCGAAGATCTGCCTTGCTCCGCTTCAGCGTAATAAACTGCGTCTGGTTTGCCGCCACTGTCTCCACCTGCAGAATCGCCATACTAAAAGAAAATACCATTGCAATCCGTTTGAATTGCAGCCACCAAAGTAAACCGTTACTTTGGCGGTTCTTCCATATTGTATACATTTGCAATACATGTTTTGGTTAACGGATAGCTTGTAAGTTGTCGCGCTAGACTATCCGGATAAAAGCTCAATATGATCGCTGAACAATCAAGACCTGAACCGGGAGCAACTGCTTCCGGTTATTACTGTTTTGGTGCCGGAACCTGCCGGCAGTACAGTTGAGTCGCTGCCTCACTTCATCACCATAACCCTCCTTCCTTCTATCTTAAACTGTACATCGCCGGTTGCCTGTAACCGTCGCAATACCTCATCCACGCTTTCGTACCGCGATACGCCTCCCCAGAACCGGCTGTTTTTATCTGCCCCGGCGAATACAACCTCTACGTCATACCAGCGGGATATTTTTTGCATGATGCTTTCCAGGGATTCGTCGTCAAATGAAAATATCCCCTTTACCCAAGCCGTTGCTTTGGCGGCGTCCACTGGATGAATGATGATACTGTCGCCGCGAAGTATACTTTGCTGATTCGGCTGAAGAAAGACGGAATCACGTAAAAGGCGTTCCGAATCCGATTTCTTCTGATAAGCTATGCGTACCTTACCACTGACCAAAGTGGTTCGTATCGCTGGTTCGTCACCATATGCCGAAATACCAAAAGCCGTTCCCAGCACTGTAATTTCCTGTTTACCCACACGTATCCGGAACGGACGTGTGCGGTCTTCCGACACCTCAAAGTAGGCTTCTCCAACGACCTCAACCATTCGCATATTGTGTTGGAAATGCGTGGGATAAGTGAGTTTACTTGCTGCATTAAGCCATATTTTCGAACCATCTTCCAATACAATGCGATATTGACCTCCCCTCGGCGTTTCGATGGTGTTGGCTGTGGATCGGATACCCGGCCCCGGTCCGGCAACCGGAGTGCCATCGCTGTACATCATTTTATCTCCCTGTGCGATGATTCCCTTCTGTTCATCACGCAGCTGCACACGGCGGCCGTCGGCCAATGTGAGCATTGCCGCATTTCCGCCGGGGTGAATGGTATCGGCACGGCCCCGGCCGAGGTAAAAATAATATCCCGAAAACAGTGCAAGGAGCATGATTGCGGCCGAATAGCCAATGATTCGGTACAGTCGCCTCCGCCGCAAAGAAGCAGCATGCGCGTCGTGGATCTGCTGCCGGAGCTGTTGATAGGCCCGTTCTCTTTCCCGTGTGCTGCTTTCGTGTGCGAGGAAAACAACCGCCTGCCGGACCGGCTCAATCTGTTCGGCAAGGTCCGGATCGAGTTGAAGCTTGCTTTCCCAGAACGATACATCTGCTGCGTTGCGGCCAAGGCAATAATTCAGAAAACGTTCGTCGTTCAATAGTGCCGAAAGTTCCTTTTCCTGCATCTTTTCCAATTTTTAGGAATAGAGCAGCAGCCATTGATTTTTCCCAATGAAAAATTAATTTATTGTCGGGCGCGGTATAAAATGACTTGCACGGCCCAATTGTTCCGTCAGATGCGATTGGGAAAGTTTACTGAAAAATTAACGTGCCGAAAAACTGCGGAAGATGGAAATTAGGCTTGGGGTAATCGACAGGCGACCAGGTAATCCAATGGGGATTGATGCTTTTGCTTGCCGTTTTATAAAAATTAGCGTGCCATATAGCACCCGGCTCCGGTTTAGTTACATTGGAGAATGCACCGAGTACGGCGAGGGGAATCCGGTACTCGATTGTCCAGTCAGTCGGTTCCGTAATCTCGGGGTCGATCACACTGGGCAAAGAATGGGCAATTTCGACGCGTTTAATATCCGTCGAATCCAGTTTAGTGAATGCCGTCCATGGTTCCGTCACGTAATATAACAACGGAGTGCCCCCGGCATTGATTTCCAGGTTAAAATACTTTTCCGGCGAAGCCGAATCGGGAGCGAAAAAAAACTCCACACAGGCATCCTGCGAAACACTGCCGTTATATTCCCGAACAGTGCTGCGTACGTAATGGTCTTTGACATGGAAAATAACATACACGTTAGCGTCATCATACATCATTTTCACTTCGGTTTCGGGCCAGAACCCCGGTGCTTTCCCCATGTAATTGCTTAGTTTAATGGATGGAACTTTCTGCCATTGCGACTTATTCCACTCGGCATTGATGGGTAGATCACCGGTTAACCGCTGTATCTGATAGGTTTCCTTCGGCCGTTCCGCTGTCGCCGCTTCGATCGGCTGACGGGCCAACACGGAAGTAATACAAAAGAAATAACTGATCAGGAGAATGCCGTAGCTGTGTACTAATTTCATAGGATAGTTTACTGGTTTTCAAATCGGGACGCGACGGCCGAAACCCCTTCGGCAATCAGCATCAGCACGCATAAAGGTAAATAAAGTGCAACAAATGAAAGAATATAATGTACCGTTTTACCCAGTAGGTTACGCAGCTTGTCCACGGCGATGTAAATGGTATTGTAGGCTGTCTTCTCCGATATCCGGTTGCTTAGCGAAATTTCCCGGTACGACATGCCCAGGTAAAATTTCTGGTAGATCATCCGGTGCTGTTTTGCAGGCAACCGGTCAATCAGCTTTTTCAATGTGCACTTCAGTTCGTCATCCATGCTTTGCTGAATCAGCTGCACTTCAGGCGACGGGCAGACGTGCTCTTCCGATAACCATCGGGACAGCTCGCGTTCTGCAGGTACCTTGCGGAATAATTTCCGGATAAAAGCAGTCACCAGGTAATTATGATGGTCCCTCACATTCAACAGCCTGCTTCTGTTTTCATATACATAGAGAAACAGGTCGTTAATACTATCCGCTACCTGGTCAGTTGGCTGGTGTTTCTTACCGCCTAAAAAACTAAAGTAATCGTAGTAATGTCCATAAAGACAATAGAATGCCTGTTCATTTGCATCGCTGATAAATGCATCCCATGCGGTCTTCAGATCCCTGCCGTTTTTTGTCGGATTCATACGCAAACAATTAAATTAGGCCTACCCGGTGGGCGTGATTACCCACTGATTCCTTTCATGACGATACGGGACGCCTCAATGGCCCGGCTGATGTCGGCCGGTGTATGTGCGGCACTGATGTAAAACAGCCCCCGTCCGATAATGCGGATTCCCTCATCGTGCATACCTGCGATGAATGCGTTTAACCTCGTACGGTCTACCATCAGCGTATCCCGGTAGTCCGTCAGGGCTTTCTTAGCCGTAAAACTGATATGAAACATCGGTCCCATGCCCTGCACCAGCACTGGAATACCTACATCATGGGCAGCATTCCGCAATCCCTCCATCAATTCCTCTCCAAGCTGAAACATCCGCGGATAGGGATGCTCCTGTTCCAGCACTTCAATTGTGGCAAGCGCCGCCGCAACAGTCGGATTACCGGCATTCATGGTCCCGGCGTGAATTACACGGGCCTGTTCGATCGCATCCATCCAGGATTGCTTACCCACAACAGCGCTGATCGGATAACCACTCGCCAGTGCCTTGGCGAATATGGATAGATCGGGCGTGACCCCAAAATGCTGTTGTGCGCCCCCCAGGGAAAGACGGAAACCGGTAATTACTTCGTCAAAAATAAGTACGATGCCGTATTGGTCGCATAAGACCCTAAGTCCTTCGAGAAACCCGACGGCAGGCGGAATACAACCATTATTGCACATGACCGGCTCCGTAATAATGGCCGCAATATCGGCCGCTGATTCAGCCAGCGTCTGCCTGACCAGATCGAGATCATTCCATGGCAACGTGATAAATTCGTCCTTCGACCGATCGGGCAACCCTTCCGACCACGGAAACACATTCGGATGTTCGCGGCTGCCAAGTGCATCCACGGAAGGCGTGGATATCCCCCAGCTTACATTGTCAAGCCACCCGTGGTAATGCCCTTCAAAACGCAGGAATTTTGATCTGCCCGTCTTTGCGCGGGCGACCCGGAAAGCAGTCTGTACAGCCTCGGAGCCATCCAGGCAGAAACGCAGCCGTTCCGCCGAAGGAATCAGTTGCTGGAGTTTCTCCGCCAGTTCGATTTCCCGAAGGTGCTGGCCGGCAAACAGTTGCCCGTCCCTTGAATAATCCGACACCGATTTCAGCACATGCGGATGTGAATGTCCGAGAATCAAGGGTCCCTGGCTTAACGTGAAGTCAATGTATTCATTGCCGTCGACATCTACAATCCGGCTTCCCTTACCGTGTGTATAGAAGATCGCGTGGGGGTGATTGTATTTCCGGAACTCAGAAGAAACGCCGCCGGCCATTACTTTTTTTGCGCGATCCAATAAGGCAGCAGATTTATCATAACTAAAGTTAGGCATAACTAATTGGTTAATTAGTAATTTGTTAAATAATTAAGATGTTGGGGTTTTAAACTTCTCCGGGATAATAAACTCGTATCCTTTGGGCGGCCAGTTTTCCATGTCCTTACCCGTGGGTCGTGGACTGGTCGGACGGATCGGTTCAAAACCTTCCGCTGAGTAGCGGATATTCAGAAATGGAGTCTCCCTGACTTTTCCACCCTCCACCGCCGAACGGATCGCCATATCCATGATACCGCTGGTTAGGAGCGTCCGTTCAACCGGAGCGGTTGGCTTTCCGGTAACCATCAACTTTTGGATATTCAGCGTAAGGTAACTGAAATGCGAATAGCTCATACTGTGGTCAAGCACAAATTCCGTAGCAACTACCCGGCCATCTGCCCTGGCTGCATAGGCCCAGCTGGAATTGACGTATTCATCCAGCATCAGAATGGCGCCCGTCAGGCCGTCATTATAATTGATGAGCACGGCCTTGGGTTCTTTTACCAGTTCCCGGTACGAACCGCTTGCCCTGCCCTTGATGCTGTTGCACGCCGCATCAACCAGTTCTTCAGCGATTTTCCCATCATCCATGGCTTTCCACACCGCATCGCCAAGTAGTCCCTGGACGCTGGCCACACCGGTTTCGCCACCGGCACGCCGTTCCACCATGCACTGCAGTATTTCAGCCACATGAAATCCATAAGCGTCAAGCGACGCATAGCCAATGGCCACGGCATGGGTAATTTTTGTGCCGATCGGGTGTTCCAGTCCCGGGTCACGCCAACAAACGGGCAACGAAGAACCGGCCATCATCGGTACACGGAGCTCTTTCGCGCGATCGTACACCCATTTACTGTCCAGCCAGCTATAGGACAGGTGCTTATCGCTAAAAAGCGGCACCGATTTACCGGAGGCATCAAAGACGCGGAATATCTGTTCCAGGTAGTTCATACGCGGGTACATTTTTACCCCATAGCGGCTGTTCGGGTATTCGCCATGTTCGCCGACATAAATTACCCCGTCAACCGCAAGCCGGTCGCCGCCGAGTGTAAGGGCACCTGCGATCGTATCATATACAGTTGCATTATTCATTTTAGCAATGCGCACACCGGTATCATTAGCACCGATCTGGTCGATCCATACCGAAACAATCCGCACCTCCGGCGCAACGATACCCTCGTCGGTCGGTATCCCAGCGAAGAGTTTCGTCCCAATTACATCGGCGTGGGCGCTGTTGCGGTAGATATTGGCAATCAGCGCGATTTTTTTGGGTTCCTGCCGAACAGGATGTGGTCCCGCCGGCTGTGCCTGTGCGCCGGCTACCCACTCGGGAAAGAGCGACATGCTGGCCACGGCGATGGCCGACTGCTTAAGGAAACTACGCCGGGGATGATTGGATTCTAAACTCATAACTACAAAATTTTAAACCAGTTATTAAATGTATATAAACATGAACATTAGATTAATTACCAGCCCATCGCGTAACCATTTCGCCGCGGATCAGCTCCCCCTATGAGCCAGCCGGTACTGCGGTCAATGGTCACGCCCTGCACCCCGCCAACAGTCATGGTCCAGTCGCCCAGACTGGTATCCAATACATAGCCCATGGCCTGGAGTGTTTTGCGGACTTCCGCCGGAACGCGTGTTTCCATGATGAGTTCGGTTGCCGGCACACTGCCCAGTTCATCTTTCCACCGGAACCGTGCGGCGCTGATGGCGTCCTGGATGTTCATACCGAAATCCACTACATTCATTGCCACCTGTGGAACGGACTGGAGAATACCAAAGCTTCCCGGCGACCCGACGATCAGCTCCGGCTTTCCATTGCGGTGGAACTGCATCATCCCACCAATGCACCACCCTACCGCCTTACCCGGCGCAACGCTGTTGGCTTTGCCCGGTTCAAGTGTCATCCAGTCCATTGCACTGTTAAACACCAGTCCGGTTTTACCGGCAACATAACCCGATCCAAAACCACCTCCGTGGGTTTGGATGATAACTACGGCATTGCCCCATTGATCCACAGCCGACAGGCTGGTGGTTGCAAAAGTATACCTCGGATTGCGAGCATCATCCGTTGGAACCGGGAAAGGCACGTCCGAAAGCGCTGCCTGCTGCATCTTCACTTTCCGCTGGTTTACCCGCTCAATCACTTTTTGACGTTGTTGCGCAATATAGTTGTCGGATAGCAGCCGTTCCACTGGCACAGGAACGAAAGCCGGGTCGCCGATATACGTATCGGTGTCGGTCCGGCTCAGGTGAATGGCTTCCAATAAATAGGCAAGGTAATCGACGCTGTTATGCCCTAATGCCTTCAGGTCAAACCCTTCCATGATTTTCAATACCTGTAATTGCTGGATGCCCATTCCCGGCGGCGGATTATTATAAACTGTATAGTCGCGGTATTGGATGGATATGGGATCTACCCAATTCACCCGGTCAGGAACCGCCGCAAGAT
>NZ_JBEBRB010000073.1:0-12681 GCF_040395035.1 Parapedobacter lycopersici | reverse complement strand
TCCCCTGGTTGGCTACCATTTCCTGCATGTTGAGTGTCTGGGCAATCATTACAGCTGCAATCAGTGCGAGGCCGGCGGGGATTTCATACGATACGATCTGCGCCACCGCCCGGAGTGATCCCAGTAGTGAAAACTTATTATTGGAGCCCCATCCGGCCATCAGAATACCAATGGCATCAACCGAAACGACGGCCAGCACATAAAACAAGCCGATATTCAGTGCTGCAGGAACCCATCCCGGTGCCCAGGGCATTGCAATAAACCCAAAGAACACCGCCATGAAAATGATCACCGGAGCGGCGATAAACAGTACCTTATCAGCCGCTGCAGGTGTGATAAATTCCTTTTGGATCAATTTGAGAATATCCGCAAGGGTCTGCAGGCTGCCATACCTGCCCGTTTCCATCGGGCCCAGGCGGTCCTGGACAAAGCCGGCAATTTTACGTTCCGCATATACGGCCGCTAACGCAAACAATGCGATAAACCCAAATAGGGCTAAGCCGATAACGATATATGTGATGTAAAAAGCCAATTTATTTTACATGCGAATAATTCGTGCAAACATAAGGATTTGAACGGATAATATATAGTAGATTGATAGATTATTTTGAATCATTCTAAAACGGTGTGAACATGTTATTTAGGTAGAAAATGCCGCATTAATTTCCAATTCCACCGGATGAATCCTAATTTAGATGCTTTCTGCCGGGCGGCGAAAAGATGAGCCTGCGTGCCCGGCCGTTTTTGGGACGGCTTGGCAAGCGAAGTATAGGGATTCCGGATCACCGGGTATTTAGCCTTCCATAGCAGGTAAAAAACAACATTATATTAGAAAATCCATATGAGATTCAAATTTGTGCCATTACTGCTATGCTGGCTCTTTACGGCCAGCGCATTTACAGCAGAACCCAGCTACAGGCAGTCGGATGATCGATTACCCCTTAGGCAGCATAGTCAGGATAAGCCATTAAAAATCATGGTAATAAGTGATTTGAACGATAGCTATGGTTCCACAACATACAGCAATGAAGTAGCTGCTGTAATCAACAAAGTGAAGGTAATTAAGCCCGACATTATATTGTGCGGTGGCGATATGGTAGCCGGTCAAAAGGCGTCCCTGACGGAAGCGCAGTTAACGGCCATGTGGGAAGGCTTTGACCTAGCCGTGCTGAAGCCGATTGACAGCCTGAAGATTCCCTTCGGATTCACGGTAGGGAACCACGACGCATCACCAAGCTACCAGAAAGATAGGGCTGCGGCAAGCCAATTCTGGAATCAGCACATCGAAGCCACCAACCTCACCTTTGTCGACCGCACCCATTATCCCTTTTATTTCAGTTACAAGCAAAACAATGTTTTTTTTATCAGCTGGGATGCATCTTCGGAGACCATCACGCCTGAAATGCTTGACTGGATGGAAGGCCAGCTGAAAAGCGGGACTGCAAAGCAATCAAGATTACGCATCCTGCTCGGACACTTGCCCCTTTACGCGATAGTAGCCGACAAAAACAAACCGGGTGAAGTTATCGCGGAAGCCGATCGAACGCTCGACTTTTTTAAGGAAAATGGAGTGGATATCTATATCAGCGGGCATCAGCATGCCTACTTTCCTGCACGTAAAAACGGCGTGGTTTTATTTAACTCCGGTTGCCTGGGCGGCGGTCCGCGCCCGATATTGGGGCACGATGAAGGGCCCACGAAAGCGTATGCGATTATTGACATACCGGCAACATCCGCCGCACGGTTTGAGTTTAATGCGTTTGTCCCCGGAACAGATTCATTGATCAACCTGCAAGACCTACCGGAATCGGTACTCGGATTCAATGGCCTGATTAACCGGATCGATATAACCGATTAATGGAACTGCAGCGGGCTTAGTCGCCCGCCGGCACACCGCCACGGCAAACCGAACCACTATAAACAACGCAGCCGGCCCATTTTGAGCCGGCTGTATATTTTTATGCCGTTAACTGGTTAGCTTCAACTAACGCTTTTCAAGCGATACATAGTCACGGATTACGCTGCCGGTGTACACCTGCCTCGGGCGGCCGATAGGCTCCTTGTTCGCCCGCATTTCCTTCCACTGTGCAATCCATCCCGGCAGGCGGCCCAAGGCGAACAGCACCGTGAACATATCGGTTGGGAAGCCCAGCGCCCGGTAAATGATTCCGGAGTAAAAATCCACATTCGGATAGAGCTTGCGGTCAACAAAATACTGGTCCTTCAATGCTGCTTCTTCCAGTTCCTTGGCAATATCCAGTACCGGATCGTTGATGCCGAGGCGTTCAAGTACATCATCACACGCCTTTTTGATGATTTTGGCCCGTGGATCAAAGTTTTTGTATACGCGGTGCCCGAATCCCATCAGGCGGAACGGATCGTTTTTATCTTTTGCCTTGGCCAGCCATTTGGCACTGTCGCCACCGTCGTTCTTGATGTTCTCCAGCATTTCGATGACCGCCTGATTGGCCCCGCCGTGCAGCGGGCCCCAAAGGGCAGAGATACCGGCAGATATGGAGGCGTACAGATTGGCATTGGAAGAACCCACGATACGTACCGTTGAGGTAGAGCAGTTTTGCTCGTGATCGGCATGCAGGATCAGCAGCTTGTGCATGGCACTTACCACTTCCGGCTCAATTTCCACATCTTCCGTAATCTGGCCAAAGGTCATGTTCAGGAAATTATGCACGAAATTCAGTCCGTTGCGCGGATACATCACCGGATGTCCGAGCGACTTTTTATAGATCCATGACACAATTGTCGGCATTTTAGCCAGCAGCTTAACGATTGTCAGGTCTTCTTCTTCTTCTGTAGGGTTCGGGTCGAGTGATTCCGGATAAAAAGCCGATAGCGCGCCAACCAGGCAGGAAAGCTGGCCCATCGGGTGTGATTTCGACGGAAACCCGTCAAAAAATTTCTTCATATCCTCATGGATCAGCGTATGCCGGTCAATTTTCCTGCGGAATTCCTCCAGGACGGCTGCCGATGGCAATTCACCGTAGATCAGCAGGTAAGCCACTTCAAGAAATGTTGATTGCTCCGCCAGCTGTTCAATGGGATAACCGCGGTAACGCAAAATACCTTTTTCACCATCCAAAAAAGTGACTGCGCTTTTTGTCGCGCCGGTATTCTTAAACCCGGGATCCAATGTAATTGCTCCTGTCTGATCCCGTAATTTTGAAATGTCGATAGCCTTTTCATTTTCCGTTCCTGTGATCACAGGAAACTCATGTGTCTTACCGTCAATAGATATTGAAGCTGTCTCTGTCATAATTTTTTTTGGATGAGATGCAAATGTAATGAAATTGCACTAATAAAAAAGTTAACGACGTAATATTATTGCCATTTTTTGTAACTAAATAGCGATTTAAACGGTTCTCTTTAAATTTTCACAGCACTGCACCCTGCTTCCACGCGATTGGCGCAAAATAGGTGTGCCTGAAAAAAAGTTGCTCACTTTTTTGGATGTTACGATTTTTTCGTATATTTACGACAATAACGTAATATTATGGAAAAGCTAACTGTACAGGAAGAAGAAGCGATGCAGCTGATCTGGCGCTGCAACGGTGGTTTTGTCAAGGAGCTGCTTGATGAAATGCCCGACGGAAAAGTGCCTTACACTACATTGGCGTCAACCATTAAAAACCTGCAGCGCAAAGGCTACGTAAAGGCGGTGAGGTACGCCAATGCGTACCGTTATGAGCCACTGTTGACGGAGGAGATCTACAAGAAAATGTTTATGAGCGGATTCGTGAGCGATTATTTCAGGAATTCTTATAAGGAGCTGGTGAGCTTTTTTGCCCGGGATAAAAAAATCAGTACCGAAGAGCTAAAGGAAATCATCAACATGATTGATCAGGAAAAAAGCAAATAGCCATGCCCGATTTCGTTATTCATCTGCTCAAAGCTAACCTTTCGTTGGTATTCTTTTACCTGGGGTACCGGCTGTTGCTCCGCAGGCTCACGTTTTATCGCCTCAATCGGTTTTACCTGCTGTTTGGGTTGCTGTTTTCTGCTGCATACCCATTGGTGGATATCAGCGGCTGGCTGGTAGCCCGGCAGGATACAGCTCCAAAGGTAATTTATCTTATCTCCGATTGGCAGCAAATGCCGGTCAGGGCCTTCAATTGGTGGCCGCTCCTTACCGCGCTATTCTGGCTGGGTGTTATTTACTTTGGCTGGCGACTGCTTGTCCGTCTCGTCAGCCTGCGGAAGCTCCACATCGCTTCAGAACCTGCGGTCTGGCGGCTGTTTCGTTATCGGCAGGTATTTCATCCGGTGGCACCGTTTACATTCTGGCGGAACATTTACCTGAACATACACCAGCACGACGAGCCCGAACTGGCCGAGATTTTCAGTCACGAGCGGATTCACGCAAAAGAGCTGCATACCCTGGATGTATTGCTGGCCGAGCTGTGCCGTACCGTTTGCTGGTTCAATCCCGGTGCATGGCTCATCCGGCGCGCCATTCATGAAAACCTCGAATACATCACCGACAGTAACGTACTGCGGCAGGGGGTGGATAAAAAGACCTACCAGTACCACCTGTTAAAGGTGAGCCAATATACCGGCGACCAGCCGGAAATTGCCAATCATTTTAATTTTAAAAGCCTAAAAAGGAGAATTGCCATGATGAACAGAAAACGATCATCCGCATTGCAGCTTGGGAATTACATTTTTGCGCTGCCGGTCATTGCGGTGCTTGTACTGGTGTTTAGCGTTTCGCGGGCATATCAGCGGGAACCTGCAGTTGAGGAGATCGGAAACCGGAATCCCGTATTACCCGGTCCGGTGGCGTCACCGCGGTCCGATACGATCCACATTCGGGTCGATCAGAAGGATGCGATGGAGACCCGCCATCAGTCTGATGAAAACAATCCGGTTCCATCAGCTGCCCTTGAACCGTCGGAAACTGCCGGCATAAGCCATCCCGGCAGGGGTGGTAGCGGACCGGTTAGGGCAATTTTTTTTAATAAAGCCGATTCTGCCCGCACACCGCTTGTTATTGTGGATGGTATGCCTGTGAAGGATACCGACTCCCTCCGGAAAATGGCGGCTGACAACATCGCCAGCATCAGTGTTTGGAAAGATGAGCGGCTGGCCACTTCGTTGTATGGTAAGGCGGCAGAAAACGGATTGATTGTTATTAAAATGAAACCCGATACGGCAGCCATTGACATAACCGTCAGGGGAAACCGATTGGACACGGTGACCAACAACGCAGATACTGACCGGCTATCGACGGCGCTCCGTGGTTATCAATCAGCTCTTCGTGGGTATCAGTCGGCACTCCGTAGTTATCAGCGGGCTGTCGATGATCAGAAAGAAAGTTCTGTCGTACGCGAGGTTCCGGACTTAGGTGCCTCAACCGTAATCAACCGTCTATCGTTATCACAGCGGCCCGATTTCAACGGCGCACTGATCATCATCGATGGCAAGGAAAGCACAGCTGCCGCAT
This sequence comes from Parapedobacter lycopersici, assembly GCF_040395035.1. Lineage (GTDB taxonomy): Bacteria > Bacteroidota > Bacteroidia > Sphingobacteriales > Sphingobacteriaceae > Parapedobacter > Parapedobacter lycopersici_A. The sequence goes on along the minus strand of NZ_JBEBRB010000073.1, from coordinate 7,223 downwards.
TCAGATCGCTCTCAACCGATAAAATCACTTCCATTAACGTATTAAAGGGCAATGCGGCTAAGGAAGCGTATGGCGATAGGGGGGCAAACGGCGTAATTGAAGTGGCTATTCAGTAGTAAACGGTGTAGTCAGCCGATTTACGTATTAAATACATTCATCGTCCGTTCCAAACCAATGTCGATAAAGCTGTTTGCGGCCTGTACAGAACGCTCGATCAGGGCCGGCAGCTCCAGCAATTCATCGGTGTCAAATCCGCTCAGCACATAATCCACCTGCCGTCCTTTCGGAAAATGATCGCCGATGCCAAACCGCAGGCGTGGATATCCCTGGCCGCCACACATGGCCTCGATGCTCTTTAACCCGTTATGCCCTGCGCTGCTGCCCTTGGCCCGCAGCCGGATCTTGCCGAAGGGGAGGGCCAGCTCGTCAACGATTACCAGCACATGCTCAAGGGGGATTTTCAATTCATGCATCCAGTAATTCACCGCCTTGCCACTCAGGTTCATGTAGGTCGTTGGTTTGATTACATACACCCCGTGCCCGCGCTGGCGGTATTCGGTATAGTAGGCATGCCGCAGCGTGGAAAACGTAACTTTCGCCTGCCGCGCCAGCTCATCGGCGACCATAAATCCAATGTTGTGGCGGGTATCCGCATATTCAGGGCCAATATTACCCAGCCCTACGATTAAATATTTTGTTGCCATGGGATCGCAAACATACTGAATTTGATGCATCACGAAAAAAAAACACCGGCATTACGTGCCGGTGTTTTTGTATGGTGCAGCGGGGTATTTCCCCGGACTGGATTATTTTTTATCCTTGGCTGCTTCCTGCTCTGCCTGGCGCAATGCGCGCGACATGATTACCGATACGATGGTGTCGTCACCATTATTCAGTACTTTAGCATTTTCAAGCTGGATTTCTTCCACGCGTACGGACTTGCCCACCTCGAGTGCGCCAAGTGGAACCTCGATGTATTGCGGAAGGGCATTAGGCAATGCTTTTACGCGAAGATTGCGCAGTTTTTGTACCAGTTTACCCCCCATTTTCACGCCCGGTGATGTGCCGGTGAGTTTGATCGGGATGTTGACAGACACTTCCTTCTTGTCATTCAGCAAAAGAAAGTCAACGTGGCGAAGTTGATCAGTTAATGGGTGAAACTGTGTTTCCTGGATGATAGCCCGGTGTTTGTCACCGTCGATATCCAGGTCGATGAAATGAACATCCGGCGTATAGATGGCCGGCTTCAAATCAGCTGCGGATACGGCAAAGTGGTACTGTTTTTCGCCACCATAAAGCACCGCGGGTACTTTTCCCTGGTAGCGCAGCTCTTTCGCATCTCTTTTCCCTACGTTCTCCCTTAGAGAACCGCTAATAGCAATTGATTTCATTGTTATACGATATAAAATTAAATTGAGGCCGCAAAGGTATGAAAAAAGTTGGAGTTTAATTTAATCAACTTTAAACAAATCACTGATTGAGCCGTGTTCATTTACATTCTTTATGGCGTTGGCAAACAGCTCGGCGGTAGAAAGTACCTTGATTTTGCTGCTTTGCTGCTTCAACGGAATGGTATCCGTAACGATCAGTTCGGTCAATGCCGAATTTTCGATGGTTTCATAAGCCTTGCCCGATAATACCGGGTGTGTACAAACGGCCCGTACACTTGTGGCCCCGTTTTCCATAATCAGGGAAGCTGCTTTTGACAGTGTGCCGGCTGTGTCGCAGATGTCGTCGATCAATACAATGTCCTGGCCGGTTACATCACCGATAATCGACATGGATTCAATTTCATTGGCGCGTTTACGTTGCTTGTCGCAGATGACCACCTCGGCATTGAAATACTTGGCAAAAGTACGTGCACGATAAGAGCCACCCATGTCCGGCGAGGCGATGGTCAGGTTGGGCAGGTTCAGCGACTTGATGTGGGGTACGAAAATTACCGAAGCGTCCAGGTGGTCCACCGGGATATCAAAGAAACCCTGGATCTGTGCCGCATGGAGGTCCATCGTCATGATCCGGTGGGCGCCGGCAGCGGTAATCAGGTTAGCAATCATTTTCGCGCCGATCGCAACCCGGGGCTTGTCTTTCCGGTCCTGGCGTGCGAAACCGAAGTAAGGAACCACTGCGGTGATGTAATGCGCAGAAGCCCGTTTGGCCGCGTCAATCATCAATAATAACTCAAAGAGGCGTTCAGAGGGCTGGTTGGTCGACTGGATCAGGAATACGTCGCATCCGCGTATGGATTCGTTGTAAAAAGGCTGGATTTCTCCGTCGCTGAAACGGGATAAGGTCATTTCACCGAGTTTTTTTCCATAAGACTGCGCGATTTGCTCAGCCAGTTCCGTAGTACCTGAACCGGAGAAAAGTTTTACCTCATTGAATTGCAAAGGCATGGCAATAGTTGTTTTTTGTGGGTTAGCAGTGGGATTGGGATATTATTATTCCGATGTTAAAGTTACATTAAAAAATTACGGATTGCCAAACGGCAATCCGTAATTTTTTTTGTTGCCCGACCAGGATTCGAACCTAGACAAACAGAACCAAAATCTGTCGTACTACCATTATACTATCGGGCAATCCGGATCTGTTTTACCGCCCTTGCGAACGGGACTGCAAATATAGGGTGATGGAATAATTATTGCAAAAATATTTTTCTTTTTGCTGGAAAGCGCTGATACCCTCGTAGATTGCCTGTTGCAAAGCTAGCTAACATATCCCTCAAGTCCCGTTTTTTGGTGTCTGTACGGATTCATTACCGGGAATCCGTAGCTTGTGATGACCCAAGCGGCTATGCTTGCTATACAGCGCGCTTAATTTCTGGTGTAGCACAACGCACGGTTTACAAAGAGGCGACTGCAGTTTCCACAACCGGTATGCCCTACTCGCCAGGGACGGTAAACGGTATCGGTAATGACGGACAACGAAAACCTGCCGATTGGCCACTGGCCGGCCCGGGTGTGCTTATACCCGCCGAATGTGTTAAAATCCGAATAATATATTTGCATTACCATACTATTCCTTATTTTCGGGGCGTAATTTAATCAAGAACCATACGCGACATTTATGAGCTATACTCGGATTAACAACATTATCGGATGGGCATGCGGGCTGATCGCCACGCTCGTATACGTGCTGACGGTAGAGCGGACAACCAGCTTCTGGGATACGGGTGAGTTTATCGCCTCCGCCTATAAAATGCAAATCGTCCACCAGCCGGGTGCGCCGCTGTTCCTGATGTTGCAGAACGTATTTTCAAACCTGGCTTTCGGCAATCCCGAGCGGATTGCCTATTGGATGAACATTGGATCGGCCATCACCAGCGGCCTTACGATTGTCTTCCTCTTTTGGAGCATCACCGCCCTTGCGCGCAAAGCACTGTGGAAACCCGGGTCTGAACTCACGCAGGGCAGCCTGATCCAGATCATGGGCGCTGGTGCGGTGGGTGCACTGGCATATACATTTTCCGATACATTCTGGTTTTCAGCAGTAGAGTCGGAAGTGTATGCCATGTCGTCGTTGTGTACGGCGGTTGTATTTTGGGCCATTTTAAAATGGGAACGCCACGCCGATGAACCCGGTGCGGATAAGTGGCTGATTTTCATTGCTTATATTATGGGGCTTTCCATTGGTGTGCACTTGCTGAACCTGCTGGCTATTCCGGCAATTGCGGTAGTGATTTATTTCCGCCGCACAGCTAATGCCACCGGAAAGGGGGCCATCCGCGCGCTGCTCATCGGCTGTGTCGTACTCGGCTTGATCCTGTGGGGCATTATCCAGTACCTCATTAAGTTTGCCGCATATTTCGACCTGTTCTTCGTAAATACACTGGGACTGAGCTTCGGCTCCGGCGTCGTCGTATTTGCCGTATTGGTTGCCGGAGGGCTCGCCTATGGTATCTGGCATTCCATCCAGCGGGCCAAGCCACTGCTGAATGTGATCCTGCTGTCTGCTGCGTTTATTGTTTTCGGATACAGCTCTTTTACCATGATCCTCATCCGGGCGAAAGCCGACCCGACACTGAACAACAGTGATCCGGATAATGCTTTTTCATTTCTGGGTTACCTTAACCGCGAGCAGTACGGTGACGAGCCGAAATTCAAGGGCCCTTATTTTGATTCGCGCCCCATTGATATCTCCTATGGCAGTAATACCTATCGTAAGGGTGCCGAACGCTATGAAGTGGCTGGTCAGAGCTTTGATTACGTATACGACCGGGAAACCATCTTCCCCCGGATATACAGCACACGCGATGGCCATCCGCAGTATTACCGCAATTACCTGAACCTGGGCGAGAGTGAAAAGCCTTCATTTGGCGATAACCTCCGCTTTTTCTTCAATTACCAGGTAGGGCATATGTATGGACGTTATTTCCTGTGGAATTTTGCCGGACGGCAGAACGACCAGCAGGGACATGGCGATTTCACCACGGGCAACTGGATCAGCGGCATTAAGCCCATCGATCAGTGGCATGTCGGCGGTCAGGATGCACTGCCTGAATCGCTGAAGACCGATCCGTCCAATAATACATTTTACTTTTTGCCCCTGATTCTGGGACTAATCGGTGCGTTCTGGCATTTCAAGCACCGGCAGAAAGATGCGGGCATCGTAGGCCTGTTGTTTTTCTTTACCGGGCTGGCTATCGTGCTGTACCTGAACCAGAGCCCGCTGCAGCCCCGTGAACGGGATTATGCCTATGCCGGATCGTTCTATGCTTTCGCCATATGGATCGGCCTGGGAGTAGCGGGCATCAGCGGATGGCTCACAAAGAGACTAAATGCCCGCACAGCTGCTATTGCCGCCACGGCGGTCGCCCTGCTGGCCGGACCGGTGCTGCTGGCCAGGGACGGATGGGATGATCACGACCGGTCGCATAAATACCTTGCCCGCGACATCGCCAAGAACTACTTGGAATCCTGTGCCCCCAACGCCATCCTGTTTACCTACGGGGATAACGATACCTATCCGTTGTGGTATGTGCAGGAAGTAGAAAATGTACGTCCCGATGTGCGGGTAGTCAACCTGAGCTTGCTCAGTGCCGACTGGTATGTGCGCCAGATGAAGGCGAAAGTCAATGAGGCGGAGGCGCTGCCCATCACCATTCCGGATGAAAAATATGTAAAAGGCGTGCGTGATGTCATCTATTACCAAGACGCGAGTATACCGGGATACGTAGACGTGGCAAGCCTTGTGGCGCTGATGCTTTCGGACAACCCGAACGACAAAATCCAGCTTCAGAGCGGCGAACGCGAAAACTTCCTGCCCACGAAAAACCTGCAACTGACCGTCAATCGGGATGATATCATCAAAAATAACGTGGTGCCTGAGCGGTGGCAGGATAGCATCGTGGATACGATGCAGTGGACATATAACCGCAATTACGTATCGCGTGCGGAACTGGCCATGATGGACATCCTGGCCAACAACAACTGGAAACGGCCCATTTATTTTGCCACCACAGTACCGGCGGATAATTTCATGGGACTCGATAAATACCTGGTGTCTGAGGGGTTTGCGCTGCGGCTGATGCCCATTGAGGTAGCCGACAATACGGCGCAGCAGGGGCTGGTAAATGCCGAGGCACTGCATGACCACGTGCTGAATAAATACGTGTGGGGGAACATCGGGAATTCACCTTATATTGATCCGGAGTCGTATCGGATGATCAGCCTCATCCTGAACAATATCTACTCGGCACCGGCAGAAGTGCTTGTTGCCGAAGGCAAGCTCAACGAGGCAAAGGAACTGCTTAACAACGCCCTTGAACACATGCCCAAGCGCCTTTATCGCATCATGGACAGCTACGCCTATTCGTTCTTCGTGCGCAGTCTGTATGACGTCGGTGAAACCGAGAAAGCCAATGAGCTGGTGACACGCAACGTGGACTATCTCGAGGAGCAGCTTCGGTATTATGCGGCAATTGCCGAAACCAAACCCAACCTCGAAATGCAGAACATCCAGTACAGCATGTTCACGTTGAACAGGTTTGCGGAAACCACACAGGAACATGGGCAGGCCGACTTGAATGCGCGCATCATGAAAATTTTCGGGCAGTATGAAACCCGGTTTTTTGGAGGCGCGGGATAACCGGTCGCCAGAGCCCCTGGTTTTCCCGTGGGAAGGTGAAGAATCGCTAAGTTAAACTCATGAACCGAATCGACCGTTTATTCGGCATCCTGACACTCCTTCAGTCAAAGAAATATTTGACAGGAGAACGGATTGCCGAACGGTTCGGCATCAGTATCCGCACGGTGTACCGCGATATCCGGGCACTCAACGAGCAGGGGATACCTGTCGGGTTTGAGCCGAATAAGGGTTATTTTGTCGTGGACGGCTTTTTCCTACGGCCGGTATCCTTTAGCCTGGAGGAGGCCAATGCCCTCCTCCTGATGGAGAACCTGGTGACAGGCTTTGCCGATAAATCCATTCAGAAACATTATTCAAGTGCCCTCAGCAAGGTGAAGGCCGTTATGCGAGATTCGCAGAAGGAAAAGCTGGAATACCTGACCATCAGTACCGGATTCCAATTTCCCCAGCGGTTGCTCAACGAGGCCAATGAACACCTGGCCACGCTGCAGGAAGCGGTAACTGCCCGTACCATACTCGATATCCGCTACTGCAAGGCAGATGGCTCGGAAAGCAACCGCCGGGTAGAGCCGGTTGGACTTATTTTCTATGCCTTTAGCTGGCACCTGATTGGCTGGTGCCACCTCCGCGGAGATTACCGGGATTTTAAGGTGTCGCGCATGGTGCATGTGCAGAACAGCGGGATGCCCTTCACCAAAATCACCCATCCGCCGATTGCTGATTTTATGAGTCAGCTGCCGGTGGATTATTGATGTTAAAAAATGTTAAAACCTCATTAACAGCCAAATAAAACGCCATTATTGGTTACTTTAGCGTAGCAATTAAGATCGCCCACCAAGGCCGTTGTGGTGGAGCTTGCCGCTCAGGTAGGGTGGAAGCCACACCGGCCCGATAACCCTTCGGGAAGGGATGCAGGCCGTTCCGGGGCTTTTCCGTGACTGCTTCGGGGTTCCTTCGACCCTTGTTCGATATTCCTTCGGCAGACATTCGGGGCTCGCCGAAGAATGACCGAACAATACTCGAAGCCGGGTCGAAGCCCACTCGAAGCGGACTCGAACAGCAGTCGAAGCGGACCCGAAGCAGGGTCGAAGGAACCCCGAAGCGGTGTCGAAGCGGACTCGAACACATGCCGGACA
>NZ_JBEBRB010000072.1:0-12836 GCF_040395035.1 Parapedobacter lycopersici | reverse complement strand
TTACCTGGCCATTCAGCTTTACGTATTCCGGATTGTTCTGCTGTTTGGCAATCTCAATACCCTGTGTTGCGGTTGCAACGGCACCCGCCTTATCGCCTGCCTTGAGTTGGATCCGCGCCTTCCAATACTTGATATAGGGAACCGGTGCCGACGCTTTATCGGCTTCATTCACCCATTCGAGCGCCTTTTGAATATCTTTATTATTGGTATAGTAATATTGGGCGGCCAGAAAAAAAGGTTTCGTTTCACCGTTCATGGCCTGGTCGATTGAGGCCATAATCTCGGCATCCTGATCGACCGTCAGATCAACACTGATTTTTGTCTTTTCCCACGCGATATCCAGCTTTGCACTTTGAGGCTGCACATCGGAAAAGGACATGGTAAAGGTTTCTGTTGCTTTATCCAACTGCTGAGGCTTAACCTCGAAGCGGAAGAGGTCTTCATCTTGGTTATAGCTGTACGCGCCCCATTGTTGACTGTTTTTACTGAAGATGACCGTCCACCGATCTTCACCCGGTATCGTCAGCAGTCCGTAGGTTCCGGCATCCACCTGTCTGCCGGCAACGGTTACAGGCGTATCAAACGTAATGCTTGGAATGCCGTTAGCACCGGTACGCCACACCTCGCCGTAAGGTGCCAGATCCGTAAATACCGCTCTGCCATTGGTATTCGGACGACTGTACGTAAGCGTTATGGTACTGATGCCCAAGCCTTGGATCACTGTTTGGGAACTGCTGGCCGGTGGTAATTTCAGCTGTGCTGCTACTGGCTGACCGCTTATGGTAACTGCAAGGGCAATCATTGCCGCGATAATTAGTGGTTTTTTCATAGGCCCGAATCTAATGAATATCGTTAAGTAACCACCCACGCTACGGAAAAATTACAATCCGGGCGCGATAACGGCAAGCACGGCTTCCGGTTACCGGATCTGGCCGTCGCCCCGCACCAGCCATTTTTCGGTAACGAGCTTCTCCAACGCAAACGGACCGCGGGCGTGAAGCTTCTGGGTGGAAATGCCGATTTCAGCTCCCAGGCCAAACTCACCACCGTCGGTAAAGCGCGTGGAGGCGTTGGCATATACTGCAGCAGCATCCACCGCGTGCAAAAACGTATCGATATGTTCCTGATCGGTAGAGACAATGCATTCGGAATGCTTGGAGGAGTATGCTGCAATGTGATCCAGCGCTTCTTCCAGGCCATCAACAACTTTAACGGAGCACTTCAGGTCCAGAAACTCCCGGCCGAAATCAGCTGCTGTGGCATGCTGCAGGTGGGGGTATCCCACTTCCTCGAGCTGCTGGAAGGCCTGGGGGTCGGCGTACACTTCCACCTGATGTTCGGCAAGATAAGGAGCCAGTTTGGTAAGTAAAGGACCGGCGACCTGTTGATCTACCAATACGGTATCCAGCGCATTGCACACCGATGGACGCGATATCTTTGCGTTGGCAACGATACGGGCGGCTTTATCGAGGTCGGCAGTTTCATCCACATACGTGTGGCATACGCCGGCACCGGTTTCGATGACGGGTACTTTGGCGTGTTCCCTGACAAAATCGATCAGTGCCTGCGATCCGCGGGGAATCAGGATATCCACATAATCCTTCGCCTCAAGCAGCTCGCCCATCAGTTCGCGGGCGGTAGGAAGCAATTGCACAATATCGGGGTTGATGCCCGCCGCTTCGACAGCTTGCCGGATCAATGAAACGAGGTAGCTGTTGGTAAACCAGGCGTCCGAACCGCCACGCAGCAGGCAGACATTGCCCGACTGGATGCATAACGCAACCACGTCGACTGTTACGTTGGGCCGCGACTCATAAATGACGCCAACCACGCCGAGCGCTACCGACCGCTTTTCGATTTGAAGGCCGTTTTCAAGGGTTTTCTGAAGCAACACCTTATCGGTCGGGTCTTCCAGGTTGGCCACGTCGATCACGCTGTCGGCCAATGCCTGGATGCGGTCGCCGGTAAGTTTCAGCCGGTCATACTTGGCATCCTGCGGATCCATGCGATCCAGGTCCTTTTTATTTTCGGTGATTATGGCATCCTGATGGTCGACCAATAGTGTGGAAATAGCTTGCAGAAGCTGCTTTTTCTGAGGCAACGTCAGCATGTTCATCGCTTTCTTCGCCTGGCGTGCCTGTACCAACTGTTGTTTTATGCTATTCATCGGTTGTTGTTATAAGAGGACGATGTCGTCCGCGTGTGCAATTTCGATATTCTTTTTGTCTGTGGTGTTTTCAATCACCGCTGATTCGATCTTGGATTTGGCCACAGCATGTACGAGGCCCTGTTCGTCCACGATCTGGAACACCTCGCCTGTCATGAAGCCGCCGATCACATCAGTGACTCCAACGGCGAGCAGGCTCCGGCGTTTTTTTAACGCCTCCAAGGCGCCTTTGTCGACCATTACCTTACCGGAAATGAGGCTGCCGGTGGCCATCCACTTGTGGCGGGATGATACCTTCTTGGGCTGTGGTAGGCAGCGGGTACCAGTTGTACCTGCCACGGCTTTCAGAATGGCATCTTCGGTGCGCATGCTGAAAATGACTGCCTCAATGCCCAGCTGATTGGCTAATCTGGCGAAATTCAGCTTGGAGGTCATACCGCCGAGCCCCACTGCCGATTTTTCTTTTCGGGCTAACGACAGGGCCTGCTTGTCAATCACCGGAATTTCGCTGATCACCTGTCCGGCTGCATCCAGTACTCCGGGTACTGAAGTGCTGAACAGGATCTTTTCGGCACCGAAACCTACAGCGATGAGTGTAGCGAGCTCGTCGTTGTCGGAAAACTTCAGTTCCTTGTTGCTGACCACATCGTTTTCATTCGCAATGGGGACAATGTGATTTCTCCACAGGGTTTCATAGGTGTTCTTCAATTGGAGAAACTGGTCGCGGTTGGCAAAATGCTGCCGCTCACAGAGACTCTGTGCCAAGGCGATTTTGTACGGCCTGAAATGCGTGGCATAAATGCCAATCAGGAGGGGATTGCCAATTGCCGCAGCGGCTTTGCGCTCCGGCAGTGTACCCTTGTAACGCGGGATATAGGCCTTTCCCGCCGCCACAGCGCCGGATGACACGAGTACAACATTGTAATGTTCCTGCAGTTTGGCCGTCTGCCGCGCTATCTCCGTGATAATCTGTTCATCGACTGATCCGTCTGCCGTAGTAATTGCAGCAGAACCAAATTTGATGACAATGACGGGTTTCTTCATGAGCCATGGATAATGCCTGCTAATTTCGTAAATTTTAACCGGATTCCGGGGGTTTTTGTGCGGACAAGCTGCTTTTCTTAATTACATACCCCCGCACAAGTATTCCATGGGTCATTATCGGCCCGATGTGGAGTTGCTGCCTTATTTTGAATTTATTCTATATTCGGTTAAAATGATTGCGTGTATGCGGCTTTTAAGAACTGGAACTTCGCAATGCGTATCATCTCAGAGGAACTCGATTCCATGGCGCCGGCGGGGAACATACATAACAAAAAGGCGGATAAGTAACCTTATCCGCCTTTTGAACATATAACAATTTTTTATAATTGCTGTGCAGCGACGGGTACCCGGGCCAATGCTGGCCTGTGTTCCTCATCGACATCACTATGGGCTCTTCTTGGAGGCTGCGGAAGGTTAATCGGTTTAATACGACCATTCAGGTTGTACTCTACGTTTCCGCCGCGAATGGTGATTTCATTGACGATACGTTTGGTACCGTCAACGTAACCGTCATTACCCCAGAAGCCAAACTTACCGTCGCGGACTTCAAAAATGGCAATATCGGCAACTGCACCTTCTGAAAGGTGGCCAAGTTCAGGCCGTTTGATTTCCTGTGCCGGCTCCCACGTACTTGCTGCCACAACATCCTGTAAAGGCATACCCATGGCCATGAACAAGCCCATAATATTCTGCATATCTTTCATAGCCGTGTTCATGCTGTTGATGTGCTGATCGGAGCTGATGGAGTTCGGGAGAAATCCAGCTTTGAAAGCGGGAGTGGCTCTGCGAAAAGTAAAGCTGGAACCACCGAATCCAACATCAAAAATAACCCCTTTTTCACGGGCTGCAAGCACGAAATCCTTTACGGTTCCGTCTTCATTCATCAGATCCCTGCCGTAGATATGTGTAAAAATATCGCCAGGACGGAACAATTCCATTGTTTTTTCTGAAAGCTGTCCGTCAAGCATGAAGATACCGTCCATTATTCCGGCAGCCTTAATGCCTTCCCTGATCGGCACCAGGTTACCGTCGGGCTTTCCGGTATTGCCGTTGCCGTAGTGTGCATTTTTTACCCCTACAATAATATCGGGATATTTCAGTCCCATTTCTCCGGTTTTCTGCGCGTCTATCTCCGCTTCGTTGTTCTCGCCTTTGCCGTCCATACCGGTGCCGATAATATTCAAAAACGCAAGCACACGGGTTTTTGACACATCAATGGTCTGTCTTTTAAATTTCTCAAAATCCCGCCAGCCTGAGCTTCCGGCATCCACCACGGTTGTTACTCCTGTGCGAAGCGTAAAGCCATCGGGCTGTATGCCATTGGGACCGTCTTTGTAGTTAATGCCACCCATGTTGGTTCCCCAGAAATTGTGGGTGTGGATGTCAACGATACCGGGCGTTACGTATAGGCCAGTGGCATCAATTACCTGCACAGCCAGGTCCGGGTCGATATTTTTTGCGACCAGGGCAATATGGCCTTCGGTGCCTTTTACAGCTGGACGCGCCGGTTCGGCCGGACGGTCTGGCCGCCCATTGGTGCCGGGACGTGCGGGTTGTGCATCCCGCGCCTCCATGGAAGGTGTCCATCCGTTATCGATCGCGATATCCATCACTTCATCGATATTGTTCTTGGGGTCAATTACGTGACCTCCTTTGATCACGTATTTGTACGGCTTAGCGGGAGCGGCCGCCGGCTGTTGTGCTTTTACGCTGATACTGAATAGAAACAGCGATGCCAGCACGGGTACGAATATTTTTTTCATTGTTTTTGGTTATATTTTCAAAGCTAATATAGCTATACCAGTCCTTGTTGCAAACAGAATAGCTTTTTGGCAGTATTTAAGTTACAAAAGGGTAAAATCCTACCGGTTCAAAACCAGGTTGCGAACGACCGGCAAGTTAGGCCCTTATCCACTCTTCCTTTAGCAAGCCCGTTATGCATTCATCCATGACTGCACCGTTTGCCAAGGAGATGTGGGCCTTTCTTCTTACGCCTTCAACTTTATACCCCAATTTTTCCTGCATTTTAAAAGACACTTCATTTCCTTTAAAATAACCGTTTTCCAAACGTCTTAACTTCAAGTCTTCAAAGGCAAACTCAACCCGCTTACCAAAAGCTTCAGCTCCGTACCCCTGGCCATGAAACTTATCGTTTAGCCAGATACCACCACCGGCAGTACCCTGGGAGAAGTTGATCTTATCAAGGCTTACACCGCCAATGACTTTTTGAGCTGATTTAAGTTCAATGGCCAAATGATAGTCGGTTCTTTCCCTGCCGTTACCTGAACTATTGAGGCAGTACTGTATCCACTTTTCAGCGTCGGCAACGGTATATGGGTGTGGGACATAGGCTAGCCATTTCACTACATCCATATTAGATAACCCTTCTACTAAATCATCAATGTCGGTTAAATTCCACTCTCTTAAAATCAATCGGTTTGTTTCTAATATCATCGTTATGCGTCAATGGGAATGATGTAAAGTGCTTCAAAAATAAAGATCACAATTTTTGACACCAAATGATATGCAGAGATATCATCAATACGGTTGTGAAAATGCTGCTGCCGTCATATAGCGGGGAAGTTGCTTCTATTCCAGTTGCTATATCGAAAATGAATAAAAACGAGGACTGGCGGCGTGCGGTGTCAATCGGGTCCCCGCTGAAAATATATCTTGGTTTGCAAACCCTCATCTACTACTTTTGTTAGTAACCCGAAAGCTGACGCACGAATTACTTAAAACGAAAAACCATGGCAAACAACAAATTACTCCGGATGGACAACGTCGGAATCGTTGTAGAATCACTCGACAAGGCCATTTCTTTTTTTTCAGAAATAGGCCTGAAGCTCGAAGGACGGGCAACAATTGAAGGTGAATGGGCAGGCCGCGTTACCGGGCTGGGCAATCAGCATGTAGAAATCGCCATGATGGTGACACCGGATGGGCACAGCCGGCTTGAACTTTCGCAGTTCCGCACACCACCTGTCATTTCAGACCATCGCACTGCTCCGGTGAACGCGCTCGGCTACCTTCGTGTCATGTTTGCGGTTGAAGACATAGACGAGCTGATATCCAGGCTCAGCGAACACGGCGCGCAGGTCGTTGGTGAAGTGGTTCAGTACGAAAACGCCTATCGGCTTTGCTATATCCGCGGAGTTGAGGGACTGCTTATCGGGCTGGCAGAACAACTTGACAATAAATAAGACTTACCACAGCAAAATAATGAGCGATGGAATTTAATCCAAACAACAAGGTTGTGAAATTATGTATCCAGGGAATGGGCCTGGAAGAAAAAGGTAGACCGAAAGAAGCGGGCAGCATATTTCTTCAAGCCTGGGATGAAGCAGCAAACGACTTTGAAAAATTTATTGCCGCACATTACGTCGCCCGGCATCAACAAAATGTTTCCGACAGATTAAAATGGCTCGAAACAGCTTTACAGCTTGCATTGAAACTAAATAATGACGCTGTTAAAGCGGCCTTTGCTCCGTTATATACAAGTATTGCTAAATGCTATGCCGATTTGAGCGACCTTGACAACGCCAAAAAGAATAATGAACTGGCGGATCTGGCTGTGCAAAATCCAACTGACAAGGGTCCATTTTATCACGGCACGAAGGCGGATCTGCGTGTCGGCGATCTGCTGACCGCAGGTTACGGTTCAAACTACGATCCGAAGCTCACCATGAACCACATTTATTTCACCGCTTTGGCTAATGGCGCCGGGCTTGCAGCTGCACTGGCTAAGGGCGATGGGCGTGAGCGTGTTTATATCGTTGAACCAACAGGCAGCTTTGAAAATGACCCCAACGTTACGAACAAAAAATTTCCGGGCAATCCAACACGCTCCTATCGCACGGATGCACCTTTGAAAATTGTCGGTGAAGCTACTGACTGGGTGAAACAAACAACCGAGGAACGTCAAAAATGGCGTGAAAAGCTGGCAAATAACAAAGGAGAAATTATTAATTGATACCCAATATCCCTGATAACGGTTCAAATCAGGGCCCGCAAAGCCTGGTAATAATTTTCCAGTAACCTGTCATCGCCATTGAAAAACAAATACGGCTCGATCAATTCCAATTCCATTAAAACAAATGAATTGTTTACAATGACACCATCTACTCTTGCGTAGAGCGTAGCTTGCGGCAGGTGCTTTAAATAAGTCCCTGCCTGCGCAACATGCAACGCGTTGGGGGCCGGATAACTAATGCTGCCGCCGTGGTGATGCTGTACTCTGAAGTCATCCTTTTTAGGCGTTTTTAATACACAATGACTGTATCTACCATTAAAAAACAGAAAAGACCATTCGCCGCTTTTAATTTCCTCCACAAACGGTTGTACAATATAATCTGCTACCTTAATAAGCTGTGCGATTTCGTCTAACTGTTCGTGATAATTATGTTTATCAACGGTTATGGTATTTTGTGCCCCTGCACTTACACTGGGCTTTAACACCAGTTTATCCGTACCGAATGCTTCAAAGAAATGAGGGTCAAATAGGGATCCCCTTTCCAGGTATTCAGCAGGAATTACCGAAAGTCCTTTTTCTGCAAGGTCTTTCTGGTATAGCTTATGGCTGTTCCATTTGATAATTTCTGTCGGGTTCAATACCTGGACGCCCAGTTTTTCCAGGCTATCCAGCCACATCAGAAATGCTGTCAAATGATTATGGTAGTCCCAGGGAGATTTGACGATGGCCACGTTAAACTCGCTCCAGTCTACCGAACGATCATTCCAGATCGCGGGGACCGCGTCTAACCCTTTACCTTTCAAAAACTCAATGAGGTCTACGTCTTCATCATCGGAAGTACCCTGTGTGAATTTTTCCTGTTTCTTATAACTGACTACGGCAATTTTTATCATTGTGTTATCCTGATTAGGTATGTTTCCACCTGCCCCACAAATTTATGCCAATATAAGCTTTAGAATAAAATACCATTAGCTAAAATTCCGAAAGGAAAAACGGACTGTGTTTACCGGAAGATGGAATCCGATGGCTTGGCTGTAGCAGCTGTTGGCTCATAAATGTCCATTTTCGGACAGCTGGTGTACGCTCTTGAACGACTATTTTTATCAAAAAGTTGCTTTCAGCAACACGCTTATCGGTAGGCAAAACAGAATAGAACCTGGCTTTAATTATGCGCAATAAACCCGATAACCTCATCCACGACCCTTTGATGTACCGCTGACCGGTCAATATTTTCGGCATCCCGGAAATAGACAGGGAGCTGCTCTTTTTGTAAAGCCGATCCCTCGGGTAAGAAAATATAATGTCCTATATCGCCTTCCAGTAGGACATACTCGGATGTATGGATCAATTGGTGGTAATGGGCGGCATTAGTGGCCACAGGAGCTATCTCATCTGCTTCGGCCCCGATAATAAGCAATGGCCGGTCTATCGCCTTAAATTGTTCTTTGCTGCCAAAACCAAGTCCCCAGGCAGGTGCAAGCGCAACAAAATAAGCTATCCTGCTGTCTTTTAAGCTATCGGGCGCCTCACTAAAATCGACGTCATCGACATATTGCATCAGGTCCGCGAGTTCCGGAATGGCTATTTCCCTTTCATACTTAGGATCCGTTATGTTCGAAAACAGCAACTCGGTATCCATAACCGCTCCCGCCAGAGCAATGGAGGTATACCCCCCGAACGAAAAGCCAATCATACCCACGCGACTGAAATCGAGCCTATCTTTAAACTCCGATTGTTCCAGATAATCCAGCACAAACGAGATGTCCAGGGGCCGCTCCCAGTACCGTAGAAAGTAGGCCGGGATGATGCTTTCCGAACTATTGCCATAATGCTCAACAGACACGACAAAAAAGCCCTGTTCAACGAGGCTGCTGGCAAGCCACGAAAGACTGAACCGGTTGCCTCCCGTACCATGCGACAGCAGGACGATGTGATGTTTTGCGGGGTCAACAGCACCGATACCCACCTGCTGATCCGCTGTGCCCGCATCCGAGGGCGCCCAGTAGGCAATGGTGACAGGCCGGTTTCTGGAAGAATCGTGGAGTTCGATGGTGATGCCTGATTTTACCTGGGCATAACCAAGGAATGCAGTAAGCGAAAATGTAAGTAGCAAAAATATAGGCTTCATAGCATAGGAAGACAATCGATGGCCTAAATATACTTTAAATCAGCAATAATGCGTAACGCATTCGCTAAATTTTGCTTTATGGCTACGCGGTTTAGGCGGTGTCCATTAAAATTGCATAACACGTCCCTACGCACAGCTGATCAGCTGGTTCGTGGCCGACCAGGCCGCCATACCGCCTGAGAAGTTCTTTACATCCTTGAAACCGTTGGCTGCCAGCAATGCCTGGGCAATGGCCGAACGGGCACCCGCCTGGCAATGGATGACGAGCTGTTTGCTGCGATCCAGTTTTTCCAGGTTATCCGCAAGTGTACCGACAAACAGGTTAATGGCACCAGGTACATGTCCCGCGGCATATTCAGTGGCGCCGCGCACGTCAACTACCTGAATATCATCCCGGCCGAGCAAAGACTTAAACGTGTCAATATCGATAATATCGCGGGTTTCCAATGCCAGTCCCAGGTCACCGACCGTTGGAATGTATCCAATGATACGGTCTATACCGATACGCATAAGTTTGCGCGTCAGGTCTTCAATCTGCGCATCGTCAGCTACCAGCACGAGCGTTTCATCGTATCCAACCAGCCATCCTACCCACGTAGCGAACGAAAGACTGTTCTCCACGCCGAGGCTGCCGGGAATGGCACCTTTGGCGTGCATGTCCTTCGGGCGGGCGTCAATAATGCGGGCACCATCCCGGTATGCCGAAAGGAATTGTTCTTTGGTGAGCCTGGGGTGCTTTGGCACTTCGGTCAACAGCGGGCGGTCCACCTTATTCTGTTTTTTCATCGTGGCAAAATACCGCGGCGGTTCGGGCTGACCGGTCAATAGATAATCAACGAAGCCCGGTTCATCGTTTTCAAAGCGGAACGCCCAGTTCCGTATCAACTCATATCCCACTGTGGTGCTGGGTACCGCACCCAGGGCCTTCCCACAGGCCGATCCGGCACCGTGACCCGGCCAGACCTGCACATAAGGTGGCAGTTCACTGAATTTCCGCAGCGACCGAAACAATTCACGCGCGCCGATATCCTGTGTACCCACCAATCCCGCGGCCTTTTCCAGCAGATCGGGGCGGCCTACGTCGCCCACGAAAACAAAGTCGCCGGTAAAGAGCATGACCGGCTCATCCGTGGCCGGATGGTCGCGCAGCAGGAAACTGACGCTCTCGGGCGTATGGCCGGGTGTGTGGATGACCTCCAGGGAAAGATTGCCCACTTTGATAACACTTCCCTCCCGAAGTCCTTCGTGCGGGAATTCGTATTGCCAGTCCGGACCACCCTCGTCCGAAAGATGCATAGCGGCTCCGGTCAGCGCCTCAAGCTCACGGGTACCGGAAAGGAAATCCGCGTGGATATGCGTTTCAGTAAGGTGCGTAATACGCAACCCGTTTTGCTTCGCGATAGCGAGGTACGTATCTACATCACGCTTGGCATCGATGACGATGGCCTCTCCGGTCGCCTGACAGCCGATCAGGTAGCTGCCCTGCGCGAGTGATTTGTCATAAATGTGCTGGAAAAACATGATTTTTTAATTTGTCTTAGCTGAATATTGAATGAATTATGCTTAATGGGGCAGGTTGTCCCGCAGTTTACCGTACAGCCAGGTACCCGCAATTGCGCTGAGCAGCACCACAGCCACCACGGTGGCCCCTGTGCCAATCTGCACGAACAAAGGGCCTGGACAGGCGCCGGTAAGGCCCCAGCCCAGTCCAAAGAGCAGCCCCCCGTAAATCTGCCCTTTGTTGAATGTTTTCGGCGTAAACGTAATGGGCTCACCGTAAATGGTCCTGATATTAAACTTCCGGATCAGCCATACGGATAGCATACCCACCATGACCGCCGATCCGATGATGCCGTACATGTGAAACGACTGAAACCGGAACATTTCCTGGATGCGGAACCAGCTGATGATTTCCGCCTTTACGAAAACGATCCCGAACAGAATTCCGACCACCAGATACTTTATATTGTGGTACCACCGATGCTGTAACTGCGATTCATTGACGCACATGGTATCCTGTCTGCGCACTTCCGAATCCGAATGGTTCAAGGCTGTATTGCTTGTTATTGAATTTTTCATTGTGTTATCCTAAAATCAGTGGGAGTAATACATTCGCCATCAGGAACCCGCCGGCCATGAAGCTTAGGGTGGCGACGAGCGAAGGCCATTGCAGGGTACTCAACCCCATGATGGAGTGACCGCTGGTGCACCCCCCTGCATAACGGGAGCCGAAGCCGACCAGAAACCCGCCACCAACCATCATGATAACGCCTTTTGTCGACAACAGGTAATCCCAGTTATAGAGCTGCTGCGGCACCATGGAACTGTAGTCGTTGATGCCGTACCCGGCGAGCTCGGCAACGAGGGAAGCGTTTACCTCAATCGGCTGGGGATTGGCTAGCCACAAACTGGCGACGATACCTCCGCCGAACGCACCGATCACGAAAAACAGGTTCCAGAATTCCTTTTTATAGTCGTATTTAAAAAATTTGATGTCCGAGGGAAAACACATGGCGCAGGCATGGCGCAGATTAGCTGAAATACCGAAATGCTTATTTCCAAGGATCAGGAGTACGGGAACCGTAAGTCCCACCAACGGGCCGGCAATATACCATGGCCAGGGTTGTTTTAACCATTCCATCATATGCGTTAATTGATTTTCAAGTATCATAATACAAAGGTACTAACGATCACTGCTCCGATTGGTGACTTACATCACTTTCAGCCAGTATTTTAACAAAGGAAGAGTTCATTAATCAAAATATAAACGCTCATCAGCAGCACAAACCACCCAAAACCTTTCTGCAACCGGTGGCTGGGTACCCTGGCGGAAACGCCATTACCTACGTAGAATCCAAGGATAGCCAGGCCGGTGACCAGCAGCAGGAACCCCCATTCAATGGGCATATTAGTCACATCACCGGTAAAACCCAGCAGCGACTTGGCGGCAATGATCAGCAGTGATGTGCCAACGGCCTTTTTCATGGATAGCCTGCTCAGCAGCACCAGCGCCGGGATGATCAGGAATCCGCCGCCGGCCCCGACCAGTCCCGTCAGCGAACCGACGAGAACACCCTCCAACAGGATCATCGGATAATTGTATCGTATGACCGCATCATCAGGACAATCCCTGCACGGTTTCTTACGGATCATGGAAATGGAAGCCGCCAGCATCATCAGCGCAAAGAGCAGCATGACCGCCACGGGCTTGCTTAAAGCGAAACTGCCTACGGTAAAGACCGGGTCCGGAATCGACGGCACCAGGTACTTGCGCGTAGCGTACACCGTAATGATGGATGGGATGCCGAATATGACGGCTGTTTTAAGGTCTACCAGCCCTTTGCGGTATTTTGGCCAGGCGCCCACCAGGCTGGTAGCCCCTACAATAAAGAGCGAATAAGCCGTTGCCGTAATGGGCGGTAGGCCAAACAGGTAAACCAATACGGGAACGGTGAGTATGGAGCCACCGCCGCCGATCAGGCCGAGGGCAATACCAATAAATAATGAAGCCAGATAACCAACGA
>NZ_JBEBRB010000071.1:0-12894 GCF_040395035.1 Parapedobacter lycopersici | reverse complement strand
CCCGTTACCGGAAACGCAATAAATCGTTGGTTACCCGCTGCGCCCGCACCATGTCACGTGTATTTTTTATCAATGTCTGCTGCTGCCGGATCAATTGCTGATTTTGTAGCGCCAACTGCCGGAGCTGTTGATGCTGCAGGTCGCGGCTGACCTCTTCCTCATACAGGTTAATCCCCTCCCGAAGCGTTTCAATCCGTCCATTGCGGACGTATTCCAGCAATTTAGTACAGGCGTGCAGAGTACGGTATTTGGGCGGCAGCACGCTGTCATCCTCCAACTCATCAGCCAGGTGGTTCATCTCCGCAATCATCGGCGTAAATTCAATGGTCGCCTGCCGTTCCATGGCTGTTTTCTTTCTGCGGTCCAGTATTGGCCCAATGACATACTGCATGGCTACAATACTGCCGCCAAAAGACAGCAGGCCCGGCACAATGACACCCTGTCCCTGCAGGTTGCCGATACGGTACCAGAGCAGGTAAATGATCCAGCCTGCGGCAATGCCCCACCATACAAACATCCGTCGCCGACTGTAAAGCTGTATGCGGAATTTCCGTTGTTCCATGTGCTCGTCCAGTTCGACATAACGTGAAATCCGGTCATATGCCTGTTGTAAATTTTGGTAGATACTTTCCATGTACATGGGGGTTACTTCACCGGCAAATATAACATTTCTCACCAAACGGGCAGGGCCGCGGGAAGTGGTTTTGTATGCGGCTTTACCCGGCTTATGTCCATCAACACAAACGGATGCCGCAAAGGGTGGTAGCGTAGCTGCGGTAATTTTTCAATTGTAATTAATTTATTTATATAACTGACATAATTAATTGGATATAAACAGTTAGTAAAAATATATAGAATATAATCTAATAACTCAAAGACACAGATAAAATAGAAACAAAAACTACATATGACATCCGAAATTAATTAATAAACAGGAACAAGTGAAAATTAACAATCAGCATTAGCGGGTAAACCGCACGTGCTGTCCATCCTGTCGTTAAATAACCGATACGCGGTAATAAAACAACGAAACCGGTCGTTTTCCGGAAACAAAAAGTGCGTGATTTTATCCTGCTGTCACCGCCCGGAGAGGCTGCAGAAAGGTGTGTTTTTACGTTACGGTCTTACTGGCATCCGTAGTAGAATAGCGGGAGTAAAAATCCGATGGCGTACGTATGAGGTCATTGATCGATCAGTCAGTTTGCCGGCAGGTACCATCCGCAAAACAGCGTTCTTCCCCACCCCATTTCCGTGCAGTGGCATCATTGGGATGCGGGAGAATATCCGGCTGTCCGTTCCATGCGACCGGAGCTAAAAGCGTGCTAATACCGTTGCCAATCGCAAGTCAGGGCATTGCCTCCGCAGTCGCTGCATCTGCGGCAACAGCCGTTACTGAAAACGGCGACATTACGGCGGCATGGGCCGCTTCCCGGGCTACTTCAGCTTCGGCTTCCGACACCCCATCCGGACGATAATCCTCGACAGGTGCTGGTTCTCCGAACAGGGATTCGAACCACGTACATGCTGCAATAAACCGTCCGATATGCAAATCCAGGTGATAGCCATCGCGCGTTAAATGATCCCCCAGGAAGCTCGTCCGGGCATTCTGGATTGCCGTGCCGGCCGGAATCAGCAAATCCAGCGGGATCAGCGTTTTCACCTGTCCCGAAGCCTCCATAATCGCCCCATACATGGTTTGCTGATCATTATCGTAATTTGCAAACCCCTGATGAGTGGAATTGGCCGCATACGCCCATGTCTGGTGCCAGCTGTAACGCACACTTCCACCCGTTACGCTATCAATGTAATGGTGCAGCGCGGGCAACGGCTGCCGGTAGGTATCAAACTGGCCCGACAACGGACTGGCTTGCTGAAGCGACACATAATCCCAGGGTTCATCGCGCAGGGCCGTGCGGATACTGGTATGCTCGGTGGTGGTCTTCACACCGTCAGCCGTAATTTTCCGATAGCTGTATGCTGCACTGTCCGATTGCACGTTTGCCAGGTGTTTGGCCAGCGGCGCCCCACCGATATACAGGTTACCGATGATCATGGGTTTTCCGGCCGCTTCGGCCAGTTCATACAGGTATTGTTCTACCGCATCCTGCGAAAAACTGTTGCCAATGGCCAGCACACGCAGGGTATCGCTGCGTTCCGCAGCCCGGATGTGGGCCATACCGACGATAAACAATACACAGAGGAGGATCGATCGTTTTAATGTTTGCATGATCAATATTAAGGAAAATTGACCCGATTTGCAACTACAGCAGCTGAGTAAACGCAGCAAAAGATGACGGTACCATTATCAAGATATATGCTGATTCGCCTATTTTTGTTAGCCAATGACCATGGAAACCCATATACCCAGCCGCGTATTGCAACCTTATATCAGGGCATTTCACGTCATTGAGAGCCACGGACAACCCCTCGAAAACCGGGTATTGCCGGATACGGCGATTGCACTGGCTTTCCGTTTCGGCGGACAGGTAGCTTATGGGCACGACCGGCACACCATCCTTCCCGAAGCATCGCTGACAGGACTGCGCCAATCGGCTCGCCTCATCAATTACTTCCCTCACTCGGGCACCATCGTGGTGCTGCTGAAGGAAGGGATGGCACCGGCCCTGTTCCGTAATCCGCTTCATGAGCTGGCCGGGCTCACGCTCGGTTTGGACACCTGCTTTTCAGCCACTGAAATCGCCCGTGTTCAGGATCAGCTGAGCGGGGCCCGAAATCACCGCGTACGGGTGGCCGTCCTGGAGGATTTCCTGCTGGCCAGGTTGCAGCCCCAGGGGCCCGATCCTGCTATGATCCGTGCCGTGTCAGCTATCCATCAGGCAAAAGGCAGGTTATCCATGTCCGGACTGGCAGACAACGCCTGTCTGAGTCAGGATGCTTTCGAAAAGCGGTTCCGGCGCACCGTAGGCATATCACCCAAATCGTTTGCCGATATCGTTCGCCTGCGGACACTTATCAGTCAGTACGGACACGGTCAATCTTTTCAACACCTGGCACTGGAGGGCGACTACTTTGATCAGGCGCATTTCAATCGGGCCTTCAAGCGGTTCACCGGCCTGTCCCCCCGCGAATTCTTCGGCCAATCCCGCTTTTGGTAATCAATGATTTTTTACAAGGATGGCAGCCCATGCGGGCCGACCTTTGTGAAAAACAAGGATAACAATGATTACAACGATCTTAATGACAATCGCCGGCCTGCCAGTAGGCAAGCCGAAGACAGCATCGGCCCTTAAAAAGTTTGTATTGGTGGTACGGGTACCGCAAAGCTATGGCAGCGATCAAGCAAAAGAGGTTGGTCCTGCTTGGGATGTGACCCTTGAATCGTGGAAAACCGAAGGCGTATACGTGGAAAGCTTCGCTTTTCCCGCGCCGGGTTACATCGTTACGGGGCGCGACCGGCAGGTGGAAGCGGGTCTGGTTACCTGGGGCGGGCAAAAAGTGGTAAGCATTATCGTGCTCCAGGCAGAAAATATCACCCAGGCAACCGCATTGGCTAAACAATGCCCCATACTGGAGCATGGCGGCACCGTAGAGGTGCGTGAGCGGCCGCAATAACTTGGCCCCTGCCGATTTGCAACCTATTGCTGCTGGTAAATTCTTCAGGAATACCGGATAATCACGTTCACCATACCCCGATTGAAAAAAGCCGGTTCATACGATTCGATCAACTCCTCACGTTCGTATACACGCAGTTCCTGGTATACGCGTTCGCGCAATGCACCGGTACCCTGACCGTGGATAAAGCGGATTTCCTGCTGACCGCGGGCAATGGCGCTATCCAGAGCCGTGCGCATGCGCTCGATGCTCAGCTGCACCATGTCTTCGCCACTGAGGCCGGACGTGTTGCGCATGAATGCACGGAGATGCAAGTCCACTTCCTGTACGGGTGCCATGACGCAAAGTTAGGAATATTATCCGCTACAAAAGTCCGCCGATTCCCCCGAAACGGTATCGGAGTCCGATCTCATGGGTACTGTTGTTCATCCGGCGGTTCAGCGGTTCGTTGCCCGGGTTGAACTGGTAACTGTAACCCACACCGAAACCCCCGAAACGGAACTCCGCAAGACCCGCAAGGTCACCGTAACTCCGCACATTGAGCCCCAGGCCGAATACCTCACCAACAAAGAACATCGCCTGAACATCCGCCTGCGGACGGAGGTTCCCCGCATACGTGACCAGCAGCGACGGACGGAATCCGAAGTCGGCCCCGAGCCGGAAAAGCGCCCCGGCAGTCAGGTGGTACTGGTTGCGGAAGTCATACCGGCTCTCCGCACCAACGCCAAGCGTGCCAAGCATCAGGCGCGGAAGCGACAAACCGACATAATAACGGCCCGGACGGTAAACAGCAACCCCGAAACCAACAACAGCATCCGTCTCCCTGACATCATCACGGAAGGCCGGGTCCCCCGGGTCAAGCTGCGAAAAACGGCCGTCCAGGTAACTGAAACCCGCATTCAGCGATAACCCAACATACTCGCTCTCCGAGATGCGGATACCCTTGGCGAAAAACGCGCTTGCCTCCGTCAGCCGCTCAACCGCCAGCCGCTCGTGGCGGATATTGACGCCCGCCGTTGAACCCATTTTCCGGAAACCCATATGCCCGCTCCCCCAGAAGGCCGTCGGGGCTCCCTCGATCCCGACCCACTGCCGCCGGCCAAGGAACGACACCTCACCCTCCGGGCGGAGCAGGCTCAGCGCCGGGTTGACAGCCGTGCGCTGGGCGCCGTATTGTGTGTGCGTAAGCGGCTGCTGCGCCCGCAGGGTAAAAGCCGTTGCCGCCAATATTACCATCAATAGTATCTTTTTCATCGCTCGTTGTTTTCTGTGACGCCGCTAATCAGTACCGCAGCACAAAGTAACCCTTCCGGTATTCCCAGCGGCCGCCGGCCTTTACCTCCACCAGGTAGAAATACGTGCCCGGGGTCAGCTGTAAACCGCCCGCACCCGTGCCCCGGAATACCGTATTCAAATTATCATAGCCCTTTGCCTCCCATACGATGGTGCCGTTCCGGCTGAACAGGGTCACCTTGTTCTCCGGAAAATCCCTTATCCCCTCGATCATCAAGAATTCGTTGATCCCGTCGCCGTTCGGCGATACCGCCGGGTGGATCCGCACCGCAAAGTCCGCCGAAGGGTCCACCACACGGATGGTAGCCGTCACCGGTCCGGCAGCATCATGGTTCGCATCCCCTTCCTGGGTGGCCGTGATCCGTACCGTGCCCAGCCGGTGGATCACAAGCGTGCTGCCCTCCAGGGTGGCCACCTGTCCGTCATCCACCGTCATTGCCACCGGAAGCCCGCTGCTGGAACTCACATCCAGCACGATGCTCCCCGCATCCCGGTTCACTTCCGAAGGGGCGTCGAACGTGATCACCTGACTGGCTTTCGCAACCCTCAGCACCCGGCTGACCGACGGGCGGCTGGTGTAGTTCCCGTTCGCCGGTACCGTCGCCGTGATCGTGGCTGTACCTACCCCCGTGATGTGGATTTGCCCGTTGCGGATTTCGGCTACCGCGGAATCGCTGCTCGTATAGCTTACCTCCTCCCCGCTGCTGGAAACAGCGCCTGCGGCAAAGTCCGCGTCACCGTACGTTTTCCCCGCAAACGCCGGGAAATCCAGCGTCCGTTCCGCCGGCGTGACCGTCAGCGTGGCTGTCAGCTCCAGATCACCGTAATTGGCACCCCCATCGAGCACCGCCGTCACCCGCTGGCTGCCCACATCCCGGCGGCTGTTGTTTTCATAGCTTACCGTTACACCGGACGGAACATCCCCAGAGATCACCAGTGACTTCCAAGTGCCGTCGTAAACAAAATTACCTTCTTCAAGTGTGATGCCGGCGATGAGCGCCGGGGTAATGGTCAGGTCGGCCGTAAGCACCAGATTCTCGTAATTAGCCCCCCTCACGGTAGCTGTCACCCGCTGGCTGCCCACATCCGTACGGCTGTTGTTCTCGTAGCTTACCGTTACGCCCCAAGGAAGATCCCCAGAGATCCTCAGCGATTTTGCACCGCCGTCGTATATAAAGTTGCCATCTGAAAGGGTGACATTCAATTCACCCGATGGCGTAATTTCCAATTCCGCACCCTGGAATGCCATTATGTAGTTTTCACCAAGCGATAACGTACCCTGTCTGATTTGGTATGTGCCTACCGCTTCTCCCGGTTCGCGCAGGAGTGCTCCGCCGAATCCATCACCTGCCACCAGCGCCGGCGACACCCGATAAGTCAACTCCGGGTCCGGCTGTCCAAAGCCTTTTGTCCGGCCATCCGCCGTAACCGTAACCGCAAGCGGCGCGATCGTGAAATCCGCACCTGCGAAATCAATTGTATAGTTGCTCCCTGCATCCAGCATGCCCTGCGCAATCGCATAAATGGCCGCATCTTCCCCTGGTGCACGTTCCAATGCACCGGTCAGTATACGTTCGTCATCCGCCAGTTTAAATCCGGTCGCCAAATACGTCAGCACCGGGTCGGCAGTGCCATACACCTTGCCCTGTCCCGCTTCCGCTGTAATCGCTAACGTTGCCGGGTCGATTGTCAACACCTGTGCCACCGGATCAGCTGCATGGAAGGCAACATCGCCATCCTGCATCGCCGTGATCGTTACCTGGCCTGCCGTATGCACCGTCAGCACCCGGCCGGCAACAGAAGCAATAGCCGGATTACTGCTGCTGTAGGACAACTCCAGTCCCGATGAAGCTATGCCCCCAAGCAGCAGCGGGTTGTCACCATAAGTCATCGCAGGCAGTGCACCGAATGTAATGACCTGTTCGCCCATCGGTATAGCCATTACCTCCATCGAAAGCCCGCCTTCGTTGCCCGCGGCATCCACCGCCGAAATCCGATACCGGTATTCCGTGCCATTGACCAGTCCGGTATGCATGAATGCCGTCAACGGCGCGGCAATGGTCTCCAGCAATAGCGCCGGGTCGGCACCAACGCTACCGTATACGCGATAAGACATCACGTCTGGTTCCGTATTGCCTGTCCATGTCAGGGTAATCTCCGTATCACCCCCTTCAGCGGCCAAATCCACCGGAACGGCAGGGGCTGCGCCATCGTGCTCCAGGTTCAATGTGTTGGATACCGTATTGCCGTTAGCTGCCATGTTCTGCGCCGCATCCGCTGATACAGAAAGGCTCACCGGTCCGTCCGCTAACGGCGAAACCTCCACTGTATACTTGATATTATCTTCGGTCTGCAAGGTACCGAGTGTTGCATTCGTTACCGAGATACCAGCGGAAGAAAATCCGGTTACTGCCTCACTGAAGGTGATGATTGCTGTAAACGAACCATTTACGGGCGATATCGCCGCAGTGGCGACCGCAACACTGGGCTGCACCGCATAGACCAGCACCTGATCAGTCGGGCCGCTATTATTAAGCGTCGGCACCGCATCATTGCCCGCTGCATCCCGGATCGTGCCACCAGCCAGCTCAAGGCTGCTACCTAAGGCAATACCATCCAGGTCTACATCCCCGGCCTGTACCGTGTAACGGAACACCAACGCGCTGCTGCCCGAACCACTTACGTAAGCTGCCGCTGCGGTAGCGGTGCCGATTGTCACATTCAGGTACGGCGTACCACCCGTTACATCCACTGTTATATTTTCGCTGAAATCCACCGTGAACACCAGCTCGTCATGCTCCACGTAATATCCATTTGCCGGTATGGCCACCACTGTCACCACAGGCGGCGTCACATCGCTCACCAGGGCGCTCACCTGCTGCAAGGTCGTCGAGGTCTCAAAATCATGTTCCGCAAACCGCTCGCTTTCATTCACCACCGTTTGGGGAATCAGGGTAAATGGACCTTCCTCCCCGGATGCATAAATCAGCTTCAGGTTACCAGCAGGTTCGCCGGTCAGCATGGCGTCCGTATACGGAAAGCGAAGCGTGCCCGTATATGCGATTGGTACATCAAATGTATACACCTGATTTACCGAGGGGCTTCCGGCATAGGCTACCGGATTGTCACTCCGCTGGAGTGCATTATTCGTAAACGTTACTTCAGCTGCAGGTGTAAATGTAAGGCCCTGTACGGAAAAAAGCGTATTCGGTTTAATGACCACTTCACCGCTGACTACTGTAAATTGCGCTTTTGCTGGCATACTTCCGAGTATGCAACAACCCAATGCGACGAATAGCTTAACGCTGAGCCACGCCAAGGGATAACTACATTTCATACGTATGCTTTAGGTTATTCGGTAGTTGTCTGCGTATTTTTCGCCGCTTCTGCAACCCGCTGCTCCAGCGCAGCCATCCGCTCCAGCACCGTCGCCAATTGCGTTTTCAGCTGGTCGTTTTCCGCTTTTAGTGTAGCCGTCCGTTTTTCCAGTGCCTGGATAGCCGCCATGTTGATGCCGTCAATATCCACCGTGTTGATGGTGGTGTCGTTTTTAACGCCATCCAACTGAAACGCCGCGTGGAAATCCTGGGCAACCGGTCCGATGTGCTGCTGGTCGGCCGACTGACTTTTGTAATTCCACCGCGTAACCGGAATCATCGCCACCTTTTGCAGAACCGATTCGACATCAATTTCCTGGAAATTCTCCTTTTTATTACGGTCGCTCACGCTCGTCCAGGCACCACCGCCCGGGGCGAGCTCCACACCCATTGGGGAGGCGATGTTTTGATACGTCGTAAAGAGCTTGAATCCGCCGATGAACCGCATGGTCATTTGATTATTTGCGGTCGCAAACGAACTGTCTGATGAAAATCCGGCTCCGCCGCAGCTCAGCACCATGGACCCCTGGCGGTTCGCCGTACGCGCATTTTTGCCAATAGCCGTAGAGAATTGCCCACTAGCACTATTTTGCAGGCCGATAGCTACGCCAAAATTTCCATTGGCAATCGACGGGCCCAGTACGATTGACGCCAACCCGCCCGCTATCGAGGAAGGACCCATTGCCAGCGCATCGTCATTCGTCGCCTGCGCACCCGATCCGATCGCAACCGCCCCTACGCCCGAAGCCGTACCATTGAATGCAAAGGCACGGTCGCTACTGGCTGTACCGTTATTTCCAAGTGCCACAGACTCATCGCCCGATGCGGTTGTAGCCAACCCCAGGGCAACGGAATTTTCACCGACCGCACGGGTGTTGTTTCCCGCGGCGAACGAATAGTATCCCACGTTGGTGGCATCCCAATAGGCACTACCGAAACTACCCACATAACCCGCCCGGAACGCCGCCTTTTCGGGATACCACATCATGCGTCGACCTGCACCACTGATCGGCGCTTTGGTAGAGGATTCTACGTCGCCCGGCTTGGTGAATGCCACAGCGCTGTCGGCCACATGAAACCCGGTTTGCGGATTCGCGATACCAATACCTACCTGGGCGTTCGCATACAGGCAGCCGCTGGCTGCCAAAATGAGTAAAAATTTTTTCATGGATGTTGTTTTAGTATCTACGCGGCAAGGTTGTAAACGCTAATAGCAGCGTTAGGCAAAGCGACCTGGTAGATGGTTACTTAGTTAGTTTCTGTCTTCAATCCGAAGTATCTGTTTTCCGGACATCACAAAAGTAACATACCAAACGTAAAAAACGAATTCTTCACTACGCTTTTTTACCGGAAATGACCCTGCATATGTGCTATTCAATACATGCAGCACCATATCCGCTGATTCCACCGTCAGCCCGGTTAAAAAAAAGTCACTTATTCCGAACGGCTTGCGGAACTGGATTGCTGCCCAAAAATACTCGCTCCAATACCTCATCACGCTTTTCCGTCTTCGCTATGCTCCTTTATTTTGCCTAACTTCGCCGGCCGGACCCCGCCGGGGTCATCGTTAAATTAAGCAGATCAACTAATGGAAAAAGAATCGCGCGGCATCCTGCGGATCGGGATTGTCGGTTATGGAAACCTGGGAAAAGGTGTCGAACTCGCTATCCGGCAGCAGCCGGATATGGAACTGGTAGCTGTTTTCACCCGGCGGCCGCCTGGCGCGCTGGCGGGTGTGGCAAATGCAATACCTTACACACAGCTCGCCGAATACCGGGAGGCTATCGACGTCATGATCCTCTGCGGCGGGTCTTCAACCGACCTGCCGGAGCAGGTGCTTTCCGTTGCCCGGCTGTTCCACACAGTGGATAGCTTCGATACGCATGCCAAAATTCCGGCCTATTTCGCACAGGTGGATGATGTATCCCGCGCTGCCGGTACCCTTTCACTGATATCCACCGGCTGGGACCCGGGACTGTTCTCGCTGGCCCGCCTGCTGGGACTGAGCATACTGCCCGAGGGCGAGGAATATACTTTCTGGGGAAAAGGCCTCAGCCAGGGACACTCCGATGCGGTACGACGGGTCGCGGGCGTCAAAAACGGCGTGCAGTACACCCTGCCGCTGGAAGATGTCATTGCGCAGGTACGTTCAGGTGAAACCCCGAAGCTCAGTGCGGCGGCCCGCCACCGGCGCGTTTGCTACGTAGTGGCACAGGAAGGGGCCGACCGCGGTGAAATCGAGAAAAACATCAAGGAAATGCCGCATTATTTCGAACCCTACGATACCACGGTACACTTCATCGATGACGAAGAGCTGCAGGCAAACCACTCCGGCATGCCCCACGGCGGCACCGTATTCCGGTCGGGCATCACAGGCAACGGTTCCCGGCAGCGCATCGAATTCAGCCTGGCGCTGGAGAGCAATCCCGAGTTTACGGCCAGTGTGCTGGTTGCGTGTGCACGTGCAGTGGGTAAACTGGCCAACGAAGGCCACACCGGTGCCCGCACCGTATTCGACATCCCGCTCGGTCACCTGTCGCCGCTATCAGCAGCCGCCCTCAGGGAAACCCTGTTATAGCGTCCAACGGCCGGGCATGTCTTTTTCCGGACCATCTGATTGGCTTTTTGCCGCCCGCCGCGGCAGGCCATGGATACTTATCGAATGGCTTGGCGGTTTACAAATAACGCTATCTGTCAATAAAGCCGACAGGTCATCCTAAGCCATACCGCCGTTGATGCCGATATTCTGTGAATTGATCCATTTGGCATCATCGCTCGCCAGAAAGACAACTACTTTGGCAATTTCCGCAGGTTCGCCAATGCGGTTAAACGGATTCATTGCTGCTAACCGGCTGATCGCCTCCTGCGGTTTACCATTGACAAAGAGCGCCGTATTAGTCGGTCCGGGCGATACCGAATTTACATTGATACCCCTGCCGATCTCTTTGGATAACACCCGCGATAACTGTTCAACCGCACTTTTGGAAGCAGCGTAGGTACCGTAAGTAGGTACCATCAACCGATTGATCGTAGTCGAAAGATTGATGATCGTACCATTGTCAGCAAGGTGCGTAGCTGCCTTTCGAAGGGTATTGAAAACGCCTTTCACATTAATATCGAACTGACGTTCAAAATCCGCATCGGTCGTATCCCGGATCAGTTTGGTGATCATGATACCAGCGTTGTTGACCAACACATCAATTCTGCCGAAATGTGCAATCGCCTTTTCAAACAGCGTGTCAACCTCCTTCGCTTTACTAACATCCGCCTTGATCGCAATGGCTTCGCCGCCATTTGCGTTAATTAAATCGACGGTTTGCCTGGCATCGGCCTCACTGCCGGAATAATTGATGATTACTTTCGCACCTGCTGCCGAAATATGCTGGGCGATCGTTGCCCCGATTCCTTTGGAACCACCGGTCACCAGGGCGATTTTCTGTGCTAATTTTTTCATATGCTGTATATTGAATTCTACAGAACAAAATTAGCTTGTAATCCTATCCAAAAAATTGCAAGAATTAAAGTTTGTAATGCAAATTTCAATCCTCCCCGCTATTCCGATGGCTTTCCCTGTATATCGTAGGTGAAACACCCGTCTGCTTTTTAAAGTAATTGCTAAAGTGAGCCGCCTCTGAAAACCCCAGCCTAGCGGCAATTTCTTTAATGGGAATTTCGCTATGCTGCAGCATGGATTTAGCCAATGAGGTCGTCTTCCCGGCTATCCAGGACTGGATAGACTTACCCGTTTTCGATTTAATCACCGAACTAAGGTACCCGGCATGCAGCCGCTGTGCGTCTGCATAGTCCTGAACGCGGTAAACAGTTGCATTTTTGCCGGCTCCCAAATCCCGGTAATGCCTTTCAAGCAATTGCTTAAAAGATCTCACGATCTGTGATTTCCGGTTTCCTTCATCGATCGGACTATAATCTTCCCAAAAGTACCCCTTTATGTAAAAAAGGAGCACACTTAGCAGGTTACCGATGATCTTGTATTTGTTTGGGCCGGTCGTATTATACTCCTTATGGATCAGCCTATAAATACCCTCTACTTTGCGGTAGAAAACAGGCGTAGCCTTTTTCGGGCTTAACGTTTCGGTAAGCAGGAACGGAAAGTTATCGAAAACATCGTCATGGAGATACTTTTTTAAAAACTCTTCGTCAAAGGTGATGAGATAAACTTCATCAATTTCCGTCCACCCAAACGTGCGGTAATTG
Organism: Parapedobacter lycopersici; assembly: GCF_040395035.1. Classification (GTDB taxonomy): domain Bacteria; phylum Bacteroidota; class Bacteroidia; order Sphingobacteriales; family Sphingobacteriaceae; genus Parapedobacter; species Parapedobacter lycopersici_A. The sequence goes on along the minus strand of NZ_JBEBRB010000071.1, from coordinate 436 downwards.
GACGGATTGGTAAAGTAAATGGCCTGTGGCGCTACCTCAAAAGACTGGTTGTCGATGGTGTACGCTCCCCGTCCAGCTTTCACAAAAAGAAAGGAAAAATAATCAGGCCTGAACGGTTTCGACCGGTATGGGAGCGCGAAGCCGACATCCTTCAGATTAAGGATGGCAAAATTCTCCAAACCAGGCACCAGGCCCGTGCCCAGGTGAAGGCGCTGGTACAGTTCATACAACGATTTAACTTGCTTTCTATTTTCTTCCATCGTCTATTTAACCTGAGACGTCAACTAATCGAGCGTCCGCGTCCCCTCCGCCTTCTTCCGGACACCCAGGATAATTTTGACGGCCACCGGAATGGTCACCACCACCACGATGCCCACCACTACGTAATTGAGGTACGGCTGCAGGAACGGCATGCTGCCGATCAGGTAACCGGCAA
>NZ_JBEBRB010000070.1:0-13000 GCF_040395035.1 Parapedobacter lycopersici | reverse complement strand
GCCAAAAAACACTACGGGCCGGACCTGGTGATTCACCACGGATCAGTAACGGAAATGCCTTTTGACAACAACCAATACGATGGGATATTCTGCCATGCTTTAATTCACCTGTTGGATACAAAGGAAAGGGAGAAGCTCATCCGGGACTGTTATCATCAACTGGCACCTGGGGGTTATATGTGCTTTACGGCGATTACAAAGGCTGCCCCGACTTATGGACAGGGTACCCCGGTAGGCAAAGACAGGTTTGAGCAGTTCGGCGGCGTAAGGCTATTCTTCTACGACATGGCGACAATAAGGAATGAATTTGCCGCGGTGGGACTGGTGGATGTAACTACAATAAACGAGAATTACCCTTTCTATATCATCAAATGCCGTAAAATATAACACAGTTACGGAACGCGTCAGCTGTTTTTTTCTTTCCCTATTCTACCGAGATGCGTATTGGTGAAAGAATCACTGAACTTAAGTCCGTATCCCAAAGCCCGATCCAGCGATATATGTGCAAACAAGATAATGGCAGCCAACTGCCAATACACGTTTCCACTGGCCAGCGCGTAAAGGGCAACCACCGATGCAACCAAGCGATGGTGCAGCAGATTGTAGGTAAACGCGCCAACTTTAGGACCAAAAACATAGCCTATCATGCCAAGATCAGGTGCCAGCAGCAACGCAAAAAACCACCACCAGGAAAGATTCAACAGGCTGAATAGGAAAACGCACAGAAAAAACAGGGCGATCTCTTCCGACTTTACTAAATAGTTCATTTTCTACTTCTGATTTTCAATATATCAATGTCCTGCATCGTGCCGGCACCACTCGGGAATACCCCTGCCGATAGCTTGTCGGGGCACCGGTTCTTCCGGCTGGTTTTCGTCCGGGGTAAAGGTAGGCTTTTCCCGAAATTATTACCAATACGCCGAATTCATCCACGCACCTGATCACAACTGTCCTGTTTGCCCCTTTTGATTGTCGCGTTTGTCACCGGCTAATCCGGAGAATATCGGCTAACTTGGCTGTGTAAACAACATGATTAATTCATTAACTAAAAAAACATGGACACGTCACGATCAGCACAGTTGAATATGATCATCCCTGCCTACAGGATGCACACGCAGATTTTCATGAACGCGTTGGACGGTATATCGGAAGAAGATGCGCTAAAAAGAATTGAAGGCCGAACCAACCACGTAGCCTGGATGGCGGGTAATTTTGTCAACACGCGTTATGGCCTGGCCGGGGTGCTGGGTATTAACGAAAAGGATCCCTTTGACGATCTATTTTTCCAGGGCAAAGCATTGGACACGCAGGTTACATATCCCACGCTAAGCGAACTTAAAGCGAATTTCCATAAAATATCCCCGGTTGTATATGATGCATTGCTGAAGATCACCGACACCCGCTTAAAAGAAGAGGTACCGTTACATATGAATATTTCCTTTTTCCCCGAAACACTGCTTAACTTTATCGGCATGTGTATCGGCCGGGAAGACTATCTCTGCGGCCAGATCGGATTGATGCGCAGGATATTGGATTATCCGGGCATGAAATACGATGTAGACGAGCAACTGAAATACTGAGGGGCAATAACAGCGGATAACCGGCTTCCGTGTGGTGCTTTAATTGAAATGGTAAAGGAATACCACATCGCCGACATAAGCCGGTTTGGCATTGTCCCTGATCAATAAGGTGGCCTGAATAACGGCCTTCACTGTCCCCCGGAGGTTGGTGATTGACTGTACCTTGGCCTGTAGCTGTACCTCGTTATCGACCAGTACGGGCTGTCCGAACTTCAGGTTTTCGATGCCGTAGTTAATTTCCATTTTTACGTTCCTGATATCCGCAATTTGTTTCCAGAGGTAGGGGATCAGCGCCAGTGTCAGGTAGCCGTGCGCAATTGTGGACTTAAATGGCCCTTCGTTCTTTGCGCGTTCCTTATCCACATGTATCCACTGATGGTCCAGCGTGGCATCGGCAAACGTGTTGATTTGCTGCTGATCAATCCGGTGCCAGTTGGAAACGCCAACGACTTTCCCTTCGTATGATTTGTACTCTTCGAAATTAGTTATGACCACCATCATTCATTGTTTTATGTTGTGTAACCTGGAAATTCACGGCCGGTGCCGATCAGCTGGTTAGCCGGACACCGGGGTTGCGCTTCACGCCGTACAATAATAGCCTTTTGAACGCATAAATTGCAGGAAAAGAAACAAATTGAGCTTGTATTCTTTTGATAAACGCCGACCTGAACAGTTTTTGCTGATCCGCATCCAGCCGTTCCATATAGGGAATAAGTGCAGAACCGGAAATGAATTGATATAAATCCGTTTCGTTTGCTGCAATGATCGGATAAACCCGCAGCGAAATATGCAAGTCCGTAAGCGCTCCATCGAACATCAGCTGTGCATACTCATCCAATTGCAATAGCGGCGACTTTTGGATGAAACCATTCAGCCAATCCGCAAACGGCTTTTCGGATGCCGTTTCCAACAGGATCCTATTTAAGCTGTTTTCCGTTTGAAAGGGCATCTGCACGGCAAACTGCCCGCCCGGATTCAGCTTGGCAATCAGTTCCGGAAACAATGTCCGGTGGTCATTGGACCATTGGAGGGCTGCATTGCTGAAAATTAAGTCCCACGTGGCGGCTGACGAACGGATAAACGGCTCCATGGCAGTCAATTCAAAATGCAGGTTTTCCTTCACAAACTGCCCCGATCCGGCGAGCATTTCTACAGAAGAATCAATGCCGAGAAAATCGGCCACCCTAAATTTATCTGCAAGTATTGCCGTCTGTTCTCCCGTTCCGCACCCGATGTCCAAGCCATTGCCATTTCCCAGATGCACCCCTGAAATTAGGCTCATCAGGTCCAAAAACGGCCTTAGGCGAATGTCTTTAAACTGATTGTATGTAGTCGGGTCCCAGGGCATGTTATTTCTCCTTCAGCTGATGTCACGCTTCCCATGAATCAGGCGCAGCCAATCAATAAGCACGATAACAAAACTGCCGCGGCGGCCAACAGTAACAGGTCTTCGCAACGCTTTGGCATCGCAGCTAAGATACCATCACATTGATAAAGAAACAAGCCGGCTACTGAAACTTACTTTCCACTCGTCCGGCTAACCTGCCCGTTTCACCCCAGCTGTTGTTTTTCCGTGTGGCGTTAGTTCCTTTCTTATTTTGTTGGTCAGCATGGGTAGTTTTACCCAAATGGGCAACAGACTCAGGAATAACCAGCTGAAATGATTTACCATAATTACGGTATCCCTTTTCTCCAGTTGCCGGATACAATACTGTGCAACCTTATCGGGGTTTAGTGACGTTATTCTGGCAAAAAAACCCTGCGCTTCGATCCTCCGGGTACTGTCTTCGTTGGTTTTCATGGGGCCGGGGTTTACCACGCTGACAAAGACATTGGTGTTTTTTAACTCCTGATACAGACCCCTGGAGAATGAATGGACAAATGCTTTGGATGCGGGATATACTGTTTTATACCCGATGGGTGAAAATGCGGCCAGACTCGACACATTCAGGATATAGGCTTTTGTTCTCTTTTGTAGATTCGGAAGCAACTGGTGTGTCAGCAGCGCAGTTGCCCGTACATTGAGCTGAATGATGTTGTCGATATAGCCGAAGGAAGCGTCTTCAAATTTTTTAGTGCCGCCAACGCCGGCATTATTGATCAGCATATACACATCAAACAGGCTGTTGATCCATTCAGCTACGGAAAGTATGCTTTCCTTTTTACTTAAATCTATTTCGCAGGCATGGGCTTTGACGCCAAACCGATGCTGCAGATCCGCACATATCGCCGGCAACCCCTGATCCGGCAGGCTGATTAATATCAGGCTCATTTTCCGTTTGGCTAATTCGTAGGCAAATGACTTTCCAAGTCCTTGGCTGGCTCCTGTGATAACGGCATATGTTTCTTCCATTTATGTGAATTTTCACTGCAAAATTAGCAAGGAAGGGATACCGGAATGTTCGGATTTATCTACCCGAACAACAAATCGGATTTAGAAGCAATCCATTAATAACAAACATGTTAAACGTTCTTGATTATCCATTGGAACGTATTTTACGGTATTCGGTAGGCGTATAAGAAGTCATTTTTTTGAATGTGGTATTAAAAGCGGTTTTGGAATTGAACCCCGACGCGTAACCGATTGCGAGTATGGTTAGGTGATCGTATTTCGGATCTAACAGTAGCTCTTCTGCTTTTTTAACCCGGTATTTATTTATGAAAAGGAAGAAATTTTCACCAATCCCGTTGTTGATCACATAGGACAGCTGATGGCCTGAAACGTTCAGCTTTTCGGCGAGGCGGAGCAGATTGAGCTCGCTTTCCATATAGGGCTGCTCATCTTGCATCAGGGCCAACAGCTGTTCTTTTATACGTTGCACATCCGCATCGGCTACTAATTTGTTCCGTGGGTTTACCTCTTCGGTATTTTGTATTGTATTTACCGTATTTTCCAGGCCTTCCAATCCGCTTGGATAGATCTCCCGCTGCCGGACTGCATGGAAGGCCACAAAATAAACGACCCCCAGGAAAAATAAGTTGACATAGCTGTTTAATGATGCCGCCATGGTAAAGATATTGTAAAAAATAATCAATACCGAAGAGGCAATAAATGCATAAATGATGTACTTGATCCAATTCAGATCAATGGATTCTTTCGTTGAGGAAAATTGCTCGATATTTTTCTGATGGCTTTGAATTTTCAGATAGGCTGCTACGGTGTATCCTAGTGCATGCCCGAGGAACAGGATGATATACAGCAGGTGGAAGCGGCTTTCATTGAGCAATGACCGGGATAATAAAAGAATCAGAAATAGCAGGGGTACGATGAGATAAAGCAGGTCCTTTTTGATGTACCGGTAAGTTGGATTGGTATAGAAAACGACACTTAAATAAAAGGTCGGCGGAGTCAAAAATTGAAAAAATCTGGTGATCGTAATGAGGTAGCTGGTGTTTTCCATTGATTTGGGAATGATCATTTCATCCAGCCAGAATGTTGCCCAAAGCAGCACAAAAATTCCGAAATAGCGGTTGGCTTTCTGGTTTACCTGAACGGCATTACTTAGATTGAGGAAGGACAATAAAACCAGTCCTCCGGCAATCAGCGTGATAACGATGAAATTGAACTCCATTTAGTGAAAAATTGCCTTACCGATGGGAACGATCGGTATTCCAGCGGCTAACATGGGCAATGTGCACAAACCCAGCCGGGGGTAGCCACGTCACATACACCTTAATCCCGATCGGAATCCCGGCGGTTTTCCAATGCCACTACCCGTTTTTCCACCGATTCCATAATGGTTGTCAAACTGGCGATAGCGTCATTAACCTGCGCATCCGCGGCGTGGCGCTCCAGGCGCTTCATCCGTAATGCCAGTTCATCCAGCCGTTCAGGCAATCCATCAAGATCAGCCTGTGGCTCCCTTTTCCTAAACAGGGGAAGGGCGGCCAGAATACATGCGAAAAGGCCGATGCCGAGTGCGAGGTATACAATCATGGTATGCTGTTTTTCGGAATTATTGTTTTCATCAGGTTGCTCAGGATTGGTGGCATAAACACCGGCAGCACTATCGGATAGCGTTTCCATACTATCCATGGCAGGCGCTTCCATTGGTGTTTCATCCGCAGGCGGGTGAATCAGGTGATCAACCTGGGCGACATACGCTGCATAGCCGGCAAGTTGCTTTCGATAACCTTTCCCCGGCCGGTCGAAGATATCCGCAAAGACTTGATTCCGCAACGCGGTCAATCCCGCCTCGTCGGTAGCAGTCATAGACCGCCAGCTGTTGTACCAGCGCTCAATCCCGGCGATGGGCTGACTGGATAATTGCTGCTTGAAACAAGCGTAATCCAACGTTTCGCAGGATATCCGGAAATTGGTATCCTGTGAAACTGCCTTGTCCGTTGCCAGAAAATTAATTGTCTCCCGGATCAGCTCATACTTAGCCCGGTCCGCCTGATCCTGTGCAACAGCATCCCAAATCAGCAGGGCCACACATACAAAAGTTAAAAAACCACGCCGCATATCCTTATATTTTATTCGGTAATGTAACGATTCTCAATGTTCTTAACGGCTAAAATAGGGAGAAAATCAGGAGCAATCACGCTTTTTTTAAAATTGTGCCCTATTTAAAAACCGGCCACATTAAAAAAACCCGGCCACTCTTGGACAAGAGTGGCCGGGATAACATCTTCTTTGAAGATGGCGTTCCCATGAGGATCGGGAACTTAAACCTAAACCTAGTGCCAATATAAGAAATGATAATGAGTTGTACAAGCGAAATTTTCCCAAGTATGTATACACTGCAAACGATTGTTTTTCCTTGTTTTCGAGGGTTGTCCGAAAAAATTGAACAGCTTAATTTTACACAGGCTGAACAAGAAAAATACGAAAGCAGGAAGTTAACATCATCCTATGAAAAAAAATCGGTGTCATTTTTATGTTGCTGTCCGTGCAAACCGGGTTCTCACAGCAAGATACGATCACGCAAAAAGGCCGTAAGGTTTTTGTAACAGGCGTGTCGGAGCGCGAAGGGGCCATCAAAACGGTCGATCGATTGATTGACGAACTGGAGACTTGGTCTTATTGGGAAGTCACTTCCGCCGTTCCTGTTTCGGCTTTCGGTTCAGCCGATTATTTTGCGTAATTTTGTTTATGGCGGGCCGGGCCGATGAAGAATGATAGCGGGTAAACGCAAACAAATAGATCATGAATTTAAAAAACACATCGCTGGAAACTTCCTACCTCCCCGTGGCATGGGAATACCGGGAGGTTATTGAAGCTGAAATAGCGAAGAAAACGCGGGGCAAAATTTTCTTTTTCTGCAAGGAAGAAGGAATCTGTGAGGCGGCGGGGAGCGTGCTGTGGATGAAAGAAGAGCAAGGCAAGGGGTTGTTTATCGGGCTGGATACGGAAAAAAAGATCCGGGTGGACCGGATTATCACGTTATTTGGCAAGCCCGGAGCTGCCTACGATGAATACAATGCGTATGGCAATGCCTGCATGGACTGCACAGGAGGCTATGAAAATGACGAATTATAAAATGTTTGCACGACTTATTTATCCCACGCTGCTCACGGTAAATCGGACATAACAAAGTCGGCGAGGTAAGTGCATTCCGCGATGGCTGCACGGGCAAATTCGGTATCCTGATACTTATCGCGCAGTTCTCCGAAATAACGGTTACGCTGGCTGAACAGCCAATAGGGGTCCGGCTGGTGCTGTGAAAAGACATACCCGTTTTCATAATAATCGCTGATCGAGTCAAACTGATACAGTTTTTGTTCGCATTTGGCCAGCATGAAGGTGCATTTGGCCTGAAACTCCCGGTCGTCACTCAGCTCGCGGGCTTTCGCATACCAGACGGCCGCCTGACGCGCTTCATGGAAATCACCGGCGTAATAATAATCCCCCTTCACGTAATTATCGGCACTGGTCCACGTATAACTGATGAGCTGCCACGAATTGCCAAATGCACCGGTTTGGTATACGCCATTGGCTAACTGATAGTAGTATCCGGCAGCATTTACAGGGTCCTGTTCAATACGCAGCTGCAGTCCAGCCATTGCTTTGGCAAAATCCGCCTTGGAGAGGGAGGTATTGCCGAACTTTTTCGGATAGTCCTTTATCGTGGTGACGAATGGATCAGGCCACAGGGTATCTTCTTCCGCACTGTACCAATTCACAGGCGGCTCTTGCTCGAAATCCGACGAAAGATGGTCGAACGCCCTGGAAGCTGCCGGATAGTCGTGCATACGGAGATAAGCTGTACCTAATAGGTCCCAGTAATCATCGGAGTCCAGGCCGCCCAGCCGCCCTTCAAAAAGCGCTGCCCACGGTTGTTCCAGTCCTTCCCTGCCCCATTTGGCAAGTTGCTCCAACGCCGCCGGCTGCAATTGCTCTTGCCAGAAAGATTGTGCCGACCACGACATGTGGTTGTATAAATCAGCGGTGTCAGCGGTGTGATCGGTCGCCAATGGAAAGTCGCTGTTCCACATGAATAAGGCCGCCATGGCCGTATCCCGCTGCCGCATGAAATGCGGTGCCAGCACCGACTGGTACAGGTTAGTAGCCGTTCGGTTGAAGCGAAGTTCGCTGGCTCCCAGCCAGTCATATGATGTACCGTATTGTTCCCTGGCACCGGCCAGCTCCCGTTGCCGCTTTTGCTCCAGCCATTGCAATGCGGGGAGCATGGCCTGCTCGTCAAGCGCATTGGATACTTCGAGCGTACGCACCTGTACCAGCAGTTCAATGATACGGTACTGGTCTGCCAGTCGCTCGGATAGCCGGTTCAGCTTTACCGTGGCAAGCGTCGCTGTGGCCTTTTCCGTTTCCCCCAGCAACCAGTTGATGTAAGCCGCGGCAATGGTTCCCAAATCGGGATCCGTATATTGCTTTTCCACTGCAAGCTGCTGTGCGAATTCGGCAACCCGGACAGCATGCTGGCGGGCACGTGTAATGACCGAATCGGGTTCCCGGTATCCCGACCACCAACCGCCGTTATAGTAAGCTGAGGTTTCGGTGAGCTGGGTTTCCAGTTTATTGATTTCCCGGGTAAGTAAAACGCCTACCAACGGGCTACGCGGTGCTAAGCTGTACACCGATGCAAGGGCGTGCACGTCAAAGTCGGCATTGGTAAAGGCTTCGATCGCCGCAATGGCAGCGCGCTCGTCATCAGATTCCGCCTGTGCAAGCACCTCATCGGACGTTACGTCAATATAATGGAAGTTTTTGTAGGCCTGCACGCGCCGTTCGGGACTCAATGTAAACACCCGTGAAAACAGGTATGCAGCAGTTGCCGGATTGCCTAATCGCCGGACAGCGCCCGCTTTAAGTGACAGGGCCCACCCTTTTACGGCAGAATTCCCAGGAGCGGTGGCGATGTACTGGTCGTATATTTCCACACAGCGCTCGTAAGCGCCCGCGTAATGGTACATGCGGGCCGCCTGATAAGCGTACCGCAACCGGAGAAAACGATCCCGTTTCAGTGCCGCCGCATGTGTTTCAGCACGGTCAGCCAGTGCTTCCATCTCCCCTGCATCCATGGTGTCGCGGGGGTCAGGGTCCCAGTAATTTTGGTATGACACCACGGCATAGGGTTCGCTTTCCTTGGCAAACAGGTAATATTCGCGGGCAGCTTTATGCCGGACCATTGCGAGGAGGTAAGTATTATGCTGTAAGCTATCCGGCAGCGACAACGGACTGCCGGTGAGGTAACCGGCAATGAGCGAATCCGTCGCCGCGTCGGTACGGTACATGATGGCCCCAACGTCGGCTGCGGTAACCTGCTTCCCCAGGTAACGCGCCCATTCCCGGCTATTGATCAAAGACTCAGACTCCGGCTCGTTCTCGTCATATAAGAATCGTAACCCGGTAAAAGAAAAGGGCACATACGCATCCCCCGGTGTATTATTATGAAAATAAGATACATAATAGTCATAAGGGTCCGGCTCAGGTCCGCACGCAATATTGATTGCAATCTCGCCAAAATATGTGAGTGCAAACGCGCTAAAAACGATCAATGATTTCCTGGAGTTGTTCATTTGAAAATGTTTGAAGCACCTGGCTATCCAGGTGGTAAAACAGTAACGTAAAGTCTTCCCTTCGTTTATGGGCAGCCAGAAAATCGGCCGCCGACCGGAGGTCCTTCCATCGCGTTTCTTCACGGCGGACCACATCGCCTGCGCGAAGCCCGGCTTCCGGCAACGGCACCTTCAGTCTGTACAGCGCTGAGCCTTCACGATGAGCAAAACGGGCGGTATCGGACAATAGCCGTGGGTCCAGCCGTTTACTGATTCCCGCATATTGCCCATCACGGAACACAACCGACCAGCTGAACAGCGGAAGTGCGATATCCACGGGCAATGGGTAATCCGGCAGAAATTCCTTCAGGTAAGTCTCCATTTCCTGCAGGTCGAGAATGGAATTATGTTCGCCTGGCTGACGGAGGTTTCCCATGTTGTAGCACATGAGTAAGACACGGTCTACCGGCGGAATGCCACTGCTGCGCCTATTGCGTACCTGGTGCAGCCGCAGTGTTGCCGTCAACCGGACGGTATCACCGACCTGTTCGCGCAGCGCCCCTAAGAGATCAAAATAGGTATCACGCGTCGTGGCAGTCCAATCACAGTCTAGTTGGAGTTCATTAAAATCCGGCTTGCCAGCCTGCCGTACTTTGCCTTTTACAAACCGGTATATCCGTACAGCGAGACTGTCTCGTTCGGTTTCGGAAAGATCATACAGCACCTGGTTGACGATATAAACAACGGGGACAACCGCTACGGTATCCGGAAGCGTACCTGGAAAGGTGATGGCGGACACCGGGATGGCCTCTCCATTTGGCCCTTGGGTATCGATGTCCATCATGCGTATAAACAGCCGGTTCGCGTCCATGCTTTTTACGGCATTTTTTTCGACACTATCGGGTTGGTAAACCGTTTTCCAGTAATAGAATGACGGTTCCACTTTCCCGGTGTGGTATCCACACGCACCGGTCAGGATAACGATGCAGACCAGGTAACTAAGCCGGTAAATAATGTGAATTCCCACCTTTCAAAGGTACAATCCAACTAAATGCTTTGCAATAGCCGTTTTCCGGGATTCGGGTGTAGCAATTGGCGGTTATATTACGTTTACACGATATACAGCAGCAGCCGTAAGGGTAAAGCGCCAAGATCATCGGCCACCGTGGCGGATGCTGTGTGACAAAAAGCTTCGTATTGTCTTTTCATAATTTAGGTTTATATTTGGTTAGTTAAAGCCCCGACTCTCCCCGTTTCGGGGCTTTTCTTTCAAATTAATAGCAATCAATTGTCCTTGTCATTTTTGATTTCCTCGATCCGGTCAAGTAATTTAGTCCCCGGCAAATGAATACTCCATGGTTAAACTAAACGACATCCGTTGGTATTTTCTGTTCGCCGTGTGCTGCGCGGCCGGCTGCAGTGGCGGGCAGAAAAAAAATGAATTCACTTATTATCGGGCAATTCATAACAGGGATACGGCCTACCTCTCAATTCATATCGGCGGAGGCGATTTCTACGGTAAATATGGATTGGTCAAAGGGTGGGAAGTGCCTGTTGTTGGGGATATCACGGGGGAAATCCGAGCCGACACCTTAGTCGGAACATTCAGCTACACCCCGCATCAGCACCGGAACAAAAAGCGGGTAGCGTTTGCGCTCCTACAACGGGATAATCAATTGCTTTTAGGCGGTGGCGCCGAAATCAGCTATATGGGGATTCCGCATTATGCCCCGGGCACGCTGTATTTTGATGACACTGGCTTTGTCTTTGAGCAGGTAGCAAAGCCACTGATTTTTGAGTAAAACGGCTGCAAAAATGGAATAAAGATGGATAGAACGGACACTTTTAATGCGGTCATCGAGATCATCGGAATTAATCCGTTTGTATTTATCCCTCCTGAGGTGCTGGATAGCTTATTTAAACAGGCGGGTAAGAACAGGGGGCCTATTCCGGTATGCGGAACGATAAATAAAAAGCCATATACCCAGACATTGGTTAAGTATCAGGGGGAATGGCGGCTTTATATTAACATGATCATGCTAAAGGACTCGCCAAAAAGGATTGGTGAGTCCATTACCATCACCATCAGCCACGATCCGCTGGACAGGAATGTTTTACCACATCCGAAGTTGATGCATGCCCTGGCCGGTCACCCCGAGGCCCAGCGGATTTTTGACGGCTTGCCACCTTATCTGCAAAAAGAGATTATCCGGTATATCTCATTTTTAAAAACGGAAAGCAGCGTCGATCGGAATGTCGCAAAAGCCATCGACTTTCTGCTCGGTAAGGGCCGGTTCGTCGGAAGAGCTAAACCTTAGCCGTGGCAACACCGCCGACCGTATCGGAAACACCTTCAGAATGAGAAAACCGTTTAATTTCTGTCGATAGGCTGGGCGCTATTCGACCACCTGGTTAGAAAACGTGACATAGGTAAAACATTCAGGCACGTGGGAATCCCAGACACCGTGTGAACTCCATGCCCAGCCACCCGAATCTGTCGTGTCTTTTTTATGGGTATTGAATCTCGAAAAATCCATTCGCCATACATCACCATCCTTCGGCGGCAGCGCCCGTCCATCACCTTTGGCCAGCAATTGCAGCCCTTTCCAGGGCAGCGCCAGCTCTACCGTCCAGCCTTTGTCGGTATCATCGGGCTTGTTGATGGTGCCATTGATGTGTACAGCAGACTGCAATCCCGGAAAGTCCCAGTTCCAGAAGCCGATGCGTTTGCCCCGCGGATGATTCTTGTACCCTACCCCATTAAATGGCCTGACGCCTTCACGGGTGGTATCCAGTTCGGCTAACTGGCCGTAACCCTTTTTCTCAAATTCTTCCTGCCAAAAAAACAACACCTCGTAGATGGTTCCAAACGAATTGATCTCAAATTCATAATACCCATCGGCACCGGCAATAAACAGCTCCGCATCATTATCCTGATAAATGGGCGCGTCTCTTTCCGTAAGCGTTGCAGTAACGTTGGGCTCCTCCAGCCAGTACCCTACATAAAGGTAATCGTCGTCCCAGAGTACAGCGGCCCGGGTATCCATATACGTCTCCGTTCCATGGATCAGATCGACAAAGCGGGAGGAACGGGGCGCATTTTCCCAAACGGTTTCATCCAGCTTACCGTCGATAACCGGCGCCTGTTTAATCCGCTGGGCTGTATACGTTGGAATACTGTCTTCACAACAGGGTGGATGTATCGTGATGTTATTGTTTTTTTTACCGGGTGTGTTGCACGATATCCCAAGAAAGCAAAGAAAAAAGAGGGCGGGGAATAGGAGTTTTGTATTGGTCATGTCGTTTATTTTGGTTTTAGCTAGCTGTAAGCCCGACAATGATACCGATTTTTTCTTATACTTTCTGCTGGCGCTATCGGGATTTTCCCTTTTCTATTTTCTGAAAATCAAACGAATCCGGGTCAACATGCTCCCGATAGAGTGCTGCACGTAAGCGCC
>NZ_JBEBRB010000069.1:0-13012 GCF_040395035.1 Parapedobacter lycopersici | reverse complement strand
CTACAGCAGCAGATAGCAGCCTGATGAGAAAGGGAGAAGCCCCTGAATCATTACGTCCATTTCAGAGTGAGGAAATGGAAAGCCGGCAGCGTTCCTTTTTTGGCGCCCTGAAGGGATTTTTTCCGTTCCGGATGGGCAATGCCTCCATGGATGATAAATTGCTCAGCAACGTAAAAGTATTCCCTAACCCGGTGGTTGATCAGATCAATCTGTCATTCAGGCTCAATAAACAGCAGGCCGTTTCCATTAAGGTGATGGATGCACTGGGAAATGAGGTGATGACATTGCTTGACCAGCAGCTGGACGCGGGAAACCAGCATCATGCGTTTGAAACCAACGACAAACTTACCAACGGATTCTACTTTATCCGGGTTTCTGCAGGTACCGAAACCGTGATAAAGCGAATTTCCGTATTGTAACCCCTTCCATCTTCTACGTTTGGTACATCCTTTTCCCATCACACCTTCGTGTGGGACGAAAACCTTAACCTTACAGCTATCTCTGATTTATTGTTCAGTTCCGGAATTATTCCTGTGGGTTATTCGGGGTCTATCCAGCGGCCGTCTCCACGGATAATTTCGATGAGCTCGTCCAATGCATCGGCTGACTGCACATTACGTTTAACTACTTCTTTTCCACGATACAGCGTAATCTTTCCAGGTCCTGCCCCAACATATCCGTAATCCGCATCGGCCATTTCCCCCGGTCCGTTAACGATACATCCCATAATCCCGATTTTAAGTCCCTTCAGGTGATTGGTCCGGCTGCGGATCATCTGTGTAGTTTCCTGAAGATCAAATAATGTACGTCCGCAGCTTGGACAGGAAATATATTCTGTTTTGGAAATGCGCGACCGGGTTGCCTGCAAGATCCCGAATGAAGTTGCTACCAGTTTATTGAGTGGCGTAGCCGGCGAATCGATCCACACGCCGTTACCCATTCCATCCACCAACAGCGCTCCCATATCGGTAGCGGCGTAAAGCTGTAATTTAGAAACTGGTTCTTCGGGGCTCATAAAATCACCTGCCGGACCGGAAAAAGCTTCAGGGGCATAATACCGCCGAATGATTACGGGATTGGTAAGGCCGAGTGTACGGATGGCTGAAAAGAATAATCGTTGGTCGGCCATTCCGTGAAGTTCATCGGTCTCCACAACGAAAACAAGTGTCTTATCCAGCGGAAGGGACTCAAAGGCCGGCGTATACAGGTCGGCACGGCGGATGCGCACCAAGTTAAGCTGACTGTCTTTTTCCGTAGCTGTTATAAACTCGCCCAGTTGATATACGGGATGAATGTTCGCCTTGCTCCTGATGCCCCGCCATGTCTGGTAATTATACAGTTGCTTAAGGTTCCCGGGCATGGTAAATGAAGGTAACTCATCCGCCAGATATACAAAATCGACCGACTGTTCACCCATGTGGTACTTGTCCAACAGGATGTCGTAGCGGTAGCCCGCATCGGTAAGTACCTGGGGATCTTTCAAGTTACTGCGAGAGATGTCGACAACCACACGCGGTACCAATGATCCGCCAATAAATGCATTTACTTCTTCTGTGCGGTAAGGTGATGGGGCGAGATCCGCGGAGTATGATTCGTTACGTACTGTTTCTACCGGTTCTGCTTTTACCTGCCGGTTGGTGTATCGGTTTATTAATGCAATAGCTACCGGTGCCTCGAGTTCGGGTTCTTCAGTCAGGGAAACGCGGACGGTATCGCCAAGGCCGTCTTCCAGTAATGTCCCTATACCCACGGCCGATTTGATGCGGCCGTCGTCGCCGTCGCCGGCTTCCGTTACCCCCAAATGCAGCGGGTAGTTCATCCCCTCAGCCACCATTTTTTCAACGAGCTGCCGGTACGCCTGTACCATGACCTGCGGGTTGCTGGATTTCATGGAGATGACCAGGTTGTAATAGTTTAAATCTTCGCAGATCCGGATAAATTCCATCGCGGACTCCACCATGCCCTCCGGCGTATCGCCATAGTGGCTCATGATCCGGTCGGATAGCGAACCATGGTTGGTGCCGATGCGCATGGCAGTGCCGTATGCTTTGCATATTTTCACCAAGGGGGCAAATTTTGTGTAGATACGGTCCAACTCAGCACGGTACGCCGCTTCGGTGTAATTTAGCTGATCAAATTTTTTCTTATCGGCGTAGTTTCCCGGGTTGATACGCACCTTTTCTACAATACGCGCAGCCACTTCCGCAGCGTTTGGCGTAAAATGGATGTCCGCAACAAGCGGAACCGTGTATCCGCGTTTGCGGAGCGCCTTTTTAATTTCGGCGAGGTTGTTCGCCTCCTTGATACTGGGCGCGGTAATACGCACATATTCGCAACCCGCTTCCACCATCCGGATAGTTTGCTCAACCGAACCTTGGGTATCCATGGTGTCTACGGTTGTCATGCTCTGGATTCGGATCGGATGGGTTCCCCCCATGGGTACATCGCCAATGGAAACTTCACGGGTATGCCACCTCGAATATGCCGTCAGTGAATTGCAGTAACCGCCAGGTAGGGAGTTTCCGATTTTGGTATCCATAATAACGCAAAGTTAGCGATAAAAAGCGAAAAGCATACACAGACGGCCACGGGAGAAATCAGAGAAGCCGGTCTTTAATTACCAGTGTGTCCGCAATCCTGTCGTGCCAACAACGCTGTTTCCGGTCGAAGAAACCTGCAAAGAAGCCAATCCCCAGCGTAGCGATCCCCACCAGCTTAGCCACATTACGTAGCAGCGCACGCCCGTAGCTGATCGGTTTGCCCTGTTGATCGGTAACTTTAATCCCGACGAGCATCTTTCCGACTGACGCCTGCCTTTTTGAACCTTCAGCAATCACGCAAAAGACAAATTTGATGACAGGAACCAATATCAGGCCGGCGAGAAGCGTAGGAATATGCTCCTGGCTATTCCCTACACCAGCCAGATAAATAGCTGCCAGGATAGCGTAACAACAAAATGCAATAAAATAATCGATAGCCGTACTCAATAGGCGTACATCCAGCGTCGCGAAATATTGCGGCGGCGTGAGCTGATGCTCAACATGCAAGAGCCTGCTCAACTCAGGCCATTCCCGTAATTCTTTGAACTCCGGCTGACCGATCGGTTTTACGAAATCTGTTGGACGGAGCGACATATCGCGCAGTTCATCCAATGTAAAAGGTCCTGCCGGCTTCCCCGCAAGAACAACTTCATATTGATCATGTTGTACTTCCACGCTTAGTCATAACGTTGTACTGAAAAAGAACTTAACCCGCCTTTGAGGCTAATGGTAAAATGATTCGTTGCTCCGGTATAATTTTCTGTGGTATATGATCCGTCGCTTTGTTTCGTGAATCCCGGAAAATCCTTGGACGAAAGTCCGGAGTCAATAACAATCCGGCAAGCCGCGGCGCGGGGTATTTCCACTTCGATATCCGCTACACCCGACTCCGCGCTGATGACGGTTTCCTGTAGCGGCATACCCAATCGGGCCTCAAATGATGCGGCACCACCCTTGAAACGAAGGCTGGCCACCTTATATTCGGTAAGGTCGAATTCTGCACTGCCGGCACCCATCTCCAGATTAATATGCCATTCCGGCCGGGTGTTGAGACTAATCTGGGCCTGGTTATCGTTTGCATCCAAATCCCAATGGCTATCGCCATCGTTTTTCATGCTGAATAGCAGCCGGGCGACATTGCCGGTAGTAGTAGTTTCGAGGTGATGTGCACCAAAAGTATTCGTTGCTTCAGCGCTGAAGAGACGCTCGGTATGGCCGGTAATTTCATAAGCTACCGCCCCGCCCCGGATGTCGAGGTGTGCCTCCGTAATGGCGCTGTCATAATCGTGGGTAAACGTTCCGCTCGACCGCTCCCGACGTCCCTTGTTACGTTCCCGGCGTGTTTCATTACGCTCCCGGCGTTCGGAATCCCAATCCCGGCGTTCTTCACTGAACCACTGCCGGCCACCGGGAGGGATGGTGCCACGATACGCTAAAAAAGCCAGGGCAACGACGGTTACGGCAATGGAGATTAACGAGCCCGCACCACGTTTTGGTACCAACAGGTTTACGCCCACGACAATGAGTATAACGGGCCACATATGAAGCACCGACCGCCAGTAGAAGTCAATAATCGATAAATTATCAAGTAACAGGATGCCGCCCACAAACAGCAGGACAAGTCCCCAGCCAAATTTTTCTTTATTCATGATCGCGATGATTTAGTGTGTCATTGTCCGCCTGAGGTGCATCTTTTCCATCCGGTTCGGATGGCGCGGTATCCGCATATTCATCCTCATGTTGCAATGGTGTGGTACGCTGACTCGTGTTGAACGCCCCAACGAGCAGTGCTATTCCGAGAATGATGATCGCCACTGGCCAAAAGCGGGCGAAATCATGCCAATAAAATACATCGAGCTGATGCAATAGGAAAAAGATGCCCACCATTAATAGGATGATTCCCGCGATATACCGGTCTTTTGATTTTCTGGTTTGCCGGCTGGTGGCACTTGCAGCTTCATAGGCAGGGGCTTCCGGGGATTGGAATCCCGGCGCGCGATAGTCGACATCGAAGGGGTCTCTGGGCAGGAATGCTGCCTTTACCGGCAATACAATCCACAATACCACATAGACTATGGGGCCAAGGAGACCAACACCATACCCTGCAAAAAAGACGCTGAGTATAAACACAATCCGTATCCAGGTCTTATCGATATTAAAGTATTCCCCTAATCCGGCGCAAATCCCCGCGATAGCTCCTTCGTGCGGGATTCGCTGAAGTTTCTTTTCCATATCTTTTCAAATTATATGTTACCATTTCTCGGTGTTACGACCAATTCATCCACATTAGCACCCTCACTTACCCGAAGACAGGTCAAAATGGCCTGAGCAATATCTTCCGGTAATACGAAACGGTCAGCCGGTATTGGTGTCCCTTCCCACGACGACGTCAGGGTAGAACCGGGGATGATTTCCGTAACTCGCACACCGTAAGGCCGTAGTTCATCCCGCAATACCTGGGTTAGACCGCGTATCGCATATTTTGTTACAGTGTATGTTCCTGCCGCCGCTACAGGCGACCGGCTTGCAATGGAACTGATATTGAAGATATGGCCGCTGCGATTTTTACGCATGACGCGGCCGATGGTCTGGCAAAGGCGGTAGGCCGTATAATAATTAACCTGCATTTGCGCTTCATAATCTTCTGCTGTTTCATCCAGAATGGATACCGGCCGGTAAATGCCCACATTATTGATAAGAATGTCGATCGCGTCCTTTTGCGCGGCCGCCTGTTCTGCCAGGTCGTGCACCTGTTGTTGCTGCGAGAAATCAACCGGGTAGGTCGTTACGTAAATTGCCGGATAGGTTTGTTCCAGCTGATGTTTAATGCGGTTTAATGCCTCCGTATCACGGGCGCACAGCAAAAGATTGTACCCGTTTTGAGCTAGCTTTTCCGCTATTGCGGCACCCATCCCTTTGGTTGCTCCGGTAATGAGTGCGGTTTTATTGGACAGGAACGTCATACGATCTGGATTTTATGGTTCAATTTACCGGTTTTGCCAAAAATACTAAGTTTTATTTATCAAGAATAACAAACAAAATATGCGCCGTTTCGTTTTGCCTGTGCGGGTGATGCAACTGGCTTAGGCATTTATTGTTCCGGCATAATTTCAAAACACGTATATTTAGCGGAATATTCAGGCAGATTTATGTTTTTTACCTATTTCGGCAGATACCTGCTTTTATTGAAATCAGTATTCAGGCGGCCTGAAAAATGGCGGATTTACTGGAAGGAGATTATCCATGAGATGAATGAAATTGGCGTGGGTTCTCTTGGTCTTATCGCGATTATTTCGACGTTTGTCGGTGCGGTAATGACCATGCAAATCGCCTTTCAGCTGGTTTCCGATCTCATTCCTTCGTCGGTCATTGGTCAGATTAATCGCGATTCCAGCATCCTGGAGCTAAGCCCCACCATCACAGCTCTGGTGCTGGCCGGAAAAGTAGGTTCATCCATCTCTTCACAGATCGGATCGATGCGGGTAACCGAACAGATTGACGCACTTGAAATTATGGGCATCAATGCGCCGGGTTATTTGATCCTTCCGAAGATACTCGCCGGCATCACCATGATTCCGATGTTGGTTATTATGTCTATTTTTCTGGCGTTGGTCGGCGGGTTAATGGGAGGCGCATTCTCAGGCGCCGTTACCCCCGTGGATTATATCAATGGAATTACCGACGGGTTCAAGGGATATACGGTTGCCGTTGCCTTAGTAAAAGCATTTGTGTTTGGTTTTATCATTACTTCCGTTTCGGCATTTAAAGGCTTTTATGTGCGGGGCGGGGCGCTGGAAGTCGGACAGGCCAGTACCCGGGGTGTAGTCATCAGCTGTATCAGTATTTTGGCAGCCGATTATATCGTAACCGCATTAATGCTTTAGCTTTAGCAGATTCACATACATGATTGAAGTACAGCATATACATAAATCGTTTGGCGATAACCAGGTGTTGAAGGGTATTGACGCCACGTTTGAACCCGGTAAAATCAGCCTGATTATCGGAGGGTCCGGTTCGGGCAAGAGTACATTACTTAAATGCATGGTAGGCCTGCATACACCCGAACAGGGAAAGGTATTGTACGATAGCCAGGACTTTACGCGCATGGATTTTGAGAGCCGGATTCCGATCCGTAAGGAAATCGGTATGCTGTTTCAGAATTCGGCATTGTTCGATTCCATGACCGTGGAGCAGAATATCATATTTCCCCTGGAGATGTTCACTGAAATGAGCAAGAGTGAGAAACTTGACCGGGCGAACTTCTGCCTGGAACGGGTAAACCTCGCCGGCCGAAACAAGCTGTACCCGGCTGAACTTTCCGGTGGCATGAAAAAACGTGTGGGTATTGCAAGAGCAATCAGTATGAGTCCGAAGTACTTGTTTGTCGATGAACCCAACTCAGGTCTTGATCCCGAGACGGCGATTTTGATCGATGAGCTGATCTCCGACCTAACGGAGGAATATAACTGTACGACTGTAGTTGTTACCCACGATATGAATTCTGTAATGGGCATCGGCGATTATATCCTGTACCTGTATCAGGGGAAGAAATGGTGGGAAGGTTCCAATAAGGAAATTGCCCATACCGATGTGAAGGAACTGAATAACTTTGTCTTTGCAAGCCCATTTATGAAGGCGGCCAGGGAGCGGTTTTAATTTTTTATCTTTGGCGGATAAAACAGTTACTTTGGCAGCAAATAGCATCCAACTCCTCACTCCCCAGCATTGGGAAGACTATGAACTCATCGACTGCGGCGATTTCGAGAAGCTCGAGCGTTTCGGCAATGTGGTCCTGATCCGCCCC
The DNA here is from genome assembly GCF_040395035.1 of Parapedobacter lycopersici. Taxonomy (GTDB): domain Bacteria; phylum Bacteroidota; class Bacteroidia; order Sphingobacteriales; family Sphingobacteriaceae; genus Parapedobacter; species Parapedobacter lycopersici_A. The sequence goes on along the minus strand of NZ_JBEBRB010000069.1, from coordinate 5,668 downwards.
GAACCGCAGGCTGTATGGCCAAAGGCACTTTCCGATTCGGTGTGGCAGCAACGCCATGATATCCGCTTCCGCGGACGGTCTGCCACAACGGGCGAGTGGTTGAAGAAGCGTCCGCAATTGCCTGACCGCTGGCACATTGCCTACCGGACAAAAGTAACCTCCATTAAACTTCGGCTGGGCCTCACGTCGTTCAAGCACGTTGGGGTATTTCCGGAGCAGGCCGTCAACTGGGATTACATTGCCGACACCATCCGCTTATTTCAGACGCCCAAGCCCAAAGTATTGAATCTCTTTGCCTATACGGGCGGCGCATCACTGGCTGCGCGGGCCGCGGGCGCCGACACTACGCATGTCGACTCGATCAAACAGGTGGTCACCTGGGCGAACGAGAATCAGGAACTATCGGGCTTGTCAGATATCCGGTGGGTGGTTGAGGATGCACTGAAGTTCGTGAAGCGTGAACTAAAAAGAGGGAATACCTATCACGGAATTATTCTGGACCCCCCGGCCTATGGCCATGGCCCGAAAGGCGAGAAATGGAAACTAGAAGATCACATTGCTGAAATGATGCGCGACGTAGTCCAGCTACTGGATCCGCGGGAACACTTCTTGATCCTGAACACATATTCGTTGGGCTTTTCTTCGGTTATCGTGGAAAACCTCATCCGCGCCGCCATGCCTTCTGTGACCCAGCTGGAGACCGGCGAACTGTATCTGCAGGCCACTGCCGGCAATAAATTGCCATTGGGCGTCTTCGGTAAATTCCGTAAAACCAGTTAACTGCGATGAAACCAGATCAGTTGCTTTTTGAAGACAGTAAACACCCATGGGAGGACCTCGGTGGGGGTGTCCGGCGGAAGGTTATGTCGTACAATGCGGATGTAATGGTCGTCAAAGTTCAGTTTGGATTACATGCGATCGGGACGATACACCAGCACCCGCATACCCAGGTAACTTATGTGGCGAGTGGTGTATTTGAGTACACGGTCGACGGACGTACCTACACCATCCAAAGCGGGGATAGTTGTTATGTGCCACCAAATGCCGTGCACGGTTGCCGGTGCATAGCCGCCGGAGTACTGATTGATATTTTTAGCCCGATGCGCGAAGATTTTCTTCCCTAGCAAGCATCCCGATAAACGGTGAGCGCTATTCGAAAACAACGGTTTTGTTGCCGGTAATGATTACGCGGTCCTCAATTACCAGTGCAAGTGCTTTGCTCAACACGGATTTTTCCACTTCCTTCCCCGCACGGACCATGTCTTTTACCGTATAACTGTGATTAATGGTACGGATATCCTGCGCAATAATAGGTCCTTCATCAAGATCATTGGTTACGAAGTGAGCAGTGGCACCGATTAATTTGACGCCACGTACGTAGGCTTGCTTGTACGGATTCGCCCCGATAAATGCCGGAAGGAAGGAATGATGGATGTTGATGACCCTGCCGGGATACCGCGCCACAAAGTCGGGCGAAAGGATCCGCATGAATTTAGCCAACACGAGGTAGTCCGGTTGATAAGATTGGAGTACCGCTGCAACCTGCTCCTCGAACTCCTCCCGTGATTTTCCCTCATGACTAACGTGATGGAAAGGAATATCAAACCGTGCCGTAAATGCACTTAAATCGTCGTAATTGCCCACCACGCAGCATACTTCCGCACCCAGTGTGTTAAAAAAATGCCGTACAATAATGTCGCCAAGGCAGTGGTGTTCTTTGGTCACCAAAATGGCAAAGCGTTTTTGCTGTGGCGGGTTCAGCTTTACGGAAGCTCCTGCCGGGAGCCGTTGCGTCAGTTCTTCAATGAGCCGTTCGGGTTCGGTGGTTTCGCCCGCACAGACAATGCGTACATAAAATCGATTCGCTGCCTCATCGACATACTCACGCATGGTTACGATATTCAGGTGATGTGCGGCTACCGTATTTGCAATCAGGCCAACCAAGCCGACGGCATCACGGCATTGGATGAGAATCAGGGTTTGGTTTATCATGATGTCAGGCTACCAATTCTTCAGTATTCTTCGGGAGTTGTTCTTCGGCGATATCGACCTCAATCCGCAGGTTATTGACAATGTGTTTCTGCCGGTCGGGCGTGTTTTTACCCATATAATATTCCAGCAATTGCATAATCTTGTTTTCTTTTGACAGAATAACCGGGTCCAGCCGCATATCCTTTCCAATAAAAAGTCCGAATTCCTCGGGGGAAATTTCTCCCAGCCCCTTAAATCGGGTGATTTCCGGCTTGCCCCCTAATTTCAGGATAGCGCGCTGTCTTTCTTCGTCACTGTAGCAATAAATCGTTTCTTTCTTGTTCCGTACCCGGAATAGCGGTGTCTGCAAGATCGAAACATGTCCCGCTTTTACAATATCGGGAAAAAATTGCAGGAAAAATGTCATCAGCAGCAGGCGGATATGCATGCCATCTACGTCGGCATCTGTTGCAATTACAATATTATTGTAACGCAGGCCATCCAAACCATCTTCAATATTGAGCGCATGCTGCAATAGGTTGAACTCTTCGTTTTCATAGACGACCTTTTTAGTCAAACCAAAGGCGTTGAGCGGCTTACCCTTTAAACTGAACACCGCCTGAGTCTGTACATCGCGCGATTTCGTGATGGATCCGCTCGCGGAATCCCCTTCGGTGATGAATAGGGTAGTCTCCTGAACCCGCTCATGTTTATCACCGTAATGGACTTTGCAGTCGCGCAGCTTCCGGTTATGCAGGGATGCTTTTTTTGCCCGCTCGTTTGCCAGTTTTTTAATGCCGGCAATGTCCTTTCGTTCGCGTTCGGATTGCATAATCCGCTTCAGTAGGGCATCGGCGGTACTGCCATGCTTATGGAGGTAATCGTCCAGCGCCTTTTTTACAAAATCGTTGATGAACGTGCGTACCGTTGGTCCCTCGGGGCCGACGTTCTGTGAACCAAGTTTTGTTTTGGTCTGCGATTCGAACACCGGTTCCTGCACCTTAATGGCGATGGCACCGATAATGGAAGCCCGGATGTCAGATGCATCAAAATCCTTTTTATAGAATTCGCGCACCGTCTTAACCACCGCTTCGCGGAATGCCGCTTGGTGGGTACCTCCCTGGGTCGTATGCTGACCGTTGACGAACGAATAATATTCCTCTCCGTATTGCTGCCCATGGGTAATGGCAATTTCAATATCATCGCCACGGAGGTGAATGATGGGGTAACGCATTGATTCGGCATCGATGTTGCGTTCGAGCAGGTCTCGCAGTCCATTTTCGGATATGAACTTCTGCCCATTGAAATTAACGGTCAGTCCCGAGTTCAGAAACACATAATTCCAAATCATGTTTTCCACGAATTCAGCACGGTAGTGGTAATTTCTGAAAATGCTGTCATCCGGATAGAATGTTACCGCGGTACCGTTGCGTTGGGTAGTTTCTTTCTCCTCGTCGCGCAGCAGCTCACCCTTGCTGAATTCAGCGATCCGGGTTTTTCCCTGACGGTAAGATTGCACGGTAAACGAGCTGGAAAGCGCGTTTACTGCTTTGGTTCCCACACCATTCAGACCGACAGACTTCTGGAATGCCTTACTGTCGTATTTGCCTCCTGTATTAATCTTGGAGACGACATCCACCACTGATCCAATGGGTATGCCGCGCCCGTAATCGCGTACGGTAACCTTGTGTTCGTTGACCGTAATATCTATGGTTTTCCCGGCACCCATCACAAATTCATCGATGGAATTGTCTACCACCTCTTTAAGCAACACATAAATGCCGTCATCATAGGCTGAGCCGTCCCCAAGTTTACCGATATACATGCCAGGCCGCAGCCGGATATGCTCTTTCCAGTCCAGTGAACGTATACTATCTTCGTTATATGCTGTCATGCTGATTATCGTTGTTGGCTATGACTTGCCGGCTGTCAGTGGTTAGCCATTGGCTGCCAATTGCCACGCAATTATACGCAATTTTTACTTATTCTGCCCGCTTCCCATACCCGTCCCCGCTCAGCGATAACCTATTAGGGTACTAATCACCGGTCACTTTCACCCGGATACCTGAACTGTGGCTGCTGAATTCCGGTGCATACATACACTGGATCGTACTGATGCCGTTGGAGAAGTCACCCGCCTGTGCTACAAATACTGGATATTCAAACACATAGGTTCCCTTCCGAAGGTAATCGAAGAAGAAATTGGTGGCTGCATCACGCGTACTTTCGTAGTAACCCAGGCCACCTTGGTAGCGGTATCCGCTCAAGACATTGATGGGTTCGAAACATGCGGCACGCATATCCTTCAGGTGCACAAATTCCATGTCACGGTCCACCCGCAGTTCAATCCGCACGCGTACTTTGTCGCCGACTTTCAATGGATTCGTGGTGGTAATTTCCTCCAGCACCGGTCCCCGGTCGGTATTCCGCTCAACATATAATTGCTTTTGCAGGCTGAGTGGGGTTTCCGCGTGGGAAATCTTATCCAGGTCTTCAAAATATTGCCAATATACTGCTCCCCAGGCCACCCCTTCGTTAGCCGCTTTTTCCACATTTACGGAAATGTTGCCCATCGCCGGAGTAACGGCACTGCCGTCAAAGCGTTTTTTGAAGTAGCCGGTTCCGGCTTCTGTTGACAGCTCACTGGACCGAACAGTTTCCGGTCCTACCCGAATGGTGACGGCGGGCTCGGCTACCAGCCAGTCGCTTCCCTTGAGCAACAGGGCATAGATGGCATCCGCTGTTGCTTTCGTTGTGTTCCAATGCTGCGTTTGCTTTTGTTTAAGCAGCCATACTTTCAGGTCATCTACCGTTTTGGTGTCGCCCGTTATTTCCGAGAACGTTTCAATAAGCAGTGCCTGCGCTTCGATGGGTGCTTCATACCACCAATATCCATGTGGCATTGACTTCCAGTACATGCCCATCTCTTCATTCCGTATGGCGGTTTCGCGGAGCGATTTCATCAGCTCAACCGCGGCATTCCCATTGCCGGCACGGTAAAGCGCCAGTGCCAACTGGCCCTTGAGGTAAGGGTTAAACTGTGGCCAATACGTGCCTGCCTGGGTAAGGTAATAGCGGTATGCAGTCTGATATTCGTCCGGTACCGGTAGGTTGCCGGTGAGGCTGCGTAGGTAAAGGTATTGGACCTGCGTATTGCCAATATGCTGTTTTTTAAGGTCGGCCTTATCGGTTATCAACTGGTTATAATCGGCGTTGATTTGCCTGTCCAGGTAATCAACTGCCCGGGCAAGGATCTCGTTTGCCGTTTCGGTGTTTGCGCCGGCTACACCCAGTTTTTGCAGGCGCGCAATCCCGGTCGCGATGTGCTGGGTAATGTACCGGTTGCTCATCATTCCCCTGAACCAGGGGAAGCTGCCGTCGGCGAGTTGCATTTCGGCCAGTTTTGCCAGGTTTTGCTGCAAGCCACGGGCAAGTTTATGGTTATCGAAAAGCAACGCAATGCGGCGTTTCTGTTCACTTTCATTCTTTGCTTCCATTACCCAGGGGGTTTCCTCCAGTAACGCGGTTTTTAATTCCTGGTTTTTTTCCAGGTTGGAGAGCAACGCCGTCGTGTCGCTCGATTTCCACTGGTCGAAAATCGCTTTTACGCGGGGTGCCTGTGCTACTATATGCGCAGCCAGTGCATTGGCATAGAACCGGCTGAACACCTGTTCGGCACACTCATACGGATACTCCA
>NZ_JBEBRB010000068.1:0-13819 GCF_040395035.1 Parapedobacter lycopersici | reverse complement strand
CGAGGGTAAATCAGAATTGCAGGTGTTTTACGGTAAGGCCGTTATTGATCAGCTGTTTCAGCGAATCAATACCGATTTTGAGGTGGGTTTCCACAAATCTGGCCGTTACGCTGGAATCGCTTTCCACGGTTTTAACCCCTTCGGGAATCATGGGCTGGTCGGACACCAGCAGCAATGCGCCTGTGGGAATTTTGTTGGCAAAGCCGACGGAAAAGATGGTTGCGGTTTCCATGTCGACCAGCATGGCGCGGATGCTTTTGAGGTATTTTTTAAATGCCTTGTCGTGTTCCCATACCCGGCGGTTGGTCGTATAAACCGTACCTGTCCAATAGTCCAGTGAATAATCGCGTATGGTGGTGGAAATGGCTTTCTGGAGGGCGAATGCGGGCAGAGCGGGCACCTCCTGCGGGAAATAATCGTTCGACGTACCTTCACCGCGGATAGCCGCAATCGGCAGCACGAGGTCGCCGATCTTGTTTTTCTTCTTGAGTCCGCCAGCCTTGCCGAGAAACAGTACCGCCTTCGGCGCAATAGCCGACAGCAGATCCATAATCGTAGCTGCCATCGGGCTGCCCATGCCAAAGTTGATGATGGTAATGCCTGCAGCAGTAACGCTCTGCATCGGCTTGTCGAGCCCCATGATAGGTGCATCGTCATGCATCTCCGAAAACAGCTTGACATAGTTGGAGAAATTGGTGAGTATAATATACTCACCAAATTCGTTCAGCGGCCGACTGGTATACCGGGGTAACCAGTTGTTTACGATATCTTCCTTCGTTTTCAGTCCGGGTCTAATCGGGCTTTTAATCGGTTTTATTTTCTCGTCGGCCATTATGATCGTGCATTTGCGGCCTATTTACGCTGCTTTCAGCTTTTTAAGGTCTGACTTTTCAAACTTGCGCTTGGCATATTCCAGCGAGATATACAATTCCTTCTGCTCGCTTTTATTTTTCGCTGACGGAATCTCGAACATGGCATCCAGCATAATGGCCTCACAGATGGAACGCAGGCCACGGGCGCCGAGTTTAAACTCATCGGCCTTATCCACAATAAACTGAAAGACATCTTCTTCAAACTTAAGCTCGATATCTTCGTAATCAAACAGTTTTTTGTATTGCTTAACCAATGCGTTTTTCGGTTCGGTAAGGATACTTAATAGGGTTTCCTTATCCAGTGGGTTGAGGTACGTCACCACCGGAAGACGACCGATCAGCTCGGGAATCAGGCCGTAGTTTTTCAGGTCCTGCGGCGTGATGTACTTATAAAGGTTGTTCAGGTCAATGTCTGTATCTTCTGCATTCACCTTGTACCCGATGGTTTGTGTGCGCAGCCGGTTGGCAATCTTCTTCTGTATACCGTCAAACGCACCGCCGCAGATAAACAGGATGTTCTGGGTATTTACCGCGATCATTTTCTGGTCGGGGTGTTTACGTCCGCCCTGTGGCGGAACGTTCACGATGGTACCTTCCAATATCTTCAACAGCGCCTGTTGTACGCCCTCGCCGGACACGTCGCGCGTGATTGACGGATTGTCGCTCTTGCGGGCGATCTTGTCAATCTCGTCGATATAGATGATGCCCCGCTCAGCGGCGGTCACGTCGTAGTCGGCCGCCTGCAGCAGCCGTGTCAGGATGCTTTCGACATCCTCACCCACATAACCTGCTTCGGTCAGCACCGTAGCATCACAGATGGAGAACGGTACATTGAGTATCTTGGCGATGGTTTTGGCCAGCAGGGTTTTGCCGGTGCCGGTTTCACCCACCATGATGATGTTGGATTTCTCGATTTCAATCTCGTCCTTTTCCACCTTCTGATTGAGCCGTTTGTAGTGATTGTATACGGCTACGGCTAACACCTTTTTGGCGTCGTCCTGGCCAATCACATATTGATCGAGGTGTTCCTTGATTTCCACGGGGCGGATCAGTTTCAGTGTCGTCTGCAGTGCCTTGCTTTTGCGCAGGTTCAGCTCCTCGGCCAGTATTTCACCAGCCTGCGTGATGCAGCGGTCGCAGATGTGCGCACCCTCGCCTGCGATGAGCATCATCGCGTCCTGCTTGCGGGTGCCGCAGAATGAACAGGCCACTTCCCTGGTAGTCTTTGCCATTTTATTTTTGTTTTTTGGAATTCAGTACCTCATCGACCATGCCGTGTTCCTTGGCTTCCGATGAAGTCATCCAGTAATCCCGGTCCGATGATTTCTCCACCCATTCGTACGGTTTGCCCGAGTGGTGGGAGATAATTTCATATAATTCTTTTTTCAGTTTCAGCATTTCCCGGAGGTTGATTTCCATATCGGAAGCTACGCCCTGCGCACCGCCCGAAGGTTGGTGGATCATCACCCGGGAGTGGTTCAACGCGGCACGTTTGCCTTTGGCGCCGGCGCATAACAGTACGGCCCCCATGGATGCCGCCATGCCTGTGCAGATCGTTGCCACATCGGGTGTGATGTACTGCATGGTATCGTAGATGCCCAGACCGGCGTATACGCTGCCGCCGGGCGAGTTGATGTAGATCTGGATATCCCGGTTGGCATCGGCAGATTGCAGAAAGAGCAATTGTGCCTGGATAATGTTCGCTACCTGGTCGGTTACGGCGTCACCCAAAAAGATGATCCGGTCCATCATCAGGCGCGAGAATACATCCATCTGCGCAACATTCAGCTGCCGTTCTTCAATAATGTACGGCGTGAGTGAGGTGGGCATTTTATTTTCCACGCGTGAAATAAAACCATCTACATGCTGGCTGCCAATCCGGTGGTGTTTGATTGCGTATTTCCTGAATTCGTTTTTATCTATGCTCATGGTTTCTGGTGTTTTACTCGACTAATATAACGTAAACCATCCAATGTTCTTGTGTGCTGGATGTCATATTCGTTTTACAAACATCACGCCAGTGCCGGTTACCTGTCAAAATGTCAAGCCCCGTAGTGCGGTAGTTCGGGGAGGAATTCGAAATCATTCCGGTCGAAATGGATCCGGCAATAATGATGCTGGAGGCCATTGCTGATGAGCAGCAGCGGAATACGATGTACGGTGTTGTAGCGGGCAATCTGCTCAAAAGTTGCCTGGCTAATGGCTACGTAGGGCGATTTAAATTCAGCGAGCAGGATCTTCTCGCCGTCGGTATTATACACCACGAGGTCGCTCCGTCGCTGCATGGCATTAAGCCGGAGCCCGCCCTCGATACGGATCAGGGAGCCCGGGTATTTTTTCTCGCGTATCAGGTGCTGGATCCAGTGCTGCCTAACCCATTCTTCGGGGGTGAGCACCAGGTGCTTTTTCCGCAACTCATCGAAAATGAACAGCTTACCGCTTTCTTCCCGGAGTTTCGCCGGATAAGCCGGTAAATTGAGCGGTATAGGGCTAAACATGCTGCAAACTTACTTAACTTTTACGGATGAAACATAATGTTTAATTTGGCGCCCCGGAAGGTGAATGCCGCCGGACATTGAACGATATGGATGCCAATACGATCATAGCCGATATTAAAAAGCGGAAGTTACTGCCTGTTTACCTGTTGCATGGCGAAGAACCGTATTACATTGATCTGGTGAGCGGCAGCATAGAAGCACAAGTGCTGGACGAGGCGCAGAAAGGGTTTGACCAGACAATCCTGTACGGTAAGGACACTGATTTTGTTACCATTGTCAATGCCGCGAAACGCTATCCGATGATGAGCGATTTTCAGGTGATCATTGTCAAGGAGGCGCAGCATTTGAAATGGAAAGACGACGGTCTGCTGCTGCAATACCTGGAAAATCCGATGAAAAGCACGGTGTTGGTGCTGGCCCACAAGTATGCAAAATTCGATAAACGTAAGAAGCTGTATAAGGTCGCTGAACGGGCCGGTGCGGTACTTGAGTCGGCAAAACTATATGACGACAAAGTTGCTCCCTGGATTACGGGGTTCCTGAAAAATGAGGGCCGGCAGATTCATCCCCAGGCGGCAGCGATGATGGGCGAATACCTGGGGAACGACCTGTCAAAAGTGGTGAATGAGCTGGAGAAGCTGATGCTTAATGTTCCGGCGGAGCGGGAAATCAACGCACAGGACGTTGAACAGCATATTGGGATCAGCAAGGATTTTAATGTCTTTGAGCTGAATACTGCGCTGGCTAAACGGGATACCGTCAAAGCATTCCAGATTGTCAACTATTTTGCTGCGAATCCGCGGACCAACCCCATACCCGTAGTGCTGGGTGCAATGGGGGGATATTTCATTAAGGTGCTGAAATATCACTACCTGACCGATAAATCACCGCAGGCTGTGGCGAAGGAACTGGGTGTGCATCCCTTTTTTACCCGGGAATACGAAGTGGCAGCGCGCAATTATAACCGGCAGAAGACTTTTGCTATCGTCCATCACCTGCGGATGTATGACCTGAAATCCAAAGGGGTAAACGCATTGAATGTTCCGCATGGGGAGTTGCTTAAGGAATTGGTTTACAAAATATTATACTGATTTATGATAAAGTATGTCCTATTATTGGCTGTTTTGCTCGGGTGCGCGCGTGCGACGTGGGCTCAGCAGCGTCCGACCTACACCTTGCTGGAAGCGGGGGGGATCCTGGGACTGCGCCATTCCGGCGGTCTGGATGCCATGAACGGTTACCAGTTTCATTTTGCATTTGGGCGGAATTTCTATGACAAGGCTTACCTGGGCCTGGGTATCGGCAATGATGTATACCGGGGGCGGTCCACTACAATTGAGGGTACCCGAACAACCAGCCGGGTCAATACCCTGCCCATATTTGCGGATTTCCGGGTGCCTTTGGCAGCTGTTTCCATGCTTGGAAGACTCAGTGCGATGGCCAATGTGGGCTACGCGCCGGGTATTGGCGGTGATTATTTCAAGGGATTCGTGGCGAAAGGCGGACTTACCTACAGTCATTTGCTGGGCGAAGGCTCGGATCTCCTGTTCAGCTTCGGCTATGGTTTCCAGCAGTTCGACTCGCGGTTTCCGGGTTACCCCACCTTTCATCAGCACAACCTGTTCCTGACCATTGGCCTGTTTGTGCACTGATGTACCATTTAACTCCGTGAGATATTAAGCTAACCTGCAGCATACATGGCTTCCCGCTGAGCCTTCACCGCGTCGCTGTTAATGTAATCGTCGTACGGCATCAGCTTATCAATGACCCCATTGGGTGTGAGTTCAATGATCCGGTTGGCTACCGTCTGTGTCAGCTCGTGGTCGCGTGAAGTGAACAACATGACTCCCTTAAATTCACGCATGCCGTTATTAAGTGCCGTAATGGACTCGAGATCAAGGTGGTTGGTGGGCTCATCAAAGAGCAGCAGGTTGGCCTGCTGCAGCATCATCCGGGAAAACATGCAGCGCATTTTTTCCCCCCCGGAAAGCACCGAACATTTTTTCAGTACCTCTTCGCCGGAGAAGAGCATCTTGCCGAGAAAGCCGCGGATGAATTGCTCGTCTTTGTCGGTAGCTGAGTATTCCCGGAGCCAGTCGATCAGGTTTTCGTTCTTTCCTTCGAAATAAGCAGCATTATCCATGGGAATGTCCGCGATGTTGATGGTAACACCCCACTTGAAGCTGCCGGTATGATCCGGATCACGACCGGTAAGGACTTCGTAAAAGGCCGTCGTGGCCAGGCTATTCTGTGATAACACCGCAATTTTGTCGCCTTTATTCACCATAAACGTCGCGTCCTTGAACAGCACTTCGCCGTTCACTGTTTTGCCGAGTTTTTCCACCTGCAGGATCTGGTCACCCGCTTCACGGGCCATCTGGTTGAACATAATGGCGGGGTATTTCCGGTTGGACGGTTTTATCTCCTCCAGGTTGATTTTTTCCAGCGCTTTTTTACGGCTGGTGGCCTGCTTGGACTTAGAAGCGTTGGCGCTGAACCGCCGGATAAATTCCTGAAGCTCCTTTACCTTGTCTTCCATCTTTTTATTCTGCTCGGCGCGTTGCTTAAGCGCCAGTTGGCTGGATTCGTACCAGAAGGAATAGTTGCCGGTGTAGATGGTCATTTTGCTGAAATCAATGTCAACAACATGGGTACATACAGCATCCAGGAAGTGGCGGTCGTGGGATACCACCAATACGGTGGCCTCATATCCCGCCAGGAAATCCTCCAACCAGGTGATGGTTTCGATATCGAGGTCGTTTGTCGGCTCGTCCAGCAGCAGGATATCCGGATTGCCGAATAATGCCTGGGCCAGCAATACCCGGACTTTCTGGTTACCGTCAAGCTCCTTAACGAGTTTATAATGTACGCTTTCATTAATGCCCAGGTTACTGAGCAGCGTGGCCGCGGCGCTTTCCGCATTCCATCCATCCATCTCGGCAAAACGGCTCTCCAGTTCGCCCGCCCGTTCGCCATCGGCGTCAGTAAAGTCGGCCTTCGCATAAATGGCATCCTTTTCTTTCATGATGTCATACAGTTCACGGTGACCCATCATGACGGTCTCAATAACGGAGAATTCGTCAAAGGCGTAGTGATCCTGTTTGAGCACAGCCATCCGCTCGCCGGGTGTGAAGCTGACCGATCCGGTCGTGGGATCGACATCACCGGATATGATTTTCAGGAACGTGGATTTTCCGGCACCGTTTGCGCCGATAATGCCGTAGCAGTTGCCGGACGTAAATTTTAAATTGACATCTTCGAACAGAACCCGCTTGCCATAGCGGAGTGATAGATTGGAAATAGTAATCATGGCCGCAAAGGTACGGTTTATTTGGGACACCGGACCTTCTCCCGTTCCTTATTTGATTTACCCGTGCCGGCGCGGGTAGGAAAATTTTATTACTTTTATCGGTACTAACCAGTTGAATCTTTTATGACAACACCCCCCATCCGCATAGGCCGGTATCGATGGACCATCTGCGCCCTGCTGTTCTTTGCCACGACCGTCAATTACCTCGACCGCCAGGTGCTCAGCTTGCTGCATCCGATGCTGGAGGATGAATTCAACTGGTCATACACCGATTATTCCAACATCTTGGCGGCTTTTCAATTGGTTTACGCGCTATCCATGCTGTTTGCCGGGCGCATTGTCGACCGGCTTGGCACCAAATGGGGCTTTGCGGTATCCATCGTGCTGTGGTCGGTGGCCGCCATGCTGCACGCGCTGGCCATCCCGGTTGGGGAAGCGGGTGTTGCCGTGCTGGGGATATTCGGAATCACGGGGATATCAGCATCCGTGGTCGGCTTCGTTATCGCCCGTGCGTTGCTGGGCTTCGGTGAATCCGGCAATTTTCCAGCGGCCATAAAGGCCACCGCGGAATATTTTCCGAAGAAAGAGCGCTCCTTTGCCACGGGTATCTTTAACTCGGGTACCAATGTCGGGGCTATTCTGGCTCCGCTTACGGTACCCTGGCTGGCATTGAACTGGGGATGGCAAAGCACATTTTTGATTATCGGTGCGGTTGGGTTTCTCTGGCTGGGGTTCTGGTTTACGCTGTACGAGAAGCCGGCCCGGCAGCGGCGGCTGTCTGCGGCGGAACGGGCTTATATCCAAAGCGACGAACAAGCCGTGGAGGTGCCTGCCGACCAGGAGGAAGTACAGGCGGAACGGGTACCGTGGATCCGGTTGCTGGGTTATCGACAGACCTGGGCGTTTGCACTTGGCAAGTTTTTGACGGACGGCATCTGGTGGTTTTTTCTTTTCTGGCTGCCGGCGTACCTGAAGGCCCAGTATGGCATGGAGGGAACGGCTATCATGCTGCCGCTGGTTGTGCTGTATAGTATGACGATGTTTGGCAGCATCGGAGGTGGCTGGTTTCCGGTATATTTTATGCGGAAAGGATATGCACCGTACGACGGTCGGATGCGCGCGATGCTGGTTATTGCACTGTTTCCGCTGGTGGTGCTGGCCGCACAGCCACTGGGCCATATCAGCTACTGGATTCCCGTAGTGCTTATTGGCATCGGGGCTTCTGCACACCAGGCCTGGTCGGCCAATATTTTCACTACGGTGTCGGACATGTTCCCGAACTTTACGGTTGGCTCGGTTACCGGAATCGGCGGTATGGCCGGCGGGATGGGAGGCGTGGTGGTCAGTAAGCTCGGTGGAGCGGTATTTGATCATTACGATGCCCTGGGGAAGCTTGATACCGGGTATACGATTATGTTTTCTATTTGCGCGGTCGCTTACTTGGTTGCATGGCTGGTTATGAAATCGCTGGTTCCCCGGATGAAGCTGGTCCGGCTCAGTACCCGGCGACGCACTCCATAAACGGGGTTAAGCGGTACGGTTAGGAACCATTATCATCGGATGACGGTTCGGGTGTTTCTGGGGGGGCTGTTGCCGGTTGTTCTGTAGGCGGGGCTTCCGTCGGTGCGGCATCGGGTACTCCGGCTTCGTCCGGCTCATGGGGGATTGCGTCGCCGCCTTCCCGTGTACGCCTGCGGCTCAGCAGGTCCGCTTTCGAGGTCGGCCGGTCGCCCGGCTTCCATACAAAGCCGTCCAGGATTTCGGCCTCCTGCGGAATCAGACGCAGTGGATATACTTTGCCGTCAACGCCACTGATGGGAATAAAATGGGTGATTTCGTTGCTGTCTACCAGTATCTTGATCCGGCTGCTGCGGTTGTGGTACATGTCGGTAAATACCTGTTTTTCTTCGTCGACATTGTAATAGATGCTTTCAGCATTGCCGTCTACGAACAGCCGTTCCAGCGCATTGTTTGCAAAGAATCCGGTAATGCGCCGCCCTTTTATCTGGTTGAACTTGCTTGAATCAAGTTGGGTATTAACGAGAAAAGCATTTCGTACCATCAGCATGTTGTCCAGTTTTTCGTTGCGGATCTGCATGTAAATGGTGTCCGATGTCAGCTGTGAACCCTGTGCCCAGATCATCGGATGGCCGAAAAAACGCATCATGGAATCCGGATATCCGTAATACAGCGAATCGGCTACAGCCTGCAGGTCGGATTTATACAGCCGTACGTTATAGTATGCTTTCACGATCCGGGTTTTTGACGTATCGCTGGCCAGGGAGTCTTTCGCCAGGGGATCCGTTACCCCACGCGATGAGGTAGCTACCGCATTGGCCATGAGGCTGTCTGCTTCGCCGCCTACGGGGATGATTGCCTGCGCACGCAACGTGCTGTCCGCTGCAAGTTGCTCCAGCTGGGATGTGTCTTTTGGAGGGGCTGCTACGGCTTCTACACGCCTGCGGTGTGTTTCAAGCAGGGCTTGTGCAGTTTTTGCGGCTGTATCGGCGACTAATGAGTCGGCTGGTAAGTTGGGGCTATTCGCGACTGTATCTGTAATTTGCGGCGCGGAACGGCTGGTGTCGGCACGTTGTTCCGCCGGAGCTGCAGGCGGCACACCGGGACTATCCGGTAAAACTTGCAGGCTGTCTGTACCTGTGCTGTCCGCGCCGTCCATGAAACCGGTATCATCGCTGAAGTCTGTATTGCCGAGGCTATCCACCGTAAAATCCTGGCGTTCGTCGTCAACCACTACGAGGTCGCCGCCTTCGCGGTCGAGGTTAAACTGCAGTGGGATATATGCCTTCAGCGGGATGAGCTGGGAGAAGAGCGTGTCGGCCGTCAGGTAAAGGGAATCCACCGCCGGGCGTTCCGAAAGCAGGGTGTCTCTGGCAACGGTATCCTGTTGCCGGCTGTCCGGCTGTGAAGGCAACCGGGTAAGGCTGTCGACCGCCAGACTATCACCAGGTGTCGCAACGGTACTGTCGGGAGGGGGGGGATCGTTCCTTGTCACCGTGATTACCAGCGGATTCTTGGTCATGGTAATCGATTCGTTTTCGCGCTGATAGATACCAATGCCGCCATAAGCAAAAAACTGATCGGCTGTATCGATAAACAACACATGATCCACCGCTCGTCCATTGCCCGATTTTCCATCGTAATAGAGGCTGTCACCCCGCAGGAACCGGCTGCCTTCCGTGTATAGGTTGTTGCTGTCAAACCAGGCCTGTTCGGTTTGCGTATTGTATTGGCCCCGTTCGGTATAGAGGTTTTCCCCGTCGTGACCCTTAATATTGGTTGGCCCGTAAAAATAGGTCGTCTTCGACGCGGAATTATAGCGCATCGTGTCGGTGAGGATGTTTACATTAGGTGTACGGACGATGACATCATGCCGGAAATAAGCATCTTTTGTATTGTCAAAATAATAGGCGTTCTGGCTGGTGATGGTATCGGTTGCATTGACGATCCGACCTCCGCCGGTATAGGTGCCAATGCTGTTTTTCATGTTGTAGGTCAGGAAATTGGTGGTTAGCACTGCATCGTCGTCGACCATCCGCACGTTGTTGGTTAGGGTGGCCAACTGGGTTTCCGCTGTGTAATGGAGCTTGTCAGCATAGATGACCGTGCCATTCGGCTGGGTGATAATCACCTTTCCGAAGGCATCAAAAAACTGCCGGCCCAGCTCATCGTTGTAAATGTATCCGCTATCCGCTGAAAGGGTAGACCCTTGATGCTCGTATACCGGACGGTAATTCATGATGTTACCCGTAGCGGCGTTGAGCCGGCTATGCGAAGAGGAGATGAGCCGAAGCTGATCGTCCTGTGCATGCCCGTATGCACACACTAGGGTAACGAGAATCAGGAGCAACGGAAACTTTTTCACAGGGGCAAAAGTACATAAATATCGCGTACCTTTGACAATATGAATATACAGGAACGGTTTGTTCATCAGCTGCACACACAGGCACTTTGCACACCGGCTGACCGCATTTTGCTGGCGGTAAGCGGGGGCAGGGATTCTGTGCTGATGGCCACCCTGTTTGTGCAGGCGGGGTACCGTGTGGGGATTGCCCACTGTAATTTTGGCCTGCGGGGGGAAGCCTCGGACGCCGATGAGGCGCTGGTGCGTAACCTGGCACAGGCATTTGGCGTGCCTTTTTACCGGGCTGCGTTTCAGACGGCAGATTATGCCAGGCGGCAGGGCATTTCCATCCAGATGGCTGCCAGGGAATTGCGTTATGAATGGTTTGAAACTACCCGCGCTACGCAGGGGTATGATTATATCGCCGTCGCCCAGCATCAGAGCGACAGCACGGAAACGGTACTGTTAAACCTGGTGCGGGGCACCGGACTGGCCGGGTTGGGGGGGATTCAGCCGAAACGGGGGCGGATCATCCGGCCGCTATTGTTTTTAACAGGCACGGAAGTAACGGAAGCCGTAGCGCAGCTGGGTTTGACCTATCGCGATGACGAATCAAATTACGCCACCAAATACGCCCGTAATAAAATCCGCCTTGAGGTGGTTCCCCGGTTAAAGGAACTGAATCCGGAGCTGGACCGTACCTTTGGTGCAAATATGATGCATTTTGCGGCAGCTTACGAAGTGGTGCAGCATCATGTAGAACAGTTGCGTAATGAACTGTTTAAGCCGCTGAATCCGACGTCATGGGCCATTTCAATTGATCGGCTTTTGGCGTTGCAGCCCCGGCAGTTCCTGCTTTATGAGCTGTTCCGCCCGTTTCATTTTACCGATGCTGTACTACGCGACCTGGCCGGGACGCTGCCAGGCAGCATTCCGGGCAAACGGTTTGCCTCGCCTACTCACGTGCTGCATGTCGACCGCGGTCAGCTTATCCTGATCCCGGCCGGCGGAAATGACGGGAAATCTGCTATGCTGGAATCGCCGGAAGCCGGTGTCCGCTGGGCAAATTATCATTTTACGGCAACGCTTACCGACGATGTGGCCATATACCCGCAGCCGCATGCCATTCAGCTGGATGCTGATAAGCTTATCTTTCCGCTGGAAATCCGCAGTTGGCAACGTGGTGATGTATTCAGGCCCTTAGGGATGAAAGGCACCCGAAAGCTGAGTGATTTTTTTATTTCGCTGAAAATTCCCCGGTATCAAAAACAGGAGGTTCCCTTGGTGGTCAACGGCAATGGGGATATCCTGTGGGTGGCTCCTTACCGGATGGCCGATCACTATAAAATTTCCGCCATAACGAAAAAAGTACTTACATTAGCGTGCAATTAGGCATGGAGGAAAAACCAATATTTACGGAAAACCAGTACCTGGGGCGTGACCGCGGGTGGGTAAGTGTGCGGTTGGTGCTGGCGTTGTTTTGTTTTGTCGCATATTACATCAATATTGAGCGCGAAAGCGAAAGCCAGCTCTTTCTGTTGGTTGGTAGCGCCATTCTGGTGGTGTCCATCATCATGATGTACATGCTCCACTACCGTATTGTGGTAGTTAAAGGCAGTATCCGGCTGAGTGGATTATGGACTACCCGACTGGTAAAGATTGACCTGAACAGCATTGTTAAAATAGAGTGCAAGCCTTACAGTAAGTTCTTTATTAACAACTCGGTATATAATCTCCACCAAAAGGGACGGATTAAATTTTATGCGGGCGGCAAGGATGCGGTTTGGCTGACTGACCGCGACGGACTGGTTTACATTATCGGTACCCAACGACAGGTTGAGTTTGAACAGGCCGTGCACCAAGCCAAGGCGATGACCTGATGGCGGAATTGTCAGCGCGGCGTTAAAGAACGTAAAAATCACCGGCCCTTCGGGGAAAATCTTCTTTTTTCTTTTATTTTTGGTTAAGTTTGTGTCATTAACAATTGAGCAGCTATGGGATTACTGAAATTTTTGCTTGTTGCGATTGCGATTTTATGGTTGGTACGTATGATTGTACGGCTGGTTTTTCCGTTTGCGATGCGTAAGATGGCAGAAAAAGTGATGAGCAACGCACAGCAGCAATATCAAAACGGCAACCCCTACCAGCAACAGGCTCATCGGCGAACCAGACCTGATGGAAAGGTTCATATCGACTATGTACCCCCGCAACAGGCGAAAAAAGGCGCGAAAAATGCCGGTGAGTTTGTCGAATTTGAAGAGATTAAATCTGCCAAATAGCCAGCAAAACGCCTATCTTTGTAGGGTATGTGGCTGAAGCAACTCTCTGTCCTCAACTTTAAGAACTACGCGGAGGCCGCGTTGGAGTTTGTACCCGAGGTAAACGCCTTCACCGGTGATAACGGTGCGGGGAAGACGAACCTGCTTGATGCCATTCATTACCTTTCCCTTTGTAAGAGCTACTTTAATCCGATTGATTCGCAGCAGATCCGCAGTGGGAGCGATTGGTTTATGGTACAGGGTGTTTTTGAGACAGCCGGCCATGCCGACACGGTATCCTGCAGCCTGAAACGCAACCAGAAAAAACAATTCCGGAAGAACAAAAAAGAATACACACGACTGGCCGACCACATCGGTCTTTTCCCGCTGGTGATGGTTTCGCCCAGCGACTCGGCTATCGTAACCGATGGGAGTGAAGAACGGCGGCGCTTCATGGACCAGGTGCTGTCGCAGACCGACTCGCATTACCTGGATGAGCTCATCGCATACAACCGCTGCCTGATCCAGCGTAACAGCCTGCTGAAACAGGCAGCCCGTGGTACCAAACTGGACTTGGGGCTGCTGGATATTCTCAACATGCAGCTGGTGAAATCGGGGGAAGCTATTTTCGAAAAGCGACAGCTTTTTATGGATGCATTCATTGCGGAATTCAATCGCCACTACCAATTTCTGACGGATGCAGCGGAACAGGTCTCGCTGACGTACGAGTCGCCGTTGATGCAGGGGGCTTTCATGGATCTGCTGGAACAGCAGTTGGACCGCGACCGGTTATTGGAACGTACCACCGTTGGCATTCATAAAGACGACCTGCTGTTTTCCATCCACGACGGACTGGCGCTTAAAAAATTCGGTTCGCAGGGACAACAGAAATCTTTTTTGATTGCTCTTAAACTGGCGCAGTATAGCTTTTTGCAACAGCAGAAGGGGTTTAAACCATTGCTGTTGCTGGATGATATTTTTGATAAGCTGGACGATAAGCGGATCCGGAAGCTGATGCA
>NZ_JBEBRB010000067.1:0-13824 GCF_040395035.1 Parapedobacter lycopersici | reverse complement strand
TGTCTGATGTTGTCTATATTCATTTTCTTTACTCGTTATTTCCGTTCTCCTGCCAATGCCAGCACCTCGTGCGCAATAACCTCATCGGCATCCAGGATGGCTAATTTTGCAATGTTTTCAGCCAGCGATGCATACCGTTGTTTATCTCCCAGCAATGTCAGTGCCGCGTCGACCAACTGCTGCGGTGCATCGGCATCACTCACCATCCATGCTGCATCCTGCCTGACCAATGCCTGTGCATTTTTTGTCTGATGGTCTTCTGCCACATTGGGAGAAGGCACCAGTATAGCTGGCTTTCCCACAGCGCACAACTCGGCGATCGTACCGGCTCCCGCACGGGCGACAATCACATCTGCTGCGGCATATGCCAGATCCATCCGGTTCAAAAATGCGGTCAGCACAACGCCTTCTGCCTGCTTGGCAGCAACCACCGGCTCCAATGCTTCATAATAATAGCTGCCGCATTGCCAGATTACCTGCACCTGTGCGGCCACCAGTTTATCCAGTCCGTCGCGCAGGCATTCATTCAATGTACGGGCACCGAGGCTTCCGCCGGTGATCAGTATGGTTTTCTTATCCGGGTTCAGGCCGAAAGCAGCCATGGCTTCCGCCCTTTTATCCTGTATATCTACCGACCCGCGGCGTATAGGATTGCCCGTAAACCGTATTTTCTCCGCAGGAAAAAACCGTTCCATGCCCTCAAAAGCCACACAGATCCGCGCTGCTTTCGCTGCAAGCCTTTTATTGGTAATACCCGCATAGGAGTTCTGTTCCTGGATCAGGCAGGGAATTCCCATTTTTGCGGCGGTATAAAGCAACGGACCGGAGGCATAACCACCGACGCCGACTGCGACATCCGGATTAAAATCGCGGACTAGCTGCCGGGCCCGCTGCATACTTTTGTATAATTTAAACGGCAGCGCCAGGTTTTTCAACAACGATTTCCGGTGAATTCCCTGAATGTCCAGACCTACAATCCGGTACCCTGCGGCAGGCACTTTTTCCATTTCCATTTTGCCATTGGCACCCACAAACAGCAAGTCGATACCCGGTTCAATGCGCGTTAACGCATGGGCTATCGCAATGGCCGGGAAGATATGCCCTCCCGTTCCGCCTCCGCTGATGATGACTCGCTTTGCCATATTATTTGTATTCTCCCAACTATCCCATGGCCGGAATTTCACCGACAACAACTTTCTTATTTTTTTGCTGCGTGGCTATTGTTTTCTCCTTCACTTCGTCAATATTACGGCTTACGCTCAGGATAATGCCGAACGCTATGCTGGTAAACAGTATGGATGTTCCCCCCATGCTGACAAACGGCAGCGGGACACCCGTTACCGGGCCCAGGCCCACCGCTACGGCCATATTGGCCAGCGCCTGCAGGGTCAGACTAAAGCCCAATCCGGCAGCAAGCAGCGCACCGAAGGCTTTGGGACTCAGTGTGACGATCCGTATGCAACGGAACATCAATATCACATACAGCGCTACCAATACTACACCGCCAATGGCGCCGTATTCTTCCACGATAATCGCAAAGATGAAATCCGAGTAAGGGTGCGGCAATACATTCCGCTGGTCGCTGTTGCCCGGTCCCTTGCCAAACAGCCCGCCGGATGCGATGGCAATTTTAGCGTGGTCCGACTGGAACGATTTATCCGGATTGGCTTCCTCGCCATTCATGTAAGTCTGCACGCGCGATACATACGTTTGCCGCCGCGGTCCCAACGCAATTACTAATATCAACAGCACAAAAACACCCAGACATACATAAGCAATCTGCTTGATGCTGATCCGGCCAATGATGAGCAGCAATACACTGACGCCGAATAACATCAATGCAGTGGATAAGTTGGCAGGCGCGATCAATGCAAAAATGAGGCATACTGCACCCATAATAGGCAGAAAAGCCCTTTTTACATCTTTAATACTCTCCTGCTTCCGGGTTAAGGTACGCGCAAGAAACGTAATGAGCGCCAGCTTGGCCAGGTCGGATGTCTGAAACGTCTGATTAATCACCGGGATGGTAACCCAGCGGTTGGCATCGTTGATAGTCTCGCCGAAAATCAGTGTATATAGCAGCAGCGGAATGGTAATGGCCATCAATATTTTGGAAATACCGGCATACCATCGATAGTCGAGCAAATGGGAAAAATACATCAATGCAAAACCGCCGACGATGAGCAGTGTATGCTTAATGAGATAGACTTCCGTACCCTTCCCTTCCTTATAGGCGAGTGTGCCAACGGAACTATATACCGCTAATAACGACCATACAGAGAGCACGATGATAATGATCCACAACCAGCGATCTCCCTTCAGTTTTGAAAATACCTGTTCCATTGTCTTTTAGCTGTCTACTGCCGGCTATTCGCCGACGGTTAAATACATAATCCTTGTTTACTGCTCCTCCATCCGCGATCGTCCTTACAAATTCATTACTGCCTCCTTAAACTGGTCGCCCCGGTCTTCATAGTTTTTGAACCAGTCAAAACTTGCACAGGCGGGCGAGAGGAGTACAGTATCCCCTTTCTGCGCGAGATGAGATGCAATCTGCACCGCATCCTGCATGCTTGCGCTGTTTACGATAATCTCCGCGTCTTCTTCCAATGCGTCATAAATACGGGAATTGTCTTTGCCAATGCATACGATAGCATGTACCTTGGTACGTATCAGGTCACGCAGCATCTCGTAATCATTTCCCTTGTCTACACCGCCCATGATCAGTACGATCCTGGGGGCAAAACTTTCCAGGGCATACCATACCGCATTTACGTTGGTTGCCTTGGAGTCATTGATGTAGTTAACGCCCGCAATACAGGCCACAAACTCGAGCCGGTGCGGGATATTCTTAAATGAGCTCATGCTTTCTTTCATGGAAGCATTGCGCAGTTCCTGTGCTTTGGCTACTAAGCCCGAAGCCATATTGTTATATATATTGTGCTGGCCCTGGAGGGAAATTTCATTAATATCCATGATAAATATTGCTTGATTGGGTATGTTAATTACCAGTTGATTCTGTTCATTCAGGTATGCGCCTGCCTCAAATTGCTGTGTCAGGCTAAACGGCAGCATACGTGCGGGGGATTGGTGCGTCTGGAGACCCTCCACGGTCAACGGGTCGTCCGCACAGTAGATAAACAGGTCCTCCGGCCGTTGGTTACGGATAATCCGGAATTTCGAATCCACATAGTTCTGCAGCTTGTACGCGTAGCGGTCGAGGTGGTCCGGGGTAATGTTAAGCAACACGGCGACGTCTGCCCGGAAATGCACCATATCATCCAGCATAAAGCTGCTGATTTCCAGCACATAATAATCATAATTTGCCGTAGCCACCTGCAGTGCAAAGCTGCTGCCGATGTTGCCCGCCAATCCGACATTTAATCCGGCCTGACTCAATATAAACCACGTCAGCATGGTTGTCGTCGACTTACCGTTTGATCCGGTAATGCAGATCAGTTTGGCGTCTGTATATTGTGCGGCGAATTCAATCTCCGAAATGACAGGTATTCCGCGGTCTTTCAGTTGCTTTACAATGGGTACATGGTCCGGTATGCCCGGACTTTTGATGACCAGTACTGCATCCAGTATCCGTGCTTCGGTATGTCCGCCTGCTTCATAGGCAATACCGGCATCCTCCAGCTGGGTTTTATATCGCTCAGCCAGTGGCCCGCTATCGGTAACCCAGACATCAAAGCCTTTCTGCCGGGCCAGTATAGCCGCGCCCACACCGCTCTCACCGGCGCCAAGCACAACAAGCTTGCCGTGTTGGGGGTAATGATATGTCGGTATATTGCCCATCCGCTATCTGATCTTTAAGGTAACAATGGTTAAAATCGCGAGCATAATCCCCAGGATCCAGAACCGGGTAACGATCTTTGCCTCGTGATACCCCTTTTTCTGGTAATGGTGGTGCAAGGGCGACATCAGGAATATCCTGCGCCCTTCCCCGTATTTCCGCTTGGTATATTTAAAATAGGAGACCTGCATGATGACCGACAGGTTTTCAATCAGGAATACCCCGCATAAAATCGGAATCAGTAGCTCCTTGCGAATCAGCACGGCAAACGCAGCGATAATGCCCCCGATTGCCAGACTGCCCGTATCGCCCATAAATACCTGTGCCGGATAGGAATTATACCAAAGAAAGCCGGTGCAGGCGCCAACAAATGCGCCGGCAAAAATGACCAGTTCCTCCGAATTCGGCACATACATGATGTTCAGGTAATTCGAGAAAACAACGTTACCTGACACATACGACAGGATAGCCAGCGTTCCGCCAATGGTAGCGGAAGTACCCGTTGCCAGTCCGTCGATACCGTCCGTTATATTCGCACCATTGGACACCGCGGTAACGATAAAGACCACCACCACCAAAAAAACCAGAAACGTAAAGATCGGGCCGCTTAGGCCGAACACGCTCAGCACCTTGGCATAGTCAAACTCATTGTTTTTATAGAACGGTATATTGGTCTTGGTTGATTTGACATCTTCCGTATAATATTTCCTGCCGGTCGACTCCTGCACCCGCAGTTGTGCTTGTTCATATGCGGCGGGATCCGTCACCTGCTGCCGGACAACGATTTCGGGGTGAAAGTACATGGTACATGCGATGATGGCCCCCAGCCCCACCTGGCCGACAATCTTAAACCGGCCGGCCAGTCCTTCCTTATTTTTACGGAATACCTTGATGTAATCGTCTACAAACCCGATTGTCCCCATCCATACGGTGGTGATCAGCATCAGGATCACATAAATATTATCCAGTTTAGCAAATAACAGTGTCGGCACCAAAATTCCCGCAAGGATAATCAATCCACCCATCGTGGGTGTTCCCTGCTTTTGCTTTTCGCCCTCCAGGCCAAGGTCGCGGATGGTTTCGCCAACCTGCCGGGCCTGCAGCATCCGGATCAGCCGGCTGCCGTAAACAGTCGTGATGACCAACGACAAGATCACCGCTATGGCCGTGCGGAATGAGATGTATTGGAACAGACCCAAACCGGGTATGTGCGTATACTCTTCTATCCAGGTAAATAAATAATATAGCATAGATCTGTTATTGTTCGTTAAACGCGTTAGCTAGTACGGCCTTGTCATCAAATTCGTGCCGTACTCCATTGATTTCCTGATATTTTTCATGGCCTTTCCCTGCCACCAATACAATATCTCCCGGCTGCGCCAGGTGGCATGCTGCACGGATGGCTTCTTTCCGGTCGGCAATAGAAAATACACTCCGCCGGTCCTTCTCGGAAATACCGGCTTCCATCTCCCTGATAATTTGCAGCGGGTCTTCCGTCCGCGGATTATCTGAGGTAATAATCAGTTTATCGCTCTGTCCTACCGCCACAGCAGCCATTTCGGGACGTTTTGTCTTATCGCGGTCGCCGCCACAGCCCAGCACCGTAATAATCTGTTCTCCGTTCTTTCTCAGTCCGCGAATCGTTTCCAATACATTCTTTACCGCATCCGGCGTGTGGGCATAGTCCACAATCCCGATCACACCGGTTTTAGAGATGGTGATATCAAAACGGCCTTCCGCTCCGGACAGGTTGCTGAGTGCCGTCAGCACCTTAACCGTTTCCTGTTCCAGCAAAATGGCAGCGCCATAAACAGCGAGTATATTATAGGCATTAAATCCGCCCACCAGTTTTACCCATACTTCATGCCCGTCAAGCTGCAGTAGCATGCCGTCGAAATGGCTTTCAATTACCTTAGCCTTAAAATCAGCCATATGAGTAAGTCCGTATGCGCGCTTATGGGCAAATGTATTCTGCAGCATCACTTCCCCGTTTTTATCATCGGCATTTGTCAGCGCAAATGCATAGCGGTCCAGGCCGTCGAAGAATGTCTTCTTGGCTTTAATATACGCATCGAACGTTCCATGGAAATCGAGGTGATCGTGGGTAATATTGGTAAAAATACCACCCGCAAAATTTAATCCGGCTATCCGTTGCTGTGCAACGGCATGGGAACTGACTTCCATGAAGCAGTAATCGCAGCCGCCATCAACCATTTCGTTCATCAGTGCATTTAACGCTACCGGATCGGGTGTGGTATGAGTAGCAGCCAGCACACGGTTGCCTACCCGGTTTTCCACGGTCGATAACAAGCCGGCCTCATAGCCCAATTCCCGGAATAGCTTATAAAGCAGCGTAGCCACCGTCGTTTTTCCATTTGTACCCGTAACGCCCACCAGTTTTAACTTCCGGGAGGGATTTCCATAATAGTTAGCCGCGGATACACCCAAGGCAAACGCCGTATCGGCCACCTGTATATAAGTCACGTCATCGTTAGTACTTTCCGGTAACGTTTCGCAAAGCACCGCAATAGCCCCCTGGGCGATCACGTCACTGATATAACGATGTCCATCGGTATGCACACCACGGATGGCCACAAAAAGACTATTCGCTCCCGCCTTCCGCGAGTCGAATCCAAGCTGATCAATGGATACATTCAGGTTACCCACTACTTGTTGTACTGGAATCCCATGAAGTATGTCTTTTAATGGCATCATTTCAATTCAATCGAGATGGATGTTCCTGCTTTTAACCGCTGTCCGGGAAGAAGTGACTGGGCTATGACCCGGCCCTTGCCCGTTACCTTTGCCTGGTAGCCCGAATTTTCGATTGCATAAAGGGCATCAATCAGTCCCATGCCTTTCACATCCGGCACCGTCCCCTCTGTAATGGCTTCATCGGCAAACGGGATACCCTTTACCGTGTCAATATGCTGTGTGCCTCCCGCGGACGCATACATGGTTTTCATTCCGAAAGCGTCGAATACCTTGCGTGTGGCGGATGTGGACCCTTTCAGCGTGGGAGGCAGTCCGGTATTGCCGACGAGCCGAAGCTGGTCAAAGTTATCGTGCATGTCCAGGTCATTCGCATAAACCATATCCGCCAGTTCGCGGAATACCGGTCCGGCGATGGAGGCACCGTAATAACCATTACGGGGATTCCGGATCACCACAATCATGGAATATTTCGGATTATCAGCAGGGAAGTAGCCGGCGAAGGACGACTGATACCTGCGTGCACCGTATCCCGAGGCACCATCGGCCATCTGGGCGGTACCGGTTTTTCCGGCCATCGAATAGTTGGGGCTGCGCAGTCGTTTCCCGGTACCTTCAATCATCACCCCTGCGAGCATCTCCTGCAATTTGTTTATCGTATTTTCCGAGGCAATTTGCTCATCGATGACCCGGGCGTCAAAATGCTCGACCGTATTGCCCAGATGACGGATTTCCTTTACAAACAACGGAGCAATCATTTTACCGTCATTAGCTACGGCATTGTAGAAGGTCAACATCTGCAGCGGGGTCATCAGCAGCTCGTAACCATAGGCCATCTGGGGCAGCGAAAGCTTGCTCCAGCTTTTGCTCTCAGGCGTCTTAATCAGCGGTTTACCTTCGCCCGGTATCTGGAGCTGCAGTTCCTCGTTCAGGTGCAGTCCACGAAGCGCCTTGGTAAATGCGGCCGGGTTATTCCGGTATGCAGTATTAATTATTTTCGTAATGGCCACATTGGATGACAGTTCGAATGCCTGTTTTACGGTGATGGTACCATAGGCGTGGGTATCACGTATTGTATGCCCGGGCACCTGATAAGTTCCGTTGCCCGTTTCAATAACGGTATTCGTATCGATCTTACCATCTTCAAGTGCCACCAGGTAAGACGCCAGTTTAAACGTCGAGCCCGGTTCGGCGCTCTGTGCGATGGCATAATTGAACTTTTCACGGTATACGCCCTCTGAATCGCGGGTGAAGTTAGCTACGGCACGTATCTCACCCGTTGCCACCTCCATCAAGATCACACATCCATTGTCGGCATTGCTTGCAATGAGCTGTTTTTCCAACGCACGCTGTGCCATATCCTGCATATTCACGTCAATGGTGGAAATAATATCGGACCCGTCAACCGGCGCCACCTCAATTTCACGGTTAACAGGCATCCATACCCCCCCAGCGATCCGCTGGACCAGGCGCTTTCCGCTCTGGCCATCAATAAACTCACCATATGCACCCTCCAGGCCCACGTGTATGTTTTCGGCGGGAACTTTATAGCCGATCGTGCGGGCAGCCAGGTTGGTGAAAGGCAGGATCCGTTTATTTTTCCGCTCCGCAATTAATCCGCCCTTGTATTTACCAAGATTAAAAATCGGGAACTCACGAACGGTTTTCAGCTCCTGATGCCCCACATCGCGCTTAATCAGGTAATATCGGTTGCCGTTGGCACGTGCATGCTTAAGGAGACGGGAATACTGGGCAGTAGACTTATCGCCGAAAAAGGCCGATAATTTAGCCGCCAGCGAATCAACTTTAGCATAAAAAACATCATCCTCCTGGATCCCCGGGGCGAGCAGGTCCATGCGCAGGTCATATTCCGGTACCGACGTAGCCAGCAGGCTGCCATCTGCCGAATAGATATTTCCTCTTACAGCCTCCACGTCTACATACCGCGTGGACAGGCTGTCGGCCATGTCGCGCCATTCCTCTCCTTCCACGTATTGCAGGTGAAATAGCTTGACCAGTACGGCAATAGCAATGAGCACAATCAGCCCAAATGACAAATATGCTCGGAAAAGTATGTCTGTCCTGATGTTCATGCTACATGTAATTTTTTATCCTTGTTATTGCGCTAATGTTTTGACTACAACGATCTTTTTCGGTGGCTGCGTACGTTCCTTTAATCCCATGGTATCCACACGTTTTGCAATTTCCGTCTGGGTCGTCAGTTTCATTAAATCAGCGGAAAGCGATTTGTAATCCCAGTTCATTTCCTTGACCTCTTTTCCCAGCCGGTCGATTTCGCGCGCCGTACGTTCAGCGTAATGCCGGTTGGCGATGTATATGATAGCCAGCAAGCCGGCGAAGGCGATAAACGGAATGTACCGCACAAACGACTCCGATGAAAAGCGATCGGAGCCCAGGAACGACTGGAAGAAATTCCGCGTGGCATCCGCCTTTTCCTCCACGGTATCCTGCAGGGCTTCCTGCTGTTCGTCGCTCAATGGCACCTTTTTATAAGCATTCTTTACCATAAAACCAACGTTTTTGAAACCGCCGCGTTGCCGGCGGCAACCCGTTATATTATAATTTTTCTGCTATCCTAAGTTTCGCGCTCCGGGCCCGGCTATTCCGGGCAATCTCTTCAGGGGAAGCCGTTACTGCCTTACGGCTGATTACCGCAAAAGGCTTCAATTCATTACCATAGAAATCCCGCTCCACTTCCCCTTTGAATTTGCCTTTCGCCATGAAGTTCTTCACCATCCGATCTTCCAGCGAATGATACGACATAACTACCAGTCTGCCCCCCGGCTTAAGCACTGCTGCACTCTGCACCAAAAAATCCTGCAGTGCTTCCAGTTCCTTATTGACTTCGATGCGCAATGCCTGAAACACCTGTGCATGGTATTTATGTTCCTTGCCCCGCGGCACCAGTTTCTTGATCATTGATTTCAGCGTTTCCACGGTCTGGATGGGTTGCTCAATCCGGGCAGTCACGATCGTTTTTGCCAACGACCGGGCATTCTGGATCTCGCCATACATACCAAAAATCCGATGCAGCTCAGCTTCGGAATACGCATTAAGCACATCCCGTGCATTCAGGTCGCCCGCCTGATCCATCCGCATATCCAGCAGCGCATCAAAGCGGGTTGAAAACCCCCTTTTCGCGTCGTCAAACTGGTGTGACGACACCCCAAGATCTGCCAGAATTCCATCGACAGCGGTTACCCCATGCAGCCTCAGGTGATTTTTCATAAACCTGAAGTTATGCGGAATAAATACCAGCCTATTGTCATCCGGAACATTTTCTGCCGCATCCGGATCCTGATCAAAAGCATAAAGCCGGCCCGAACCACTCAACCGCTTTAAGAGCGCGCCGGAATGCCCACCACCACCGAACGTGACATCCACATATATCCCCGCTGGCTTTATGGCCAATGCCTCCAGGCATTCATCCAGCATCACCGGCATATGGTAGGCGCTATTCATGATCGTCATCCGTTAGGTGGTCCGCTCCCATCACTTCTTCGGCCAGCGCCGCGAAATCATCATCCCCATCATCTTCCCACAATTGGTTATATGCCTCTTTCGACCAAACCTCTATTTTAGAGAACTGACAGGAAAGCACAATCTCTGCCTGAATCCCGCCATATTCCAGCAACGATTTCGGTAAAAGCACCCGCCCCGCCGAATCCAGCGCCAGCTCGGTGGCACCACGGGTAAAGTCGCGGATAAATTTCCGGTTCTGTGCTTTGTAAGGGTTCAGTTTAGCCAGCTTGGCTGTAATCTTATCCCACTCCCCTTTCGTATAAATCACCAGGTGCCGTTCAAAACCACGGTTAATAACCAACCCTGTACGCTCTACATCAGGCATTTGCCTTTTGAGCGCAGCCGGCAACACCATCCTTCCCTTGGTGTCTAATTTGCAATCAAATTCGCCGATGAGGTGATTCATAAATCCACTTAACCTGATAATGATGAGGTAAAAGTAGGAATTTACTCCACTTTCTCCCACTTTTCCCCACAAAAAAGTTTTCCACACCTATTTTAATGGGATTACGCTTTTTTCTTGCCGCATCTATATCCAATTCGGGGTTTCTTCCAAAAAACAGCTATTTTAGCAACCTCAAATAATAGCATTATGCAACGAACACATACTTGTGGTGAACTGACTACGGCACAACTGGGTCAAACGGTGGTATTAAGTGGGTGGGTACATAAGTCCCGGGACCTCGGCGGAATGACATTTATCGACGTTCGCGACCGCTACGGGATTACCCAGCTTGTGTTTGATGCAGATGCCGACGAGACCCTGCGCAATAATGCGCGCGATCTGGGCCGTGAGTATGTCATTAAGGTAACCGGAACGGTCATAGAACGGGAGAATAAAAACCTGAAAATACCCACCGGGGAAATTGAAATCAAGGTATCCGTACTGGAGGTACTGAACCCATCGAAGCTTCCTCCTTTTACCATTGAGGACGATACCGATGGCGGGGATGATCTCCGGATGAAATACCGTTACCTGGACCTTCGTCGTAATCCGGTACGGAACAACCTGATCCTGCGCCATCGGCTGGCCCAGGAAGTACGACGGTACCTCGACGGCGAAAGCTTTCTGGAGGTGGAAACACCGGTGCTTATTAAATCGACACCCGAAGGCGCCCGCGATTTCGTTGTGCCCAGCCGGATGAATCCAGGCGAGTTCTACGCACTTCCCCAATCGCCGCAAACCTTTAAGCAATTATTGATGGTGTCAGGCTTCGACCGTTATTTCCAGGTGGTAAAATGTTTCCGCGATGAAGACCTGCGGGCTGACCGCCAGCCTGAATTTACGCAGATTGACTGCGAAATGGCCTTTGTGGACCAAGAAGATATCCTCCATACTTTCGAGGGGTTGGTCACTCACCTATTTAAAACGGTCAAGGGGATCGACCTGGGCGCCATTCCCCGCATGCCTTATGCTGATGCAATGCGCCTGTATGGGTCCGACAAACCGGACATCCGCTTTGACATGCCGTTCGTTGAACTGAATCGTATTCTCCAGGGAGCAGGGTTCCCGGTATTTGACCAGGCTGAACTGGTAGTGGGCATCCGTGCTTCGGGATGTGCTTCCTACACCCGTAAACAGCTGGACGCATTGACAGATTTTGTACGGCGCCCGCAAATAGGTGCCTCCGGCTTGGTCTACCTGCGATATAACGCTGATGGCACCCTCAAATCCTCAGTCGACAAATTCTTCGGGCCTGAGCAGCTTCAACAGTGGGCAGCGGCCTTCGATGCTAAACCCGGGGATCTGCTGTTGGTTATGGCCGGCACTACAGATAAGGTACGTAAACAGCTGTGTGAACTCCGACTGGAGGTTGCCGGTCAACTCGGTCTGCGCAGCAAAACTACGTTTGCCCCGCTATGGGTTGTGGATTTCCCACTATTGGAGTGGGATGAAGAAAGCGGGCGCTATCACGCAATGCACCACCCCTTTACCTCACCGAAGGCTGTCGATATCCCACTATTGGAAAGTGACCCCGGCCAAGTGCGGGCCAATGCCTATGACCTGGTTATTAATGGTGTGGAAGTCGGCGGAGGTTCCATCCGGATTCATCAGCGTGAACTGCAGTCGCGCATGTTCGATTTACTGGGTTTTTCACCGGATGAGGCGCAAAAACAGTTTGGGTTCCTGATGGACGCATTCACATACGGGGCGCCACCGCACGGAGGCATTGCGTTCGGCTTCGACCGGCTGGTATCTATATTCGCCGGATTGGACAGCATCCGGGACGTGATCGCCTTCCCGAAAAACAATGCGGGCCGGGATGTCATGATCGAGTCTCCGGCCTCAATCAGTCAGGAACAGCTAAATGAACTGGCCATCGCCTTAAAATAGTGAATGGATACAACAGTTGCCGTATTTTCGCGTTATTAATTTAATTGTCATTTATTATGCCGGCTACCCAAGAGAAAATCTTTCTGAAGGACAGTGCAACCAAAGCATTCGAACCCCGGCATAGGCAAATTATCAATTACAATATTGACAAATATGACGCTGCGGTCCACGTAGGCTTGTCCAGTTTCCAGCACCTGGAAAACGCTAAGCGAAAGGCACACATTACCAAATGGCGGGTAATGGAGAACCTCGACAAGCTATTACCTGAATTTGAGGCCAATTTCCAGAAGAAGGGCGGCAAGGTCATCTGGGCGAACGACGCAGCTGAAGCCCGCAACGAAATATGGAAAATCGTAGCGCAGGCTGGCGCAAAAAGTGTGATTAAGTCGAAGTCCATGACCACCGAAGAAATCGATTTAAACGAATTTCTGGAAGAAAAAGGGGTCCGGACAGTCGAGTCGGACCTTGGCGAGTACATTGTCCAGCTGCTTGGCCAAAAGCCTTATCACATTGTGACACCAGCCATGCACCTGAGCCTACAGGATATTGCCGCGCTTTTTCACGAGCATTTCGGCACCCCGCTGGATGCCTCCGCTGAAGCGCTGACCTTAAAGGCGCGCGAACTGCTGCGGGAAAAATACACGACAGCCGATATTGGCATTACCGGCGCCAATTTCCTGATTGCCGACACTGGCAGCATTGCCGTTACGGAAAATGAAGGCAATGCAAGATTGACCACCACATTCCCCAAAATACATATCGCCATTGTGGGCATCGAAAAACTGATTCCCTCGCTGGCCGACCTGGACCTGTTCTGGCCATTGCTGGCCACACACGGCACCGGACAGCGGCTCACAGTCTACAACAGTATATTCGGGGGTCCGCGCCAAGAAGGGGAAACGGATGGCCCGGAAGAAATGTATGTGGTATTGCTTGATAACGGACGCACCAACCTGCTGGCCCAGAAGGAACAGCGGCAGGGGCTTTACTGTATACGCTGCGGCGCCTGCCTGAACGGATGCCCCATCTACCGGAATATCGGCGGCCACACGTATAACACGACCTACAGCGGGCCAATCGGCTCCATCATTACTCCGCACCTGCAGGGCATGGAACAATTCAAACACCTCAGCTATGCATCTTCGCTCTGCGGCAAATGCACGGAAGTGTGTCCGGTAAAGATCGACATTCACAATATGCTGCTGCTTAACCGGCGTGATGCGGTAGCGAACAAATTGGTACCCCAGACAGAAAAACTTGCCTGGAAAGGCTTTACATTCGCAATAACCAGGCGGAAAATCGTTGATCTGTTTAGCGGAAAGGTTAAAAACCTATTCCTGCGGTATTTCTTCAAAAAAGCCTGGGGCAAACACCGCGAGCTGCCGCAGGTAGCACCAAAATCCTTCAGCGAGCAATGGAAAGCGCGCGATACTAA
>NZ_JBEBRB010000066.1:0-13866 GCF_040395035.1 Parapedobacter lycopersici | reverse complement strand
CGACCACATCCTCTTTGATCATAATATACCATCGACAGATTCGTCTCCAAATTATTTCCCTTTAACCGTTCAAAAGATTTACTCCAGGCTCCCGGGCCTCCGTGGATAAAAATACAGATTGGGCCATTGCCCGCTTTTTTAACGAATAACTTTGTGCCATCATCGGTCGTCAAATACTCATTCATCGTTGATTGTCCATGAACACTCATCCCGATGCAAATGAGCAATAAAGCAATTGAAAACTGTATATTGTTCATAAAACTGTGGTTTTTAAAGACCTCCAAACCTACATAACAAGTCCCTTAATTGAATCTTCTTAATTCAAATAGGACAAGGAAGCCGGTGGATTATGCTCAAATTAACATAATGATTATGAAAACCGAAAGGCACCTCAGGATAAACATGGAGAGCACCATCAGCAGGTTGAGACACGTAAAAAGGTTAGCCATTGGAATATAAAGAAAACAAAATCGCTGATCGAGGCGATACGCAACGATGTCCCAAAAATGAAAAAGTTGGTATCCAGCGTAGCGCTTTAAACCAACTTTTCCTGCCTAGTAGCCCGTAGGGGAATCGAACCCCTGTTTCAAGAATGAAAATCTTGCGTCCTAACCCCTAGACGAACGGGCCATTAATAACTCTTGGCGTGCAAATATAGAAGTATTTCACTTACTTACCAAGGTGTGTTTACTCAAAAAATAATAATTTACAATAAATCGAAACCAATGTCCCGACGGAAGTATTTTCCTTCAAAGTAAATTCGGCCCGCATCAGCAGTCGATTGCTGCAGCGCGTCAAAAATGGAGTCGCCCAGCGCGGTAACCGCCAGAACGCGCCCGCCGGCACTTTTTACCACACCATTTTCTTCCTGGGTTCCGGCGTGGAAGACAATGGATTCCTTTACATTTTCGATATTACTGATGGCCTTGCCCGATTCGTAATCGCCCGGGTACCCTCCCGAAACCAGCACCACAGAGGCAGCGGTTTTGGGGGAAAGGGTAAACGAACGCTCGGTCAGGTTCCCTTCCGCCACGCCACGTAATAAATCCACCAGATCGCTTTCAATACGCGGCAATACACTTTGGGTTTCCGGGTCGCCCATGCGCACATTATATTCAATGACATAGGGTTCACCCCCCCTGTTCATCAGTCCGATAAAAATAAAGCCTTTGTACGGGATCCCGTCCTTCTTGAGTCCTTCAATCGTAGGGATTACGATACGCGTCTCCACTTTGTCCATGAATGCCTCGTCGGCAAAAGGAACCGGTGAAACGGACCCCATGCCGCCGGTGTTCAGTCCCGTATCCCCTTCCCCGATGCGCTTATAGTCTTTAGCCGATGGCAACAGCTTATATCCTTCGCCATCGGTGAGTACAAATACCGATAATTCGATACCCGTCAGAAACTCTTCAATAACCACGGTACTGCTGGCTTTGCCAAACTTCGCATCGAGCAGCATGGCCTGTAACTCAGCCTTCGCTTCGTCCAATGTCGTACAGATTAACACGCCCTTTCCCGCAGCGAGCCCATCCGCTTTAAGTACGATAGGCAGTTTTTGCGTTTCCAGGTAAGCCAGCCCTTCTGCCAGGGTATCTTTGTCGAACGACCGGGAATTGGCGGTCGGAACGCCGTGCCGTTGCATAAATTGTTTGGCGAAATCCTTGCTACCTTCCAGCTGTGCCCCTGCTTTTTGCGGCCCGATCACGGGGATACGCTTTAACTCCGGATGGTTCAGGAAGAAGTCGTGTATACCATTGACAAGCGGTTCTTCGGGCCCCACCAGTACCAACTGAATGTCTTTTGTCAGCACCAGGTTGGCAAGGCCGTCAAAGTCGGTGGCTTTGATTGGCACATTATGTCCGTATTGCCCCGTACCCGCATTGCCCGGTGCGATGTAAAGTTCCGATACCTGCTTACTTTGGGCTATTTTCCAGGCAAAGGCACTTTCCCGTCCACCTGAACCAATAATTAGGATATTCATGCTGCAAAGATATTTTTTTTAGTTAAACGGAGCACCGGGATCCGAAAAAAGAGTCGATGAACCCGGGCTTTCTGCTTCTTAAATTCAAGTTATTCCCTATATTTACCCTACATAGCACAAACGAAAGGCTTGGGGTCTGTGTTTTTCTTATTTTGAATTTTATACCGTAGCTGAATGGGTATTTGTCCGCTTTGGCATGGGGATCGGTATAAACGGCTACCTTGGGCTACCCATTATTTTACTGTTAATAACGTATGGATTTTATTAAAGTAACTGTCGACGATCACGTTGCGCATCTTGTTCTGGATCGCGGTAAGTCAAATGCCATCAACCAGCAGATGCTTGATGAGCTGTATCAGTCGATCGTTGAAGTACAGAACAACCCTACAGTAGAGGGAATGATTCTTCATGGAAAGCCCGGGTTTTTCAGTGCAGGCCTTGATCTCATTGCATTGTATGAATATAACGAGGAGGAAGTGCAGCATTTTTGGTATGCTTTTATGGCCCTTATCCGTATGTTCACCGCATTCGAAAAACCTGCGGTAGCGGCGATTAATGGACATAGTCCGGCCGGCGGGTGCGTACTGGCACTTTGTTGCGATTACCGTGTAATGGCGGGAGGCGAGTACATCATCGGTCTCAATGAAGTGCCCGTAGGTATTGTTGTGCCCGACAGCATTTTTCAGTTGTACAGTTTTTGGCTGGGCCAGGCAACTGCCTACCGTTACCTGCTGGAGGGAAAATTGCTAAAACCGACCGACGCGTATCAATGCGGCCTGGTGGATGAGGTGGTCGACGAAAAAAGCATCCGGACGGCCGCTGAACGACAGCTAAAAAAATACATGCAGTACGAGCGGCACACCTGGCGGCAGAGCAAAATTAATATGCGCAAAGCGCTGATTGGCCACCTGGACGCCAGTCAGGAACAGTCAATAGCCGCCGTATTGAAACAGTGGTGGTCGCCTGCCACCCGCGCCATACTTAAGACCATTATTGATAACCTGAAAAATAACGGACCGTCGGCAACGAAGTGACGGCTGTTGTCGGGATGAAATAACAAGTTATGGATAAACAGCGTAATAAAACGGTATCGGGCGCGCTTCGTGAGGGTGCTCTTCAGGACAAAGCCATTGTGGTAACCGGCGGAGGGACAGGACTGGGAAGGGCCATGTCTACTTATTTTCTTCGATTGGGTGCCCGGGTGGTGATCGCAAGTCGTAAAATAGCCGTACTGGAGACCGCCGCAGCGGAAATGGCTGCGGAAACAGGTGGCCAAGTATTGCCGATTGCCTGCGATGTGCGCGACATTACGCAGGTCGAGCACCTTTTGTCCCGCTCACTGCAAACGTTTGGGCGGGTAGATGCCTTGGTTAACAATGCCGCTGGTAACTTCATTGCCCCAACCGAGCGCCTTTCGGCGAATGCATTTTCCACGGTAATCGATATTGTACTGAAAGGCACAGCCAATTGTACATTGGCATTTGGAAAACACTGGATTGCAGAACGACAGCCGGCCAGTATCCTCAACATGATCACCACCTACGCATTTACCGGCTCGGGGTATGTAGCACCTTCTGCAGCGGCCAAAGGCGGGGTGTTGGCGCTTACCCGCTCGCTGGCAGCCGAATGGGGGAAATATAGAATCCGCAGTAATGCCATTGCCCCCGGTCCGTTTCCGACCAAAGGAGCCTGGGAGCGTCTGCTGCCAGGCGATCTGGCACAGCAATTTGATTTCAAGGATTATGTCCCGCTGAAACGCGTAGGCGACCATCAGGAATTGGCCAACCTGGCGGCATTTTTACTTTCTGATTTTGCCGGATACATCAATGGGGAAACCATTACCATTGATGGTGGCGAATGGCTGCAGGGCGCAGGGCAATTTAACCGGCTGGCGGCTATTCCCGATACGTTATGGGACGCACTGGAGCAACAGACCCGATCAGCCAAAGGAAGCTGAATACGGCAGGCGCCAATTAAGCGTTGCAATACTCGATTAATAGTTTATTTTTGATCCCACAATAAAGAAAAATAAGTTCAAATGCAATTAGACCCCAATGTCCGGGAACGCGCTGCCCGTTGGCTGCAGGCGCCCTATGATGAAGAAACCATTCAGGCTGTACAGCAATTAGTTGACAGCAAGGACACAGTAGGACTTACTGATGCGTTTTATAAAGACCTCGAGTTTGGAACCGGTGGACTGCGCGGCATTATGGGCGTTGGTACAAACCGGATGAACAAATACACCATCGGAAGGGCTACCCAGGGCTTAAGTAATTACCTGCTGGACACCTATCCGGGCGAACTAATCCAGGTGGCCGTCTCTTACGACAGCCGGAATAACTCCCGCGAATTCGCACAGTTGGTGGCGGATGTGTTTTCCGCCAATGGTATGCGCGTCTTCTTGTTTAATGAATTACGGCCGACACCCCTCCTTTCTTTTGCCGTCAGGCACCTGAAGTGCCAGGCGGGTGTCATGCTTACGGCATCTCATAACCCCAAAGAATACAATGGCTACAAAGCCTACTGGAATGACGGGGGGCAGCTCGTTCCGCCCCACGATAAACAGGTGATCAGTGCGGTTTACGCCATTACCGATCCCAGTCAGATCCGGTTTGACCCCAAACCCGAAAACATCACGCTGCTCGATGAGGCCGTGGATGAAGCCTACCTTCGGGCAATTGCAGGACTGACCCTGCGTCCGGCAGCCGTTTCCCGGCAGCACGATCTGAAAATCGTGTTTTCGCCTATACACGGTACGGGTATTACGTTGGTGCCGAAAGCACTGCAGCAATGGGGGTTTTCTAATGCACAAACGGTAGCCGCCCAGGCACAGCCCGACGGGAATTTTCCAACCGTTGTTTATCCTAACCCCGAGGAGGAAGAAGCGATGTCGCTCGCACTAAAGGAAGGAGAACGTATCCAGGCGGACGTGATCTTCGCAACCGATCCGGATGCCGACCGCGTGGGGGTTGCCGCAAAGGGTGGTGATGGGGCGTATAGCCTGCTTAACGGCAACCAGATCGGCAGCCTACTGGTGGATTACGTGCTTTCCGCCAAAAAAGAGCGCAACGATTTACGCCCGACAGATTATATTGTTAAAACCATTGTTACCACAAACCTGATCGCGGAGATTGCCAACGCCTATCAGGTGACGTATTACGACACGCTGACCGGCTTTAAGTACATCGGCGAACTAATGACCAAAAAAGGACAACAGGGGCGTTTCCTTGTCGGGGGTGAAGAAAGTTACGGGTACCTCGTCGGGGATTTGGTGCGCGATAAAGATGCGGTGGTCTCCGCGGTATTTATTGCTGAAATGGCTGCGTACTACAAAGAGCGGGGTAAAACGCTTCATGATGCGTTGATCGACCTTTACCTCCAACACGGCTGCTATAAGGAAAAACTCATTTCACTTACCAAAACAGGAAAGGCCGGCGCCGATGAGATCAACGCAATGATGGCAGGGCTGCGCGCCAACCCGCCGGCGGAGCTCGGAGGTGTGGAGGTCGCCCAGGTTAAGGATTACCTGCACAGCGAAACCCATCATTTGAAGACGGGTGAAAAGACCGTTATCAACCTGCCAAAATCAGACGTCCTGCAATTCATTACCGTGGATGGCGATGTGATCTCGGCGCGACCGTCCGGAACCGAGCCCAAGATCAAATTTTATTGCAGTGTAAAACAGCCGCTGCCCAGCAGGGAGGCGTTTGATGAAATCAACCGGCAGCTCGACGAAAAACTAACCCGTATCATGAGCGCAATAGCCTGACATGCATTGGAAAACGCTATCCTCTGAATACCTGGTGCGGGCACCTTGGGCG
This sequence comes from Parapedobacter lycopersici, assembly GCF_040395035.1. GTDB lineage: Bacteria > Bacteroidota > Bacteroidia > Sphingobacteriales > Sphingobacteriaceae > Parapedobacter > Parapedobacter lycopersici_A. The sequence goes on along the minus strand of NZ_JBEBRB010000066.1, from coordinate 8,064 downwards.
GTGCTCCGTAAAGACCGCTGTCAAATGCCCAACGGGCATATCGTGCCGGAATACTACGTATTGGAATACCCCAACTGGGTTAATATGGTGGCGCTGACCACCGATAACCAGTTTATCCTGATAAAGCAGTACCGACACGGTGTGCAGCAGGAAGTGCTGGAAATACCGGGAGGTGTGATTGATCCGGGAGAAGATGCGCCGGATGCGGCCGTCCGGGAAATGCTGGAAGAAACCGGCTATCGGTTTGCGCACATCGAACCGCTGTCCGACTTATTCCCGAATCCGGCGACCAGCACCAACAAAACGACCTCCTACCTGCTCACCGGCGGGGTAAAAGTGCAGGAACAGGCACTTGACGATCAGGAAGAGATTGACGTGGTATTGGCCTCTCCGGAAGAAGTAAAGCAGCTGCTGAAAGAAAATCGGTTCGGACAGGCACTGCATACCGCTGCGTTATTTTACGGGCTCTTGCGACTGGGGCTGATGCGGTGATTACGGCTTGATCCGTTGCTTTACCGGGGCGTCGGTCTTTAGGTCGCGCCCACTGAGCTCAAAGTAGGCGATATCGGGATCAAGGGCACTACCCCCGCTGATTCGTACGAAAATACGGTCAAGGATCGCATCCCGGCCATTAATTTCGGCCAGTACTACATATTTTTTATGTTCTTCCCGGTAGGTGAGCCAGAGCGGAAGCGACTTATATGCAGCCAAATGCAGTTTGAAGTCGCCGTTTTCCAGCTGCTTGTGGCTGATGCCGTAGGCCATGGTCCGCTGGATAAAGTTCAGTTTTTTTTGTTCGCCGCCTTCGGCATACCGAATCCAGTATACATTTACCGGGGCTGATGCATCCACGGTGCCGTTTATCGCATTAAGCTGATACACTACCGTATTTTCATCCGGATCCCGTTGGAGGTAAAAAAGCTGTTTCGGCTCATCAGGCACCGGCAGCGATTCGACCACCACCTGCCTTTCGAACTGATTTTCCTGGGCGGAGAGCCCCAGGGCAGAAAAAAGAAGAACGGAACCGATATGTCCTCTGATGCAAATGTACCTGAAATGATCACTGAAGCCCGTCGGGAAATTACATGGCATAACTTGCATAAGTACACTCCTTTTCTTCAAAGATAGCAAATAATCCGCCGGTTTTACTGCCGGCTTACCGGCCGATGGCAAAGCTCCTATCCGCTTAATTAAGTCGTCTCGAAAGCGGCGCCTCCACCGCTTTGAACACCTGCAGCGGCTTTAGGTTACGCCAATTAAAATCGTTAAGATCGCCATCGAAATTGATATAATAATCGATGTTATTTGCTTTAAACTCATCAATAACATGCTGTCGGAAGTTAATTCCGGCAATCCAGCCGTCGTCAATTTCCTGAAACCATTCCTCGTAATAACAGTCGTCTGACGCGTGGAAATTGAGGACATTCTCTCCAATAATGATAAACTTAGTGATCCCAGCGTCTACCATGATATCGATGACTTCGCGTTTAAGTAGCATTATATCGTTGTAAATAGCATCGTTCCACTCGCCAATAAATTCGATAATGGCATAGTTACGGCTGTAATCGGCAAACAGGACTTTCAGGTACAGGGTGTTCGACCCAAAACTATCCCACTGGGGATGGAGCAGGAAGTTATATATCTGCTTGTCGAACTCGAATTCGCTGTATTCCGTGCCATAAAAGGGGGACAACTCGTCTTCGGCAGCGATATAATCGTCTCTCCAGCGGTAGTATGGTTCTATTTCGTGCATGCGCGTTGCCTTTTTACAAAAATGGCGAAAAAATGTCGCTTTATAAATCGCGGTTGCGTTTATATTATATAATAATCTCTGTAATTTAGCATGTGTAATCTGCAATGCAAAAAGATACTAAAAGAAACTTATTTGTTGCCGCCACCTATGGGGCGGTACTGTTACTTGGCTTATTGCTCGGGCAGAACTATGCCGATGACAACCGCCAATCCGGCACAAGTACCCTATTGCCGCTGGGTCTGGGCCATACGGGCAAGGTACAGCGGATGATTGACCTGATCGAATCAAATTATGTGGACAGTGTAGAGGTTAGCCGCCTGCAGGACCTGGCCATCGGGGAGATCGTGGCCCAGCTGGACCCCTATTCCGAATACCTGTATCCGCAGGCTGCCCTCAGGCAACGGCAGGCCCTTGAGGGGAGCTTTGAAGGAATAGGTATCGAATATTACAAGGTAAACGACACGCTCATTACCGTAGGACTGATTGCCGATGGCCCGGCGGAGCAGGCCGGCTTACGGGTTGGGGATCGACTGATTGCCATTAACGGCGATACCATCGCAGGTGTTAACATCACAGAGAAAGCAATTGATGAAAAAATACGGGGCCGCCTGGGAACGCCGGTAACGATGTCGATCAGCCGTAACGGCCAAGCCCTGCCGAAGCCGATTACCATCACCCGCAAACGGGTAGAGATAAGCAGCGTCGATGCAGCATATATCATTGATAGCACAACGGCCTATATTAAGATCAGCCGCTTCGGAGCCAAAACGGCCGACGATTTTACACAGGCCCTGACACAGTTGAAAAAAGCCGGAGCAAAGCGGCTAGTTGTGGACCTCCGCGAAAATGGCGGTGGCTATTTTGATGCAGCAACCGCACTGGCCAGCCAGTTTTTTAACGACAAGGAGCTTCTTGTCTACACCGAGGGGGCCCATGAGGCACGTACAGACTATTATTCCACCGCCGATGGCCTATTCGGTACGGGTGCCCTGGCCGTACTCATTGACGAGCAGTCGGCTTCCGCCAGCGAAATCGTTGCGGGGGCCGTGCAGGACCTGGAGCGGGGCATTATTGTCGGGCGCCGGTCATTTGGCAAGGGACTGGTACAGGAGCAGTTTGGTTTTGGCGATGGCTCGGCACTTAACCTGACTGTCGCCCGGTATTACACACCTTCGGGAAGATGTATCCAGAAAACATACCCTAAAAATCATTCGATTTTTAAATCGTCCGCACCCGAAACGGCCACCGTTGCAGGGACAGAACAATCGCAGCCGTCGGGCTGGCAAGAACCCCAGAGCCGCCATCCCCAACGGGCCAACCGGCCGGTACTAACCGGTGGTGGAATAGCGCCCGACGTATGGACGCCTGTCAACGGGCTGGATACCAGCGCCTGGTACAAGCGGATCCGACGGGGCAACCTCATCGAGGAATATGTCTATGGCTATCTCGCCAAATCCGTGCCGGCTTATTCGGTAGAAAATTTCCTGGAAAAGTATAACCTGCCCGATTGGGCATATAATGATTTTTTGACCTACGTCAAAACTCGGGGAATTACCTATTCCGCTCATGAGGCACGTACGGTAAAGCCGCGGATATGTACGGATATGGAGGCGCTTTTGGGTCGTTTCTATTTCGGAAGCGAGGCCTTTTTCCGAGTGCGGAACCGATCGGATGAAACGCTGGCTATTGCCATAAACGCACTGTCAGGGGAGTGATGGCTGCTTGATCGCCGGACCCCGCCGGCACAATCCCGCGGATTTGCATTTTTTTTTAACAATGGTTAAGTTTGCGTCACTGAAATTCGACAATGAACGAACAAACGAAAGCCATTCGAGAACAGGCCGATCGTTCTCAATATCGTGAACATTCCGTTCCTTTATATCTTACCTCCAGCTTTATATTTGATAACGCCGAGCAGGGCCGCGCCATATTCGCCGAAGAAGAATCCGGAAACGTTTATTCCCGGTACTCCAACCCCAACACTACCGAATTAATCAACAAGGTGTGCAATATGGAAGGAGCCGAAGCCGGGCTGGCGTTTGCGTCGGGTATGGCGGCAGTATTCGCCTCTTTCGCCGCGTTGCTGAAGAGCGGCGACCATATTGTGGCCTGCCGGGCCGTATTTGGCTCTACCCATCAGTTGTTCACCAAATTATTTCCCCGCTGGGGCATTACCACTACCTATGTTGATGCCGGAAAACCCGAAGATTGGGAGAAGGCAATCCAGCCCAATACCCGGATGATTTTTCTGGAAACGCCCTCCAATCCGGGACTGGAACTCGTCGATCTGGAATGGCTGGGTAAATTCAAGGAAAAATACCCGCATATTATCCTCAATGTAGATAATTGTTTCGCGACTCCCTACCTGCAAAAGCCTATACCCTACGGATTTGATCTCGTAAGCCATTCGGCGACTAAATACATGGACGGGCAGGGCCGCGTATTGGGCGGGATCGTGGTAGGTAAGAAAGAGCTGATTGATGAGCTTATGTTTTTTATCCGGAACACCGGGCCGGCATTATCGCCATTTAATGCCTGGGTTATTTCCAAAAGCATAGAGACCCTTGGCGTACGCATGGATCGTCATTGCAGCAATGCCCTCCAGGTTGCCCAGGCACTTGAGGCACATCCCGAGGTGGAAGAAGTGCGGTATCCCTTTTTGCCGTCGCACCCGCAATATGAACTGGCCCGTCGGCAGATGAAAGCCGGCGGCGGCATCGTCACTTTTGTTGTTAGCGGCGGATTCGAGCGCGCAAAACGTTTTTTGGATGCGCTGAACGTCATCCTTTTTACGTCTAACCTGGGAGATTCCCGTACCATTGCCACCCATCCAGCATCTACCACGCACTCCAAGTTGTCGGAGGCAGAACGGATACAGTTGGGAATTAAGCCAGGAAGCATCCGGGTGTCTGTAGGACTGGAGGATTCAGCAGATATTATTGCTGATATCGAACAGGCACTGGCAAACAGTTAAACAGAAAGGTCAACGTTTTTTTACTTACTTAAACAAGCGATATGAAAATTGCATTGCAACGGGCGAATGATGCCGTACATTTTGTCGGCAACAGTGAAACAGCAGACGTAAAAATACACATTGATGGATCACCGGAAATCGGTGGAGAAGGACTTGGTGCGCGACCGATGGAGTTGGTACTGATGGCGTTGGGTTCGTGCAGCGCACTGGACTTTGTCAGTATCCTGAAGAAACAGCGTCAGCAGCTGGACGACCTTCAAATAGCCGTAGAAGGCAAGCGCCGCGAGGAAATTCCCCACATATTTACGGCCATCCACATTTCCTTTAACCTGTCGGGCCCGATTGATCCCGACAAGGCAGCGAAAGCGGCAGAACTTGCAGTAAAGAAATATTGCTCGGTTCATGATATGCTTGCCGCCGGCGGGGTCGATATTACCTATTCGGTGCAAATAAACTAAACAAATGCCTGCCAGCCGGTGTTATGTTGGCTGAAGTCTGCTATTTTCAATTCTTAACTTAGTTCAATGTGCAGCTGCACTTGGACCGCTACTTTTGTATCATTAACAAAAAAACAAAACCATGGCAACTATTTGGAAATTAGACCCCACGCACTCCGAAGTGAGTTTTAAAGTAAAACACTTGGTTATTACTACCGTAACCGGGTATTTCCGCTCATTTGACGGCACCGTAGAAACGGCCGACGACCTGGATTTCAGTAAGGCAAAAGTAGCTTTTTCGGCAGATACAGCAAGTATCGACACGAATCAGGCCGATCGCGACGGACACTTGAAATCGGCAGATTTTTTTGACGCCGGAAATCACCCCGCCATTACATTTACCTCCACCTCACTGGAGAAAAAATCGGATGATGAGTTTGTATTAAACGGCGATCTCACCATCCGGGGCGTTACACAGCCGGTGAAACTGAATGTCGAATTCGGAGGTACGGTAACCGATCCTTACGGAAACTTCAAGGCCGGATTCGAAGTAACCGGCAAAATAAGCCGTAAAGCCTTCGGTCTTACCTGGAGTGCCGTTACCGAAGCTGGAGCAGTCGTTGTCAGTGACGATGTAAAAATCCATGCCAACGTGCAGTTCGTAAAGCAATAGTAATCCATTGCGGAGATGCATACAAGTTCAGATCTCATAGGCGGAGCGGCGTGATACCTGCCAGCCTATGAGTTTTTACCTCGCCAGATCCGCTCGGCCCATCGGCCAATGAACCAAAAAGAAGCGGCCAATATCAGGAAAAACACCGCCCGGTTGATGTTATCCCAGAGGTACTCGAAAAAACGGGTATAGAGGTTGATGACCAAAAAGACGATCCCGAACTCGCGGGCAACGTGATCTTTCCGTTTTAACCCATACCAGGCGAGCCCCAGCGCGATGGCGGTGGATAGCAACCCCCAGTAGAAAATGCGCCATTGCCGTACGGCGCTCCATTTGTCCATATCGCTGTAGTTGCCAAAAATAGACAGCAGCCACAGTGCCACCATTAAGTAGGTAAGCCCGATAATATAAGTGAGCGGCTGAAAAGGCTGCAGGGGTTTGATGCGTTTCTGCCAGCTCAGGGAAAATCCCGTGAGCAATGCCCCAAACAATGTGAACCTCAGGGGGTAATTCATGCCCCAGAACCGAAAACCCCAATCGCTGTGATAAGCCGTTTCCGTAGCAAACCAGACGCCGAAGCAGATGAGCGTAAATACCCAGATCAGCCGCGAAGCGAGCTTAATCGACAGCAGGCCATAAATAATTACCGACGCCAGGAACAACAGGGAGAAATGACCCGATCCACGATCGATAATTTTGCCCAGGTAACCGATGAACGCCGCGGTAGCAAACACCCCGAGCGCCATGATGGCCTCATTAGTAAACGATCGGTCGGGATGGCGTGCTTTATGCCGGAATCCCCAGGAATAAAAGAATACCGCAAGAGTAAAGCAGAAAACACAGATAACCGTATCGGGTGTATCGTAGAGCCCACGGATCCACCGGAGTACCGTTTCGTCAACAAAAAGCGACAAAAAGGCCAGTACGGTACAAGACAGTGCAATCCAGAACGCGTATTGCGCCAGCCGCTTCCAGTCGAATCCTTTTACTTCGTACGATTCGGCCAGTTCGGTGGCCTGCCGATCGTCGATCAACCCCGCTTCCCGCCAATGCGTAATGGCTGCATCCAGCGTTTCTTTTTCCTGTTTACTGATGTCCAGTTTTTTCATCGGCGGCAGTTCCCCGGTACGAAGGTAACGATAATTTTTATCCCTGAATTCCAGCCGATACTACCTTTTCGCGCAAGGGCACAACACCGCAGACCGGCCTTCCGGTATGTCTTTGCCGCTTTTTTCGATCGTGCGCGTCGTTTCTGAGGCTATGGCGGGCGGGCTTTGCTGCGCACTTGTTGAGGTTTATCTCGGAGCATTTTTCGCGGCTTGTCGTGCGTCCATTAGCTTGTATTTGAAAGCAATTTTAGCTAAATTTGCCTTACCACTTAATTTATTGACGAAGGGTTAAATGATAAAGCAAACCACGCCCGACCTGGGCGAGCAAAGCGAAGTAGAGGTATTCGGTGCGCGTGTACACAATCTCAGAAACATTGATGTCAGTTTTCCCCGCAACGAGCTCGTCGTTATCACGGGGCTGAGCGGCAGCGGCAAGTCTTCCCTGGCGTTTGACACCATTTATGCCGAAGGGCAGCGCCGGTATATGGAAACCTTCAGCGCCTACAGCCGGCAATTTTTAGGCGGCATGGAGCGTCCCGATGTAGACAAAATAGCAGGCCTTAGCCCGGTGATTTCCATCGAACAGAACACGACCAGTAAGAACCCTCGTTCTACCGTGGGTACCATCACCGAGGTATACGACTTTTTGCGGCTGCTTTTTGCGCGTGCCGGAGAGGCATATTCCTATATCTCCGGAAAAAAAATGGAGCGCATGTCGGAAGACCAGGTAGTTGACCGCATCATCAAGCAGTTCGAAGGGCAGGCGGTAAACATTCTTGCGCCGCTGGTGAAAGGCCGGAAGGGGCATTACCGCGAATTATTTGAACAGATCCGCAAGCAAGGGTACGTTAAAGTGCGTGTTGACGGTGAAATATTGGATATTACACCGAAAATGCAGGCAGATCGCTATAAGATACACGATATCGAAGCCGTCGTCGACCGCCTGATGGTTGCCGAGAAGGACCGGGGGCGCCTCTACGCATCCGTGATGCAGGCCATGAAAATGGCCAAGGGCATTATCAAAATCAGTGATAAGGAAAACAGGGAGTACTTTTACAGCCGGTACCTGATGGATGCCGAATCGGGCATTTCCTATGACGAGCCGCAACCCAATACGT
>NZ_JBEBRB010000065.1:0-13875 GCF_040395035.1 Parapedobacter lycopersici | reverse complement strand
AGATTTATGGATGGGCGGTTAATTTTTACCAGATTAATAAAGGCGACTGGTTTAAGCTCGTATACGAGCGCAAATATGTGGAGGGCAATCCCATAGGTGCCGGAAAAATCATATCGTCTGTATTTGCGCACGACGGGGAGGAATTCCAGGCTTATTATTTCCAGCCGGATGACGGTACCGATGGCTCCTATTATGATCAAAACGGCAAAAGTCTCCGCCGGACATTCCTGAAAGCGCCGCTGAAATATACCCGTATTTCTTCGCGCTACACCATGCGTCGGTTCCACCCGGTGCAACGCCGTTGGAAAGCGCACCTGGGAACGGATTTTGCCGCCCCGCACGGTACGCCAATTGTAGCAACGGCTAACGGCGTTGTTGTTGAGGCGACGTACAGCGGCGGTAACGGCAACTATGTGAAAGTACAGCACGATAATGTGTATACCACCCAGTACCTGCATATGAGCCGAAGGGCGGTGAAGCGTGGTCAACGGGTGAGTCAGGGACAGGTTATTGGCTATGTGGGAAGCACCGGACTGGCGACTGGCCCGCATGTGTGCTACAGGTTCTGGAAACACGGCCGGCAGGTGGATGCGCTGGCACAGAAGTTTCCGCCGTCTGTCCCCATCGCGGATAAATACCGGACAGCTTTCGCACGGTTGCTCAACACACAGCAGTATGAGCTGGCCCGCCTGAATTTTGAACCGGAGCCCAGTAACCTGGAGTTGTATGGCAGCTTCAGTTTCAAGATGGAGGATCTCTTCGCCCAATCGGAGTCAGCGGAACCGGCTGCCGATGAACACCTTGATATCACGATGCTGTAATAGCCATGCAACCCAAGCTGATTCCACTGCAGTCAACGAAACGTGACCTGTCAGTTGACGCATTCGTTGTTGCATAAAAACATTCCGATTTTTTTATAAATTTCACAATCGTAAAACGCCGGCGTTTAGGGTAGCTGTTTTTCAAAATGAGAAAGCGGCCCGGCCGACCGGCTGTATTGCGAATGGCAAAATGGTTGATATGGCGCATATGCATGATATAGGCGGTACTGCCCCTAATATCGGGATAGCGGGCTTCCGGAAGGACCAGGCCGCGGGGCGTGACGAGATCCTGTTTAATGAGCTCCACGGCGAACGGCATATCGAAAAAGCGCATAAACATGATTTTTTTATCATTATACTCTTTGACCGGGCTGCCGGTGTCCATACCATAGATTCCATAGCTTATCCATTAGGTAACCACGAGGTGCATGTGCTGTTTCCGGGACAGATCCACAAGTGGGATATTGAACCCGGAACAATCGGATATCAGCTAATGGTGGAACGCCCGTTTTTTGAGCAGTTTGCTCCGTACTTCCGGTTTTCCTTTACCAATTACCAGAACCATCCGGTAATCCGATTGACCGGTCGGGCGTTTGAGCTCCTGCTTTATGAATTCAATGCCATTAGAAATGAACTAAAGGGGTCTGATTCACTGGTTCATTTGATCAACGCGCGTGCGGCCGTCATTGCAGCCATTGTAAGCCGCGAGGCTGAACATACCTTCGCGGAATTTAAAGTTTATCAGTCGAATCCCAGATTGGCAAAGTTTAATATGCTGATCGATGAGTGCTTCAAGGAACAGAAGTTTGTCGCCTTTTATGCAGACAAGCTACATATTTCGGCCAATTACCTGAATATACTTTGTAAAAAGCAATTGAAAATATCAGCTACGCAGCTCATTCACCAGCGGGTCTGCATTGAAGCTAAACGATTACTCCAGGGTACGGATTTTTCGATCAAGGAGATCGCTTTTGAATTGGGTTTCGCAGACCATGCCTATTTTTCAAATTTCTTTAAAAGCCAGACGGGAATGACGCCGACTGCATTCCGGAAAAAGTGATAAATTTTACAAGGAATGGCAGAAATTACCCATCGGTTCCAGACTTGGAACACTGTACCTTTGTCAATATCCCGTCCACTGTTCTGGCCGTTTACCTAACGAGGTGATAACTGCCATTAGTTAGCCGCTTTTTTTGGTTAATACCGGAATTCGGGCGATTTAATCGTTGTAAATAATATCAACAGAAACAGGAAATAAAATGGAGATGCCAATAATATCACGCAAAGATTTTCTCAAAAGCTCAACATTGGGTCTGGCCGGACTGGCTGTTGTGCCCGGAACATTACATGTACGCCCGGGTGAGCCTGCTGAAAACACGAAGGGAGGTACCGTGCAACCTACTGGTCGCTATATGCTAAAAAACGTCCGACTGGAAACGGGTTTTATGTATGACGGTGATACGGTCATTGCTACGGAAACAGCACTTTTTTCGGTAACAATAGCAGACGGCAAAATTGAAACGATAAGTCCCAATCAGCCTGACGCTGATGCAATGGATGCGAAAGGGCTGCTGATGCTTCCGTCGTTCCGCGATATGCACATCCACTTGGATAAGACATTTTATGGCGAGCGGTGGCAGGCCGTGAGGAGCGGAGCAGGGGGCGTCAAGGGGATGATAGCGCTGGAGCAACGGATATTGCCCGAACTGCTTAAAAATTCGACCTATAAAGCCGAAAAACTCATTGAATTGCTGCAATCGAAAGGTACGTCGTTTGCCCGCAGCCATGTTAACATTGAACCGACCTCGAAATTGGATTCGCTCAGGAACCTCCAGGTAGCCTTGGAAAACAAGCGTAAGGTATTCGGGGCAGAATTGGTGGCTTTTCCGCAGCACGGTGTGTTTTATACGGATACGGCACCCTACCTGAAAGAAGCGGCCACAATGGATATTGATTTTATCGGCGGGGTCGATCCGTATTCAATTGACGGCGCCATCGAGAAAACCATGGACTTTACCGTGCAATTGGCTTTAGATCATAATAAGGGCATTGATATTCACCTGCATGAATCGGGCGAATCGGGACTGAAGACGGTGGAATACCTGATTGATAAGGTAAACGAAAACCCGGTACTGAAAGGAAAAACCTACTTGAGCCATTGCTTCGTATTAGGAAAACTGGGTGAGATAAAGCAAGAGGAAGTGGCCGAAAAACTGGGTGCTGCGCAAATTGGCATCGTGTCTACCGTTCCTTTCGGATGGTTGACAATGCCGATTCCCACGTTATTGAAGCACCAGGTGAAGGTAATGACCGGAAATGACAGCATTGTTGACCACTGGAACACGTTTGGGACGGGGAGTGTACTGGAAAAGGCTAATCTTGCTGCGCAGCTGTATGGCCATTCAACGGAACTTGGCTTGTCCAGGATGTTAAAGCTGGCAACGGCCGGTACATTACCGCTGGATAACAATGGGGTGCAGCAATGGCCAAAAGCGGGAGATGACGCCAATGTGGTGCTGGTGGATGCGAGCTGTTCCGCAGAAGCCGTTTCACGGATTTCACCCGTCAGGTCACTGATCTATCAAGGTAATCTTGTTTTCACGGATATTGCCTGATGATGAAAGCGCTTTCTTTTTTACTGGTCCTCCTGGTAACGGGGGTCTCGTCTCACTCAACAACTGGAAATTTGAACACAGAAGGAATGCAGGATATTTTAAGCTTAGTGAGAAAAAACGATGTTCCGGGGGTGAAGTTGGCACTGGATCGGGGTGCTGCCATCAACACCGTAGATGAAAACAAACGTTCCCTGCTATTGATTGCAACCAACAACCGGCATACTGAAATGGCAGAGCTTTTGGTTAAATACGGAGCGGATGTGAATCAGCAGGCCGATAATTTGAATAGTCCGTTTCTGTATGCGGGTGCAAGTGGTCAAACGGAGCTTGTCCGCTTGTTCTTGAGCCACGGCGCCCGTTTCGACGTTTTTAACCGGTATTACGGCACTGCGCTGATACCGGCCTGTGAACGCGGTCACGTGGAAACTGTCCGGTTGCTGGTGGAGACGACCGGCTATCCCATTGATCATGTTAACCGGTTGGGCTGGACAGCGTTAATGGAAGCCATTGTACTGGGTGATGGAAGTGAAAGTTACCAGGAGATTGTACGGCTTCTGAAAACAGCGGGAGCAGACCTTAATATCCCTGATCACGATGGGGTAACGCCACTGCAGCATGCTCGGTCAAGAGGTTTTAACGCTATTGTGGATATTCTGAAACCGTAGGCTCCGAATACCCCACTTATTGGAGTGTAGGGGTAATAATTGACAACGTAATCGTAATCGTATGGAAACAACATATGCCACCCTCGCGGCGGGTAAGTACACAATAAAAAATGTCCGGCTGGAAACGGCATTTATCACGGATGAAAATGGGGTCACAGGTACACAGACCGATTTGTTCTGCATGGAGATCAACGACGGAAAAATAACCGGAATAAACCCAAATAATGAACACTCTACGGATGCGGTCGACGCAAAAGAATTGCTGATGCTGCCGGCATTCCGGGACATGCACGTCCACCTGGATAAGACCCTGTACGGTTTGCCATGGCAGGCACTTTCGCCAAAGCGACGGACCGTTCAGGACATGATTGCTTATGAACGGGAGATCATTCCGGAGTTGCTAAAAACGTCTACCCGCCGGGCGGAATTGCTGATTGATCTCCTGCAGCATTATGGCACCACGTTTGCCCGGACGCATTTCAATGTGGATACCACATCCGGTCTCCGTTCGCTGGAACATCTGTTAGCGGCGCTGGACCATAAAAAGGAACGTTTTAAAGCAGAACTGGTTGCTTTCCCGCAACATGGACTCTACTATACGGACTCCGCTCCCTTGTTGAAGGAAGCTGCGCAGCTGGAGCATGTAAATTTCATTGGCGGACTGGATCCTTTCAGTATCGACGCTGCTATTGAAAAGGCAATTGATTTTACGGTTCAGCTGGCAGTGGATCACCATAAAGGAATTGATATTCACCTGCACGATGCCGGAAAAGAGGGCATACGTACCATGGAATACCTAGCAGAACAAGTACTGCGGAATCCGCAGTTACAGGGGAAGACGTTCGTGAGTCATGCGTTTGCGCTGGCTTACCTCCAACCGGATGAAATCGCACGGATTGCAGAGAAATTGGCCGAGGCCAATGTTGGAATCGTTTCTTCCATTCCATTCCGCGGCGCGGTGATGCCAATTCCCGCACTGATGAAATATGGTGTAGACGTGCTTGTCGGCAATGATAATGTTCAGGATTACTGGAGTACATTTGGCACGGGAAATATGTTGCAGAAGGCTAACCTGATGGCTGAGCTGTATGGCTGGGTGACTGAATTTGACCTTTCCAGAACATTGGGTTTTGCTACGCAAAACGTACTTCCTTTAACCGATGACGGAACGATGCAATGGCCAAAAGTGGGTGATGATGCAGCACTGGTATTGGTGGATGCAAGCTGTTCCGCGGAAGCGGTTTCACGGATTTCCGAAACAGTTGCCCTGATGCATGAAGGCCGCCTTTATTGGAAGGATGCCGGATACACGCGGCACATTTGACAATGAAAGCGCTATGCGGGGATAAAAAATAAACCCCGGTGATTCACATCAGCGGGGTTTCACTAACTAAACTAAACAACTATATAAAACAAACCATATAGATTTTTATTCCCGTTCATTATCAGGTGGTTTGCCGATCCCTGATGCCGACCATACCGGTGGGCTGGTTCAAAGATATAAATTATTTAGACAGATTATAAATAAAATACAAAAAAATTGGCTTTGACAGGAGACGGGTATATGCGATCATCGCTGCATAAAAAAAGGGTATCCGTACGGACACCCCTTTTCTTTTGTTAAATAGCCACGGCATAGTCTGCCACGACCTGCCGCCAGTCTTCGCGTTCCGGAATACGCGGTTTGCGCTTTCCAAAAAACTGCACAATGATATTGCCTTCCTTATCGAAGACTTCCAGACTGGTTACGATGCCATCTTCCGTCGGTTTTTTGACGAGCCATACGCTGGTAATGGCATCTTCGCGAAGATGCATGTTGAACTCGGGATCGAGTACGTTAAACCAAGGTCCTGTCTGCAGTAATTTTTTGGTTTTTCCGGTGTGAATCTGGATACATCCGCGACTGCCGATAAACACCATGATATCCAGGTCGCGTTCGGACGCACCCTCGAGAATACGCTTTAAGGAAGGTACGGAAATTTCCGTCGCATGACCCGCCGGAGCCAGTCGCATGGCCTGGTGACGTGCAACGCCAAACTTGCGTAACATACCGAAGAATTCATGGGTGTCTTTCAAATCGAGCCAGGCTTGTCGAAAACCAGCCAGATCAATTTCGTTGTCGGGAGTTTCTTCCACGGTCTTATCAACCGGACTGGTGGCTAAAGGAATGCCCTGTGTATCGGCTGTGTATTTTGTTACCAATGCCTGGTATGCCGGAACATCGCTTTGCTCAGTTAGGTAAATCTTGTGTACGGCTTCGCCATCCTGATCGAAAAACTGCAGGCTCTGACGCTCTCCTTCATGGACTGCAAAGCCGAAATGCCATGCATTCATAAAAAGCCGCAGATCGATATCGGGGTTTACAACGAGGCCAACGTGCCCATTGAATGTTGCTTTGGTGTATGTTCCCTTGCGCTCGTGCACGGCATGGTCGTTCCGTGTAAGCGCCATCACATAGCCCAATGTGCTGATCTCTTTCAGGATATTTTCAAATTCGGGCTTCAGCGCCACGTTCCGTTCGCCGGTGGCAACCAGGTCCGCTTCAGAAACACCTAGCTGTCTGGCGGCGTCACGTATGCGTACCTTGGGGTTTTCGGTTTTGAAAGCTTCGTATTGTTCTCGGAGTGATAATGTTGTATGTTCCATAATGATTTGTATGCTAATATTATTTATGATTGTTCGGTCAATACCATAGACGGGATAACCAGCGGGCACTTAAACTCTTCGTCGTCAAGTAAACGGACATGTATGTTGAATGCGTTGTGGATATTTTCACAGCTGATCACCTGTTTTGGGCTGCCAAAGGCAACGCGCTTGCCTTTTTTGAGGATCAATACTTTGTCCGCAAAGCGCGATGCAAAATTGATATCGTGCAGGATGCTGACCACACAATAACCCCGATCGGCGAGGCTGCGTGCCAGACTGAGAATCTGCTGTTGGTAAAGCAGATCCAAACCGTTGGTCGGCTCATCCAGGAAAAGTATACCCTGCGGTTGGTCGTAAATCTGGGCAAGGACACGTGCCAGCTGTACCCGCTGTTGTTCACCGCCCGAAAGGGTATTGTAATCGCGGTTGGCAAACTCGGTAATACCAGTCTCCGTCATAACGGCTTTTACAATCCCCTTATCGTTTTCGGTAGGGGTGTTGTCGAAATGCGGATACCTCCCCATCATGACCAGTTCCTGCACTTTAAATGAAATAGAGATGGTGTTTTGCTGTGCCAATACAGCGCGGAACCGGGCCAGCTGATCCAGCTTGTACGTGCCGATGGACTGTCTGCGGATGTGGATCTCGCCACTGCTTGCTTGTAATTCCTTGCATAGGAGTTTCAGCAATGTGCTTTTGCCGGCACCGTTGGCACCTATAATTGCCAGGAGTTCACCGGGCTGCACGTTAAAACTGATATCATCGATCAGTTTTTTTGCGCCGACCGAATAGTGGATATGGCTAACTTCGATCATGGTTCTTAATTCTGTTGTTTTTATTTAAAATTAGTTAAAATTATTGGGATAGCCCCACACGCTGTCAAAAAAATGAAGTCCCGTATTGTAATGGCAACGCATTGGCGGATGATTAGTTAACTACACGCCTTTTTCGTTCAGCCATGATGATATAAATAAATACCGGCGTGCCAATGAGTGCCGTCAGGATACCGATGGGCAATTCTGCCGGTGCAACAATCGTTCGGGCAATCAGATCCGCCAAAACCAATACCGCGGCGCCCAATAGCGCCGATCCGGGTATGACCAGGCGGTGATCGGCAGAAAACGCCATACGCAGGATATGCGGAGTTACTAAACCCACGAAACTAATCATGCCCGACACCGCTACCGAAGCACCTACACCCAGGGTAGCCAATACGATAACCAGCTTTTTCAACAGGTTCACCTGGATACCCATATGCCCAGCCTGTGATTCGCCCAGGGCCAGTGCATTCAGGGCTTTGCTGAAAAAGGGTAGGGTACATAATGAAATCAACGTAAACGGCAGGATGCCGGTAACCGTTTTCCAGCTTGCCCCGCCGAGGCTACCTAAATTCCAAAATGTAATATCACGCAATTCCTGATCGGTGGAAATAAAGGTCAGCATGCCTGTGAAGGAGCCTGCCAACGCATTAATGGCAATACCTGCCAGCAGTAGGGTGGTAATATCTGCCTTACCTTTGCCCACTGCAAGGCGATAAACAATGAACGTAGTGATACACGCCCCTGCAAAAGCCGCAATGGAGAGGGCATAGTAGCCAAATAAAGCGGTTAGAACATGGTTAAAAATCCGGTTTTCCAATACAATCATCATCACTGCAAACAGCGAGGCGCCAGATGAGATACCGATTAATCCGGGCTCTGCCAATGGATTTCTGAATAACCCCTGCATAACGGCACCTGCAATGGCAAGCGTACCGCCAACCAAAGCGCCCAATAATACGCGTGGTAACCGTATATTAACTAATACAGCTTCCTGTTGCGAACTAAAATGTATGTCACTGCTGAGGCCCATGCGGTACAGCATGATTGACCACAACTCCGACACACTGATTTCGACTGCACCTATGCAAACCGACAAGGCGCTAGCTGCAATTAAGATCAGCGTAAGAACAACTAATATAAATCCGTAATTTTTCACCTGATCTTCTCTGCCAGTTCCGATACGGCTTTCCCGAGGCGAGGACCGAAGCCGGTGAGGAATTGACCGTCCATTTCAACTACTTTTCTGTTTTTTCCGGCATTGGTTTGGTTGACGCCCTGTACTTCCAGCAGTCCCTCAATACCCCCCAAACTGGATAGGCCGGAATCAAACAAAAGAATGACATCAGGATTGGCGGCTACTAGTGCTTCAGCCGTCAGGGGTTTGAAATCCGTAAATCCCTGTACCGCGTTTACCCCGCCGGCCAGATTAATCATCTCGTCGAGCTGGGTGCGCTGTCCGGCCACCATCATAGTACCCGTACCGCGTGCATAGATAAACAACACCCGGGGTTTGCTTTGCGATTGGGCAACAATGGAATCGGCCCTGGCCAGATCTGCCGCTAATTCCCGCAGGAGAGAATCTCCTTTTGCAGGCCTACCCAGCGAATCAGCAACGGCCCGGATGAGCTGCTTTGCACCATCGGCTGAATACTCGTGGTTAAACAGCGATAGTTTTACTCCTGAAGCCCGAATTTGATCAGCTACCTCCGGACGGATTACTTCATTGATGCCTAAAACCAGATTTGGTCCCAGCGCCAGCACGCTTTCTGCTGATATGTCCCGGTTATGTCCTATTTTCGGTTTTTCCTGTAAACTGGCGGGATAGGTGCTTGCGACGTCTACGCCAACAATATGGCTTTCCATTCCCAGGGCGACCAGTATTTCCGAAAGAGTCCCATTGGTTGAAACAATCTTTGCTGAATCAAGTCCTTGGCTTTCTCCCGTTGTTGGCGCATTGCAGGAACTGAATGCCGTGCTGATGATCAGGGCAAAGCATCCGAATAGTATGTTGGTCTTCATGGATGGTGGGATTATATTATCAAGGTTTGTAGTCGTGAGGTCTGGCAGCCCGTAACCAGGCTGCCAGACTACTCTTTTTGTGTGTTATTTATTGCGGAAGCGATATGGTTTAGCCACGTTTTACCAAGGTGTATTCCAATTCGGGGTAACCGCGCGTACCACCGTCTTCGGTAGTAAAGCTGGTAAACCGAAGTTTATATACATTTCCTGCCGGGTCCTTAATCAGGTAAAAACGATCTTTTTTCGTGCCCACAACAATATTTGGAGTCGGCGAAGGAGTTACCCGCCAGTTCGATGCAATCACATTTCGCGAGTTGCTGAATGTGACACTGCCCAAATCAGCCTCGGTGAAATCCGCATAAGCGGGTTTACCGGTACTTTCTCCATTTGCATCCTCGAAAATAACTTCGGCTGCTGAGACACCACCTAAATGGTTAATGAAGATCAGGTCTGAAAATGCGTAGGGAATGTATACAGATGGTCCCATAGCAGTATAATAGATGTTGTATCCCCAGATGAAATCCCAGTCGGCTTTCTTTGGCTCACCGTCCACTTGACCTGCGGTAAATGAGACATGTTTAAAATGATAGTCGCCATCTTTTGCAATGCGCAGTGTTTCATAGTCAGTTGCATTCAATTGCGCATAGTGTAGGGTATAGCCGTTATCACCATCGCGTAGAATCCGCACTTTCCATACGTTATTTACATTTACTTCGCTCCCAAAGGCTGTGTTCACGACATATACGTTATTGTCCGCTTCATTTGCAGCTATTTCTGCAATTACTGTATGTTCAATGCGGCCTGCGGTATCATCATAAAGTGCCATCTTAGCAGGTTCATATCCTGATGCCAGCTGGGAAATATCAAAGCTGGTCGCATTTACTTCAGTGAGATCGGTCGTTCCGGCGTCCATTGCCGAAGTACCGGTCGTCCCGTTGAGAATGACACGAAACCCTGCTCCGGAGTAAAATCCCAGGTTCCAGCCGGCGCGTTCCACGGAAGTTTGCTGTTCAGCACTGAGATCCACATATACGGAATTGACCGCCGACCCGCCTCCGTCTCCGCCCTGCAGCGTGAGGGTGGTGCCGTCCGACGGCGGTGTTTCAGGAATAGGATCATTTCCGCGGGAGCATGCCGCTACTGCTATTGCAGCCATTGCACATAGGCCGACTGATTTAAGTGTGTTCATTGTTGTTTTCATGCTTTTGTCTCGTTTTTAATCATGTATGAATGGATAGCTATTAATTCGTGTTTCTCGACCACTGGAGGTTGAGTCCGAGGAAAAATGACCGGCCGTAACCTACAGGTAATGAACTGACGGCACCACTATGAGCACTTCCATCGCCCAAAGCGGAGCTTTCTATACGAGTGACGTTAAAGAGGTTGCGCACGCCGCCAACCAGCGTCAGGTAATGCGTGATATTTTTGTTGATGCTCACATCGGCATTGTGATAGGCAGCAATGGACGTACGGTTAACGCTAACGTCGCCGTTTGACTGTGTCACTGCTTCATAACCGGGGCGATCACCATTGTATTTGTAAAATAGGTTAATACCTGTTCCCCATTTATGGATATAGTACATGATGTTGCTGTTCACTTCGGGAGACCAGACCATGCCCGGAACATTGGTTTCCGTGTCCGAAAGGCGGTTATGTCGACCGATATAGGAAAAGCCAATGCTGGCTTCCAGGTTTTTCCAGTAGACGGAATTTTCAAACGTGGTGCCAACCGTGCGGAACCGTTCGATATTCACATACGTATTCACTGCCGGATTATCCGGCGCGACACCAATGTCGATGAGGTTGTTAAACCGGTTGTAGAAGCCTCCCAGGGTACTGGTAATGCGCCAATTGCCCAGCTCCGTGCCGTACCAGCTTACATAAGTATTGAAACTGTTTGAATACTCTGCTTTCAGGTTTTCATTGCCCCGGATGGAATGGTTTGCGTCGAAAAACGTGAAATACAACTCTCTCAGTGCCGGGGAACGGAATCCACGGGCATATGCTGCACGGATATCAACGGATTCACTGATCCGGAACCTGGTGTTAATGGACGGGATAACCGGCGGCGCATCATATACGGAATTCCGGATAAAACGCAGTCCGGGCCGGATATGAAGCCATTGGGTAGGTTTTAGTTCTGAGGAGATGAAAAATGCGTAGTCTGCGATTACCGGAGTGCCATCGATACGCTGGCCGCTGCCGGCGTTACGATTAATCTCAATGCCGGGCTGAAGGAACACCTTATCGGACACTTTATATTGCAGCGTGCCGCGGAAAACAAAAGAGGTGAATTGAGCTGTGTCCTGTTCGCCAGCACCGGTGGTCAATGCCGATTCACCCGTGCGAAAATTACGCCGCATGGTCTTTGTGCGGCGCTCATAGTCCTGATAGGAAACGGCACCGGAAAAACTGAAACGGTCATTAATGCCCCATTCAGTTTGCAGCATGTGGGTAAAGCGGGAGGTGAGGTAGTTTTTGTCCACCGCCACCAGATTCAGGTTGTTTAACGCACCCGGCATATAGATATCTTCGTCCAGGAAATTCAGCCGGTACCAGGTATTCACCTTCCGGTTGCGATAACCAAAGGTTCCGGAGGCCAGCCACTGGTCCTTCGGATTCCAGTCGAGCAGGCGCCCTTCGCTATTCCCCTGCCAACCGCCGAAATTGTTTCGACTGCCCGATACCTGCGCGAGCCATCCGCGGCGCTGCCAGTCTATCGACAGGTTACCATTATGGGTACCCTCTTTGCGGAAAGCTGCGTATTCATTTCCCGCGCTTTCTTCCTGAATCCGCGCACCAATCACCAGACTATTGCCGGCTGCCGCCTTTTTGGTGATCATATTAATTACGCCAGCCAGGGCGTCAGTGCCATAAGTAACTGACATGGGGCCCTCAACTACCTCAATGCGTTCGATGTTGTTTACATCAATCTGGCTAAGGCTTTGCTTTGTGGCACCACGGTCAATGAGTGGTATGCCATCTATCAAAACCTTCACATTCTGTCCGGACATCCCCATTAGCTGAATGTCGGATTCGCCCAGGGTGAGGTCGTTGGAAAAGCGCATGCCCAGCTGGGTATTCAGGATGTTCTCCACCGTAGTGGAGGCGCGCAGGCGGATTTGTTCGTTGGTAATGGTACGCACACGGTATACGGAGTTTTTAACAGACTGTGGTTCGTATTGTCCCGTCACCACAACCTCGTCAAGAGCAGTGTTCCGTAAGGTGTCACCGGCGTATATCGTGCGCATCTGCTGCGCGCTGATCGGTGTTGCGAAAAGAACGCTAACCGAAAATGTAAATAGTAGCTGACGGGTCATTTATTTAGACTGTGTTTAAATAACGAGACAAACATAACCGTTATTAAGATTAATTACAAATAATATTTTAATAATACTGTAACCATATCGTGATGGTTTTCTTATTTTTGAGGTTTCAGTATCGTGCTGTATGACTCCCTATCAACTGGAAATATGCGCCAATAGCGTGACTTCCGCGCTGGCTGCCCAAGCGGGTGGGGCCACGCGGGTGGAATTGTGCCAGCAGCTTGAGGTCGGTGGAATAACGCCGTCGCATGGTCAGATTCAATTGGCCAGGCAACTGCTCTACATCGGTATTCACGTGTTGATCCGGCCGAGGGCTGGCAACTTTCTGTATACGGATGTTGAGTTTGAGGAAATGAAAGCCGATATCGCGTATTGCCGGTCCGCGGGTTGCACCGGTGTGGTTATCGGACTGCTGCTGTCCGACGGTTCAGTTGATGAAGAGCGCCTGCGCATATTGGCAAACTATGCTTCACCGATGCAGGTTACGTTTCACCGTGCTTTTGACCGATGCCGTGATCCATTGGAGGCCCTGGAGGCCATTATTCGTTGTGGTTGTGACCGACTGCTTACTTCGGGCATGAAGAACACCGCATTGGAAGGCATGGCGCTCATCGGGAAATTGGTGGAGCAGGCGGCCGGAAGAGTGGAAATTATGCCGGGGTCGGGGATTGATGAAAATAATGTGCTGATGATTGCCAGGGCAACCGGAGCCCGTTCATTCCATACCTCCGCCAGGGAGCCTGTATCGGGTACTGATTATGTACCTACCGGTATAGTAGGCATGGAGGGGCGGGTTAGCGTATCATCAAAACAAAAAATCCGCCTGATAGCGGATCTCTTGAATATAAATAACGTTGAAGGTCCGGATGCACCGGCCAAGCGAAATTAATCAGCGTTTATTTTTTTAACGCGGCCAATTTATCCAATACCGCATTGTTTTTCACAATCTGGCTGCCTGCGGG
>NZ_JBEBRB010000064.1:0-13875 GCF_040395035.1 Parapedobacter lycopersici | reverse complement strand
CTGCCGGCTGGAGAAGGGAAGCTGTCCGTCAAGTAGTTGGCCTGAATGTTGTGGGGTTGGTAAAAACCAAAGGTTAGTCCTATGAAGTATGTATTGATGATAACCACGGCGCTATGCATGGCCGCTTGTGGTAATCCGAATGGTGGATCTGATGAACAGGCCAATACCGCTATGCCATCGACAGACAGCATATCGGTCGTATTATCCCAGACTTGGGCAACGGATACCACATCCCTCATCACACCGGAATGTGTTACCTATGACCCGGTAAGAAACCAATTTTACGTGTCTAACATCAATAGAAAAAGTGAGGCCGAAAATGCGGGTTACATTGCCTTGGTTGGCGCAGATGGAAGCATAAAAAATGCCAAATGGATAACCGGCTTTAAAGGGCCGCTTGGAAATGAAGTGCATGGCGACTTGCTGTATGTCAATGACCGCAATACCATTGTGAAAATTGATATTGCAGCCGGAAAGGTTGTCGGACGGATTACGGTGGATGGTGCGGGTGCGCTCAATGGAATAGATATCGCTGAAGACGGGACGATCTATGCCGCAGATTCAAAAACGAATGGAATTTTCCGGGTGAGCCCGGACGGGCAGGCGAAAATGATCGTACAGAGTGATAGCCTGGAGACGCCTAATGGGGTATTGATCAACGGCGATGAACTGCTTGTAGCTTCTTCCGATGGCGGTAGCCTTAAAGCGGTTAATTTAGGTAACGGATCAATTGAAACGCGGGTAACCGGCCTCGGACAGGTAGATGGAATAATTCCGCTTGAAGGTGGTCGCTACCTGACCTCCAGCTGGAAAGGGGAGGTGTATTTCATTGACGAAAATGGGAAACAGCAGAAAATTCTTGATACCAAAGACCAGGCGATCAATGCTGCAGATATTGGATACATTCCGAATAAAAAGCTATTGGTCATACCAACATTCCATGATAATCGGTTAGTTGCTTACCGCATGGAAATCCGGGAGTAATGGCTTGCTGTCCGGTTTCTATCCGTGTAGGGACCGGCTAGGGGTCGGCTTCGGAGCTTCTTGCTGTCTCCGTCGATACTCCTTCGATGCTTGTTCGACACTCGTTCGGGAAAAACCCGAAGCCGGGTCGAAGGAAGACCGACCAAGCTACGATTGAGCTCCGAAGCCGACCCCTAGCCGGTCCGAAACGTAACCCTAAGTAGACCCTAAGCGAGAGCCAAGTGCAGCCGCGAGATTGACAGGAAGGCCAAAATTGTTAATTTTGATACCTATTCATGGTTCGATTAACTAAGGAATTTAAAAATGGAAAACAATATAAACGGGAAAGTCATTGTCATAACAGGAGCAAGCAGCGGTATTGGTGAAGCTGCTGCAAAGGATCTGGCCGCTAAAGGGGCCCTGGTGGGATTGGGTGCCCGGCGTAAGGATCGATTGGATAAGCTGGTGGAGGAAATCACAGCAGCAGGAGGGAAAGCAGTAGCTTTTGAAACTGACGTGACCGATCGTGCAGCCGTTCAGGCGCTGGTTGACGGCACCATCCGGGCATTTGGCAAAGTCGATGTGCTCATTAATAATGCCGGCATTATGCCCCTGTCGCGGATTGAAGAATTGCAATACGACGATTGGGATCGGATGATTGATGTGAACATCAAAGGCGTGTTATACGGAATCGGCGCAGTCCTCCCTTACATGAAAGCGCAGCAAAGCGGACATGTAATTAATGTGGCGTCTGTAGCCGGCTGGCGCGTTCCGCTTAATGGGGAGAGTGCTATTTATTCGTCGACTAAATTTGCCGTTCGGGCCATTTCCGAGGGATTCCGGCAGGAATCCAAACCGTATAACATCCGCACAACCATCATATCCCCGGGAGCCATCAAAACGGAATTGCCCCATGCGGTCACCAATCCGGATATCAAAGCAGGATTGGGACGTATCGCGATACCAGCGGATGCCATTGCCCGTGCGATTGCTTATGCCATTGGACAGCCGGATGAATATGACGTTAACGAAATCTTATTACGGCCTACCGCGCAGGTAAGCTGATATAAAAAATTTAGCTAAGTTTGTAGAACGCCGATGTCATCATACCGTATCGGTAAACGGCACGGATCATTATCGGATGATTTCAGAACCTACATATTTAGCGGCAAAGGTGGTAGCCGACCAGGTTGCTGCTTACCTGGAAAAACAGGCAGGCCTCCATCAGTCTGAGACGGTGGGGTACCTTCCGGATATCCCCATTATTGAAGCATTAATTGATACTGCATTCTGGGCAAGCCTGCGTCGGGAGGAAGGTTATGAACCTAAGATATCATTGGCTTTTGCACCACCGGATATGACCGGGAGTAACTTGGTCTTTCTCCACCAGCAGCGGTTTACGCCATACAACCTTGTTAAACTGTCTCCGGCTGTTGTACAGCCTGGAATTCATTTGGGCGTTTGGAAAGAAGACGATCGGCTATACATCTGGGGTACTACACACGAGCTGCCGGTTCATTGCCTGGTACTGGAAGTGGTGGAAGCGGGTTTGCTGGTAGTTAAGCATAAGCATCATGATGCCATGCGGAAGTTTATCAATATCGCTGTATTGAAAGGGAACCAGATCAAGGTGATCGATAACAATCATTGGGGACTGACAGATTGCCCGGGGATGCTTTCCACCTTGCTGGGTTTTGCCCACCGGTCAGTGGCAAATCAGTCGGAAAACCTGCTGGTGCACCTTGCACTGGCTATGCGCAGCCATGGTCGTGGGGCATTACTTTTGGTGGTACCCAAAGACAGCACTGCATGGCTGCATTCCATTGTACAGCCGATAAACTACCTGGTGGAGCCACAGGAGGTGCTGCCTGTCGATGGCGGCCTACTGCAAAATACAGATGGGCAGGATACGCTGCGGAAAATGGTGAGTGCCGTTGGAGGATATTCCGCTATCGACGGGGCCACGGTAATTACCCAGGATCATCGCTTACTGGCCTTTGGTGCGAAAGTGGCACGGTCACCCCATTCCACACCTGTTGCGCAGTTGATGATTACCGAGCCCATTGCAGGGAGTTCGGTACAGTTGCTGGATGCCACTGGAATTGGCGGAACCCGGCACCTGGCAGCGGCACAGTTTGTAAATGACCAGCATGATTCGCTGGCGATGGTGGCCTCGCAGGACGGTACGTTCACGGTATTTTCGTGGTCAGCAAAGCACCAGATGGTGCATGGCCATCGGATTGACACCCTACTGATGTAATCAGCGAGTTGTCTTATACGATTTGATCGTGACGGAACAACGCAAAATCATTCATATTGATATGGACGCGTTCTATGCTTCTGTAGAACAGCGCGACTTTCCCGTTTACCGCGGAAAACCCCTGATTGTTGGTGGGTCACCGGAGGGTCGGGGTGGTGTCGTGGCAACCGCCAGTTACGAGGCCCGGAAATTCGGCATCCGTTCGGCAATGCCTGCTAAAACCGCCCAGCGCCTCTGTCCGGATGCGATTTTTGTACCACCCCGTTTTGCGGTTTATAAAGCGGTATCCAAGCAGATACGGGCGATTTTTAGTCGCTATACTGATGTTGTCGAACCCCTTTCGCTTGATGAAGCCTACCTGGATGTGACTCATGATAAACAGGGCGTTGGTTCGGCCATTGCTATTGCCCGTCTCATTAAACAGGCGATTTATGACGAGTTGCAGCTCACTGCATCCGCGGGCGTTTCCGTTAATAAGTTTGTGGCCAAAGTAGCTTCTGATTTACAGAAGCCCGATGGTTTGACGTTTATCGGCCCTTCAAAAATCGAAACTTTTATGGAAAGCCTGCCGGTGGATAAATTTTTCGGAGTAGGGAAAATAACGGCTGCTAAAATGAAATCCATGGGACTTTATACCGGTGCAGACCTGAAGCGGATTACGGAAGCTGAACTTGTGCGGCATTTCGGTAAATCAGGCAGGTTTTACTACCAGATTGTACGCGGTAAGGATGACCGGGAAGTGCAGCCTTATCGGGAAACAAAATCAATCAGCGTAGAAGATACTTTCCCCGAGGATCTGGTATCGGTAGCCGCCATGCGGTCGGCATTAGCCGTACTTACCGAAAAACTGGAAACCCGACTGCAGCGAGCCCAATTGAAAGGACGGACCGTCACCATAAAGTTTAAATTTCATGATTTCACCATCATGACCCGCAGCCAGACGCTTACCGTATTGGTGGACGATTATGACCGTATATTTTCGGTCGTTACCCACTTGTTGGACCAGGCCATCTTACAGGATCGGCGGATCCGTCTGCTGGGAGTGGGCATCTCTAACTTTTCGCTGCCGGCAAAATCGGGGGGAGGACAAACGATGGGCGGGCAGTTACGTTTATTTTAATGTTTCCCGGCTGCTGGACGCTACTGCACAAAAAAGGGAATATTTGCCGTTGCTACATTGTTTTGCCCATCGGTAACGTACAGAAATAAGCGATAAGCACCCGGCTGTTCCGGAGCGGTGAGTGTCGCCTGGCTGATGGTTGCGTTGGTCACGCGCCCGGAGATAGCTTGGGGCCTGCTTTCGCGGTCGCCGCCCGTTTTGAGGTCTGTACTTTCCGGTAACAGTTCCCAGCGTGCGGACAGGCTGTCGTTATCGGGGTCGGTGACCCCTACATCCAGGGAATACATTTTTCCAGGCCGAAGGTAAATGAAATCGAGGGCCTTCCTGCCATCCAGACGTATTGAATCCAGGTGCGGGGCACGGTTCATCGGCCATTGCCCGGTCCATAGGTATTGCATGACGTCCACCACCTCATTTTCTTCACCGGCTTCCGTGAACAATCCGTACCAGGTGGGAGTACGTTCCTGTTTTTGACCCCATAGAAACACATAGGAACCAACGCAATGCCGATCTTTCATGATAGCCGCTTCGTAACGGCTTTTATAAACCACTGCCTTTTCGCTGCTAGTTTCTTCAATAGCCGCTTTCCAGGGTGTTTGCGGACTTTCCCAATGGCCGGTTGGACCCCATTCGGTCACTATATAGGCTTTTTCCCATCCGGTAGTCCGGATTCGTTCCGGCACCGCCGCCAGTCCGCCGTAGACCTGCACGGAGATTAGGTCAAGAGCCGGGCATTTTTCCTTGATGTAGTCAATCTCCCGTTGATTAATTCCGGCGAGCATCGTAGTCACCAGGTGATTGGAATCCAGCTCATGAATCATTTCAGCCACCTCATTAACCGCATCCCAGACGTTTGGGTTGGTGTATTCGAGGTTGAGTTCATTGCCGATCCCCCACGCCAGCAGCGCGGGATGATCTTTGAATTTCAATACTTCCGCACGTACAGTTTCGAGCTGTTTCGCCACGGCTTCCACATCGTTGTAATCGAATCCGTGACGCTCGCGGGCCATATTGATTCCCATGGTCACCGTAAGACCCAGTCGTTGCGCTTCATCCAGCACTTGCTGCCCATTGGTGGTACCCCATGTCCGGACGGAATTTCCGCCGTATGCACTTAACCGCTCCATATAGGTTGAGCCACCTGCTCCCTTAATAAAATAGGGTTTGCCGCCGCGGAGCAGGGTGTACGTATCCCCCTGCTTAATCAGTTCCACTTTTACGGGCTTCGCTTGCTGCGCCACGGCAGCTGTCATTAAGAACAGACATCCCGTGAGGGTCAGCAGCATCACATGAGTAAAACGCATGGCAGTAGAGTTTATGGGTGTAAGCAACTAACTAATTCAATTCAACCCCCTACGGCAACTACCGAAAGCGGGCGATTGACCGTATACGGTAATTATTGCGGTCGCCGGAAACGCCCCACATAGGCCGCCTTGCCCACGACATGACCCTGCATAGCCTGCATAACGGCCGTCCGGGTTAGGAAGGCATCGGCAGCGGGTTCCTGATCCAATACGATGTCCAGCGCATAGACCTCAAAAACATAATGATGCAGGGGGCCACTCGCCGCAGCGCCCGGTCCCCGGTAAACCGGACCCGTTACACTGATCTGATAGCTGCCATCAGGCAACTGTGCGCCCCGGGGTAGGCCCTCAGGTAATGCCGTTTTGTCTGCCGGAATGTTCCAGACCAGCCAATGGACCTGATCATCTGTTGTTTTTTCACGTGCAAAATCCACATCGTGCATATGTAGTACGAAGCTTTTAGTGCCCGCCGGTACATTTGTCCACATCAGTGCGGGCGAGGTACCCTCCCCCGGCGCAGCACCTTCAGCTGCCTGACTGTATTTTACGGGAATAATGCCGCCGTCCTCGAAAGCCGTGGTATGTAGTGTCATGGGCGGTGTTACCGACTGTGCATTGCACAGGGCGATTAGCGTCATAAACGAAACGAAAGTTAACAGGATCTTTTTCATGTAAATCATATTCGGGTTAATAATAGTGTTCAAAATATCATGCAAACATAGCGTTTGCGATCGTAAAGATCTGAATTTTTGGCTAATTTGCGTTGCTTAAATTACGATGGAAAGACGGAAATTCATGGAATTGCTGGCTACGGGAGGCGCCGTAGCAGCATCAACGGCACTAAGCGGACACCCGTTTATTGCCCTGGGTGATACGGTTATGCGGAGCGCATCCCAAGGAGGTCAGCGCGGATATTCAGCGGATGTGATCATTGCTGGAGGCGGCTTGGGAGGCTGTGCCGCTGCCCTGGCCACACTGCGAAACGGTTTGACGGTTGTGCTGACGGAGGAGACCGACTGGATTGGCGGACAGCTTACCCAACAGGGTGTGCCGCCGGATGAACATCAATGGATTGAAACACACGGCGCCACCCAATGTTACCGGGATTTCCGTGCGGGCATCCGGCAATTTTATATGCAAAACTATCCGCTTACTGAAATGGCGAAAGGCCGGAGATATTTCAACCCGGGGGACGGCACCGTTTCGGCACTATGCCACGAACCCCGGGTGGCTTTGGCTGTATTACATGCCTTATTTGCACGTTATATCAGTGCAGGAAAATTAACATTATTGCTGGAGCACCGGATCGTTGCGGCCGACGTGAGCGGGGATCGCGTACATGCATTAAAGGCAAGGGATCTTCGTGAGGGGATGGAGGTACAACTCTCCGCTCCTTATTTTGTGGATGCGACCGAGCTTGGTGACTTACTGCCGCTTACAGGTACTGAATATGTTACCGGCGCCGAATCAAGGAAAGAAACCGGAGAGCTTCATGCACCCGAAACAGGGAATCCGGAAAACAACCAGGCATTTACCGCCTGTTTCGCCATGGATTATATTCCAGGAGAAAATCATGTCATCAATCGGCCTGAAGAATACGCGTTTTGGCAGCGCTATGTGCCTGCTATGCAACCGGCATGGCCGGGAAACCTGCTCGATCTTGATTATTCCGATCCCAAGACGTTAAAGCCGAAAAATCTGGGGTTCCATCCGGAAGGTAAATCCACTGGTAACACATTGAATCTGTGGAATTACCGTCGTATTATCAATAAAGCTAATTTTACGCCCGGTACCTACCGTGGAGATATCAGTATCGTAAACTGGCCGCAAAACGATTATTTTCTTGGGAATATCGTTGATGTGGACGAAAACGAGTTTAAGCGACATGTTGCACGCGCAAAGCAACTAAGTTTGTCGTGGTTATACTGGTTACAGACGGAAGCACCACGGCCCGACGGGAGGACGGGGTGGCCGGGTTTGCGACTTAGGCCGGATATCATGGGAACGACCGATGGTTTGGCCAAATATCCCTATGTTAGGGAATCCCGTCGTATTAAGGCCCTTTTTACCATTCTTGAGGAACACGTTGGCGCGGAAAACCGCATGTTGGTGACCGGTAAGGAACCATTGCGGGCTGCTGATTTTCACGACAGCATTGGCATTGGTTACTATCATATCGACTTGCACCCAAGCACAGGAGGAAACAACTACATCGACTTTGGGTCATTACCATTCCAGATCCCCTTGGGTGCTCTTCTTCCCAGGCGGATGAACAATATCCTGCCCGCCAATAAAAATATTGGCACTACGCATATTACCAATGGATGTTATCGCCTACATCCGGTGGAGTGGGGTATCGGCGAGGCAGTAGGTATGTTGGTTGCCTATTCGCTTGGTAAGAAAATCACCCCCAGACAGGTGTATGAAAAACCGGGTGTGCTGGAAGAATTCCAGCAGCTTATCCGGTCGCAGGGGATTGAGACGCATTGGCCAAAATAACAAAGGTGGCCGGATAGGCCACCTTTGTTTATCTTCAGAACGCATAACGCAAAGTGACGCCGTAGGTGCGCTGGTCGCCCAGTACACCAGCATAGTGCCCCGCGTTGCCTGCTCCGGGTAATAGCTGTTCAAAATAATCTTTATCGAAGAGGTTGCGTGCCCAGAGGTATATTGATACTCCCTGCGGTGCACGGAATCCGACCCGTGCATTCAACAATGTATAACCATCGACAACCAGGTATTTAGACGCTGACGGACTCGATGAGAAGGATGACCGGTAAAAGCCGTCCACCGCAATGGCAAATTCGCCGGTCTGCCCCAAAAAAGTGGTAGATGGTGTTACTGCTTCTCCGCCGAAGGAGGCTGCCCACTCCGAAATTCCGGGTAATAGGCCGCCGGAAATATCTTTAAATGTCGGGCCTCCTGTTTCTTCCAGTGGTGGGGGAGCATTTGTGAAGGATACATATTTACCGTCGGTATACGCAAGTGAACCGTAGAGCGATAAGAAATTGCCAAGCCTGATGTTGCCGTCAAATTCCACACCACGAACGCGAACCTGTTCCGCGTTTGCTAAGTAGCCCCGATTTACCGAAAGATCTGCTGCCTGTACCTGAGCTTGGTAGTCGTGGACATCGGTGTTATACACCGTAAGACTGATGGAGGAAGTCCGGGTAGGCTGGGCTTTTATTCCCACCTCGTAGTGCAGTACACGTTCCGGCTTAATCACGGCCAGTTCCAGCAAGGGCTGCCCGTTCGAATTCGGTAATCCGCCCAGGTTTAGTCCGACCGGCTTGAATCCGGTGGAGAACGTTGCAAATGTGTTGATACGCTCCGATGGCTTAAAAGCGACAGTCAACTGTCCCGAAAGATTTGTGTCGTCGATATCGGCGGTGAATGCCTGGGCACTGTACAATGAATTCTTAAGGGCAATCAATTCCGGGTTGTCCGTCTCCAGTCCACCATAGGGTTCACGCCGGAAATCGACAGACTTGTCATCATAGTTCACCCGAAGTCCGGGTAAAACACGTAAACGGTCGGTGATTGCCCAGTCCAGCTGACCAAAAAGTGCGCCGCTGAATGTGCGAAGGCTGGGGTAGGTTTTGATGCCAAAGCCTTCAAATAATCCCGGGGTTTGCCATAGCGGACTTTCGGAATTCTGTGAAAACCGCCATTGGTCTCTTCCCGCTTCTTCTGTATGGGCAGGATTGGCATTCAATGACTGCCCGAAGGCAAAGAGACCAAATACTGCGCTGACACGCGGGGAGAAGTCGCCCGCCCAACGGACTTCCTGCGACCATTGATCGTGACGTGAAGGTGCCTGAGATAGTGCCAGACCCTGTAAGCCGGTAAAATCCCGATCATTGGAGGGATCCCAATTCCAGAAACGCCACGCGGTTGTCGAAGTTAACGTACCCGTTCCGAGTTTAATATCAACATTTGCTGAGGCACCGCCAAGATCCTGTCCCGACTGCCATGGCGTATCGTGGTCTATTAATCTGTCAAAGGGGTTCCTGCTAGGCAATTGATAGTTAAGATCAGCAATAATTTGCTCAAATTGACGGTATGCTGGTCGCAATGTTGGTGCTACCCCGGCAAATACCTGGGCGTAGCCATCCGGCCGCTGGCGGGTCAGATCGCCTGCCAACAATACATGAACCCGATCCGAAGGCGCATATAGCAACTGCCCCCGCAAACCCAGGTTATTCAGGTCATTGACCCGTTTCTGCGTAGCCACGTTATACAACAGGCCATCCCGCTGTGTACCACTGAATGAAAGACGGGCGGCTAAATGCCTGGATAGCGGGCCGCTCACCGAGGCCTTCGCCTGTATAAAACCATAATTGCCATAGCTTAACTCCACCTGTCCCTCCGGGGTAAAAGTAGGTTTGCGGGTAGTTACGTTGAATGCACCTGCTACCGTATTCTTCCCGAACAGGGTACCCTGTGGCCCGCGTAACACCTCAATCTGCTCCACATCAATGAAATCAAGTGTGGTGGCTGCGGTACGTGCGTAGTAAACCCCGTCTACATAAAATCCAACACCGGGGTCAATCCCGTCATTAGTGAGGCCAAATGTGGTGCCAAGTCCGCGAATACTCAGTCCTGTATTCCGTGGATTCGACGAGTATAACTGTACCGTGGGCACCAGCTCCTTTAACCGATTGACGTTGAATGCGCCAGCATCCGCAGCCAATGCTCCGCTGATTACAGAAACCGGAATGGGAACATTGAGCAACAGCTCCCGGCGCCGACGGGAGGTCACTGTCACCTCTGTCAAACCGGTGGCATTACGGTCCAACGCTACAGTCAACGGGCTTCCCGTCGCTACTACCTCTTTAGTGATATAACCGATATAGGAAACAATGATCGTGTAAGGGAATTTCTGGCCGGTTACAAAACGAAATTGACCGTGGGTATCCGATTTCGTCATGTGGGTAATCCCCTCAAGCTGCAGGGTCGCTCCCGCAAGCGGTTCCCCCGTTTCGGAATCTACCACGGTGCCATCCAATATTGAATTCACCAGTGGTGTGGTTTCTTGCGCACGTACGGTTGGAAATTGTCCGACCAAACCCAGTCCGGTCAATACAAACAATCCAATTGTAAACGTATTTGTGTATATAGTCTTGCTAATAAGTAATCGTTTCATTGTTGTTTTGTTATGTGGTTTTTTCGCCATCCTGTTGACAGCATTGATGAATGGGTAGGTAAAACGCATGGAATGATTTGGAAAGGCGACATTCGGTGACCGCAGGAGCGTAAGCTATAGATCTTCATGACTTCTAAATTAATATGTGAACGGTGCAAATATATGTATTTTATATAAAATCTATATAATTAGTAGACATTATGGCGTTATTGAACATAACAATTTGTTAATCAGGTTGTTAATTTGACATCTACTGAATAAATTATAGGTTCATAACCAGTAGAAATCGTTATTCCGACTTCAGGAGTATACCGGTCCGGCGGGATTGGTTTTCATGCTGAAGTGTGAATCGGTACACTTGAGGTTGCCTAATTACCTGAAGATTTCTCAGGTAATTCCAGCTTATTCAGTACCATGATTGTCTCATCAATCATTTCCTGCGTAATATCCAGATATGTGACAAACCGGATACGCTGCTTTCCGAATTCCAGGCACTTTATGCCGTGCCGGTCGAGTTGCCTGATTAGCGTTGCTGTCTGATAGTTTTCGGCTACTTCAAAGATAACGATGTTGGTATCCACGGGCATCACGCTTTTGACATAGTATTGTCCCTTCAATGCCGATGCAAGTTGCCGGGCATGGTGGTGGTCTGCCTTGAGTTTCCCGATGTTGTGGTCAAGCGCGTAAATACCGGCCGCTGCTAAAAATCCCGCCTGTCGCATTCCACCACCCATTACTTTGCGGATTTTCCGTGCTTTTTTGATGAGTTCGCCATTACCCATTAGTACCGAACCCACGGGTGCACCGAGCCCTTTGGATAAACATACGGAAATGGTGTCGAAGAACTGACCGTAATTTATCGTCAGGTCCCCCGTCTCGGTCAGCGCATTAAAAATCCTTGCCCCGTCGAGGTGCAATTTCAATGCGTTGGCATGACAGAGCGTAGCGATTTCCGAAATCTCGGCCAGTGTGTAGTAGCTGCCTCCTCCCCAGTTAACGGTATTTTCGAGAACTACCAGCGATGTCCGGGGTGCGGTAATGCTATCAACATTGATTTCGGGCGCAATTAGGGCCGGCGTGATTTTGCCCCGTTCGCCCCGGAGCGTACGTACGGATACCGCTGAATGAAAAGGGATACCTCCGCTCTCCGAACGGTATACGTGTGCAGTTTGGTCGGTAATTAATTCCTCCATTGGATTGGTGAGGCATTTGATGGCAATTTGATTGGCCATTGTCCCTGATGGGCAAAAAAGTGCTGTTTCCATGCCAAACATAGTCGCGATCTGCTGTTCCAAGGCTTTTACGGTATCGTCTTCGCCAAAAACATCATCTCCCACGCGGGCAGTCATCATAGCATCCAGCATTTCACGACTGGGGCGGGTCAGGGTATCACTACGGAGGTCTACAATCATAACTTTACCTGGCTTTTGTCTGATCTTTAACGCCTTTAATCCGAACTGATTTCGGAAACTCAAGTTTACGGATTTTTATACATTATTTGCATTTTCGCTTCTCCGGTCAACGATGGTTTTTTTAAATAAATCAGCACACGTGTCGGCTGGTTGATATATCGTGATGATATTGTTTTTTTAAATTTCCTGTCTTCCTGTAGCGTTGTTACGGTTTGAGGCGTTTAATGACTAAAGCATTCAACAGGGACCAATTTGTATTACCAATGAAAAAAGCGAATCCACTACATGTATTCACCTTCTTTACCTTGTGGCTTATACTGTCCGCTGGCCATTCAGCCCATGCACAAACCATATGGGGTATAAAGGCGGGAGTAAACTTTTCCAGCGCGGCCATTGAAGACGAAGCAGGCAGTGAAAGTCCTACCCAGGCCATACCCCGTCTGCATATTGGATTTACCATCGATATTCCAATGGCAGCCGATTTCTATATCCAACCCGGTCTGCTGTATGCCGGTAAGGGATTTAAACAGTCCGGTAACTGGTTTTCAGGAGCAGCTAATGAATTAGAAGCACGTGTATCGTATCTTGAAATCCCGGTCAACGTACTGTATAAGCCGCAGCTAGGCATTGGTAAATTACTGTTCGGCGCAGGTCCTTATATCAGCTACGGTACGGGGGGAAAATGGGAATCCGAGCGGGAGGTCCACATCGGTGATATTGTGATTGAGAACCAAGGTGATGTTATTTTTAAGAACGATTTCATGGACGGTGAATTCGGTAATTACCTATACGGCCGGCCGCTTGACTACGGGATAGGTATGCTTGCCGGATATGAGTTTTTCGGTAAGCTGGCAATCCAGTTTAACGCACAATGGGGCCTGGCAAACCTCATTCCGGAAGTTTCAGGCGTATCGCGCGACGGTCATGTCCGGAACAAGTCAGTCGGTTTTTCGATAGGTTATAAATTCTAAGCGCGGGCGTACATAGTCGTGAGTTTGTTTAGTCCTCCGAAACAAACATTTCATACAGCAATATTAATTCCTGTATCTTGTTTATGTTTAGTTTTTTATAAATGTTTCGTGTGTGGGTATGTACGGTATGTTCGGCAATATACAGAGCGTCTGCGATTTCTTTCCTGCTGCTTCCATTGACCAGCCTTTTTACAATTTCCTTTTCACGCTTGGTCAGTTTTGCCACAGTAAAACTGTCCGTTTGTGTGTCGGCTACCCGGGCTACAGTAATCGCAAATTTGGGTCTCCCTTTTTCGGCAAATACCATTTTTGTGGTCCCAATAACATCTTTATAGGCCGTATTGCGGTGTAACAATTTATACGTGAGGTTGAGATACCCATGATTTTTTTGCTTAAAGAATACCACGGATTTAACCAGGGTATGTAAATTGCTTACATGGATGGTCTTTATGTAATAAAGTAAGTCGTGTTGACTGAGCCAATTGTTTTCAAATCCGTAAAATACCTTGAATTTATTGTTGATACAAACGGGCCGGTATAAATCTACGTCGTGTAAAGTAATCATGAAATCGGACGTATTGACGATCGCCAGAAACGTTTCCGACCGTTCAATATCCTTGGTCAACAAGTCGTGGCCTTTAAGTATGCCGATCAATCTGTCAATTTCTTCTTCCGTTTGTTGAAACATGGTATCACGCA
>NZ_JBEBRB010000063.1:0-13905 GCF_040395035.1 Parapedobacter lycopersici | reverse complement strand
AATTTATAAAAAGTAGTTGTATTTCCTCAAAATAGACAAATATATTTTGAAAACGATGCTTTTCCCCCACTCGGGTGGGGAAACCGAATAAGGTTTGAAAAGAAACGGGTGCCCGCTGCTACTTGTTTACCTGTTTGATGTATTGTTCCACGGCCATGGTCATGCTCGGCGCGTCCGGCGTTGGTGCCGGAATATCCAAAATCAGATCCCGGTCCAGGAGGGCCTGGTGGGTGGTTGGGCCGAAGGCCGCAAGCCGGGTATCGTTCTGTTTGAAATCCGGGAAATTCTCATACAGAGACTGGACGCTCGAGGGGCTGAAGAATACAATAATGTCGTAAAAAACGTCCTTTAAGTCGGAAAGGTCGCTGACCACCGTACGGAATAAAACGGCCGGTGTAAAGTCATAGCCATTCTCCTGCAGCCAGTTATGTGTTTCTTCGTTGGCCACATCCGAACAGGGATACAGGAATTTTTCCTTCGCGTGTTTCTTCAAAACATCCGCCAGGTCTTTAGCCGATTGTTTGCCAAAGAAAATCTTACGTTTCCGGTATTGAATGTATTTTTGAAGGTAAAGCGCGATGGTTTCCGAAAGGCAGAAATACTTCATGTCGGCGGGAACCTCATACCGCATTTCTTCGCAGACGCGGAAAAAATGGTCTGCCGCATTGCGGCTGGTAAAAATAACCGCCGTGAAATCCGCCAGGTTAATCCGCTCTTTACGTACTTCGCGGGCCGGCACCCCCTCTACATGAATAAACGCCCGGAAATCCAGTTTCAGGTTATATTTCTGCGCCAGGGCAAAATAAGGAGATTTGTCGTTCTCTGGCTTA
This sequence comes from Parapedobacter lycopersici, assembly GCF_040395035.1. Classification (GTDB taxonomy): domain Bacteria; phylum Bacteroidota; class Bacteroidia; order Sphingobacteriales; family Sphingobacteriaceae; genus Parapedobacter; species Parapedobacter lycopersici_A. Next base: position 13,075 of record NZ_JBEBRB010000063.1, on the reverse strand, counting down.
GGCAGTGTTACTAATATGCTTTTTACTTTCTTTGCTCTATCTGCGTCTGACACTTGCATGCTGCTTACATTATTTATCAAGTACTTTTATTAAGATGAGTACCGGAGCGATTTCGAGGCAGCAAAGATACATAAATAAATAAAATTTAGAAAATCGGTAACTGCCCAATAAGTTGTTCGCCGTTTTCACAAACCGGAATATCAACAATGCCAGCACCAGTATGAGGCTAACCGGGATCACCCAGAACATATCGCGGACGGGGAGGAGGCTCAGCGCCAGGACGATGGGAAGGAACACCAGCGCCGCATTAAAATAGCTGAGGTATAATACCGCGACGTATTCCCTGACCATGCGCTGCAGATCAAACACGAACCCCAGCAGGCGGGTAACAATAATTTTGAGCACAAAGAGTACGATTACGAACAGTGATATGCCCAGAAAGACATTCACACCGTGTGCACGGGCATGCCCCAGGTAATACAAGTTGTAGTGATACAGGAACATACCCGTCACAAATCCAAATAAAATATACAGAAAGATAAACGGCCAGGAGCTATATAGCGTATCTTCCTTGTTGATCTGCATGAGCATACGATCGTTATAGAACGCCTGGATAATGGACATCACCTCATTGGGAAACGCCAGACGTACAATGCCCAGAAACAAGAACAGCAGGCCAATGGTAATGATCACCCATGGATCCCTCCCTGCCCGGTCACTGCCCGGCTTAAGTTGGGCGGCCAGGCGGTTTGTAAAGGCGATCCAGCCCATAAAATCCCCGTTCTTTACCACCAGCACGTCCCTTAGGCTATCGGCAAAGTGGTTTGGCCGGTTAGGGTCGGGGAGCCCGATATATTGCATAGCGAGGGAATCCTGCACATGCCGTATGGAATCGGCCAGCCGCAATTTTTCCAGTAACGCCGCCTGGCGCAGCGAGTCTCTTACCGACGGTTGCTGTGCCGCCGTAAGCAGTGCACCTTGTACCCGATGGGACGCAAACCCCAGTCCCATGGTGATCAGGAAAAAAAGAAAAAACCGCTGCATCATTGACCTGGCTTCGATATGGCCGTAAAATTAGCGCGAATTGATCAGAATGCGAAATAATTTCACGCAGGAGCACGAAGCATAAGCCTCCTGCGGCCTGTCAGCCCCAACGCTTTGGGTGGATGGCCCCGATGTGAAAAACTGTGGCGCTGCTTATTGTGGAGAAGCATCCGGAAACCATTATATTTGTCTGTATGCGGCAAGACGACAACTTTTTTGAACAGGTATACCAAGTGGTCCGGCAGATTCCCGAAGGGCGGGTGACGTCCTATGGCGCAATAGCTCGTGCGTTGGGTACGGCAGGCTCCTCCCGCATGGTGGGCTACGCCATGCGCGCGGCACACCGCGCCAACCCGCCCATTCCCGCCCATCGGGTGGTTAACCGGATAGGCGTTTTAAGCGGCAAAATGGCTTTCGGCAGCCCGACGCTGATGCAGCAGCTGCTTGAAAATGAGGGGGTCACCGTTGTTGACGATCAGGTAACCGATTTTAGCCGTGTTTTTTGGGACCCGCTCAGTGAAGAGTAGCGGCTATGCGCGGCGTTCCGGAAATTACCCTGTTACTTCCCGGTAAATATCCGGGAACGTCCGTCCGGCACCGTTGTAGTCCAGCCCATAGCCAATCACAAAATCGTTGGCTATCTCGAAGCCCACATAGGCGATGTTATCAAATTGGTGCACCAGCGCATCCGGTTTAAGCAACAGGGTGCATACAGCGACCGACCTGGGCTGTTGGTCTCGGATAATATCCAGCGTATGTTTCAGGGAGTTTCCCGAGTCCACCACATCTTCCACAATCACGACGTCGCGCCCAGCCAAATCCATCTCCAGGCCAATCAGCTCCTTTACCCGTGCCTGCCGTTCTGTACCGGTATAGGACGCCAGCTTCACGAAGGAAAGCTCGCATGCAATGTGGATCTGCTTCATTAAGTCGGCCATAAACATAAAGCAGCCATTCAGCACCCCGATAAAAACGGGATGTTGGTTTTCGTAGGTAACATTCAGCTGAATGCCGATGAGCCGGATCCGCTTCTTGATCTGGTGATAGTCAATCAACAGCTCAAACTGTTTCTGGTCAATCGTTATTTTCATTTAAAAACTATTAATTCATCTTCATTTATTACCCCAATGGATGATTAGCCGTTTATTTATTGATGGATACCTGAGCGGTATCAAGAAAACCACTCCGCATTTTTCGTATGAGCCCCTCAACCGCAATGTGGCAGGCAGCCCATGCGGCATTTTACTGCAGCTCCTCTTCCGGGTCGCCCGGTCCGAAAATCCGGTCGAGCAGCCCGCGGATTTCTTCCAGCTCACCGTCAAAATTGCGCTGGGGCATCTGCAGCTGTAACGTGTCTGCCGACGCCGGTTTGTCCGGCCGAAGCGCTTCCCTTACATTCACGGCGTAAAACCCATAACTGCCGGTTGAATCCGCCGGTGCTAATCCGCGCCGTGCCATGATGTTTCCGATGTAGCGGAAATAACTTGAAATATAGGGTTTGAGTCCGCCATAATACGTAAATGCATATAAACCCGTCTTTGGGCGGGGTACGATACTGGCCAGGTAAATGCTCTCGCCAAGGGTTAGCTGCGAAGGCTGTTTGCTGAAATAATACCTTGCCGCTTCGCCGATGCCGTATACGTTCCGGCCCCACTCAATAATATTCAGGTACACCTCGTACATCCGGTCTTTGCTGACGGCACGGGTGCTTTCCATGAGCCAAACGATGAGGATCTCCTCCAGCTTCCGTACCATGGTTTTGTTTCGGTTGAGGTATACGTTTTTTACCAGTTGCATCGAAATCGTACTCCCACCCCGTTTGAATGACCGCGCCTTGTAATTGGTTGCGATCGATGTCCGTATGGCTTCCTCCACGAATCCATTATGGCTATAAAACGAGGGGTCCTCCGTTGTAAGGATGGCGTTCTTAAGGTAAGGCGATATTTGGCCGATCGGGGTGAAATCGGGGTTTTCAGGACCAACAACAATATCCCGGACGGGTTTTTCATTCTCGTACGGCGTATAGACGAATGTTGTGTTGATTTTTGGAATGTTGGCGTTGCCCCATGCATTCACCTTGAAATTATCCTGCATCATGCTGGAGTTGAACCGTACGCTGTCCGGGTTGTCAGTATCTAAAAAAGCGTCCAGGTGATACTGGATTTTGCCGGACACGCGGATACCTTCCAGTGCGGTGAACAGCCCTTTCGGGAATGCATCAAACAGATCCTGGGCTTCCATCTCGGGTGTTTCAATGCCCAGCGCATACGTCTCGTTGGGTGCGGTTGTATAACGGATATAGGGATGCACGGTCAGCTTTTTAACCGTAACAGCCGTTTTTTTGGCCAGCTCCACGTGACTGTTGCCCACGATCAGTTCCGCATCCATATGCGCATCGGGAAATACGATATCTTCCTCTGCGATACGCCGGTGGTTAATGGTCAGGTTTTTTACCGCCCATTCTCCCGTGAAATGCAGGAGTTCGTTATTCGTCCAGAATACGTCACGGAGGCGTGTCTCCAGGGTATCAAAACTCAATTCCAGTCCGAATTTGCGCTCCAGCAACGGAATGGCAATGCGTTTGCCGTTGGCATGTACCTTAATGGACAGCTGTCGCCGGTCGGGGTTCAGTGTGCCGCTCACCTGCCAGGCTGCGCTGTTGTCATTGAGGAATACCGCCGAGGTGAGGCTACCCCGGTCTACATCTGCTTTTGGAATACGGATATACTGGTGTGTGCTGTCGTCGCGGTACGAGAAGGAAAAATTCCGCAGCTCCATGTCCTTCGGAATCTTGTAAAGAACATCATTGAGCATCCGGTTTGCCGCTTGGGCGAGGCTTACCTCCGGGCGAGCTTTTACTTCCGGCTCCACTACGGTGCTATCCGCTTTGCGGAAGATAAAATCGTAATTGCTTACGCTGTCTTTCTTGACCAGCGTGAGGTCCGTGTCATAGATACGCAGCTGGCCGAACTTGATATTTCCCACCAGCAGCGGGAATAACCGTACGCGCACGGACATATCCCTGACTTTCATCAACTGCTCCCGTCCCTGCGGCGTCAACGTGACGCCCTGAAATGTGACCGTGCTCAGCCCCGAGAAGTAAGCGGTATCAATGGCCAGGTCGACCTGGTATCGCTCAGCCATGGTAGACTGTATCCGAGCCAAGGCGGTAGTCAGCAGGTTTTCCCGTTTATGATAGATTACGGCCAATGCGATGGCACCCGCAACCAGCAATACGCCCGCAACGATACCCGCGATGATGAGCTGTTTTTTGGTGATTTTAGTTAAGAACCTGCTAAACCAATTGTTCATATCCTGACGGGTGTATCCATTGCATAAAATACGGCATAATTATTATTAAAAACAAAGCCATGACAAGTTTGTGTGGATGTTTACGTAGTTTTGTGTGCATAAACCCGGGTTGGAATAATGATCACGAAAGAACAAGTACTTCACGCACTGAGCCACGTAGAGGAACCGGACCTGAAAAAGGACCTGGTCACGTTGAACATGATACGCAATGTCGAAATTACGCCGACAACCATTCGGTTCGACGTGGTGCTCACCACCCCCGCCTGCCCCTTAAAGGGCCATATCGAACACGCCTGCCGGAACGCCATTGCCCTGTTTGTGGACAAGACGATTGCCGTCGAAATCAATATGACATCCAACGTGGTTGGTCTGGGAAGCAATCAGCTGCCCAACATAAAGAACATTATCCTCGTCGCCTCCGGCAAGGGCGGAGTTGGTAAATCCACCGTTGCCGCTAACCTGGCACTGGCATTGAGCGCTACCGGCGCAAAAACAGGACTGGTAGACGCCGATATTTATGGCCCTTCGCTCCCCATTATGTTCGGACTGGAAGGGGCAAGGCCCAGGGCCTCGAAGACACCCGACGGGAAAACAAAAATTGAGCCGATTGAAAAATACGGAATAAAACTGCTGTCCATCGGCTTCTTTACCGACCCGAATCAGGCCATTCCCTGGCGTGGCCCGATGGTAAGCACCGCCGTTAAGCAGCTGTTCAATGACGCGGACTGGGGTGAACTGGATTACCTGGTGGTTGACCTGCCCCCTGGAACAGGCGACGTGCACATTACTGTAGCCCAGGGATTTCCCATTGCCGGTGCCGTGGTGGTAACCACTCCCCAGCAGGTGGCGCTTGCCGATGCGGTCAAAGGCATCGGCATGTTCCTGATGGATGCCATTAACATTCCCCTGCTTGGTGTAGTCGAAAACATGGCCTATTTTACACCGGCAGAGCTCCCCGACCATCGGTATTACATCTTTGGAAAAGATGGCGGGAAACAACTGGCCGAACGGTACAGTGCACCGTTCCTTGGCGAAATACCGCTGGTAAAAAGCATCAGCGACGCCGGCGATAGCGGACTGCCTGTGGTGATGGATGAAGATAATCCCGTGGCCCATGCTTTCGTTGACATCGCGGGAAAAGTGGCCCAGCAGCTGGCCATCCGGCAGGCCACCGCGTAGGCAAACCGCTTACTCGTCTTCCAATGCTGCCGCACGGCCGATGAATTCACCGTAGGGGTCGCCGTCGAATAGCGGCGCCTGTGGATTATTGGCGAACGGTATTTCCGGGTTAAACAGTTCTTCAAGGGTTTCCCGGAGGAAACCGGAAAACCCGTCCTTTAAACGTTCCAGGAATTCATCCTGCATGGTAATGCGGCCGCGGCCGCTCCGATAAAACAATGAACCTTCCCGGCGTAGCCTGCGGGCAACATACAGGTGGGGTTCAATGCCTGTCCTCCCGGTTACCTGTTCGTAGATATAGGTATAAAACAGGGTTTGCAGCAGGGCCTTGTTGCTCTTTTCGGATGCGGGGGCAAACAGGGTCTCTTCGCTATGGAACTTCACCTCATCCCGACCGGTTTTATAGTCCACAATGCGGATTTTGCCAGCAACCTCATCCACCCGGTCGATAATGCCGTAAAGGCGCACGGTATATGCGCCCCCGTTTACCGTAATGGGAATATCCAATGTATAATCCTGCCCATTCTCCAGTTCGATGATCCGGAATGGTGCCACTTCGCTGGCGTCGTGCAACAGGAAGAGCGTGGTATACTCCACTGCGATCTTAAGCAGGATACGCTGCATGCTATTGGGCGCGGTTATTTTGCCAGGACTCCCGTAGGTGGCTTCCGAGAGTGCTGCCAGGCATATTGCGGGTACTTCCGTCAGTTTTCTGCGGATACTTTCCGCGTCTATCCGGTTCTCCCGGTCACGAAGGTCTTCGTAAATGTGCTGCATGGCTCCATGCACCACCGTGCCCAGCCTGTTCATTTCAAACTCTTCGGCCATTTTTGGGGGCTCCTTGATGTCGGCCACATATTTTAGGAAAAACAGCAGCGGTGACTGGACGTAAGTGGTAAATGCGGTGGCCGACAGCCTTAAGCGACCGGGGTCCGAGGCGTCGAGATATTTTAGCAGTTTCTTCCATACCGCTCCGGTTTTGGCGATACGGAGCATTGGTGGTGCAGGCATTGCCTTTATCGGCTGCTGGTGCATGGCCGGGCGGAAAGAGAAACGGCTTTCAAAGGCCAGCTGTCGCACGAAACGGCTTAACTCGCCACTGCTGCGATCGTCTACGACCTGGTTGTAAACAAAGGTGATACGTTGTGGGGTGTGCAGCAGGCGGTAAAACAGGTAGGCCGATAAGGCGTCCTGGTTTTCGAGTACGGGCAGTCCGTGTGCACGGCGGATGGAATCGGGGATAAAGGTGTTACCCAGGGTAATTTTTGGTAGCGTGCCTTCGTTGGCACCGATGAGGTATACTTCATCAAAGTCGAGGCACCGGCTCTCCAGCAGCCCCATAATCTGTATCCCGTTCAGTGGCTCACCCTCAATCGGAGCCGATACACTTTGGAGCGCTTTGCGGACGAGCAGGCAGAGAAATGAAACCGATAGTTCCGTATAGTCGGCCAGCCCTTCCTGTAGCAGGTTAAGCGCCTTTTTGGTTGCCAGCATGAGCGATGCCTCCAGGTGTCGCAATGTGCCGTTGTCCTGGCGCTGTTGTAACAACCCCTCCAGCAACCGGTGCAACGCCAGCAGCACCGCGGCACCCCCTTCCTGCGGAGCAAAGAACTCCGCAAAGCCGCCAGTTTTCAGCCGCAAAGCCGCAACAGGCACGTCCAGCCATTCATTTTCGTGGATGGCCTGCTGGAGCTGCTGCCGCTCTGTGGGTGCGACACCGGTCAGCGGGTGCGCCAATACGGCGACTACATCCAGGTGGTGCACGTACCGACCGTGGTTGCCGTCAAGGTATTGCTGGATGGTGAGCCACAGATCGATCAGTCCGAAGAGCGGCGACTGCATCAGCGGATAGCCCATGGTGATATTGAAAGGGGTTCCGTCGGGCAGGCTCTGTAACACCGGAATAAGCAATCCTTCATCGGCAAGGATGATGGCTGTCCGGGAAGGTGATGCGTTGGGCGCCGGGTCATTCTGCAGTTGTGTAGAAAGCCATTTGGCCTGAGCGATACTGCCCGAAGCCGCCACGATGTCGATCGGTTCATCCCGCGAGCCCAATTCGGCGGGAAAATCGCCCAGCGCATTACGCAGGCCATACTGGACAATGTTGCGGCGGAGGAACATGCCGGCTTCCTGCAGCGGATCGTCCACGTAATACGCATCTGCATCAAAATAAAAAAGGGCCTGTTCCTGTTCTTGCCACCGTGTAAAAAGTGTAGCCTCGCATTTGTTGAGGGCATTGAATCCAACGAACACAGCCTTTCGGTAATCCCGGATGAAATCCCCGGCGGGTGCGGTGCCTTCGGCGAGGGCGCGGTAAATGCCGGCGGTGGTAATCAGCTGCCGGTTGGCCAGTTCTGCGTTAAACCGAAGGTATAGTTGGGGCAATCGCCCCCAGAGTTGCAAAAACTGTTGCTGCACAGCGGTCTGTTTGCCTGCTGAAAACGAATCCCAGAATTGCTGCATAAACCGTTGCTGTTCGGCAGATAAATGCGGGAATCGCTGCTGGAGCAACGCGATATCACGCAATTCGGCGTATATTTCGACAGGGGGTACCAGTTCGTAGTCGAGTTGGGCAAAATCACTGAGTATGGTCTCTGCCAGCGGGTAAAATTCGTCCGGGGTTTCCTCAGGCCGGCCTTCTTCCCGCAGCAGCTGGTTGTGTAGGCAATGGAGCGCAAAAAACTGGGTAAGCGGACTGGCTTGTGATGCCGTCGTGCTCTGGGCGAAGAATTCCTGGACGGTAAAAAACTGGGGGCTCCAAAGTGGCCGACCGTGGAGACCAGCCAGGTATTTCCGGAGAAATACCGCCGGCCGCTTGTTGGGCAGCACCACGGCAATGTCTTTCAGGTCATCGCCGAAGCGATGCAGTAAATCTTCCGCAACTTGCTTAAGAAATGGCGTCATCGTGTCCTTCCATTAAACTTCAACTAATTTTTCAAGCGCGCCATAGTAAATAAATCCTTTTACGCCGGGCATGCCCATTTCGAGCAGCATCGCCTGATAGGCCTTCACCTGCCGTACGTGTGATTCATCCTGATGATGTGTAAACTTGAAATCCAGCACGATGGTTTCGTCGGAACTGGCAAGCACTTTGTCCGGCCGCAGGGTGGTGCCATCGGGCAGGATGATGCTGCGTTCATTTAAATGCCGGTACGGGCCATGCAACAGCATCCCCAGGTGCGGATGATTCCAGGTCCGTCTGGCCAGTGTCAGTATCGGATCCCGTTCATCGGCTTTCAGCAGCCCCTGCGCCTGCAGGTGGTCCAGGTGCAGGTCCAGCTCCTCCGCAGCCGTCGCAAGTTCCATCAGCTCATGCAACAGGCGGCCCTGCCGTTTGGCATCATCGAGCTTGATTACATCCAGTTCACCCATCATTTCCGGCCGGGCCAGTTCCTCCTGTATGCGGTCCGAAACGGGGTAGTGGTCGAACCACCAGCCAGCCTGTCCGCTGTCCGGGCGTGTTTCCGCAGCTTCCGGCACTGCGTCCAGACTGCCGGTACGGATGCCGGCATCGTATACCGCGCCCAGTTCGTTCGCGTGGTCCGGGAGTACCTCCAGCAGCAGGTCGCCGGCCACCAGCGTGCTGATTTCGCCGGTTCCCTTTTTCCCGGGAGCCGTGATGTACAGGTGTTGCCGCGCGCGTGTCGTAGCCACATATAATGTGTTAATCGCATCCATATAATTGAACAGCATTTCCTCGTAATAGGCCCGGTATAAAGTCGATTTGCCTAAATCTGCTTTATATTTCACCGGTGTTTTACCGAGCAGGGCGTAGGGGGTCTGACGCACGTCCACCCAGAAGTCGCCGTTAGCCTTGCCGTCTACCGGCCAGCCACAGAATGGGATCATCACTGCGTCAAATGCGAGGCCTTTGGATTTATGGATGGTGAGCACTTCCACAGCGTTCACCTTGGCACTTGCCGGCAGTGCGCGATCGGCTCCCTCCTCGTTCCAATAGGTGAGAAATGCCGGAATGCCCCGTTCCCCGCTTGCGGTAAATGCTGCGACCAGGTCGCGGAATGCCAGCAGGTACGGCAGGTTTCCAGGCTGTGCGTTCAGCGCATAGGCGGTAATCAGTTTTTCCGTCAGTTCGGCCAGCGGAAGCTGCGCCCAGCTGTCCCAATTGGTGCAAAGCGATGGCGGAAGTAGCCCCTCCAATTGTGGAGGGGCACTGTATTTGATTCGCAGCCAGTCTTCATCGGCGGGCGCCCGCTTAGGTTGAAGCTGCTGGAAAAGGTAAATACAATTGGCGCGGTATAACGCACTGTCGGCCGTCTTTCCCACCAGTGCCTGTAGGGTATTGATAAGCAGGCGTACGGCCGGACTGTTAGCCAATGCCAGCGCATCGCCCGACATCACATCGAAAAAAACTGCTTTTTCACGCTGCTGCCCAAGTACATACTGGATGATTTCACGGGCTTCATTATTCGTGCGTACCAGGATGCCGATCTGCTCTGGCCGGTAACGGCCGGAAGCGATCCACTGGAAGAGCGTATCCGACAGGCGGGCCAGCGCCTCCTCTTTTACTGCATTGGACCGGTGATTGTTGCTGGCGACGTCAATAAAAGAAACCTCCACGGCGCCTCCCTTTTTGTGGGCTGCATGCTCCGGCATCCGTTGCGTGCTGTCCCCGTATGCCCGGATGATTGTGTCGTGATTGCCGGAGGAAACCCACCAGCGCTGGTATTCCGATTCGCCTAGCTGGCTTGCAATTTTATCATTGAGCCGGCCCTGGAGCCACCGCGGCGCATGCTGGTACAGTACGTTGTTAAAGGCCACAATCTGCTCTTGGCTACGGTAGTTTACCTCCAGTGTTTCCTGCTGAATAAGCGATGCCATATCCGTCCGGTTAAACGCCCGGGCAAGCTGCTGCTCGGCCCGGTCGAGCAAAATGCGCCAATCGCCATTACGCCAGCGGTAAATACTCTGTTTAACATCGCCTACCATCAGGTGTTCGCTACGCTTTCCTGTCGCGTTGGCCATGGCGTTGATAAGCAATGGCCGCAGGTTATCCCACTGTTTTCGGGAAGTGTCCTGGAATTCATCAAAAAGAAAGTGCCGGAAGCGGTTGCCTGTTTTCTCCCATATGAAGGTCGGGTCACCTGACTCGTTAACGCCAATGCGGTTGAGCAATACCTGTGCATCGCTGATTAGCTGTGCGCGGTTCGTTTTACGCCATTGGGCAAGGAGCGCGCTCATTTCCTTCAGCAGACGGAGGTAATATAAGTTTTCATCGATGGCGCGGGCCAGGTAAAAGTCCCCGCTGTGCTCGGTGTAATACTGATATAGCTGTTCGAGTACCGGATTCAATTGTTGATACAGCGAGGCTACCGATCCGGTTAGTCCACCTTTCTGCCAAGCCTCCGGCGTATCGATGTACTTTTCCAGTTTTTTGACGGTGCTATAAGGGTCCTGTGCCGAAAGTGATGGCAGCTTTCCAAGTTGGTTCTGCGATTTTCCTGCCAGGTCTGCAGCGGTTACCCCTGAAGTCGCAAATAGCCTGGCTGCGGTTTTGAGCAAAGCCTCAAACTCCAGTTCAAATTGGGCCGTTGCGGTCTTGCAATAATTATTGAGGCTGTCAAAAAGCGTTTCCTCGGGGATATGAGCGATCGCCTGATCAAAATCCTGGAAATCCTCTTTGAAAATTTCCGAGGCAAGGTTGTTGAGCGTCCAACGGTAATTCCAGCTTTCGTCCTTGTCTATCTGGGTTTTTGCGTAATCGGTGATCCACTGCAGCAGGTCGGGGCGTTCGTCCAGCAGCCGGTTGAGGCGGAGCACCAGGTCGGCCTTTACTTTCCGGGTATTCATTTCCAGTTTATACCCAGAATCAATACCCAGTTCAAATGTGAACCCCCGGATGATCTTTTGGGTAAAGCCGTCGATTGTGCTGACCGAGAACCGGCTGTAATCATGCAGGATTTTACGGTACACCTCGGCAGCCTGCAGCTTCAGTGCGGTGATATCCCACTGAGGGTATGCCTGCAGGAGGAGTTCCCGGTAGCCCGTTGCCCGATCTGCCTGCGTACCGTCCCCGGTAGCGAGATGTTCCAATACCTCCAAAATGCGGCCTTTCATTTCCGCCGTTGCCTTGTTGGTAAAGGTAATGGCGAGGATCTCCCGGTATTTATGTGCACCCGCAAATACCAGCGTCAGGTAATGGGCGGTAAGACTAAACGTCTTCCCTGATCCGGCGGAGGCTTTGAGTATTTTTAGCGGTGGGACAGTTGGCATAGCGATCTTTTCAGGGATGAAGATAACGAAATTATGGAAAACGAAACAGCGCCGTATGGCGATGTTTTAAGGAGGACAATGAATGGGCTTTTCCGGTTAATTCGGAAGATTTTTCGGGATGAGTCCAGTATGAGTCCAGGGTGAGTCCACCATGAGTCCAGTATTTTTCGGGTTTTTACCGGACTCATACCGGAGTTACCCCGGGCGCAATGGGATAGTATGGCAAAGCGAGAGCATCCAGGGGTGGTTATAGGCCCCTGTAAACCAATACGCCACCGCGCAGCTATTGATCTTTTTTGTCGTTTCCCGGCTGGGAATACGAAGGCGGGTCGCTTGCCGGAAATGACTGTTCGATTTCTTTGTCGAGCCGTTCCTCGCGTTTTTTGATTTTTTCCGCTTTCTCTTTTTGATCGTCGGCAGGTCTTGTTTTTTTATCCTTATTCATCACCCTTCAATTACGTTATTACCGGATTATGCGTGAACTGAGAGGACAACAATTGCTGAGCAAAGATGTTTTATTATAATAAACCGGAACCCGCTGTCCGGTTTATCTTTGGCCGGATTGATAATGAAAGACGCTATGCTGGCGGTGCTGTCCTCCTTTTCTTTTTTGCTGCCCGGGAGCAAAAGGCTTTGCGGACTTCGTTCCGAATATTTTTTTTGCCTTGCCCGGAGGCATGCCGTTATTTCCGCGGCCATTCGAATAGGTCGCGCAGGAGGAAAATGCCGTAATGCCGGCGATCATGATAATAAATGCCAATTTTTTCATAGCAGGGTCAATTAAATTACCAAATGTAATGCAATAACTGGACCAAGCTACGAAATGGGCCTTTGTATTACTCCCTCAGGGTAGATTTTCGCCGTCCACGCATTTGGTGGTCAAGCGAGTATGGACCTGAGCCCGAAATAAAGAAGACAATGAGTAACACCAGTATAAGCAGTGAAGCCCAGAGTTCCGAGTTTAGAAAAGTAAACCCCTGTGGGAGATTGACGAGAAAGACGGCACCGAGTAAAATGGGTAACTGAAACCCGACTGCTACACGGGTCAGTAGGCCGATGGCGATCAGGGTACCACCAACCAGGTGCGCGAACGCGATATAATGCACTGCCGCCCAAGTATAAAGTTCGGGAATGTTCGTGCTTGCCAGCAAGATCCGCAGGGACTCGGTATTGCCTAAAAACGTTACCCCCCTTAGAAAAATAGCAATGCCCAGCACGATGCGCAGCGCATCTAGCCACCGAGGATGATGGGTGTCGCCCCAGTGTTCAATTTTTTGGATAAGATTCATAACGGCCTCCTTTCCGGTTT
>NZ_JBEBRB010000062.1:0-14600 GCF_040395035.1 Parapedobacter lycopersici | reverse complement strand
TTATATCCTGCCACCTCAATCTGCACCACCGCCGGCGCGTTGTATATTTTTTCGATTGAAATCCGCTCAATGGCCCGCATGGCATCCGTCAGACCGGTGTCCACGGCGTCGATCAGCGACTGAGTGAATTGTCCACGCAAAATCGCATCCTGCTGCCGGACAAATACGGCTGCACAGGCGGTAATCAGGGTGTTGATTGCTTTTGCACGCAACAAGCTTACGCGACTGTCAAAGTCCGCGAGTTTCTCCAGCCGCACCTTCAGTGCGGGATCAGCACATACCGGCAACAGCAGCTGCTCCACCTGTTCGTAAGCTAAGATGCCCAGCCGGTGTGCATCCTCCAGGTCAATAATGTTATAGCAGATATCATCGGCCGCTTCCACCAGGTAAACCAACGGGTGGCGCTTATAGGCCGCCTGTTCGCCCGAATCGCTCAACAGCCCCGTTTCCAGGGCGATCTTTTCAAAAGCGGAATGTTCCGACTGGAAATAACCGTACTTTTTCCGGTGGTGGGACCGCTTGTCGTGTCCGTCAATGGCGGCGCATGGGTATTTAATAATGGCAGCCAGCGTGCTGTAGGTGAGGGCGAACCCATGTTCGTCTTTGCCCGCGAACGGATGCGTCAGAATCCGCAGCGCATTGGCATTGCCCTCAAAGTGGGTCAGGTCGGCCCATTCCGCCGGTGAAACCTGCCCTTCAAAAACGCGGCCTGCGCCATCGGTAAAATAATTGGATATGGCCGATTCGCCGGAATGCCCGAACGCCGGGTTTCCGAGGTCATGCGATAAACAGGCTGCCGATATGACATTCCCCACTTCCTGCAGATAAGGTAGCTCCCGGTCGATATCCGGGTGCTCCCTTTTCATCTCGTTGTAGAAAATCCGTCCCAGCGACCGCCCCACACTGGCAACTTCCAGGCTATGGGTAAGCCGGTTGTGTACAAATACGCTGCCGGGCAGGGGAAACACCTGGGTTTTGTTCTGCAGTCGGCGAAACGGCGAAGAAAAAATCAGCCGGTCGTAATCCCGCTGAAATTCGGAACGCGCATCGTGTTGGTCGCCCACCACGCGGGATTCGTATCCCCACCGCTTAGCCGAAAGCAATTGCTGCCAGTTCATGATCATAGTCCGCAAAGGTAGCACATTATCACTAAGTGATGTAGCCGTAATGTAAACATCGGTTGCGGCGACCCTTTTTTTATCGTACATTTAAGCCTGGCTTTGGACAACACAGAAATACCGCAATGGCTGCTCCTCTCCCCGACCTGGTACACCAGACCTATCGCTCCCTTTTTAGCGAAGACCCGCTGCTGGTCCGTTCGCCGGGACGTATTAATCTGATCGGTGAACATACCGATTACAATCAGGGCTGGGTACTCCCGGCGGCCATCGACAAGCAGATTGTTGCTGCAATCGGGAAACGGGATGATCCGATTATCCAGCTGCATGCGCTCGACCAGGGCCAGACCTACAGCACAACGCTGCATGGCATCGAACGTTCCGGACTCCTGTGGCCGGATTATGTACTGGGAGTTGTGCAGCAGCTCATCCGGTCACAGTACCCCGTGCAGGGCTTCAACCTCGTCTTTGCCGGCGACATCCCCCAGGGTGCAGGCCTTTCCTCCTCCGCCGCCCTCGAATGCGCAACGGCATTCGCCCTTAATGAACTGTTTTCACTGGGCATCTCCAAGCTGGATATGGCACTGGCGGCCCAAGCGGCCGAAAACGATTTCGTGGGTGTAAAGTGCGGACTTATGGATCAATTTGCCAGTCTGTTCGGGCAGGAACGGCAGTTGATCAAACTGGATTGCGCGGATTTTTCCCATGAATACATTCCATTTAACCACCCAGATATACAACTCATCCTGTTTGACACCCGGGTGAAGCATTCGCTGGCCTCATCGGCCTATAATGAACGGCGCGAACAGTGTGAGCGTGGCGTGGCGTTAATCCGGAAGCATCACCCCGCCGTGACGAGCCTGCGCGATGCGACGGCCGAACAGCTGAACCGTTATGTAAAACCGGCCAACGAAACCGTGTACCAGCGCTGCAGGTATGTCGTTTCGGAAATCCAGCGGGTGCAGGACGGGTGCGACGACTTAAAAAAGAATGATTTGACGTCCTTTGGAAAGCGTATGTTCGAAACCCATGAAGGGCTCCGGCATCAATACGAAGTAAGCTGCCACGAACTGGACCTGTTAGTGGATCTCATGCAGGGTCGCGAAGCGGTCCTCGGTGCCCGCATGATGGGGGGTGGTTTCGGCGGCTGTACAATTAATATGGTAACAGCCGGGGAAGTACCGGATGTCATTTATGCCATAACCCACACCTACAGGAGAAAGACCGGAAAAGAACTGCAGGTTTACCTCGCCAGGCCTTCGGAAGGGACCACGGTGTTATCCTAATCAAGCGATAAGCCATGCTGCACGATCTGCTACCAAATGCCGTCGATTTCGACACCCGGATTGCCGGGAAAAACACACACCTGCTGATATTGAAAAATGACCGCGGGGTTACCGTGGCACTATCCGACTTCGGCGCCCGGATTGTGAGCCTGCTGGTACCCGATCGCCAGGGGCTGCTCACCGACGTGGTGCTTGGGTTTCCCACCATCAGGGGATACACCGATGCAGCAGAACAGTACCACGGCGCTACCATCGGCCGGTTTGCCAACCGCATCGCAGGCGGGAAATTCACCCTTGACGGCCAGACGCATACCATTGAACCCAACCACGGACCAAACGCCCTGCACGGAGGTGAAAACGGGTTTCACCGGCAGGTATGGGACCGCCGGGTCAACTACCTGCAGCAGGCCGATTTCTATTATGTGTCGGCCAGCGGTGAAGCAGGCTTTCCGGGCAAGCTGGCTGTACGCGTCAAATACCGCCTTACCGACAACAATGAACTGATCATCAGCTACCGTGCGGAAACTACCGAGCCAACGGTTATCAACCTGACCAATCATGCCTATTTCAACCTCAACGGAGAGGGCAATGGGGATGTGCTTGGCCACCTGGCACGGATCAATGCCGACCACTACCTGCCCGTGGACCAGGCCCAGATCCCGACCGGGGCAGTGGCGTCTGTTGCCAACACACCGTTCGATTTCCGGAAGGCCAAAACGATCGGACGCGATATCGGGCAACCCCATGACCAGCTGACACCCCATGGGGGATACGATCATACCTATGTGCTGAATACCGGTCCGGGGCCGTCCGCCTCCATCGTATCGCCTGATACCGGTATCTGCCTTGAGGTATTCACCAATGAACCCGGACTGCAATTCTACACCGGCAATGCACTGGACGGAGCGGATTTCGGTAAACAGGGGAAACCTTATAAACAATACGGTGCGTTCTGCCTGGAGGCCCAGCATTTCCCCGACTCACCCAACCAGCCGAAATTCCCCAGCACGCAGCTATTGCCCGGCGAGACCTTCCAATCGGAAACAACGTATCGGTTTTCCGTAATGAAGGCCATGGGCCGGATGCCGGATTGGTAAACTATTGATAAAATAGTATATTGCCTATCCAATAAGCCCGATGAATTATGAAACGCAGGACCGAATCATCATCCGTTGATTTCGATTCGTTATTTGACCAATGGAATAAACGGGTGTATGCGTATGCGCTGAAAAAAACAAACTCCAGCTATCTTGCCGAGGAAACGGTGCAAAAAGCGTTCATCAAATTATGGCGGAACCTGCAACAGCCAAAACCTGAAATTGACATCGAAAGACAGTTATTCTGCATTGTCCGGACGACCATCATCGATCTCATCCGGACAGAAACCGCACGGAAAAGACTGCGTACATCCCTCGTAACCCCAGCGCGTCAAACAGTCTCCCCGGAAGAATTACTTAACGCGAAGGAAATGTCCGGCTTATTACAGGACGCCATCAACGCCCTGCCCGAAATGCGGCGCAAGGTCTTTATCATGAGTCGGTTTGAAAACCTCACACACAAAGAAATTGCAAGCAGGTTGCTCATTTCACCCAAAACCGCTGAAAATCACATTAATTTAGCCCTCAAAGCGCTAAGAAAATCACTTCTTTCCCTTTTATGCATTGTCATTGATTTTTTTTAAACTGTCGGTTGGGGGATAACGTGTTTTCATCCGTATACCATACTGATGAAAATAACCAAAGACCACATCAAACGTTTCTTACAGCATCAGTGTACACCCGAAGAGGCCGCACACATTAGCCGCTACCTGCAACAGCACCCTGAAAAATTAGCGGAGTGGCTCCCCTTTGATGAATGGCAACACCTGGACGATACCGTACCCGATACCTATCCCGAGGAAAAGATCAAGCAAAAGCTCCTTCATGCCATTCATCAGCATGACAGCAAAAAACAGGTGCGCCGAAAGTTCCTGTATATGGCAGGCGCCAGTGCCGCTGCGATACTGATTTTCCTGGGAATACTGTTGAATCGCCCCGATCGGATAATAAAGGAAGCCGATTATGCTGTCGCAGAACCCGTCCGTCTAACCACCGGGGCCGGCACCATCGATAACGTGAACCCCGTGGTACCCCACCCACCCATCAGCAATCTATACTACATCAACTCCGGTAACGAGCCCATGCGTCTCGAACCGGCTGATGGTTCGGTCATTCTGCTTTATCCGCAGTCCGAAATACGGTTTCCCGAGCAGTTCTCGGACGCCCCCAACCGGGTGTTCCGCCTGAAAGGCAAAGCCCGTTTTGAAGTTGCCAAAGATAAAGCCAAACCTTTTATCGTTCACTCGTCGGGATTAACGACACAGGCACTGGGCACGGTTTTCCTGGTTGACGAGCTGGTATCCTCCCATGCCACAAAGGTTTCGCTGATCGAGGGCAGCATCCGTGTCGAAGGCCGGCAAACTGCAACGAACAAGTCATTTACCAGTGTACTCAAACCGGAGGAGGAAATCGTGTTTAACCGCACCGAATTAAAAGTCCTTTCCGCAGTCCGAAAACCCGGGGGAAACACGAACATGGACCGGGGAGGATATTTTGAAGAAACCGCACAGGGCATTAGTTTTACCAACCTGGCCCTGCAGGATGTGTTTGCGATTTTACAGCAGAATTACAACATCCGGATTACCTACCGCGAATCCGATATCCGACAAAAATTCTATACGGGATCGTTTCCAAAAAGCACAGCCGTTTATATAAAGGTAATTAACGAAATCGAATACCTGCATCACATTGACGTTCAAATTGACGCGTCCGGCCGGTAAACCGGCCAAATCATCAGCCAATCATTACACAACAAATAAACATAAATTATGAACCTTTTTTCACGTAACAAGTACCCAACCCATACCTGGTTGGTACCCTTATTGAAAGCCACGCGGGGAAAATGTTTCCTGGGACTCCTCATGGTCCTTACGCTTACGCAGCAGCAAGTCTCTGCGCAAACCTCGGCCACGATAAATGGCGTTGTCCGCGATGGCATGAACCGGCCGATCCCAGCCGCCACCGTAACCTTGGAAAATGCAGCAACCAATTTAAGGCGCGTGACAACAACCGCAGACGACGGCACATTCGCCTTTGAAAAAATTCCCGAGGGCCAGGGCTATACCATTGGCGTCAGTTCCATTGGTTTCAAACCAAAGGAACTGGCCAACTACCGCATCGCCGCCAACGATAAGGTAGCCATTACCATATCGCTTGAAGCAGATGCCGCGGAGCTGGACGAGGTAGTCGTTACCGCCTTGGGCATCAAGCGCGGAAAAAAAGCACTGGGATATACCGTTGCCGATATCAAAGGTGAGGAACTCATGCAGGGAAAAGAGACAAATGTGGCGAACGCACTATCCGGCAAAGTTGCCGGAGTACGGGTCAGCCGCGCCGCCTCTGGAGCAGGAGGCTCGGCCAAGGTGGTGATTCGGGGTAATAATTCGCTCATCGGAAACAGCCAGCCGCTTTACGTGGTGGATGGGGTACCTATCGACAACCAAAATCTTTCGCCGGCCAGCCAATGGGGCGGTACAGATTACGGCGATGGTATCGGCAACATCAATCCAGATGACATTGAAAGCATGTCCATATTAAAGGGGCCGAATGCCGCCGCGTTATACGGCCAACGCGGTAGTAACGGCGTCATCCTGATCACCACAAAGTCCGGAAGTGCGGGGCGGACAAGCATTAACTACAGTACAGACTATGCGATAGGCAACGCGTTGATCCTGCCGGATTTCCAGAACGAATACGGGCAGGGGCTCAACGGCACTTTTACCCATTTCCGCAAAGCAGATGGAAGCATCATTTCCATGGCCGAAGCCATCGCCGGAGGATTTGAGGGTATGCCCAAAATGAGTGCCGGCCGCGACCGTACCGCACGCGCAAGCTGGGGTGCACGGATGGAAGGCCAGCCTTATGAAGATCAATATGGAAACATCCTAAACCTCACCCCGCAGCCCGATACGTACGAATCATTCTTCCAGACCGAAAAGCAATTTATTAATAACCTCAGTGTAGACGGCGGTAACGATCGGCTAAACTATCGCTTCTCATACGCCAACACGCATGTTAATGGTTACATTCCAACGAATACGCTAAACCGGAACAATTTCAGTTTACGTACCCAGGGTAAAATCACCGACAAGTTCCAGGTCGATTTAAAGGCGAATTACATTATTCAAAACGCGGAAAACAGGCCAACCCTATCCGATGCGGCCGACAACCCGGCGTATTTACTGATCAGCCAGCCGCGGAGCCTGAGCAATCGCATCATGTCGCAATATAAATGGACCGCCGAAGAAGTGCAGCGGCAACTCGGTTTTTCCAATGTGTTCGAAGGGCTTGAGAAAACATATGCGACAAACAGTTCAACTGCCAACCCGTACTGGACCGTGAACGAGAACCACAACGAGGATAGACGGGATCGCCTCATCGGGCTATTACGCCTGTCGTATACATTTGCGCCCTGGCTTACGGTAACGGCGACAGGAGGCACCGATTTTTATACGGACCAGCGGTTCCGGTACCGGCCCATCGGCACCTACCAAAGCCTGAACCGACAGGGCGATATCCGGGAAGAGGTTATCCGTTCCCGCGAAAACAACTACGATATCCTTGCCACATCCAATTTTGAGGTGTCCGACGACATAAAACTGAACTTCAACGTCGGCGGCAGCCACCAGAGCCGTTACCTTCGGCTAACCGGAAATACGGGGAACCAGTTTATTGTACCCTCGTTATTCGTGATCAATAACACGACGACCAACTCGTACCTGTTCAATTTAATCGAATCGCAGATCAATTCAGCTTATCTTTCCGGACAGTTCAGCTACCGGGATTACTGGTTTGTTGATTTCTCCGCAAGAAATGACTGGTCATCCACCCTTTCGAAGGACAACAATTCCTTTTTCTATCCTTCAGTAAGCACCAGTCTGGTGCTGTCGGATGCCTTCAAATGGCAATCGGATGTACTATCTTACTTAAAAATCCGCGGATCGTGGGCTCAGGCCGGAAGTTCGGGCAACCCCTATCAGTTAACCGGAACATACAGCTTAAGTCAGTATACACACGGTGGGGTACCGATGGCATCCTATACCGAGATCATACCCGATCCCAATTTAAAAAATGAACTGACAACCTCTGTTGAAGTAGGGGCCGACGTAAATTTCCTGCGGAACCGACTGGCCCTGTCCTTCACCTATTATGAGGCAAATACGAAAAACCAGATCCTTGACGTGCCGATTTCACCCTCGAGCCTGTTCGTTCGCAACCGCATTAACGCCGGTGAAATCAGCAATAAAGGATTTGAATTTATGCTGAGCGCTACCCCCATCCGGACGGAATCAGGTTTTGAGTGGAATACGGTATTCAACTTTAACCGGAACCGGAATAAGGTCGAATCATTGTATCCGGGAGTCGAGACATTCCTGCTGGCAACCGACAGGGGTATTAATGTGGTCGCCGAGGTGGGCAAACCATTTGGACAGCTGATCGGAACGCAGTTTGCCTGGATCAAGGACGAAGCGGGCAACCGGCTTATCGATCCGGATACCGGGCTCCCGTTACGCACAACCGGCCGTGTGGAAACCGATCTGGGTAATGCACAGCCGGACTGGCTCGGCGGCTTCGGCAATACGTTCAGGTATAAAGGACTCAGTCTTTATGCATTGGTGGATATCCGCCAGGGTGGAGTCATCTTTTCCCAGTCGAACCGCGAACAGATAATCTACGGCACGACAAACAAAACGCTTCCGGGACGCGACGGCACGTATGTGGCTGATGGATACGTGGCCAGCCGGGACGGCTCGGGGCAATGGGTAAACAGCGGTGTAAAAAACAGCAGGCCGGTTGCGGCGCAGGACTACTGGAACATGGTAGCCAGCGACAAAGAGGTGATGGTATCCGAGGAGATGATCAACGACATGAGTTACATCGCCATGCGCGAAATAAACCTCACTTATCAATTGCCCGCGAGGCTGTTGCCGAATAAGGTTGTTAAATCCGCCAGATTGGGGGTTTATGGAAGAAACCTGTTTTATTTCCAACGCAAAACAGATGGTTTTTCTCCCGAAGGGGCGGCTTTCAATGTCGATAATTCGTCTATCGGTATCGAATCCACGTCGCTACCCATGATGCGCAATTTCGGCGTTAACTTATCCGTAGGATTTTAAGATTACAAATTATGAAAACGTGTTTTTTAACCAAGCTTATCTATATCGGGGTGATCGCCGGCGTTATATCGTCGTGCACCAAGGACTTTGAAAGGATCAATACACCGCCAACGTCCGTCACCGCCGTTGATCCGGGATTGTTATTCTCCCGCATACTGCGTGATGGCACATTCCAGGAATCCGGTGAAGTGCCGAACAATAAATTCGGTTCATGGGTTCAGCATTGGGCCGGAGGGCCGGTAGTGCCTGTTTCCCGTTATTTCGAAGGGCCGGAAAACCTGATCTGGTCACAGCACTATGTATTACTACGCAATATCATCCAGATCAGGGAAGAACTTGCGGGTTTGGAAAACGAACCCGCCGGCCGCAGCAAACTGGCTATTGCATCCATCTATGAAGTGTACCTTTACCAGCGGCTGACCGATCTATTCGGCGACATTCCCTTCTCGGAGGTCACCCGGTCCCACACGGAAATCAACCGTACACCGAAGTTTGATCCGCAGGAAGCCATTTATCCGGCCTTGATTGACCGCCTGAATACCGCACTGGCCAGCCTGACCGTGGGCGATCAGTCGTATGGCTCATCCGACTTTTTTTACGGCGGTGATATTGATAAATGGAAAAAATTCGGCAATTCGCTTAAGCTTCGGCTGGGGATGCGTATCCGCTATGCCAATCCGGAATTGGCACAACAGACCGTTGAGGAGGCGATGGGATCCGACTACGGGCTTTTTGCTTCCAACGAGGATAATGCAGCCATACCTACATTTAATGATGCCCAGGCGGAAAACCAGAATCCCATCCTCCGCCAGTCGATAACCGGCAGCTCGGACCTCAGGTACCTGGCCAATACGTTAATCGACCAGCTGAAAGCTTACGATGATCCCCGCTTGCCCTTATTGGCCGAACCGGTTACCATCAATGGCAATCAGGTATACCAAGGTATCGGTGTCGCATTGACCGACGACCAGCTTTCCCAGCTGATCCGGGCAAACTATTCAACGCCGAATACCGACACCTGGTTCAGCCGGACATTCCCACCGATCCCGAGCTACGCCATGACTTATTCAGACATCTGTTTCTATAAGGCAGAGGCGGCGCTGTTAGGTTGGGGTGCCACCGAAGCCGATGCCCATCCTTTCTTTTTGGAAGGGGTAAAAGCCGCATTTGCGTTACCGCCCTACAACCTCTCCGTTGTTCCGGCTGACTACGAGGGGGATGTGCTTAGCTTTACCGGACTGACAAGCGAGCAGAAGATGGAAAAAATTGCCGTCCAGAAGTGGATACATCTCTTTGGCCGAAACATGGAAGCATTTGCCGAATGGCGCCGGACCGGCTATCCCAGGCTTACCCCCGGGCCAAACCCAGGTTCCACCAACGGCGAAATCCCCCGGAGAGGAATTTATTCCGCAGAAGAGGCAGAGTTGAATTCAGCTAATTATGCCGCGGCGGTGAGCAGGCTTTCCGATGGCGACTCCTTTTTATCGCGGGTATGGTGGGATAAAAACTGATTAAAAATGAAAAGCCCTGAAACGGGGAGGATCAGGGCTTTTCTAACTAACCAATTATAAACCTAAATATGATACGGATAAATGATCAAATTACATGCCTCAATTTGCTCCGAAATGTTAAGACATGTTAAAAAATCAAGAACTGCCCCCATTACATTTCAAGGGCAATAACCCGGTCCGTACGGAGCTGTTCGATGAAATAGTCGTCGTGTGACACCACGATCAGGGTTCCCTGGTAGGCGTTAATAGCGGAAACCAGTATTTCAACGCTTTGGATATCCAGGTTATTGGTGGGCTCGTCCAGCACGATGATATCGGGTGAAAGCCGCTGGATGGTCAGGCAGCAGAGCGTCAGCCGCATTTTTTCTCCGCCGCTTAATGCGCTACAGGGTTTATTCCAGTCCTCCTCCGGAAAAAGCAACCGGCTAAGCCTTGTTTTTATTTCATGCTCCTGCAGCGCTCCGGTATTAAACCGCTGTGCCTGTTCGTATACACTCAGCCGGTTGTCAATCAGGGAGTAATCCTGATCAACATATACCGTATGGCCGGCTGCCCGGTAAACGGTTCCGGATGCCGGCTCCAGATCACCGAGGACCAGCTTAATTAGTGTCGTTTTGCCCGAACCATTCGCCCCTTTCAGTGCAACCCGTTCGCCGCTGGCCAGCTGGAATGTGAGGGGAGTGTTCCAGATCGGAACATCCTGATAACTGACGTTCACACCCGTAGCGGCAAACAGCCGCTTGCCGCGGTGCAATGCCGAGCCGTCAAACCCGATCTTCATCCTATCGGTATCGGGCATCGTTGCCCGCAGCTCGTGGAGTTCCTGCGAAAGATTTCCGATTTTTTCGGCATGCACACCCTTGATTTTCGCCGTGCTGCTTTCGGCGTGGTTGCGCAGGGTGTTCATCATGATCCGGGCAACGCCCGCCTTTTCATGCTTCTGTTTTCCGCGGGCATCCAGTTTCTGCTGCCGCTCCAGCGTTTCCCGCTCCTTTTCCTTCGCTTTCCGCAGGGCTTTTTCCCTGTTCCTGATGTCCTGGTTCAGCGCCTCGCTAGCCAGCTGTTTCTGCTCGGCGTAGGCGTCGTAATTTCCGCCGTACACCGTAACCCCGTTCCGGTGCAATTCCATTACCGGGTCCAGCAGATTCAGTAATTTACGGTCGTGGCTGACCACCAGCAGGGTGTTTGACGTATTGCAGATAAAGTCATACAACAACTGCCTTCCGTCCATATCCAGGTGGTTGCTCGGTTCGTCCAATAAGATAAGCTGTGGCCGATGGATGAAAATCCCCGCGAGGAAAACCCGCGTTTTCTGACCGCCGCTCAACGTTTCCATTTTTGCGGCGAGGTCGAGCCGGTCCAGCTGCCAATGCTGCAGGGCCTCCGCGCAGCGCTCCTCGATCGTCCAGTCATCGTCCAGCAGTTCCAGGTTCGTTTCTGATACGTTGCCATTGAGAATTTCGTTCAGGGCGTTCCACTTGTCGGCGATACCCAGGGACTGGGCAACCGTCTGCTCATTGTACTGCCCGAATACCTGCGGCACATAATACAACGGTCCGCCCCGGTCCAGCTGACCGCCGGCAGGCTGCAGTTCACCGGCAATGATTTTGAGCAGGGTCGACTTGCCGCAGCCATTATTGCCAATGAGGGCGACTTTTTCGCGGTGATTTATCGAAAGGCTGATGTCATCAAACAGCAGCGTTTTATCGGGATGTAAATAGGTAATGTGTTGTAATGTAAGCATAATTTCTTTCCTGTGAAGGGGTCAACAACTGATGGAAGGGAAACGCTTCCCGCCACCGGATTTTGTCCGAAAGAAATGATTGCTTACATATAGACTTAATTATTGCGGTTGCAAATATACAAATTTTACGGAAAACATCACTGGATAAGGCGGTCCAGGGCCGCATTCACCTCCCCGAAACGGAACGATCCTGCCACGCGGTCAAAAGCCGACGTGATCGCATCGTTGCAAAGGTTGCCTATGCTGCCCTCGTGTGTATGGTTTACCGCTTTCTGCGGTTTGTAGGTACCGTTCTCGATGGCCAGCCCGATATTCCGGTATGCTTCGCGGAAAGGCACGCCCTTGAGCACCTCTTCATTAACCACTTCCACACTGAATAGGTAATCGTACTTCGGGTCATCCAGAATCCGCTCATTGATCCGGATATGGTCCAGCATAAATACCGTGATTTCCAGGCATTCATTCAGCGAGCGGAATGCCGGGAACAGGTTTTCCTTCAGTAACTGGAGATCACGGTGATAGCCCGACGGCAGGTTGGCCGTCATCAATGCGATCTCGTTGGGCAACGCCTGGATCTTGTTGCACCGCCCGCGGACAAGCTCAAACACATCCGGGTTTTTCTTATGCGGCATAATACTCGATCCGGTTGTGAGGTGGTCCGGAAAGGAAATGAACCCGAAATTCTGGTTCATGTACAGGCAGACATCCATGGCCAGTTTGGCCAGCGTAGCCGCAACAGCACTCATGGCCTGGGCCAACAGCCGTTCCGTCTTGCCGCGCCCCATCTGCGCATACACCACGTTGTAATTCAGGTCAGCAAAACCCAGCAGTTCCGTGGTCATTTTACGGTCGAGCGGAAAGGAAGAACCATAGCCTGCGGCCGAACCCAATGGGTTTTTGTTGCACACGTTCCACGCGGCATGCACCATCTCCAGGTCGTCCACAAGGCTTTCCGCATAGGCGCCGAACCACAACCCGAACGACGACGGCATGGCAATCTGCAGGTGTGTATAACCGGGCAACAATACGGCTTTATGTGTATCGCTCAGGTGAATAAGCTGTGTAAACAATGCCTGCATGTTGCCCACCAGTTTCTCGATCTCCATGCGGAAAAACAGCTTCAGGTCTACCAGCACCTGATCGTTACGGGAGCGGCCGCTATGGATTTTTTTTCCGGCGTCGCCAACGCGTTTGGTCAGCAGAAGCTCCACCTGCGAATGTACGTCCTCCACATGGTCGTCTATGGTAAACTCGCCCGCCTTTACTTCGCGGTATATCGCCTTCAGCCCCTGCTGCACCGCATCGAGGTCGTCATCACCCAGCAGCCCGATCCGATGAAGCATCCGGGTGTGTGCCAGCGAACCCAGCACGTCGGCCTCAGCCAGCTGCAGGTCAAGCACGCGGTCGTTGCCCACCGTAAATGTTTCCACCAATTGGTTTACATCCGTATTCTTTTGCCAGATTTTCATTTTTTTGCTTTTAGCTGCCGGTCCGCCTGCTTTTGCGTGTGGCAGACCGCTGTAACGGACGGTAAAAATAGGAATTCTCTATGTCATTTTCCCGATATAATGCGACATGCGGTCCAATTCTTGCGTAACTTTAACCGATAATCCCGATTTATGATGACACATCCCCTGAAACATCCGGCAACACATTTGGGTGCCCTGCTTGGTTTTTTACTCGCGGGCCTGCCCGGAACAACGCGATCGCAGTCATTCACGGTTACCAACCACCTGGATATTCCCCGTGTTAATGAGGTGGTCGGCATACCGATGGACGAAATCCGCCGGTTTATCCCTATGGACAGCATCAGTTACGTGCAGCCCCGGGAATCGGATCAGCGTACCTACCTGCGGTCACAGGCTGTCGACAATAACCTGGATGGCGAACCCGACGAGCTGTTATTCCTCGTATCAATCGGTCCGGGTGAAACAAAAACATTTATTTTGGAAACCACCGGTGGCGCCGCGGCGGCTGTCCTTGGCGATACCCCAGCCGCTTACTCACGCTTCGTGCCCGAGCGGCAGAACGACTATGCATGGGAAAACGACCGGGTAGCCTTCCGGATTTATGGATTGCAGGACACTACTGCCGATGCCAGGAGACCGCCGGGTGGCGGCATTGACGCCTTTCTGAAGCGCGTCAGCTATCCCATCATCAACAGGTGGTATAAAAATAATGCGGAACGGGAAGGTGCTTATCATATAGATACCGGGGAAGGATACGATCCGTATCAGGTGGGCGCCAGCCGTGGGTTGGGTGGCACCGGCATATGGGAAGCTGATTCGCTATTCGTGTCGTCCCATTTCATTCGCGCCAAAACGATCGCCGAAGGTCCTTTAAGAACCATTTTCGAGCTCACTTATGCCCCCTGGGATGCCAACGGCCGCACCGTGATGGAAACCAAACGGATCAGCCTTGACCTGGGCAGCCACCTGTTCAGGGTGACGGAACGGATCCGCGCGGATAAACCCATCCCCAATGTCGTGGCGGGGATAACGCTCCACGATAAACGGGGCGAGGTGAATGCCGATCGCAAAGCCGGCTGGTTCCGCTATTGGGAGCCTATGGATGATTCGTGGCTGGGAACGGCTATTGTGATGGATCCGTCGCGTGTCAGCGGATTCCGGGACTACCGAACCGAAGCCCGGGACCAGAGCCACCTGTTGGTTTTCACAACCCCCGTGCATAACGAGGCCACTTTCTATGCTGGTTTTGCCTGGGAAA
>NZ_JBEBRB010000061.1:0-14798 GCF_040395035.1 Parapedobacter lycopersici | reverse complement strand
AAACAACCCAGCACGATTTCTTTTCCAAGAAATCAACCAATTACGAAAAAGCCACTGAAATCGTCCACCTGAGGGACGATGATTTTGTTGTGGATACTTCCATCGCCGTATAAAAAGTATAGAGTAAAGGAAAAGGCCGTTTCCAAATGATAGGGAAACGGCCTTTTTAGATTAAAGCCTAATTGAATGTTCAGTTACGTCGCAGCGCTTTATACTGCCGGCAACTCCCAGCCTTTCCGGTACTCCCGCTTCACAAACCGGTTTACTTCGTCAAAGTTGGTTACTTTCATATTATTATTGTCCCAAAGGAGTTTCAGGTTCCTGCCGGGATAACGGTTGTCGATACGCACGTCAGATCCCCGGATAGCCAGATTCGCCATTAGCAATGCTTCCGTGAGCGGACCGCTGATTTCAAACGGTGCACTTACGGGCTTATTTCCATATCCGGCAATGCAGGCTTCCACCCACTGTGCATAGTGGCCCTCTGCACTCCCCGGCACCCGTTCGTATTTCACCGGCAGCCGGTGCTGCTCCGTTAATGAGGTAGGCAACAGCCGGGGGTTCTCGGCATAGCACCCCGCCATCATCTTGCCTTTCGTGCCGATAAAGAGGATACCATTGCCACCGTCGCCAAACACTTCATTTGCGCCCAGCTCTTCCGGCCGTTGGGGCTGTATGCCGCCATCCATCCAATGAATGGTCACATCGCCCTTGGTTTTCGCTGTTTTGGGAAAGGTGAGCACCGCATAGCTCGAGGGCGGACAGCTCTCAGGGAAATAGCCGCGTTTGAATTCATCTACATAAACCGTCCCTACACTTGCCTGTACATCCTTCACGTACTGCAGGCCCAAAATGCTAAATGGTGCCTCCATGATGTGGCAGCCCATATCACCAAGGGCTCCGGTACCATAGTCCCACCAGCCACGCCAATTAAAAGGCACTAATTTATCCACGTAATCTTTATAGGGAGCCGTGCCCAGCCAACGATCCCAATCGAGTTCGGCCGGTACCTCAGCCCGTTTGGCCGGCCACGGAATTCCCTGGGGCCACACGGGCCTGTCAGTCCAGGTATAAATCGTATGGACATCCCCCAGCAAGCCGGCGTCAAACCACTCCCGCATAATGCGAACGCCGTCGCCCGAAGCACCCTGATTACCCATCTGGGTAACCACCTTGTATTTCTTGGCGGCCGCGGTCAGTGCCCGTGCCTCAAAAATATCATGAGTAAGTGGCTTCTGAACATACACATGTTTGCCCAGCTGCATGGCCGGAAGTGCATGGATCGCGTGGTTATGGTCGGGCGTTGAAACAGACACTGCATCAATATGCTTATGCTCCCTGTCCAGCATCTCCCGGAAATCCTTATAGTATTTCGCATTGGGGAACCGCTTTACGGAGCCGGCCGCACGGCGGTCGTCCACATCGCACAGGTAAGCAATCGTTGCCTTTCCGCTGTCATGGAAGTTTCTCAGGTCGGACTCCCCCTTCCCGCCAACACCGATACCGGCAATAACCAGTTTATCGCTGGGCGGTACATACCCCACTCCACCCAGTACATAACGGGGCACGATCATAAATCCGGCGGCAGCGGCAGTCCCCGTTTTAATAAAGTCTCTCCGGGATTTTCCGGATTGATTCCTGTTTTTATCCATGTCAACTCTTTTGATGGCCCCGCACCACCGCGATGGCGTCACAGGGTTTCCAATTTACATAAATTGTTTTAGCACAATAACCTAATGAATAGGAATAGTTTATAACCTTCGCTAATATAGTAAATTAATTGAATGGATTGACAACGCTATTTAACGAATGGCTGGCCAGTTTTAAAAAACTCAAGCACTTCATGCAAATCGACAAACAGCCGGTCGACTGACAGGTCGCTTCGGATCTCTTCGTGGCTCTGCACGCCGAAACAGGTCAACCCCGCCGCCGCAGCCGCCGTCGCCCCGGTTACCGAATCTTCCAGCACCAGGCAATCCGATTTGTCGATGCCAAGGCGTTTCACGCAAAGTTCGTAAGGTTCGGGCGATGGTTTCGGATAGGTGACATCGGAACGGGTAACCAGCGTTTCAAAGTAATTGATCAGTCCATGCTTCGTCAGGTTAAATTCCGTAACGGGTCGGAGGCTGGACGTAACTACGGCCATTGTAATGCCCCGCTCATGCAGGTAAGTGATCAGCTCTGTCACACCCGGCATCAACGAAACGTCCTCTTCCGTATATTGCTGGGCAATCCGGGTCTTCTTCCGTTCAAAAAATGTTTCGGCGTCCTCGTTAAATCCAAACTGCTCCTGCAATACGACAAAAGCCTGGCGCTCGGTTTTCCCGGCAAAGGAGGTAAGCCAGGTGTGGCTATCCAGCACGATGCTGTATTCCTCCAGTACCGCCTTCCAGCCCTTGTAATAAAACCATTCGGAATCAATGATGGTACCGTCCAGATCAAATAAGACTGCTTTCAATTCGATATCTCCTTAACTATTAACAATGGTGGCTATACAGTGTCCTGCCTCCTGTTCCGTGCACCGCGCTACGGACGAGGCAATATTACCATTAATCGTATTATTTTAATATTATTTCTCATCTTTTTCATCTACATGGCCCGTTTTATACGGCCATGGAAATCCGCATGCCCACGCTTTCCGCACAGGTCAACGCGCTATGGACAGGCGCGTATAAACGTAGCGTGTAGCTGGATTGCCCCAAAACGCTGTTCTTCCATAGCGGCGGACGGCGGGTCCGCCTGCCAACGTTTACATAAACTTGTACATAAAGGCAAGTTTATCTAAGTTTGTCAGGAACTATCGCGTTGCCCATGAAGATCATTGCCATCGGCAGAAATTATACCGAACACGCCCATGAACTCCACAATCCGGTTCCTGAAAAGCCGGTGATTTTTTTAAAGCCCGATACAGCGTTGTTAAAAAACCGCGATTTTTATTACCCTGATTTCTCGCAAAACATCCACCACGAGATCGAAATCGTGCTGGGCATCTGCAAAGAGGGCAAACACATCAGCCGTAAATTTGCACATACATATTACGATGCCATTGGTTTAGGAATCGATTTCACCGCCCGCGACATCCAGCAGCAGCATAAGGAACAATCGCTGCCTTGGGAACTGGCCAAAGCATTTGACGGGTCGGCGCCCGTGAGCACGCTGTTGCCTAAGGATACATTCGATGATCCGTATGCCATTGATTTCAGCCTGACTAAAAATGGAGAAGTAGTACAGCGAGGTAATACGAAGGACCTTATTTTCTCGTTTGAGGATATCCTGGTTTTTGTCTCGCAATATATTACACTGCGAAAGGGCGACCTGATTTTTACCGGCACGCCGGCCGGCGTGGGATCCGTTGCGGTGGGCGACTACCTGGAAGGCTTTATCGGTGAGCAACGGATGCTTCATCTTCACGTGAAATAACAGTTATGCGGTTTATCCAACTTTTTGCGTTATTAATTGTTGCGGTGGGCCTGGCTCATGCCCAGGGACCTGTCAGTCAGAGCCGGGCGTATCCCCGGGATTATTTCCGGCAGCCGCTGGACCTTCCCCCGCAGGCATCGGGTACATTTGCTGAGCTGCGGAGCAACCACTTCCATGGCGGATCAGACTATCGTACGCAGCAGCGGATCGGACACCCCCTCCATGCCATTGGCGACGGATACATCTCGCGCGCGCGGGTACAGCTTGGCGGCGGCGGAAATGCGCTATACATTACCCACCCGAATGGCTATACAAGCGTATACATGCACATGCATGTGTTCAATGAGCGCATTGCGGCGGCAGTCCGCGAGCAGCAATACCGCGAACAGCGCTTTGACGTGGACGTCCGGCTTGAACCGGATATCATTCCGGTAAAAAAAGGCGATGTCATCGGCCAAACCGGTAATTCAGGCAGTTCCCAGGGGCCACACCTGCATCTCGAAATACGGGATACGGAATCGGAAGAGCCCATCAACCCCCAGTTATTCGGGCTTGAATTTCCGGACAATATCCCCCCGGCGATTCAGGGCATTACGGTTTATGACCTGGGCGATGAAGCCTTCAGCGAACATACGCCGCGCCGGCACCTACAGGTAAGCGCGGGCAACAGCGGACAGTATGCGCTGACGCAAAATTCGGTGATTCCCATCAACGGACGGACGGGAATCGGTATCGTCACGTCCGATAAGCATAACGGCTCCCCGTTTTCCAACGGGGTATATTCCATTGAACTGTTACTCGACGGCAAACCCATCTATCACGCCGTATTCGAGCGCTTTGGCTTCACCGATTCCCGCGCGCTCAACTCCCATATCGATTATCCTTACTACATACTGAAAAGGACCCGCATACAAAAGAGCTTTGTCGACCCCAACAACCCACTTGAGATTTATAAGCAGCTCGTCAACGACGGTGTCCTGGCCCTAACGGATAACGACGTGCACCAATTGATGTACCGTGTACGCGATGTCCGGGGGAATACCAGCACCGTGGGCTTCAGCGTACAGCATAATGCCGCTTATCAGCCCGAACGGAAACGCACACCGGGGACGGTCATATTCAACTATGATAAGGAAAACCGCTACGCGTCCGACCACCTCCAGATCACGGTCCCGGAAAACAGCCTGTACGACCAGCTGCATTTCAGCTATGCACAGGGCACGAAACCAGCCAAAGGCTACTCCCTGATGCAGCATGTGCATAACCGGATGATACCGGTCCACCGCGGTTACCAGCTCGCCATCAAACCCGACGAAACATTGCCTGTGCACCTCTACGGCAAGGCGCTTATTGTAGATAGCCGCGGCAATTCACAGGGTGGACGTTATGAAGACGGCTGGGTACGTACCACCGCATACAGTTTCGGAAGTTTCTACGTCGGGGTAGATACCGTTGCGCCGACGATCCGCCCGCAGAACATCAGCGAAGGGAAAAACATGGCGGCACTTTCACGTATGAATCTCCTGATCGGCGATGACCTGTCGGGCATCCAGCAGTTCAATGGATACCTTGACGACCAATGGGTACTGATGGAATACGATCCGAAGGCCCGGGTACTGTGGCATGTGTTTGAGCCCGGTCTTTCCAAAGGCAAACACCATTTCCGTTTGGAAGTAGTCGACTGGAAGGATAATAAACAGGTATACGAAGTAAATTTCCTGCGGTAGTACCCGCAATAAATCAGAATATGTTATGGCAGCATTAAAAATAGGCGACAAAGCCCCCGGATTCACGGCAAAAAACCAGCATGGCGATACCCTGTCCCTCAGCGATTTCAAGGGCAGGCGGGTCATCCTTTATTTTTACCCGAAAGACAATACCCCCGGGTGCACAACCGAGGCCTGCAATTTCCGCGACAATTACGAGTCGTTGCAGGCGGAGGGATTTGAAGTAATCGGCATCAGCACCGACAGCGAGCAATCGCACCAAAAGTTTATCCGCAAATACAACCTCCCCTTTAACCTGATAGCTGATGAGGAACAAAAAATCGTGCGCGATTACGGCGTCTGGGTAGAGAAAAATATGTTTGGCATCAAATACATGGGGACAGCCCGCACGACATTCCTGATCGACGAACAGGGCATCATTACGCACATCATTAAGAAAGTAAAAAACGCCGACGCCTCACAGCAGGTGAGGGACCTCCTTGGCTAAACGGTCCGGCACAATGAAACGCGCGCTCCTAATCGGCATTGGAATCATCATCCTGGCGGTTGCCGTCGGCTGGGGGTACCTCACCTACCGCCAGTGGACCTCCTATCGCACTCCGATACCGAAGGAAGCCGGCTCGGTAATCCAAATTAGTGTAGACCGGCTGGTATGGCAGCTCATCCGCGACAACGGATGGAAAACACCGTCCCTTTCCGGCCGGGCAGACACAGCGCTTTCGCTCACTCCGGGGCGCATGGGCATCGAAACACCGGCTAACCTCTTTGTCTATACCCTGCCGGAATTCCCAGCCGACCATTATTTCGGCGTTGTCCAGGTCAATGACTCCGTGGCGCTGTTCCGGGCGCTCCAGCCGGGGACGGACAAGCCCGGCATCCGGCAAAACGGGATTACCTTTTTCCGTATGGGGCGCTTCACCTTGGGGTATCATGCAGGACGTGCCGCATTTGCCTTTTCAGCCAAAGGAAATAAGGCCGATACGGTGCAATTATCGGCCCGGCTGCATCAGCTGTTATCCGGGGAAAATATGATACCCGTTAGTCAAAGTGATTTTTACCCGTTACGCCAACAGCGTACACATGTTGCGTGGCTCGGCAAATGGGGCCGGCTGGGACTGGATTTTGAAAAGGGGCTCATCCGGCTTTCGGGGAAGCTGTCCGTTACTCCGCCGGCGGACCGTTCGTTAGTCCGGCCGGATTTTTCAGCCGGCAATGCCCTCAGTCTTTGGTTAAATACGGGACTCGACCAGGTGCTGGAGGGCCAAACGTATCGCATTGAAACACATACCCTTCACGGCGACAGTTTATTGGGTTATTACCGGGGTGGACTGGCACTGGAATGGCGGGGCAGCACCACACAACGAGATACAACTATTACATACGGTTATAACGATGATTTTGAACTGGAAGAGCAGGTGACAGTAGTCGAAAATACCATACCGGAACTGGTGGCGGCCGTGAATACCGACCATGTCGGACTGCATGGCTACTTGATCCGGCAGGGAATCATTACTCCGGGGGCCCCACAGCTCAACCGCTCCGTTTTCCCGCTTTATGAGGTAAACATCCGTCCGCTGGGCGATACTGCCCTTCATCTGTATACCGGCAGTACCCCTTTGGATTCGCCACCGCCGGGCCACGCGTCCGATGTGTTTTACCTGCGGATGAATTTCCGGCAGCTGACCGATCAGCAGGCGGTGGCCATACCCGCCGTATACACGGCGGCCTTGAACGAGCTCGAAGTTTTCGGAAGATTAACCGATACCGCCGCAGGACGCACCGGTGAGCTGCTGATTTCGGGCATGCTCCGCATGGTGGCGGATCAGGGCCCGTCGGCGAACAGCCTTACGCAACTTATCGGGGCTATGCAGGCTATGCCCTGATCAACTCCCCTCCATGACATAGCCAAGCATGTATTCCTGGAATTTTTCATAATATACTTTAAACCGTGCCTGCCGATTGGGCGCATCCAGGTCGAGAAATAGCACCCCCTGGTCCTGGAATTCAAACGGCTGGATGGTCATGTTATCTTTAAACGATACGCCCTTGTTGCCCTGCAGCTTGTATACCGCCTCCTTGGCGCACCAGCAGGCATAAAGCTGCTCAATCCGCTGTTGGCCGGCTATGCCCTCCAATTCCGCTGGTTTCATGAACTTGTCGGCAATCCGGAGGATTTTCGTCTTTACCAGTTCCAGGTCGATCCCCACCTCCCCGTTGTCACTCATCATTACCGCAGCGTAGTCAAAGGAATGTGTAAGCGAAATCCGCTGAGGGAAATTGGCCAGGTAAGGCTTCCCATTCGCATCCGAAGGGCAGCTGATGTAACCGGGGGTATTCAGCATTTCGCGCAACAGCACACGCGTTGCCAGCCAGTGCAGCGTACGCTTGCCCTTGTTCAGCCTATTCAGGGTCTCCCGCTCCTGCTCATCGAGCTGCAGTCGGCCAATCAGGTCTTCAGCCGTTTCTTCGATCCGCCAGATCGCAAAGCGGACCCCGTTCTCTAATTCGCGCAAATATGCTAGTGCCATGAATTCCAAACTTAGCTAAATTCGCCTTTATATGCAATATAATCGCGTGGCGGGTATACCGCTGCGATCAGCCGGCTGTCGCCATAGCCGGCACAACCCTATCGCCGCCGATGATGTCGGCAATAAATAAAGAAAGATCACATAAAATACAACACATTAACGTATTTTTGGCCACGGAGTAATCCCCGTATGAGTCGGTTAACGCCCTAAATGTAAATTTCAAGCATGATCCTATCTGACAAACGCATCTTAGAAGAAATTGATCGCGGCACTATTATCATCGAACCGTTCCGGCGGGAGTGCCTGGGCACGAACTCCTATGACGTGCACCTGGGCAAATACCTTGCAACCTACAAAGACCGTGTGCTTGACGCCAAGTCGCATAATGAAATTATACATTTCGAGATACCGAAATCCGGCTATGTATTGGAACCGAATACCCTTTACCTGGGTGTAACGCTCGAATACACCGAAACACACCGCCACGTCCCTTTCCTCGAAGGAAAATCCAGTACAGGGCGCCTCGGTATCGATATCCATGCAACAGCAGGGAAAGGCGATGTAGGCTTCTGCAACACCTGGACGCTGGAAATCTCCGTGGCCCAGCCGGTGCGCGTATACGCTGGCATGCCGATCGGACAGCTGATCTATTTCGTCGTAGAAGGCGATATCGAAACGTTTTATAATAGTAAGGGCAACGCCAAATACAACAATAAAACGACACGGCCTGTCGAGAGCATGATGTGGAAGAACAGCTTTTAAGCCTTCCCGCCAAACTCCATCAGATACGCTTTCAGGAATTCATCAATCTCACCGTCCAGTACTGCCTGGGTATTCGAAGTTTCCACATTGGTGCGCAGGTCCTTTACCAGCTTATACGGGTGGAGCACATAGTTCCGGATCTGCGAACCCCATTCAATCTTCTTCTTGCTACCTTCAATGGCCGCAGTTGCTTCCTGGCGCTTGCGCATTTCGATCTCGTAGAGCTGAGACTTGAGCAGCCGCATGGCGTTTTCTTTATTCTGAAGCTGGGAGCGCGACTCTTGGTTCTTAATAATGATGCCAGTGGGTTTGTGGTGTAATCGCACCGCGGTCTCTACTTTGTTGACATTCTGCCCGCCGGCACCACCCGAACGGAACGTATCCCACTCGACATCGGCATCTTTCACTTCAATTTCGATGTTGTCGTCAACCAATGGATATACATACACCGAAGCAAACGAGGTGTGCCGCTTGGCATTGGAATCAAAGGGTGAAATCCGGACCAGACGGTGCACCCCGTTTTCACCTTTCAGGTAACCGTACGCAAAATTACCCGAAAACTGCAACGTCACGGTTTTGATCCCCGCTACATCCCCTTCCTGGTAATCCTGCTCGGTTACTTTATAACCATTGCCCTCGCCCCACATGATGTACATCCGCATCAGCATGCCCGCCCAATCGCAGCTTTCCGTACCACCTGCGCCAGCCGTGATCTGTAAAATCGCATCCAGCTGGTCTTCCTCAGCACTCAGCATATTCTTGAATTCCAGCGCATCCACCTGACGGACCGCCAGGTCAAACTGTTCCCGGAGGTCGCCTTCCGAGGCATCACCGGCCTGGTAAAATTCATGCATCACCACAGTGTCTTCCACGGCAGCGGCTACTTCATCGAAATGCTCGGTCCATACTTTTTTGCTTTTGATGGAATGAAGTACCCTTTCCGCGGATTTGGAGTCGTCCCAGAAATTGGGTTGTAAGGTGATGGCCTGTTCTTTTTCTATTTCTTGTTTACGGGCATCAATGTCAAAGATGCCTCCTCAGGGAAGTTATCCGATCCCTCAAGTCCTGTATCTGTTCCTTCGTCATGGGTGCAAAGTTACGTTTTTCATCAGAATAATTGTTTTTAACGGCGATGAAGCCTGTATGAATAATCCATTAGTTGTGAATAGCAATTCATGCAGGTTTCATCAGTATAATTTACCGTTTAACGGTGCTGAAGCCTGTATAAATTATTCATAGCCTTTCGTTTAAAGCAATTTACACAGGTTTCGTGTGTTTATTTGGGTTGCCCGGATAGAAACCTTAAATTCGCATCAAACTGTTTTCCTATGTTACCACGCATTGACTTCACGGCCACGCAGGCATACCAGCTCCTCGGCAATCATCATGCCGATATTAGTCGCAGGCACCTCAGGGACCTGTTCAGGGGCAATCCCCGGCGATTTGAGCAATTTTCGATCACGTTCGGTGATATCCTGTTCGACTACTCCAAGAACCGGATAGACGAGCAAACGCGGGCATTGTTGCTGCAACTTGCACGGGAAACCGGACTGCCTGAAGCAATCGAGGCGATGTTTACCGGCCAGGCCATCAATGAAACCGAAAACCGGGCGGTGCTTCACACGGCACTGCGTAATCCGCGCAGCGCATCACTCAACGTTAACGGGCAGGATGTCGTGGCTGATGTCCATGCGGTATTATCCCGGATGCAGGCATTCTCCGAGGCGGTCATCGGTGGCAGCTGGAAGGGACACACCGGAAAAGTCATTACCGACGTGGTGAATATCGGCATCGGCGGTTCCGATCTGGGTCCGGTGATGGTAACCGAAGCCCTGAAAGCCTATAAAAACCGGCTCAACCTCCATTTCGTTTCTAATGTGGACGGCACGCACATTGCCGAAACGCTAAAAAAAGTCAATGCGGAAACTACGCTTTTTCTGATTGCCTCTAAAACATTCACTACCCAGGAAACCATGGCCAATGCCGAAACAGCCAAGCAATGGCTGTTACACAGTGGTGCCCCTAAATCAGCTGTGGCACAGCACTTCGTCGCAATTTCGACCAACAGTGACGCGGTGGCTGCATTTGGCATTGACACCCAGAACATGTTTGAATTCTGGGATTGGGTAGGCGGTCGGTATTCCCTTTGGAGTGCCATCGGGCTGTCCATTGTACTGGGCATCGGTTTTGATAACTTCCAACAGCTACTGGCTGGCGCACATGCAGCCGATACGCATTTCCGGCATACGGCGTTCGAAGAAAACATCCCCGTAATCATGGGGCTGCTGGGAATCTGGTATAATAATTTCTTTGGGGCAGAAACACAGGCTATTTTACCCTATGACCAGTATATGCACCGGTTTGCGGCCTACTTCCAACAGGGTGATATGGAGAGTAACGGGAAGACGGTCGACCGCAATGGCCGCCGGGTCACCTATCAAACGGGGCCTGTTATCTGGGGTGAGCCGGGCACCAATGGCCAGCATGCGTTTTATCAGCTGATCCACCAGGGCACCAAGCTGATCCCCTGTGATTTCATTGCCCCGGCCCAAAGCCACAATCCAATCGGCGAACATCACATGCTGCTGCTATCCAATTTCTTCGCACAGACAGAGGCACTGATGAATGGGAAAACGGAGAACGAAGTAGTCGATGAATTACATGCGGCCGGTCAGTCGGATACGGCTATTAAAGCGCTCAAGCATTATAAAACCTTTGAGGGAAACCGGCCGAGCAATTCATTTCTCATCAGGAAAATAACACCCTATACCTTAGGCTCCCTGATCGCATTTTATGAACACAAAATTTTTGTACAGGGCGTGATCTGGAATATTTTCAGTTTCGATCAGTGGGGTGTGGAATTAGGGAAACAGCTGGCAGGAAAAATCCTGCCCGAACTGCAGACCTCCGGCAGTGTGACATCACATGACGCATCCACCAACGGCCTCATTAACCGGTACAAAGACTGGCGGTAACCGATTTGGCGGCGCGGAAGTAACCGCGTTCTTAACCGCTACCGGCTATTGTTTGCCCAAGCCAACATAATCGGCCATCACAGCCAGGCTTTCATCCAGTATGAAGTCTACCTCATCCGTGTTGCCGCTGGCGGCGGCAGTCGGCTCCAATGGAGCCCCCGACCGTATGGCGTGGATGGTTGCCTCACGCTCTTTGCTTTTCGCGCGGCTCTCTTCCCGCTCTTTCTTCAGTTTGTCTTCCTGGAGCGTTACACTTGTTTCTGACTCACGTTTGTGCATCAGGTCAATATCTTCCAGTAAGAACTTGTACGAAGGGGAAGCTTTCATGCGCGACTGGTGCCGCGACTCAAGTGTCGTGATCAACGGGCTCAGGTCCGCGACCGGACTAAAATCGGTCGGGTTGATCTGGTCCCAGGGAAGCGCCGATGGTTCGGAACTCTCCCCGTATTTATCTGCGGTATAAATGGACGGGAACACCACATCCGGCGTTACCCCTTTATGCTGCGTGCTGCTTCCCGTAATGCGGTAAAACTTGGCGAGTGTAATATTAATCTGTCCGAATTGCGGCGCACCTGCCGGAAAGTCAGCCCCCTCATCGGCCTTGGCCTTAAGCAGCAGCCGGTCGGTCGGACTGATCACACGGCTCATATCAATGGCCGACTGTACCGTCCCCTTGCCATACGATTGTGATCCCAGGATAATCCCGCGGCCATAGTCCTGTATCGCTCCGGCAAAAATTTCCGAGGCCGAAGCACTGAAC
Source organism: Parapedobacter lycopersici (assembly GCF_040395035.1). GTDB lineage: Bacteria > Bacteroidota > Bacteroidia > Sphingobacteriales > Sphingobacteriaceae > Parapedobacter > Parapedobacter lycopersici_A. The sequence continues at coordinate 2,626 of NZ_JBEBRB010000061.1, read as the reverse complement.
CGGTTAATGATCACACCCAGCGGACCGTCCCAGGCTACGCCGTCTTCGCTGTCGCTGTTTACCTCCACCCGGTTACGCGTATCCCGCACCTGTACCACAGGACCATTGTCGATAAACAATCCGGTCAACTCAATGGACTCCTGCAGGGATCCGCCTCCATTAAACCGCAAATCCATCAACACGGCGTCTACTTTCTCCTGCTTCAGCGTGTCGAGCAGCAGCCGGACATCCCGTGTCGTGCTTTTATAGTTGGGGTCATTCGCCCGATAAGCCTCAAAATCGATGTAAAATTTCGGCAGGCTGATGATGCCTACGCGGTAAGTCTTTCCGTCGTCACCCACAACCTCCTTGATCTCCCGCTTGGCGGATTCTTCTTCGATCACAATTTTCTCACGCGTCAGCGAAACAATCCGCGGTTCGGCGGTCAGCTCTTCCCCCGCCGGGATCACCTTAAGCCGTACCACGGTGCCTTTCGGCCCTTTGATTTTCGAAACGGCATTATCCAGCTTCCAGCCGATGATGTTTTCAAATTCGCCGTCCTCGCCCTGGGCCACGCCGATAATGCGATCGTCAATCTGTAAGGCTTTCTCCCGGTAAACCGGTCCGCCCACAATCACTTCTGCCACCTTTACCACTTCATTTTCCATGGTCAGGCGGGCGCCGATGCCTTCAAATGTATTGGCCATCTCCTCGTTAAACCGTTGCGCAAAATACGGATTGAAATAACTGGTGTGCGGGTCAATGGCATCGGTCAGCGCGGCCATGATCACCTGGAATGCCTCGTTGGTGTCGGTTTGCTTCGCTACGGAGATCAAATATTTATACCGGTCACGCAGCGTTTCCTTATTCGAGGTTTCTGATGAATCCGTTACCGTGCCACTCAGCCGCAGGTTCAGCAGGTCATATTTCACCCGCTTGCGCCATTGCTCATCGGCTTCCGCTTCACTGGTAAACCAGCTTTCCTTTTCCCGATTGTACACATATGCTTCATCCTTCGAAAAATCATGGGGCACATCAACCTGGGTCAATGCATATTCAAGCCGGTTAATATAGCGCTCCATATATACGTTGAATATATGGTATGCGGCACTGAGGTCGCCATCCCTGAAATCTTTGGCCAATGCATTCCGATATTGTTCAAAATCGTCAATATCCGATTGCATCAGGTAATTCTTACCCCCGTCAATGGCTTCAATCAGATTCGTGAAAACAATCGAAGAAATAGAGTCGTCCAAAGGCACCTTCTTATAGCTTACCGATTCGAACAGACCCACCACATCTTTAGCAATCACCGCATGCTGTGCCGTTGGTTTTAATGCGCCTTCTTCTCCATCCAAATTCACACGCGGTTTGGAACCACAAGCCACAACAGCTACTACAAACAGCGCAAAAAAAACTTTCTTCAACATTTTCATCTAATTAATTTGTCTTTATCGGTGATTCAGCTTGCGTGCGCGCTACCCATTCGTGTTTGTTTTGAGCGGTAGCTCACGCAGGTTTCATTCAAATAAATTATTTCCCTAAGGCAGTGAAGCGTCATTGTGATCCGCGGTGCCCCACCCCGCCTTGTTCTATTTAAATAAGTCGATAAATTTAATCAAAAAAACGATCACTGGCGCTACCCACGTGCATAAATTACCCTAACCTACCTGCGGACCGGGGTCAAACGGTGAGGCAGCAGGCCGGGATGCTTTCCGCCGTCGGGGCCCGGGCGGTCAATTGATTACCGGCAGGTCAGACGCCCCCAGAAACAATGCATGTTTCAACGCATCGTACCGCCGGAGCGCAACGGCGGCTTCGTCGTAATTGCCCGCCTCATGATAGAGGTCGCCAAGTGCGTCCTGTATAGCCAGTTGCATGCCCAGCATATTGTCTTTCTGCGCCAGGCCGTTGGCCACTTTATACTCCTCAATAGCAACACGTGGGTTTCCCGATTGTTTCTTCACCTCAGCCAGACTGAAAATGATCTCGGGCAATTGTGCTGCGAGGCCCTCTTTATCGGCAATGGTTTTGGCCTGCAGCAAAAACCATTGTGCTTCCGGATATTTCTGCTGCAGAAAGTAAATAGTAGCCAATGTATTGTAAGCGGCTATGCGGCCCTCATCGTTCCGGGTGCGCCGGAAAAGCGGCACCACTTTGCGGATGATGTCACGTTCTGCCTCGGCTGCGGTACCTTGTTTGGCTTTAACAACCGCTAATTCCATCATGGCATAGCCCTGCTGGTCAGCGTTCCGGGTTTCGACCGCCCGCTCATACAGCGCATCGCGGAGCTTGTGCGCTTCCGTCAGCTGCCCCAGGTATTCATACGTAACCGCCAGGTTATGCCCGATGGCATCCCGGTCGGCCATCCGGTTTGCCCGCTGCTTGGTGTCCATTGCCTTCTCAAAAAACTCAATGGCGTATGCATCGGCGCCGATGGCCAGGTATTCCATTGCCAGCCGGTTCTGGAGGTCGCCTACCAGGTTAATGCTGCCCAGCTTTTCAAAACGTTCAATCTCCATTAGTAATTTGCCTTCCACGCTGGCCGCCTGGGTTTCGGCAAAAGGCAGGTACTTCGCAAGCACCGCGTTGTCGCCGGTCATTTTCAGCCGGTGGTAATAATGCATCCGGTCGACATACGCTTCAA
>NZ_JBEBRB010000060.1:0-14915 GCF_040395035.1 Parapedobacter lycopersici | reverse complement strand
AAATCTGATAAATTATGAAACGCAGAGATGTGATCAAAGGCCTGAGTTTATTACCTTTAATTGGTAGCTATAATGGCCACCCGGCTAGCCCGAAGGAACAAAAGTCGACGATTACGGATGCACCGGCGTTCCGGCCGGCCGACCTGTTTGACGAGCTTGGGGTTACGCGCTACATCAATGCCGGCGGTACCATAACGGTGATTTCAGGATCGCTCATGATGCCTGAGGTAATGGAAGCCATTAATTCCACCTCTCACGACTTTGCTAATATGCACGAGCTGCAGGATAAAGCGGGCGCGAAAATCGCGGAAATGCTGGGCTGTGGGGGCGCTATGGTAACATCGGGAGCGGCTGGTGGAATCCTGCTGGGTACCGCGGCATGCATCACGGGAAGTGATCCGGAATTGATTAGTGCGCTGCCGGATGTACCGGGACCGAAACGGGAGGTAATAATCCAGAAAGGGCACCGCAACCGGTTCGATCAGATTGTCCGGACCTGTGGCGCCAGGCTGGTTGAGGTAGAGGGAGCAGCGGAGATGGAAGCCGCTATCAATGAACGTACGGTGATGGCCTTTTATAAGAACAATGCACCTTCACCCGAATACCATACCACGATCACTCACGAGGAATTCGTGGCTGTAGCAAAGAAACACGGTATTCCCACATTTATTGATGCTGCCGCGGATGTGCCGCCGGTAGATAATCTGTTTAAATTCCAGAAAATCGGGTTTGACCTGATTACATTTTCAGGAGGAAAAATGATCCGCGGCCCGCAAAGTACCGGGCTCTTATTCGGAAGAAAGGATTTAATCGAAGCTGCTAAGCTGAATCACAGTCCTTACGAAAGCCCCATCGGCCGGCCGATGAAAGTTAATAAAGAGGAGATTTTCGGTATGTATGCTGCATTGAAATCTTACCTCGCACGTGACCATGAAAAAGAATGGCAAAGCTGGCTGGATCGGATTGAAACCATCCGGGGACAGCTGGAAACCATTCCTACGGTAAAAGGAGCAACCAGTGTCGCTCCGGGCCCCGCCAATGCCTACCCGAGGCTGCAGGTGCAGTGGGACCGGAACCGGGTAGCTATCACCCCGGAGGAGGTCAGCGAAAAGCTGAAGACCGGAACGCCCGCCATTCTTGCCGGCGGTCGCGGTGATACGTTGAATGTGGGCGTTGTACTACTCCGTCCCGATCAGGTGGATATTGTCGCTCAACGGGTAAAGGAGATCCTGACGGAAGCATTACGGGCATAAACAACTGATATTTTCTTGCTGCCGAAGCGTGCACGGAATCAACCCGTGCACGCTTTTTTGTTATACCTGCACCACTGCCGGGTGGAGGCGACCGGTCCGGCTAATCCTCCCATATACCCCCAGACTTATTATTAACCGTCTTAACGTTCATGGTCGCGAGCTGCCGAAAGCAGCTAATCATACCAAATGCCATTCGTGTTTCCATCATGCAGGCGAACCGCTTTCGCCTGCGAACTAACTTACTTATTAACCAGTAAAATCAAAAGAATGAAGTTACATGCTTGTATCTTGCTGAGGCGACATGCCTGGCCTCAGCAATTCCCTAATCTGGCCGCCATCGGGATGACGGCCTGGATGATGATGTCGTTTACGCCGGCCAGTGCCGACAACCCCGATCCGAATTATGCGTATCACGACGAACCGCGCGTGGTTGATGTAATTGTCCATAATGCGGTCGATATCGGGGGCCGGGTAACCGGAACTGACGGTGAGCCGCTTGCGGGTGTCAGCGTACGATTGGAGGGAACAAACACCGGAACAACCACGGACGCGGAGGGCCGTTATGCACTGGCAGCCGCTGACGGCAGCGGGACACTTATATTCAGCTACGTCGGCTACGTTTCCCAGGAAATTGCCATCAATGGCCGGAGTACCATTGACGTGCAACTGGTAGCGGATGCCAATGCGCTGAGCGAGGTGGTGGTGACTGCACTGGGGATAACCAGGGATAAAAAGGTACTGGCCTATTCCATCACTGAGGTGGGGGGGGAAGGATTTACGAAAGCACGGGAAAACAACTTGGGCAATGCGCTGTCGGGCAAAATTGCCGGGGTCAACGCATCGAGTACCGCCACCGGACCGGGCGGGGCAAGCCGGGTGATTATCCGTGGAAACGGGTCGCTCGCAGGCGATAACCAGCCCCTGTATGTGGTCAACGGTGTACCGATTAATAATTCCCATCAGGGTGCAGAAACGGGCGGCGACGGGCTGGTCAGTATCAATCCCGATGACATCGAGTCGATCTCGGTGTTGAAGGGCGGGACGGCAGCGGCATTGTATGGCTCCCGTGCGGCAAATGGGGTAATTTTGATTACCACCAAGTCCGGAAACATCCAAAAGGGTATTGGCGTTGAGTTGAATTCAACAACCACGGTGTCCAGTCCGCTGGTGATCCCGGATTGGCAGTATGAATACGGCTCCGGAACCCGCGGGGAAAAGCCGGTTACCCAGGGTGATGCTGTTGCCAACGGCCGGACATCCTGGGGTGCCCGGTTGGATGGCTCACCGGTAATCCAGTTCGACGGGGTAAATCGGCCGTATTCAGCCCAGCGGGATAATGCCAGAAATTTTTACGACAATGGCCTGAATCTCTCCAATACCCTGTCACTTAGCGGGGGTAACGAAATCGCACAGTTCCGTTTTTCTGCGTCAAATATGCATGATGCGGGTATTGTGCCAAAATCGGCTATGGAGCGAAATGCATTCAACCTGAGTGTGAACGCCAATTTATCGGACAAAATATTATTCGAAGGGCGCGCCCAATATAATATTGAAACGGCAAAGAACCGGACTTCCATTGCCGATTTTACCGATAATCCGAATTCTTCCGTGGGATTGATGGCAACCAGCATTGATGTGCGTACGTTGGATCCGGGGTATGATGAGCGGGGATACGAGGTGCCCTGGAACGATTATATTTTTGTCACCAATCCTTATTTCGCAGTAAATAAGGTGAAGAATGAGGACGAGCGTCGCCGGTTCATAGGCACTTTTAACGTCCGTTATAACATGGCCGAATTTCTTTATGCGCGGGCACGGGTAGGAATCGACTATTTTAATATTGCCGGATGGGAAATCGGCCCGACGGGGCGGCTAACAAATCTTTTCGGTAATTATAGTACCGACCGGAATACCACCTATGAAACCAATATCGAGGGCATTCTCGGGTTTGATAAATCGTTCGGGAGTTTCTCCGTCAATGCGATTGCCGGGGGCAATAAAATGTATAACCAAAATGCTTTCGGCGGGTTGTCAAGCGGTAACCTGAATGTACCGTTCCAGTATTTTATCAGCAATGGCAGCAGCCAAACGTTTTCGGACGGTTTTGGTGCTTCAGCGATAAACTCATTGTTCGGCTCGGTGGATATCGGGTTTAAGGACTACCTATACTTGTCACTGACGGGCCGACAGGACTGGTTTTCGACATTATCTCCGGAAAGCAACAGCCTGTTCTATCCTTCCGCAGGATTGAGTTTTATCTTCTCGGATATCTGGGATGCAAAGCCGTCGTGGCTGAGTTATGGAAAAATCAGGGCATCATGGGCGCAGGTCGGCGGGGATGCGCCAAGCCCCTACGGGCTGGACCTGACTTACTCCACCGGGCAGGAAAACCTGGCGGGACAGCCCCTGATGCGGATCAGCGGCAATACCATTCCGAACGCATTGCGCCCATACACGTCGACAACGACCGAGGCGGGCCTGGAAGTACGGGCCCTGAACAACCGGCTTGGCGCGGATATCACGCTGTACCGAAAGGTCACTACGGATGATATCGTACGTGCCTCGGTGCCAAGCACGTCGGGATATAGTAACGTAAGCCTGAATGTGGGTGAAATGCGTAACCAGGGAGTTGAATTGCTGTTAACGGGGACGCCGGTACAGTCAACTGCCGGATTCAGGTGGGATGTCAGCTATAACATGGCTTATAACCAAAATACGGTGGTGAAAATAGCGGATGGCCTGACCAGCCTGACCGGGGGAGCGGCCCGTACTGACAACGCCCGGATCAACCATTATGAAGGAAGCCCTTACGGGATGGTTTCCGGTTTCAGGGCCAGACGGGATGAACAGGGCAACATCATGTATAACAGTGCCAACGGGATCCCGCTACAGGGCGAATTTGAAGCGCTGGGACGGGGTGTTCCGCCCTGGACAATGGGATTGTCCAATACGCTTACGTATAAAAACTTTTCCCTCGATGTGCTGCTCGATGGCAAGTTTGGCTCCATGATGTATGTTTCTACCAACGCATATGGAACGTATTACGGACTGGATAAACGGACAGTAGCCGATGGTGTCCGGGAAAGCGGTGTATCGGTTGCCGGGGTCGACCAGGACGGGCAGCCCTACAATGCGGTGATTCCCGCGCAGAATTACTTTCAGGGCATCGCCTTTTCCCTTACCGACCAGTTTATCGCGGATGCGAGCTTTGTGAAAGTCCGACAGTTGGTATTTGGGTACTCCCTGCCGCAATCGCTGCTCACGAAAACCCCGTTTCAGTCGGTTGCTATTTCTTTTGTTGCACGTAACCTGTGGTTACTCTATAGCAACGTAGCTAACGTAGACCCGGAAGCCACCTATGGCACAACCGGAGGTACGTATGGGCTGGAGATGTTCGGCGTTCCACCCACACGGAATTTTGGATTTAACCTGGCTGTCCGTCTGTAAAATTTTAGATAACATTTAGTCATGAAACTCAGAAAAATGAAACATATATCAATTAAAATTGCATTTTTGGCCGTAACACTGCTTGCGGGATGCGATAGCAATTTCGAAGAACTGAATAAAAACCCCAATGCATATACCGAACCGGTGATTAACAGCCTGTTTTCATCGGTGGCATTGCGGGCTGCCGGAGTGAGTGCACCGCAGCACAATAACAAAGAGGCCGGGTGTTTTATGCAATATTACACGTCGCTTAATGCCGTTCAATGGGCGGGCGACAAGTACCTGTTCAGTGATAACTATAACGGTCGTTTATGGCGGGTTACTTATCCCGAAACCATGAAAGAAACCGTACAGTTGCTGCACCTGTTGCAGGATGATCCTGAAATGGTCAATCAGTATAATATTGTCCGGATCATGAAGGTATACATTATGCACCGGGTTACGGATATGTATGGAGACGTGCCGTATTTTGAAGCTGGGTTGGGGTATATCAGCGGAGTGTATAAACCGAAATACGACAGGCAATCGGAAATTTATGCCGATATGCTGAAGGAACTGGATGAAGCAGCCGTTGCGCTGGATCCGTCAAAACCATCCTATGGTCCGGCTGACTTTGTCTATGATGGTGATGTGGTGAAATGGAAGCGGTTTGCTTATTCCATGATGCTTCGTTTAGGCATGCGGTTAACAAAGGTGGATGCCGCTATGGCGGAAACCTGGGTGAAAAAGGCGATAGCCGGCGGCGTGATGCAAAGCAACGATGACCTGGCCCGGATGATCCATGAAGCCAGTCCAAGGTCGTTGGTCAACTGGAGTGCGGATCAGATCCGTGGAGCTGAAGGGGTAAATCCGGCTGCCGAAGGCAGGGGCCTGTTAAAAATGAATAAAACATTTATTGACCATTTGAAGGAAACCAATGATCCCAGAATGCCTTTTTTGGTAACGCTGTGGGAGGGGAATGTCAACGTGGCAAACCTGCCTCAAAGTACCGAACCGGAGCGCCAAAAAGGATTGCCGGGCGGGTATGATAACAATTCGATCCGGACGATTATACCCAACTGGGACTCAGATATGTTGCGGGAATATTCGGAACCGAACATTCATACTTTTCTGGACCTGACTTCACCGGATATTTTCCAGAGCTGTGCGGAAGTAAAACTATTACTTGCCGAAGCAGCGTTGCGGGGATGGACAACCGGTAGCTCCAGGGAATATTATGAAGATGCGGTCCGGTGTTCGCTCGGGGAACAGGAACTGTTTCCGAATGGGATGGGCCGTGACGCGGCGTTAGTGGCCGCAAATGACTACCTTGCCGCCAATCCGTATCCGGAGAATGGCACATTTGACGAGCAGATGGAACAGATCCACACGCAGTTCTGGGTAGCTGTTTTTCCCAATAATCTGGAAGTCTACGCCAATTGGCGGCGAACCGACTACCCGAAACTGATACCAACGAATTACCCGGGCAATGAAACAGGTGGCGTTATTCCCCGGCGTTTGGTATATTTGGTCGAAGAAAAAACCTTGAACACCGAGAATTACGAGGCTGCTATTGCTGCGCAGGGACCTGATCTGATGCTTACGAGCGTTTGGTGGGATAAAGAATAGCAAAAAGACCAAGTAACGCAACGATGCGATTAAGCTTCCATGGCCGCAGGGGAATTAAAAATTGAATACCAACTATTTAACTAACTCATAATTAATAATTCGTATAATGAAACGTAGAGATGTTCTTAAAAGTTTAAGTCTTTTACCCCTGGTAGGCACGGTTGAAGCAAAATCCATCATGAAGCCGTTCAGTGCACCGGCTGAAGCGAACGGCGTACCAAACCTGTTCGAAGAACTCGGGGTTACCCCGTACATCAATGCAAGCGCCACAATGACATTCTTGTCCGGCTCATTGATGCTGCCCGAGGTGATGGCCGCCATTAATTCGACGGCGTCTGATTTTGCCAATATGTACGAACTGCAGGATAAAGTGGGGGCGAAGATAGCGGAGATGCTGAAATGTGAAGCCGCTATGGTTACCTCCGGAGCAGCAGGTGCGCTGGTACTGGGTACGGCCGCATGTATTACAGGCATGGACCGCAAGAAAATAAAAATGCTTCCGCAGCTCGAAGGCCCGCAGCGGGAAGTCATCATGCAAAAAAAGCATCGTTATGCTTTTGACCAGACTATAATCATGACAGGGGCCAAAATCGTTGAGGTAGAGAACGCCGAGGAGATGGAACGGGCCATCAATGAAAACACGGTTATGGCACTGTTCTTTAATGGCGCAATTTCGTGGTACGGCGGTGAAGACGCGATCAAACACGAAGAATTTGTTGCCATTTGTAAACGGCACAACATCCCATCTTTCGTTGACGCTGCCGCAGACGTTCCGCCCGTTGAAAACCTGTTTAAATACCAGAAAATGGGATTTGACCTGGTGACATTCTCCGGAGGAAAAATGATCCGTGGGCCGCAGAGTGCCGGACTGCTTTTTGGAAGGAAAGACCTGATAGAGGCCGCAAAACAGAATAACAGTCCGCATGAAAGTCCGATTGGCCGCCCGATGAAGGTGAACAAGGAAGAGATCTTTGGCATGTATGCGGCATTGAAATCATACCTGGCAAGAGATCATAAGAAAGAATGGCAGCTGTGGCTCGACCGGATTACCTACATCCAGAACCAGCTGGAAACGATCCCGACGGTAAAAGGGGAAACAACCGTACCTGAGGGACCGGCAAATGTAATGCCCGGCCTGCAACTGACATGGGATGAAAAACGGGTGAAGATCACCGGCGATGAGGTGAGTAAACAGCTGGAAGCCGGGAAACCGGCGATTATTATCCGTGGCCAGGGTAACTCGCTCAGCGTGGGCGTGACATTGCTCCGCGATGACCAGGTTGCCATTGTCGCCCAACGGGTGAAGGAAGTGCTGGAAAGCGCCCTGCAAAAAGCTTAACTATTACACACAAATCCCATGAATACACAACAAAAGAAATGGGTGAAATCGCTAGTACCGGGCACGCTGTGCCTGGTACTGGCTTTAGGTTCCCCAACTGTCGAGGCAACCGCCCAGATTTATCAGTTGTCGCCGGAAGAAATGGCGCACTATACCCCCCACAACCCTTTTGACCGTCTTAATGATGGTCGACCACGTGTACCGGATGCCCTACTGGATACGATACGGAATATGGAAATCGCTGTGGTGGAGGTGTATGCGTTATTGCGGGACAAGGGATTCCCCAATCAGTTTGAGGGTGATTGGAAGGTGCTTCAGCCGGGGAAAAGGTTAGTTGGGCGGGCATTTACTGTGCAGTTTATGCCCACACGTGCCGATTTGAACGAAGTGACCCAGCAGGACGCGGCAGCTAACGGATTGAGCCGGCTGAGAAATCAGACAACGATCGATATGCTGGAATCGGGAGACGTGGCTGTGGTTGATCTTTATGGAAAGGTGGAGGAGGGAACGTTTGTAGGTGATAAACTGGCTTATTATATTCAGAAAACAACAGGTACGGGAATTGTGATTGACGGCGGATTGTTTTTTGTGGAAGCCATTGAAAAGACGGGTATGCCGGGTTACTATCGGGGTACGCACCCGGAATCATTGAGAAACTCGATGATTACAGGTGTTAACGTGCCGATCCGGATCGGCGGGGCGACGGTAATGCCGGGTGACGTGGTGCTGGGCGATCAGGATGGGCTGCTGTTCATTCCTCCGCAGTTGGTTGAAGAAATTATTACTTCCGTAAAAATAAAGCGTGTCCGTGATGCATGGTCGAAAAAGCAATTTGATACCGGCAAATACAAATCGGCTGAAATTTATGGGCGGTTGAGTCCGGAACTGCAAAAGGACCTTGACGAGTTTATGAAAGCGCATGGTATTACTCAATAATAAATGGTTAGGTATTTAGCCATATTGCTTAGCGTACTGGCAGGGGCGACATCGGCGGTCCGGGCACAGGTATCGGCTTCAGCGAAGCCTTACCAGATTGTCATCAAGGGCGGCCATGTGATCGATCCGAAAAACGGAATCAATGCCGTGATGGACATCGCCATTGCGCCTGCGCTTGATATGCAGCCACTTGCGTGGGGTCAGGCGCTTTCGCCGGATCAGGAGGGACGGATCGCGATGATAGCCGAAAACATTGACCCGGGGCTTGCCGTTCAGGTTGTCGATGCAAAGGGGCTGTATGTGGTTCCCGGCTTAGTGGATATTCATTCCCACAACTTCTGGGGACACGACGGAGAACGGCAGATGAATGGGCCGAGAGGGCTTCCGCCGGACGGTTTCACTTTCCGATCGGGGGTAACCACTGTGGTGGATGCGGGCGGTTCGGGCTGGAGGACGTTTCCGTTGTTCAGGGAGCAGACCATCGAACGCTCACAGACACGGGTACTGGCGATGCTTAATATTGTAGGTGAAGGGATGCGCGGAAGCCGGTACGAACAAAATATCACCGACATGGACCCCGACTCAACGGCCAAAGTGGCCCGGACACATGACGACCTGATTGTAGGCATTAAGCTGGCGCATTTCAGCGGACACGACTGGACACCAACAGACCGGGCGCTTGCGGCAGGTAGACTGGCGGATATTCCGATTATGGTAGATTTCGGGTCAGCAAAGCCATATTTGCCATTGGAAACCCTGTTTTTGGAGAAATTCCGTCCCGGCGACATATATACCCATTGTTTTGGTGGAAACAGCAGCACCAGTCCGGACGGGCGGGAATCCATTGTGGATGTGACCACCAATAAAGTGAAGCTATACGTATTGGAGGCGCAGAAAAGGGGAGTGGTATTCGACGTAGGTTTCGGCGGGGCAAGTTTCCTGTTTGCCCAGGGTACACCGGCTATCGCGGGCGGATTTTACCCAAATTCCATCAGTACAGACATCCACGTAGAAAGCATGAACAATGCCATGAAGGACATGCCGAACATCATGTCGCTTTTTATGGCTATGGGCATGCCGCTGGAGGCGGTCATTGCGGCCAGCACGTGGCATCCGGCACAGGAAATCAACCGCAGCGAGCTTGGAAACCTGTCGGTAGGTGCAGTAGCAGATATCGCACTGTTCCGGCTTGTGGAGGGAGACTTTGGTTTTTGGGCAAGGGACGGAAAGATTGCGGGTAGGCAGCGGCTGTTTACTGAAATGACGCTCCGAGGCGGCCATATCGTGTACAATTTGAATGGCCGGGTAGATCCGATTAATGCAAAATACATATCCAATTAACGCTAAATACACTAAATTCATGCAAAGAACACTTTTAATGCTCGGGCTGGTATTGCTGCTGCTACCCGGACTCACGCTAGGACAGCGCCGTAACCAACCATCCAGCATACTGATCAAGGGCGGACACGTTATCGATCCGAAGAATAACATCAATGAAGTGATGGATGTGGCTATCCGGGACGGTAAAATCGAAAACGTAGCCAAGCAGATTGAACCGGCTCCGGACAGTAAGGTAATAGATGCCCGGGGCATGTACGTAACGCCCGGGCTGATTGATATGCATGGCCACTTCTTTCCGAATGCGGGACGGGGGGACCCCGCACCTGATGTGCTGACCCTCCGCAGCGGAGTTACCACGGCCGTGGACGCCGGCAGTTCGGGTTGGCGTACTTTCCCGGATTTTAAACGGGAAATCATCGATGAATCGACAACGCGGGTATTTGCTTTTCTGAATATTGTAGGTAATGGCTTCAGCGGGAATGAGCAGGATACAGCGGACATGAACGCGAAGCTAGCTGCCGATATGGCACTGAAGCACAAGGATAATATCGTTGGGTTTAAGGTGGCGCATTACATCCGCCGCGACTGGATTCCGATTGACGGGGCTATTGAAGCGGGTGAATTGGCAGGTGGACTGCCTGTGATGGTCGATTTTGGCTCGGCGCGGCCGGCGCTTTCACTGGAAGAACTGCTGCTGGAGAAATTCCGCCCCGGAGACATTTATACCCACGTCTTTGGTGGAAACGCGGCCGTTGGTTCGCCTGTAAGTCCGGGCGGCAGGGAAGCTGTAGTGGATCAGGAAGGCAACGTGAAACCTTTTGCTTTCAAAGCACAGCAACGGGGCGTCATCTTCGACGTGGGCTTCGGTGGTGCAAGTTTTGATATCAATTATGCCATGCAGGCGATGAAGCACGGGTTTTATCCCAATACTATGGGGACCGATATGAACTACCACAGCTTCAATGGTGCGATGAAAAACATCCTCAATGTCATGTCCACATTTTTGACGCTGGGTATGGATCTTTCCTCCGTTATTGAAGGCGCTACCTGGAAGCCGGCGCAGGTGATTAACCACGAGGAACTCGGGCATCTTTCCAAGGGAGCTGTAGCCGATGTAGCATTGTTGAGTATCCGTGAAGGTGATTTTGGTTTTTGGGACCGTGAAGATTATAAGATTAAGGGAAACCAAAAACTGGAGTGCCAGCTGACCATCCGTGAAGGCCGGGTTGTTTATGATTTTAACGGCATATCTATTCCGGATCCGGAATAGCGTTGGCACAAATAAAAAAGGGGCAGCTTATAAGCTGCCCCTTTTTTATTTGGATGGACCTGCGGTTAAAACTTATAAGTAATACCAGCGCCCAATACCTGCCGGATCTGTAACGTAGGACGTTCAGAACCAGGTACAATGACTCCGTTTTCCTGTCTTGGAATCAGCGTGTTGTCATCATAGATCAACTGCGCACCGGCATTAACTGTAATGTAGTCGTTTACCTTCATGAAAAGATTAAGCGTATAATCCACATCGACATTCTGCGGATCTTCGAGGTAATTCGAATACAGTTTGAGGATATTTTCCACGCTGATGTTTTCCATCAGCTCAGCCTTGTAATAGGCGTCAAACGAGGCACCGAATTCAAATCGGGAAGTAGCTCCCGGATCAACACCAAAGGCACCCTGGCTGGAGAGTTCGTCGTTTGTTACAAAGATAAACCGGGCAGCCGCAGGTGAGAGGTTAAAACGGAAGTTATCTGACTTCTTATAGGCAAAACCCGGGCCGAAACTCAGGTAGGCCGGTGCGAAAGCGGTGGAAATCAATGTGCTGTTATTGTTGTCATCGTATTGAAATCCATCGGCAAACTGCGTGTTAAAATTCATGTAAAAGGTATACAACCAGTGCTCCGAGGCCTGATAGCCCAGTAAACTGTTGAGCACAATACGGTCGTCATTTTTGCGCCAGCCGGTCGCCTTCTGCCGCGTTAGCCCATAAGCGGCAATGGCTTTATTGTCCCAGCTCCACAATCCCTTTTTGTAGTTGAAGTCATAGTTGAAAATCAAATTAGCTGCAAACGAGTTAATACCGCCTGCAGCCCAGTTGGAAAATGAGCTTTGGTTCAGCAGCAGCGTGTTCTCTCCGGAGATGCGCCACGTGGTATCCTGTGCGCTTTCCTGTGCAACTGCGGCAAAAGACAGACAAAGGCCGAGCCCGGTTAAGGATAACAATTTTTTCATAGGTAGTGCGTTTAGAAGATTTGTGAAAAAATAAACGACCGGAAACGCGCAAAACAAGTGCCAAAATGCATATCCTCTTTTGTGCAGCGATAATTTTCCGTTGATTTGTATGATGAAAGTAACGCTGATTTGCATCGGAAAGACAGATGAACCGTACCTCCGTGAAGGTGTGGAGAAATTCCGGTTAAGGCTAAGGCATTATGTCAATTTCAATGAGGTAGTTATACCCGACCTCAAAAATAGTAAACACCTGAGTACCGATCAGCAGAAATCTGCCGAAGGCGGTCTGCTCTTAAAGCAGGTTTCGCCCGCAGACCATGTTGTGCTGCTGGATGAACGTGGCCGCGAATTCCGTTCGGCAGATTTCGCTGCATACCTTAATAAGCTCATGGTAGGCAGTGTGCAGCACGTGTTGTTTCTGGTAGGCGGGCCCTATGGATTCGATGAAGCGGTCTACCGTCGGGCCAACGAGCGGATTTCACTATCAAAAATGACTTTTTCACACCAGATGGTACGGCTTTTTTTTACTGAACAGCTGTATCGGGCATTCACGATTCTAAAAGGGGAACCGTATCATCATGAATGAGGTATTTGGTGCCGGAGGAAAGAAAAGGGCACGAACTTGTGAAAAAAGCCTATCTTTAGCATCCAAACATTATCAGAACCTAATTGTATTGTAACTATGAAGCTTCCGAAGAGAGATTACCATTATAAAGGGGCGGATACCTCGAATGAGAGTAGGCTATTTTGGCTGATGGTCGTCATCGGACTTGCCATTGTGGCGGCCATTATTTTCTTGCTTTAGCATGAAGGTGTTTTAATGATTGGAAGGAACGTCATTGCG
Organism: Parapedobacter lycopersici; assembly: GCF_040395035.1. Lineage (GTDB taxonomy): Bacteria > Bacteroidota > Bacteroidia > Sphingobacteriales > Sphingobacteriaceae > Parapedobacter > Parapedobacter lycopersici_A. Next base: position 1,915 of record NZ_JBEBRB010000060.1, on the reverse strand, counting down.
GACTATCCATCCGCAATGACGTGGTTTTCTTATTCAGCGGCCTGCTCGGGGCTACTGTCGGAAACGGCTTCCTCATGGAAAAGAGGGAGTTCCCTGATGATGAGATACCAGTTGATAATTTTCTTGATATCGGACGTATAGACCCGTTGTTCGTCGTGGTCCGGTGCTACTTCTCTGAAGAATTCGCGCAGTGTGTTACTGTCCGACTTAGCGGATGGAACATCACCACGTTCTTTAATGCGTTCGAGGATATCAATCAATTTTAGTTCTTCATCGTCGCCGTAAATGGTAATGTCCTCCAATGTGGCCATTTTTGCCGAGGAAAGGTTAACGACGGATTTTATTTTCTGTTCGTCAAGCGTCTCCAGTATAAATCCGGATTTGTTTTGGCCAACCAGCTTAAAAAGTCCGGGTTTACCCGCGACAGATACCAATGCTCTTAGATTCATGATGCTTATTCTTCAATGATTTCGATCCCCAATATCTTGTCGCCCTGACGGATGTCGTCTATCACGTCTACGTTTTCCACCACTTTGCCGAAACAGGTGTGATTGCCGTCAAGGTGTGCGGTATTCGTGCGGCTGTGGCAGATAAAAAACTGGGAACCACCGGTGTCCCGTCCACGGTGAGCCATCGAAAGCACACCACGATCGTGATACTGGTTTCCACCATCCAGCTCGCAGTTAATGGAATAGCCCGGTCCGCCAGCACCGGTTCCTGTCGGATCGCCACCCTGGATCACAAAATCGGGGATCACGCGGTGAAAAGTCACGCCGTCATAATAACCGGACTTGGCCAGTTTCAAAAAATTAGCTACAGTGCCCGGTGCGTCTGCATCGTAGAATTGCACTGTGAGATCTCCTTTTTCCGTCTTGATAATTGCTTTGCTCATTGCTATATGGTTAATAGGTCGCAAAGATAGGGATTTGAAATCAGCTTTCAGCCGTTGACCCCCGCTTTCCGGTATTTTGCAATGCCGGCTCTAAATGGTATATTTGAATCAACCGAAAACCAAACCTTACCGTGATGAACAACCTAACTCACATGACTATCAAAACCTGGTCCGAGGCCGACCGCCCCCGAGAGAAGCTCCTGGGGCAGGGCAGGCGGACCCTTACCGATGCGGAACTCATGGCCATTCTGATTGGCAGTGGAACCCGGAATGAATCGGCAGTAGACCTGTGCCGGCGTATCCTCAATGATAATTCCCAGGATTTAAATGTACTGTCGCGTCTATCGGTCGCCGAATTGTGTCGTTACCGCGGGATCGGCCAGGCAAAAGCAATTGCTATCGTTGCCGCACTCGAACTGGGACGCCGGAGGAAAGGCCAGAAAGAAGCCGTGCGCCCTTTGCTTAATAATAGTAAGCGGGTATACGATCACATCAGGCATCTTTTTGATGACCTTACTCATGAAGAATGCTGGGCACTTTTCTTAAACAGGCAATGCAGGTTAATCAGCAAGCAGCAGATAGGCAGCGGTGGGAATGATTTTACGCCGGTTGATATTAAGCGGATATTGCGAATGGCGATTGAATGCAGGGCGACCAGCATCACACTGGTACATAATCATCCTTCCGGATCGATCCGGGCTAGTCTACCTGATATTCAGGTAACGCACAAGCTCCGGGATGCCGCTACATTACTGGACCTGGTAGTTAATGATCATCTTATTCTGACCAATAGGGAATATAGCAGCCTGCGTGATGAGGGAATGCTTTGAGCCTTTGTATACTCCCGATCTTACTTCCGTTATCTCCCGCATTGTTGGACTATGACCGGCACCGGTGTGCGGGTTGACTTAGAGACGGCTAGGGGTTGGCTTCGGAGCTGGTTCGGTGCTCCGTCGGCACTTGGTTGGATATTGGTCGGTACTCCTTCGGGAAAATCCCGAAGCGCAGTCAACGGAGCACCGA
>NZ_JBEBRB010000059.1:0-16142 GCF_040395035.1 Parapedobacter lycopersici | reverse complement strand
CACCGGCCTTGCGTATGGCGTCAATAAACGTGATCATTTCATTGGCGGTTGCCGGGTCGGCACAACGTACGATATTACTTTCCCGCAGAGCGGTCAGTGCATCGATATCCTGCGTATCCAGGTTTGGTGCCTCAATTTTCCCCACGCCCGAAACGTGTGCGAAAATCCGGATGCCGTACTGTGCTAAATAGCTTTTGGCGATCGCACCGGCAGCAACGCGCGCAGCTGTTTCGCGTGCGGACGAGCGCCCGCCTCCGCGGTAATCGCGGATGCCATACTTCATTTGATACGTATAATCGGCGTGCGACGGCCGGTATTTATCCTGAATATGCGAATAGTCCTTGGAACGCTGATCTTCATTGGGAATAACCAGGGTCAACGGCGTACCGGTAGTACGGCCCTCAAAAACACCCGAAAGGATTTTTGCCGTATCGCTTTCTTTCCGCTGGGTGGTAATTTTTGACTGTCCGGGACGGCGTTTGTCCAATTCAGATTGGATAAACAATTCATCCACTGCGATGTTCGGAGGACACCCATCGATGATGACGCCTACTGCTTCTCCATGTGATTCACCGAACGTTGTGATACGAAATGCATCTCCGAATGAATTTCCTGCCATTATAGTTGCTGCTGCTGATTTATTGCGGGCTAAGATAGGACAAATCCCTGTTGTTTCAAATGTTTCCAGAAATCCGGATAGGATTTTTCCACAACTTCCGGCTCGTTGATCCGCATCTGGTTAAATACGAGTCCCAGCGGGGCAAAGGCCATGGCCATCCGGTGGTCCTCATAGGTGTCGATAACCGGATTAGCGTTTCGGTTTAATCCCCCGGTCTTCAGGTGATATACGGTGCCCTCTTCAATAAGCTCCACTCCGAATTTCCCCAGTTCCCGCTGCAATGCGGCAATACGGTCGGTTTCCTTGATCCGGAGTGTATGCAATCCGGTAAAAGAAAGGTCGTGTTGCAGTGCGGCAGCACAGACGATCACGGTCTGGGCAAGATCGGGGCATTCCTTGAAATCAAATAACGACTTACTCGAATGACTGCTTGTTTTTTGGATGCGTAAACCGCCGTTCTCAAAGGACGAGGCTACACCAAAATGCGACATAATTTCGACGATTGCACTGTCGCCCTGAAGGCTATTGCTTTTCAGGTTGGGCAGAAACAGGTTGCCTTCGCCGGCCAGTGCTACCATCGCATACCAGTAAGAAGCCGCACTCCAGTCGGGTTCAATGGTCAACGTTGCGCTTTTGGCCTGCTGCGGAGCAATGGAGATCACATTATCTTCCCAATGGTGCTGAATACCCACTTCGGCCAGCATCTGCAATGTCATCGTCAGGTAGGGGCGTGAGGTAAGCTCGCCTGCAATCCGGAGCTTCAATCCGTTCGGCATTGCGGAAGCAATCAGCAACAGTGCCGATAGGTATTGGCTGCTCACATCACCCTGTACGGCAACTTCCGCCGTTTGCTGGGCTGACCCACCGGTGATGGACAGCGGCGGAAAACCCGTTTCGCCGGCATACCGGATCGTTGCACCCAGCGTGTTCAGGGCATCCACCAGGATGCCTATGGGCCGCTGTTTCATCCGGGCGCTGCCTGTCAGTAAAAAATTGCCGTTGACCCTGGTCAGGTAGGCCGTCAGGAACCGCATGGCCGTTCCGGCGGGACCCACATCAATCTCGGTTTCGTCGTTGCCGCTCTTTTTTCCGGCCACCGCAGCGGCAGCCAATGCCTGCTGCAGTGTCACCGTGTCGGCCGCGGACGACAAGTTGTTGATCTCGACGCTTCCCCCGCTCAGTGCCTGAATAATCAGTGCGCGGTTGCTTTCACTTTTTGAACCCGTTAGCGCTACTGTGCCGGTCAGCGTTTTCGTAGGATGTGCGACGTTGATGGCTTCTTTATCCATTACGCTTCGGCAATCGGTTTTTCGTTCATGATCTCGTTCTGCTTCCGGATCGACTCATTATGGATCAGTTCAAGCATTTTCACTACAAAATCTTTATCCAGTTTCAGCGCCTGGGCCACGTTGCTGCGCTTATGGATGATCTCGTCCCAACGGTTTACCTGGAGAATCGTCACGTTGTTATCGCGTTTATATTCGCCGATTTTTTCCACGATTTTCATCCGGTCACTCAGGATCTTGATGATTTGATCATCCAGTTTATCAATATCTTTCCGGAGCTCCGCCAGTTTATCTTCAAATACCGGGTCGTCCGATTTGGACTGCCGGAATACAAGATTGCCGAGCATGTCGGACAGGGCCTGAGGGGTCACTTGTTGTTTGGCGTCGGTCCATGCTACCGACGGGTCAATATGCGACTCCACGATAAGTCCCTGCATATCCATATCAAAAGCCTTTTGCGCAATATAAGGGATCAATTCCCGGTTTCCGCAAATGTGACTCGGGTCGTTGATTACCGGAAGTTCAGGTACCAGGGTTTTCAGCTGGATGGCGAGATCCCACATGGGCTCGTTCCGGAAAGCCGTTTTTTCGTAGGAAGAGAATCCCCGGTGAATAGCTGCCAGTTTTTTTATGCCCGCGCGATTTATGCGCTCCAATGCACCGAGCCAAAGCGAAAGGTCGGGATTGACCGGGTTTTTAACCAGCACCGGTACATCAACACCCTGCAGTGCGTCGGCAATTTCCTGTACCGTAAACGGGTTGGCGGTAGAGCGTGCGCCCACCCAGAGAATATCCACGCCGGCGGCCAGCGCTTCTTCCACATGCTTGGCGGTAGCCACTTCAGTGGTAATGGGCAGACCGGTTTCTTCTTTGGCTTTCCGCAGCCACTGCAGTCCGATGCTGCCGATGCCTTCGAACTCACCTGGACGGGTACGGGGTTTCCAGATACCTGCACGCAGTACATTGATTTTGCCAGTATTAGCCAAAAGATGTGCGGTAGCAAGCACTTGCTCTTCTGTTTCCGCGCTGCATGGACCAGCGATGATCAATGGAGCGTCCCCGGTATCAAACCATGATTTTAAGGGTACGATGTCTAATGTCTGTTTCATTGTTTTTTATTTTCGGTTCTTTTTAATTTTCGTTTTCAATTACGTTGCTTTTATCTCAGCATTACACCTTGTCGTTCTTCATGTATTCGCCCATGATGCTGAAATTATTCGTATGTTTCAGGATACGCCGGATGGCGGCCTCATAATCCGACTGATTGGTCCACTCTACATCCACATAAAAGTCATACTCGTTGCGTTTACCCAATACCGGCATAGACTGTATCCGGGTGAGGTTAATGTGCTGCTCCGCGAAGCAGAGTAAAACCTTGGAAAGTGCACCGACACCGTTGCCGGTCTGAAACGATAAGGTCGCTTTATTGACATTCACCTTTTCGTCCGCCTTGTTGGCAAGGATAAGAAACCGGGTGTAATTTTTTTTGTTGGTCTCGATCCGCCGTTCCAGGATGTCCAGCCCATATAACTTCGCCGAAAGCTGGTTGGCAACAGCAGCCGTGTCCTTTAGCTGAAGCTCACTCACTTTTTTGGCGCTGCCCGCGGTATCCTCTCCCTCGGTTACTTTGAACTGCGGGTTTTCCTCCAGGTAATCGCTGCACTGCTGCAACGCAATGGGGTGCGACTCGACAAACCGGATGTCCTGGATCGCCACACCCGGTAATGCCATCAGGTGCAGTTTGATGTGCAGGTATACTTCGCCGATGATGGGGAAACGGTAATCACGAAGCAGGCTGTGGTTGGGCAGCAAGCCGCCGGCAATCGAATTCTCGATGGCCATTACCACGTTGTCTACCTTGCCCTGCTTCAGCAGCTCGCAAGTCTTTTTGAATGACTCACACTCCACCGTCTCGATATCCTCTCCGAAATATTTGTAAGCGGCTTCTTCATGGAAGCATCCCTTTATACCTTGTATGGCTACTTTTAAACTCATATATCAATCAAATAGGCAATAAAAAAAGTCCCGGCCTTTCTCGCCGGGACTTTCTACATTTATATCTTTAACGCTATCAATGCATATCAATCCCGGCTCTTACTGCTAAAGTAAAAGAAACCAAAAAACCAATATGCATTATTACGTGGTATCATCTTCTCTTTTGATGTGCCAAATGTACGCCAACATTTTTTAATTATCAAGAAAAAAGAAAAAAATAATTGACGCTGCTTGCGTTTTTTATAACGCCGGGCAGGTATCGTTGTGAGATTTGTAATTGATGCAGGCTTTTCTACGCCGGCGTTGGCTTGTTCGATAGAAACGTGTAGTTTTGTTATATGATGAAAATGTACTACTCCCTGATTACCTTATTTGTAAGCCTGTTATTTTTCACCTGCCAATCCGGAAAAAGACCGGAAACACCAACGGTGGGTTTTGTTGAGGCATTTGAAGATGCCACCATTTCCCAGGCTTACCAGGGTTTCGTTGCCGCATTGCGCGATAGCGGCTACAGCGAGGATGCCGGCACATTGGAGCTGATTCACCGCAATGCCCAGGGCGATGCGTCTACCTTAAACCAGATCATCAGTTATTTTAACAGTCAGGCATTGGACCTGATAGGCACCAGTACCACGTTGGCAACCGTAGCCGCCATACAGCGGATTACGGATATTCCCGTGTTTCAGACGGTAACTGCCATGCCCGATATTTTGGGATTGCAGGGGGCGGATGGCTTGCCGCCCGCTAACCTGTTCGGTACGGGCGAGAACCTGAATTACATTGATACCTCTTTCGCTGTTATTACGGAAACCATCAAGCCGGCGGGCAATCAGCTGACGGTCGGAATGATCTATAATCAATCCGAACCACAGTCCGTGGATGCCTATGAACGCCTCGACAAACTGGCCGGTCAACTGGGTGTCCGGCTGGTGGCGTTACCCCTTAATTCCTCGGCTGAGGCCCAGCTGGTAATCCGTTCGTTGCTGTCCAATAACATCGACGCTTTTTTTGCCAACCCGGATAATACCGTATTCGCGGCATTTGAGGTAATCCTCAAAAACTGCAGCGATAAGGGGGTGCCGGTGTTCACCAGCGAAGCGGGGCTGGTGGCCCGGGGTGCCGTTGCCGCATATGGCGCCGACATTTACCAATGGGGATACCAAAGCGGTGCGCAGGCCGCCACCTACCTGAAAAGCGGATCTGCAGCGGATCTGAAGGTTGATCTTGTGAAAACGCGTAAACGGGTATACAATCCCGAAGCGGCCCGCACGTATGGGCTCACGTTTACCGGATTCGAAGCCGTACCGGAATAACACCTGTTTTAACCAGCATATGATGAAAAAAATCGGACTATACGCGCTTTTAATAATCCTGATTCAGGTACCCTGCCTGGCAGATGAAAAAGAACAAACGTACGACATTTGTATCTACGGTGGAACGTCGGCAGGGGTGGCCGCCGCTTATACTGCGGCGAAAGCCGGGAAATCAGTGGTGCTCATCGAACCGGGTCAGCTGCTTGGCGGAATGAGTTCCGGTGGTCTGGGACAGACCGACATCGGCAATAAATATGTGGTACGCGGCCTGGCGCTGGATTTTTACCGGAAGATCGGAAAACACTATGGGACATTTGAGCAGTGGATATTCGAGCCTAAGGTGGCAGCGGCCATTTTTAACCAGTACATGGAACAATGTGATGCCGATGTCTACTACGGTCAGGTCCTGCTGAATGTGTCGAAGGCCGGGACGGTGATACGGGAAATTCAGCTGCAGTCGACAGAAAAACTCGGCGAACCTTCGATGACCATCCGCGCGCGCATATTTATGGACTGTTCTTACGAAGGGGACCTGATGGCGAAAGCAGGTGTATCGTATCACGTCGGCCGGGAAGACAATAAGGTATATGGGGAAACGCTGAACGGCGTGCAGCTCCTGGAAGGCCATCAGCTTCCCGATTCCATTGACCCGTATGTGGTACGGGGCGATCCGGCCAGCGGATTGCTGTGGGGAATACAGGAAAGCGAGTTGTTGCCGAAGGGCACAGGCGATAAAAAAATACAGGCCTATAATTACCGGATAACTCTTACCAACGTGCCGGAAAACAGGATCGCTATAGCCAAACCGGATCATTACGATCCGGAACGTTATGAATTGCTTAGGCGACAGAAGGAGAAACAACCCTGGAAGGCACTACGTGATGTGTTCATCTGGAGCCATATGCCCAACGGCAAAACCGATATCAACAACCGAAACGGGTTCTCCACGGATATGATCGGCATGAACTGGGAGTACCCGGAGGCAGACTATGCGCGTCGGCAGGAGATCATCAAAGCGCATGAGGATTACACGAAAGGACTGCTTTATTTCGTAGGGAACGATCCTTCGGTACCCCAGGTTATCCGTGATGAAATGCGGCAATGGGGTTATCCAAAGGATGAATATGTCAACCATAATCACTGGAGTCCCCAACTGTACATCCGCGAGGCCCGACGCATGGTCGGTGAGCTGGTGATGACCCAGCACCATTGCCAGGGCCGCGAAGTGGTGACGGATGCCGTGGGCTATGCCGCCTACACGATGGACTCGCATAATTGCGACCGATTGGTGGTAAACGGAATGGTAAAAAACGAAGGCAATGTCGAGGTCGGGGGCTTCCCGCCGTTTCCGATTTCTTACCGGGCCATTGTACCGAAGCGAAATGAAGTGACCAACCTATTGGTCCCTGTTTGTCTTTCAGCCAGTCACATCGCTTTCGGTTCCATCCGGATGGAGCCCGTATTTATGGTGCTGGGGCAGTCTGCCGCGATTGCCGCTTGCCTGGCCATCGATCAGGATATTGACGTACAGGAGGTCGCGGTTTCCGAACTTCAGGAAATACTGGAGGAAAACCCAAAGGCTGACCATCGGCAGCCAGACGTACTGATCAGTACCACGGATAGCCACGCGGTACAGCTTACCGGCACGTGGGAAAAGGGGAGTAGCGGAGGATACGGCCATTCCTACCTGGAGGCGAACAGTAAAACAGGTGTGAGTACCGCTAAGTTTGTCGCTGCATTGTTGCCTGCGGGGAATTACGATATCTATACCTATTTTCCGCGGACGGCGGAAAGCGCCCCCCAGTTCGATTACACCGTTTATAATGGAAAGACCACGGTCAAAAAGCAGCTGGACCTGTCGGGCGTTGAAATAAAAGGACAAACCTCCAGTACGTGGGTGCCGCTCGGCCGTTATTCCGTTACCGGGGGCGAAGCGCCTGCTTTTGTGGAAATCAGTACAGCGGGTGCTGAAGGCGTGGTTGCAGCCAATGCCATGCTTTTTGTGCCGGTCGACGATCAGCAGTGAGCAGCTGATCCGGCTGTCCTGTTATACCCGGAGCCTTTTTGCTCCGATACAATGACCGCTTGCACTGACCGGCGCTGAGCACACAAGTATCCATATAACCGTGCCTTGGGTGGTCCAATAGTAGACCTGCGGATTGTAATAAGCCTATTATATAAGATAAAGTTGAAGTAAATATGCTTAGACTTGTGCGCGAATTGGCGGCGTCCGTTGTGCTTCCACGTATATTGTTGACCTGGATTCGTAACACCTAAAGTTATACGATTGCTGTTTTTTTGAACCGGAAAATGATGGATACTTTTATTAAATAAGCACGTTCTCCGGTTGGTAGGAGGAGGTTAACCCCTGCTACCGGAAGACATCCGGATGAACCTACGGTGACAGCAGGGTGACACCGCGGTAAGTCTACGGCTAACCGTAAAAAGGGTGGACTCAACGTGGACTCACCGTGGATTTATGGTGGACTCACCCCGAAGCAGTCCGGTCATAAAATAGATCAGGGGACGATGATGTATATGGGATGACGGCTAAGTAATTTATTCGTGATATGGCGATGAAATCCGCCTAACATCGTGCAAAGTCTTTGCGATGCGTTATATTTGATCCGTTGCGACCGGTGCTGGAACGCCGTTAACCGGAACGTTCTGCCGATTCGCAACTAACCAATTAACATATTCACGACAAAGCAGCAATGATGAACCTTAAAACAATTTGGGCAATCTCCTTCTTCTTATGGTTATCGTATACATTACAGGCGCAGTCTGTTTCGGTATACACCGAAAAGCCGGATGACGACGAAGCTGTTTTTTTTACCGGGGAGCAATTCGGAGTCCGTAACGACGGCAGCATGGATGTTTCCGATATTCTGCAAAAGGCCATCATCGATTTGAAAAATACGCGGAATTTCGGCATTCTCTTTATACCGGAAGGAACTTACAAGCTCACGAAAACGATCTATATTCCCAAAGCCATCCGGCTTATCGGATACGGTAGCACCCGTCCGGAATTCATCCTGGCCGCCAATTCCCCGGGTTTTCAGCAACCCCGCGCAGGTGATAAGGGAGCGGCAAATTACCTGTTCTGGTTTGTCGACCGGTACGAGGGGGATGATGAGGAGATCCGGGATGCCGGGGCGGGAACTTTTTACAGTGCCCTTTCCAATGTGAACCTACGCATCGCGGATGGCAATCCGTCAGCGGTAGCCCTGCGCACGCACTTCGCGCAGCACAGTTTTATCAGCCATGTAGATATCCATGCCGGTACGGGAAAGGCCGGGTTGTATGACGTGGGAAATGAAATGGAAAATGTACGTTTCTACGGTGGTGATTATGGAATTTATACCACCAAGACGTCACCGGGATGGCCAATGATGATGGTAGATACGTATTTTGAAGGGCAGCGGAAAGCAGCCATTGCAACCATGGCAATCGGTGATGTGGGACTTACCATCGTCAACATGGAAGCCAAAAACACACCGGTAGTCATTGAGGCCACCCATGCATTTCCCGACAAGATTTTTCTCGAAAACTGCCGGTTTGAAAATATCAGCAGATCGGCATTGGTCTTTAATGAATACAATGCGAAAAATCAGATCAGTGCCCTTCAGGTTGCCTGTCGCAATGTACCGGTGTTTGCCACGATAAAAGGCACCGACAGCACGATTACACGTTCGGACAATATGTACCGGGTAAATCGGTTCGTTTACGGGTTGCACATAGCCGACCTGGGTACCGATGCACAGTATCAGACCATTTTTGAAACGGAAGCGCTGAGCCGGTTCCCGGAGCGGCCTGTCAAGGAAATCCCGGACCTGCCCCCGATGTCCGAATGGGTTAATATCAAGGCACTTGGCGCGGTCGGCGATGGTGTGACCGACGATACCGAGGTGTTCAGGAAAGCATTGGCCACGCACCGGACCATTTACGTGCCCCAGGGGTGGTATGTCATTAGTGAGCCGCTGAAAATGGACGGCTCAACGAAGTTAATCGGCCTGCACCCATTTGCAACGCAGCTGATGCTGAAGGAAAGCACGCTGGCATTCAGTGGTTTTGGCGGGCCGGTGGCGCTGCTGGAATCGGCGTCCGGCGGCCAGAATATGCTCAATGGGATCGGCCTGAATACCGGAGCATATAATTATCGGGCGGTAGGCCTGAAATGGACGGCCGGTGCGGATTCATACGTAAACGATGTTAAATTCGTCGGTGGCCACGGCACCATGCCCAAGGGCAACGCACCCCAGCAGGCATATGCCAACGCGGGTGCAAGAATCAGCACACCCGGACAACCGGTAGTATTACCTGGCATGGACGCGGCGTGGGATAATCAATACTGGAGCTTTTGGGTGACTAATGGCGGCGGCGGGATATTTAAGGATATCTGGACGGCATCCACCTATAATGCCAGCGGTTTATACGTAAGCAACACGGAAACTCCGGGTAAGATCTATGCCATGTCGCTGGAGCACCACGTGCGCAACGAAGCCCGCTTCAATAACGTTGCGAACTGGAAAATGTATGCTTTCCAATTTGAGGAAGAGAGCCGGGAAGGGCATGACGTGCTTCCCCTGGAACTGGTCAATTGCCGCGACCTGATGTTTGCCCACCTTTATTTTTTCCGGGTTATCCGGATGGTGAAACCGGCACCGTATTCGGCGCGGACCTGGAATTGCGAGAACCTGACATTTTATAACGTGCATAATTACTCCCAGATTAAGTATACAACCAACGTGCCGATATACGATGTAAATACGGGTATGGATGTGCGTCCCTGGGAATTTTCCATGTTGCATATCAAAGGCAACAGGTGTCAACCGCCCACCGGTCCTGCACCGGAAGGTATCCGGCAGGTAGCCACGGGATTTGAATTTGCTGAGGGCATCACCCGGGACAGCAGGGGGAATATTTATTTCAGCGATCACCGGCTCCGTCGGATTTATAAATGGTCGGTAGCTACCGAATCTGTGTCGCTGGTGGCTGATTTTCCGTGGAAACCGCTTTCACTGGGCGTGGACACCAAAGACAACCTGCTTGTTGTCTTTCGGTATGATCCCCAGCCCGGGTACCTGGTAAATGGCGAGCAGGAAACCGTACCGGCGCTGCCGGACGCTGCTGGCACATCGTTCAGCGGCTGGGGGAATTCCGGATTCGCAAGCTGGGTATATTCCGTTGACCCGGACAACCCGGACGAAAGCATCCGGCTGTTGCCGAAAGTCCGGTACGGGGCCATGAAAAATATACACAAATTATTGCTGCCGGCAAACCGTTGGCGGATGAACTTTGAAGAAGTATCTGTCTTTACGCCCGAATATGCGTTTGCCGCGCCGGATGGTGTAACCTATATTCCTGAGTTTTATGACCTGGCACGGGCAACGGGTGTAGTGGAAGCATTTCCCGGAAAAAACTATTACTCCACGGATGAGTATTATAAAAAAGTGGCCCGGGTAGCTGTTGGGGCAGATGGAACCTTTAACGATGTTTCCTATGTGATTAACCGGGGAGAATTCAGTACGGTGACAGACGACGCGGGTAATGTGTATGTGGCTGACGGGCAGATCCACGTGTATAATCCGGCCGGCGAACGGATACGGACGATTGATGTGCCCGAACGGCCGGCTACACTGATTTTCGGCGGGAAGGATAATAAGACGTTATTTATTACGGCGCGTTCCTCACTGTATAGCATTCATATTCCCTGATTTTTCCTGGCTTCCCAAAATATTCCGGTGTGAAAACGAACTACAGCATGATAGCAGGTTACCCGCGGGCATTTATGATGCCGGTGCGCGGCTATACCGGGTTGTTCCTCCTGCTGGGCCTTTCCTTTTTTTTCGTCGGGTGCAGCAGGCATGCAGCCGGCGATGCGCTTGACCCGGAGGCCGCACGTAATGCGATGGTGCTTGATCCGGATTTTGACATCGAACTTGTTGCCGCGGAACCGCTGGTCATGGCACCGGTCGCCATGATATTTGATGAATACGGGCGAATGTGGGTGACGGAAATGGATGGTTTCATGCCGGATACGCTGGGTACCGGTGAAGATCTGCCGGTGGGGCGCATTGTGCAGCTTACCGATACAGACGGAGACGGGCAGACCGACAAGCGGACTGTTTTCCTCGATTCGCTGGTTATGCCCCGTGCACTCTGCCTGATCGGCGGCGGGCTGCTGGTGGCCGAACCGCCGAACCTGTGGTTCTATGAAATTGAAAATGACCGTCCGGTGGCCAGGACACTGGTAGACTCGGCTTATGCCGAGGGCGGGAACGTGGAACACCAGCCGAATGGACTGTTCCGTGCGCTGGATAACTGGATATACAGCGCCAAATCCGACTGGCGGTACCGCCGGCTTCCGGATGGTACCTGGCGGAAGGACAAAACACATTTTCGCGGGCAGTGGGGCATCAGTCAGGACGATTGGGGAAGGTTATATTACAACGATAACTCGAGCAATGTTTCAGGCGACTATTTTCCGCCGGGACAGGGCACCGGCAATCCGGACCAGCGCCGGGTGGCGGGGTATGGTGAAGCCATTGTCGGCGATAAACGGGTCTATCCCATACACCCGACCCCGGGGGTAAACCGGGGCTACATGGACGGTATATTGGACAGCGCGGGGCACCTGACAAATTTCACCGCGGCCTGCGGTCCGCTGTTCTACCGCGGCGGACTGATGACCGGGCTGAATGTGTTTGTGGCCGAACCGGCCGCTAATCTGATCAAGTGGAATATCCTGGATACAGCAGGCTACCGGACAACAGGAAAGCAGGCTTATGCGGATAAGGAGTTTTTGGCCAGTCGCGACGAGCGCTTCCGGCCGGTCAACCTGTATAATGGCCCTGACGGATCGATTTACATTTTGGATATGTACCGCGGGATTATTCAGCACAGCACCTACCTTACACCGTATCTGAAAAAGGAGATTGCCGCCCGGGGCCTGGAATTGCCGCTGGGTATGGGACGTATTTACCGGGTATTTCCGAAAACGGCCGACCCACAGCCGGCGAAAATGCCGCAGCATACGGCGGGACTGGTTTCTGCACTGGGCAATGAAAACGGATGGATACGGGATAAAGCCCAGCAGCTGCTGGTCGACCGGCAGGCCGTTGACGCGGCTTCCGCATTGCGTACCGTATTGCGCAGCGATCGATACACGCCGATCCACAGGGTTCACGCATTGTGGACACTCGAAGGGTTAAACAGGTTAACATTGGATGACGTACAGGTACTACTGGAACACCCCCTGTGGCAGGTACGGGCACAGGCACTGGCCGCGATGCCATCGCTGGCATCAACGGTTGCCCCGGCGCGTCTGGTTGCTATACTCGATCAAACACTGAGTCGTAGGGATACCCTGCTTGCCCCGCATGCCGCACTTGCCGCCGCCGCGCTGATACCCAACCTTCCGGACGGAAGCATGGAAAAAATAATGCAATGGGCAGCCGCCTTTGAAATGAACCCTGCGGTGTCCGATGCCCTGATCAGTGGCATGGCCGGACGCGAACCATTCGTTATGCGGACGATGCGCGATACAGCTACGGTGCTTTACCGGCATCTCGCGGTGGTGATGGAGGAGCGGGGCAAACGGGCCACACAAGCCCAGCAGGCCAGCTTGGCAGAACGTTTTCCGACAGGCAGCGCCTTATTTCAAGCAACCTGCCAGCCCTGTCATGGCGCGGATGGCCAGGGAGTCCCGGCCATTGCACCACCATTGGCAGGCTCTGCCTGGGTAACGGGTAATAAGGACCGGTTAATGGCATTGGTATTGTACGGACTTACCGGACCGGTTGACGTTGCCGGCCATACCTACGTGGCGCCTGAAGTAAGCGGCGAAATGCCTGGGATTGCCCATCATCCGACGATGGAGGATGAGGCACTGGCCGAACTGCTGTCTTATATACGCGTGGCATGGGGAAACCGGGCCTCGGTTACTGTACTACCGGAAGAACTCCGCACGATGCGGTCGAGGTTTCATAACCGGACAGCACCTTTCACACAGGAAGAACTGTATCGCCTTTTTGGGAAAGAATAACGGTTCCGGGATGAGCCGTGGCTATCCGTCGGCACATCCGGCGTAGGAAAAACAATAAGTTATCGGTATTCCGGGGTTTTCCTTTATCTTTAAATCCTCGTATACGCCATTATAAATACTTCCTTATGAATACAAGAAGACAATTCATACAAAAAAGTGTGCTGGGTATCTCAGCGGCTGCCCTTCCGGGGCTATCGTCCGGATGGACCGAACCGGTCGACATGTATCCGGAAGCCCGCCCAAGCGAAAGTTTCAACCTGGGAATTGCAGGGTACAGTTTTTTGCATTTCGATCTGGATGCTTCACTGGCCATGATGAAGCGGATGGACGTGCATTACCTGAGTATTAAAGATTTTCACCTGCCGCTGGACAGTACAGCGGAAGCCGTTACTGCTTTTCATCAGAAACTGAAAGCGTTTGGGGTGACGGGCTATGCAGTGGGACCGATTTACATGACCAAGTCGCGTGCTGAAATTGATGCCGGTTTCGAATACGCCAGGCGGGTAGGTGTGAAGCTGATTATCGGTGTGCCGAATAAAGAGGACCTGGAATATATTTCGGAGAAAACAAAGGCGTATGATATCCGCTACGCCATACATAACCACGGTCCGGAAGACAAGCTGTACCCAAATGCAAAAAGCGTTTATGACCTCATCCATAACCTGGATGGCCGGATGGGCCTGTGTTTTGACATGGGACACGACACCCGCGATGGGCAGGATCCGGTTGCCGATCTGGAACGTTATCACAGCCGGATTTTTGATATTCATTTTAAGAACGTAACGGCGGCGACACGGGACGGTAAAACCTGCGAACTGGGCCGCGGAGTCATTGATATCCCCGCGTTTGTGTCCATGCTCCGCAAAATAAAGTATACAGGACAGTGCAGCCTCGAGTTTGAAAAGGACATGAAAGATCCCCTGCCCGGATTGGCAGAGTCTGTAGGCTTTTACCATGGTGTGGTGGCCGCCTTGCCGCGCAGCTAATGGTCTACCCGCATGACACATTATTATGCGAAATAAACTGTATACGTTGAAATAGTAAAAATTGTGACTGTTTTTATATGTTTCCTTTGCTGACTTTTGCATCAAAATAGATGCAATGTCAGCGTTGAATACGATAAAAATAAAAGAAAAAACCTCACAAGGGTGGTTAAATGGCTTTGTCGGCGTGGTATTGTTCAGCGGTTCATTGCCTGCCACCAGGGTGGCTGTATTGGAATTTAATCCTGTGTTTCTAACCGTTGCCAGGGCTTCCATCGCCGGAATACTTGCGCTTATCGCCCTGTTGGTATTTAAGCAAAAACGCCCTGAACGAAAACAGATTTTTCCATTGGTTATTGTAGCCCTTGGTGTGGTGGTCGGTTTTCCGTTATTAAGCGCTCTGGCGCTGCAATACATTACATCAGCCCATTCGATTGTCTTTCTGGGCATACTGCCCATGGCAACGGCTGTATTCGGTATCATCCGTGGCGGTGAACGCCCGAAACCCGCATTTTGGATTTTTTCAGTCATTGGCAGCCTGTTGGTGATGGGCTATGCCGTATCACAGGGGCTTACGGCTTCACCGAAGGGTGATCTGCTCATGCTTGGCGCTATTGTGCTTTGCGGACTGGGCTATGCAGAGGGAGCAAAGCTCACCCGCGCACTGGGCGGTTGGCAGGTTATTTCCTGGGCGCTGGTGCTTTCTTTGCCCGTAATGCTGCCGCTTATGTGCTGCTATATGCCTGTGTCGTTTGGAAACATTAGTGCGGAGGCCTGGGCCGGTCTGGCTTATGTATCGCTGTTCAGTATGTTCATCGGTTTCATTTTTTGGTACCGGGGGTTGGCACAGGGGGGCATTGCAACCGTTGGACAATTACAGTTACTGCAACCTTTTTTTGGTTTGGCATTAGCCGCTTTATTGCTTCATGAAAAAGTAAGCATAGGTATGATTGCCGTAACGCTTGGGGTCATTCTATGCGTGGCAGGCACCAGGAAATTTGCGAAATAAAAATTTCCGAAAAATTGCTGCATAAGCACAAGTTACGCGCTGCACCTACAAGCGTTTGGCTTTCGCTGTGGCTATCATGTAGTGTAGCTGCCGAATCTTTTTATGAAAAAATAATTTTTTCTTAGTACCTTCACCTTCATGATTGGAAGGTGGCTCATACTCCTGCTGATCTCCACCAAAGCCTATACCCAAACCTACACCGGAACACGTCATCAAGCAATGGGAGGCACGGGCACTGCCCTTCAGGAGATATACAGCCTTACGGCAAATCCGGCCGGACTGACCCGGTTGGATCAGGTCGTTGTGCATGTCGCATACCGACAGCATTTTCTTTCTACGGAAATTACCGGTCAAACGGCGCTTTTGGGCATCCCCACCCGGTTGGGTAACCTGGGGATTAGGATCCACCGGTATGGCTTACCGGATGCCTACGAAGCGCTGAATGGAGGGGTTGTTTATGCCAAGCCGCTTGGTCCGAAATTCGCGCTGGCGCTGTCCGTTAATTTTCATCAGTTACGTATTCCCGCGTATCGCGTTGACCGATCCTTTTCGGCTGATGCGGGTCTGCAATACCATATACGCAAGGGCTTGGTCGTGGGGGTACACTATCAGAACGTTGGTAACCGGGGTTTCGACCAGGTAAATGGTACCGTTCCATCGGCACTGCGTATCGGGGTGGGTTATCAGCTCGGTAAAGTGATACTCACTTCGGACGCTGTGTATGACCTGGCGCGAACCCTGGATGGCCGTGCAGGCCTGGAGTATGCGCTGACGGCGGCATTATGGCTCAGGGGCGGGTTCTCGTTGTACCCTTTGCAACAATATGCTGGATTTGGTATTGCATGGGATCACATGGTCGTAGATGTTGCCACTACGTTTCATCCCCGCTT